>CALVWQ010000020.1 GCA_944367535.1 uncultured Clostridia bacterium
CGTTGAATCCGTGGAAATCTCAAATTTTCTCAAAATAATTTCTCCTTAGCGTTGCCGTGTGTCGCGTTTACGGCATTCAATATACTAAATATATCATATTTTTTTAAATAAAACAAGTGAAAAAAGCAAATACATTAAATGAATGGATAATATATTAGGTGGATTATAAGTCGTCAAATTTATACGGACGCTAAAATGGTCAGAGAAAAATTAAATTAAAGGCGAAGCCCCGTGGATTTCGCGGGGGCGGATATAAAATTACAGAGAAATAATACGTTTCGTGCGGCGGCTTTATTGCCGCCGCACGAATAAAATAAAGAAACGTTTTCGGATATGGTCTTACAAAAACTTTTTGAGGTTTTGTTCGTACTGCTCTTCGAGCGTTAAAAGTTTGTCGATTAATTCGGTGACGCCATCGTCGAAATTGGTCTTTTCGTTCTTCATTGCCGTAAGTTCCGTAATTCCCATAACGGTGCCTTTAATCATCATTTCCGCTATCTGATTGCGGCTGTTGTCGATTATGGTTTTCATCTTTATGCTGCCCCACATAAACGCTTTTTTTATAACGTTTATGTCCTGCGGCTGAATACCTTTTTCTGCCATGAACGTTGAAATTTCGCCGATTATTTTCTCATAGCCCTCGTATTCGTCCTTTAACTCTTTTCTAAGTTCTTCGTCGTCGACGGAGGGGAGCAGGTCGGAAATGCTTTGAAGCGCGATATGCGCGTTTTTGTATACGTCGTTTATTGCCTTGTGATTGATGTTAGTGGCTTCCATAAAAATCTCCTTGTGAATTAAGTTCCGCCAAGTTTTACTCGGCGGCATGTTTCATAAAAATAGTTTGGCAAAAACAAGCGAAAAATATGCAAAAACATTTGACAAAAGCGAGAAAATATTGTAGAATACCGAAGTAGCCGCACGAATGGGGCAGTTTAAGCGCGCAAAAATGCGCCGCCCCGAAATCAAATTCGGCGAGACTGGGAAGCAGGAGGTAAAAGATGTACGCAATCGTGGAGAACGGTTCCAAGCAGTACAAGGCGGAAGTAGGTTCGGTCATAAGATTCGAAAAACTTTCGGGGAACGTAGGCGACAAAGTAGAATTCGGTGTCTTGATGGTGTCGGACGAAAACGGAGTCAAGGTGGCAGACGAAGCTAAGGCTTATAAAGCATACGGCGAGATAGTCGCGCAGGGCAAAGACAGGAAGATAATTGTCTTTAAGTATAAAGCCAAGAAGAACGAAAGGAAGAAACAGGGACACAGGCAGCCTTTCACCGCGGTTAAGATAACCGAGATTGCCGCGAAGTAAGAAGGGAGGTAGATAAATATGATATTATTCAGATTATTTGCTCACCATAAAGGTGGCGGAAGCACCAAGAACGGCAGGGACAGTAACGCGAAACGGCTCGGAATCAAAGCGAGCAACGGCGAAAGCGTAACGGGCGGAAGCATAATCGTCCGTCAACGCGGCACCAAGATTCATCCCGGCAACAACGTGGGAATCGGCAGCGACGATACTTTGTTTGCGCTTATAGACGGCGTCGTGAAGTTTGAAAGAATGGGTAAAAGAGACAAGAAAGTCAGCGTTTACGCCAAAGAGAACTGAATTGAATGATTTGCGGGCTGAATTCAGCCCGCTTTTTTCTGTGCCGTAAGCCTCGGAAAAGAGTTATACCATGGATGAAATCGTAAAAATAAAAGTAAGCGACGAATATTTCAACATCGAGGACACGCTGTGTTGCGGGCAGGTGTTCAGGTTCGCGCGACATAAAGACGGCTATATGGTGCGCTCGTCGGATAAAAGCGCGTATTGTCATGGCGCGGACGGAATTACTATCGTGGAATGCGCCGCGGGGGACGAAGAGTATTTCCGTAACTATTTCGATTTAAACAGGGATTATTCGGAAATTTTTCATGCTGCGGAGCAAAGCGGATACGAGATACTCAAAACGTCCGCCCGTCTCGGTAAGGGGATAAGGATACTCAATCAGGACAGGGCGGAGGCGCTGTTTTCTTTTGTGATTTCGCAGAATAACAACATTCCTCGCATCAAATCGATAATAGAGCGTATTTGCGCGAGTCTGGGCGAAGAACGCGAGTTTTTCGGCGATAAATTTTACGCATTTCCGACAGCGGAAAGTTTTGCCGGAAAAGACGCCGAGTTTTATGCGGGGCTAGGGCTCGGGTATCGTGCCGAATATATAAGCAGGCTTGCGCGCGAAATGGCTGACGGGTTTTCGCTCGACGAAATTGCAGTCATGCCCACTTCGCAATTGCGCGAACGCCTTATACGCATCCGCGGCGTGGGGCCCAAAGTCGCCGATTGCGCGGTATTGTTCGGATTTCACCGCTCGGACAGTTTCCCCGTCGACACATGGATAGAGAAAGTATATTCGGAAAATTTCGGCGGGACGTTAAAGGACAGAAAAAAAATTTCCGAACGTTTCGTCGGCGAATTCGGCGAGAATGCGGGATATTTTCAGCAATATTTGTTCTATTATAAGCGTTCGTTGGAAAAGACGCTGAATTGCGATAACCGCCGATAAACCTAAAAAAATTGCGTATTATGTTTAAATACCGCTTAAAATAATTGTCAAAAAGCGACGGATTATGTTATACTGATTAAGATTTGTAAATAATATGGAGGGCATAAATTTATGCAGTATTCGTCTGAAGTAAACAAAATGTCCTGCGTTGCGAAAGGTCCCGACCACGGTCCCGCGCCCATACCCGAGGAGGCAAAATGGGTACAGGCGAAAGAGATAAAGGATATATCGGGTTTTACGCACGGCGTAGGCAGATGCGCACCCCAGCAGGGCGCGTGCAAACTCACTCTTAATGTAAAGAACGGCGTTATCGAAGAAGCGCTCGTGGAGACGATAGGTTGTTCGGGAATGACGCATTCGGCTGCAATGGCGGCGGAAATTCTGCCCGGCAAGACCATTCTCGAAGCGCTGAACACCGACCTTGTCTGTGACGCCATAAACTGCGCGATGAGAGAACTTTTCCTCCAAATCGTGTACGGAAGAACGCAGTCGGCTTTTTCGGAAGACGGACTCGTCGTCGGCGCGGGGCTCGAAGACCTCGGTAAAGGTCTGCGTTCGCAGGTCGGCACTATGTATTCGACCAAGGCGAAAGGTCCGAGATACCTCGAAATGGCAGAAGGATACGTTACCAAGATTGCGCTCGACAAGGACGACCAGATTATAGGTTATTCGTTCGTCAACTTCGGCAAAATGGCGGATTTCATAAAAAAAGGGCTTTCGGCGAACGAGGCTTACGAGAAATCCTGCGGAAGTTACGGCAGATTCGACGGGGCGGCGAAATATATCGACCCGCGCAAGGAGTAGGAGGTAAGATATGAGCGTTACTTTTGAAGGATACGACAGAAGAATAGATAAAATAAACAAATGCCTTGCCGAATACGGTATCAAAGACATCGAAGACGCGAAAGCGGTTTGTGACGGAAAGGGCATAAACGTCGAGGCGATAGTCAAGGGAGTACAGCCCATCGCTTTTGAAAACGCCGTATGGGCATATACCGCCGGCGCGGCGATAGCGATAAAGAAAGGCTGCAAGAAAGCATCCGACGCCGCAAAAGCGATAGGTATAGGCTTGCAGAGTTTCTGTATACCGGGTTCAGTTGCCGAAAACAGGAAAGTCGGTCTCGGCCACGGCAATCTTGCCGCCATGCTTCTTTCGGAGGAAACAGAATGTTTCGCGTTTCTTGCGGGTCACGAATCGTTTGCCGCAGCGGAGGGCGCGATAGGCATTGCGAAAACAGCAAACAAAGTCAGGAAGAAACCTCTTAAAGTCATTCTTAACGGCCTCGGAAAAGATGCTGCTTTCATTATATCGAGAATAAACGGCTTTACCTATGTGCAGACCAAGTTCGATTATTATACCGAAGAACTTACCATTGTCAAAGAAACCGCTTACAGCGACGGTGACAGGGCAAAGGTAAGATGCTACGGTGCGGACGATGTCAACGAGGGCGTTGCCATAATGAAGTACGAGCATGTCGACGTATCGATAACGGGCAACTCCACGAACCCGACGAGATTCCAGCATCCCGTTGCGGGCACATATAAAAAGTGGGCTGTCGAGAACGGCAAGAAATATTTCTCTGTTGCGAGCGGCGGCGGTACCGGCAGAACGCTCCATCCCGACAACATGGCGGCGGGTCCCGCGAGTTACGGCATGACGGATACTATGGGCAGAATGCACTCCGACGCACAGTTTGCGGGTTCGTCTTCGGTGCCCGCTCACGTCGAGATGATGGGACTTATCGGTATGGGAAACAACCCGATGGTCGGCGCCTCGGTCGCGCTTGCAGTCGCCGTCGAAGAAGCGATGAAAGGCTGAATTTAAATTAAAAAATGCGTTACGCGTCGGCAATTTTTGCCGGCGCGTAAGTTTTATATTTTTTTATTTTGATAAAAACAAAAGTTTAATCGGACATCACACTAAAATCGGGTAAATTTGTGTGATACTTGTCAAAAAATAATAAAATTGTAAAATTTTGTCCGCAATTTATTTTGTAAAATTTCATATATATGGTAAAATAAATAAGTTATTAAAATTGAAAAAAAACGGAGAAAGTTAATGGGGTACGATTTAAAAAAAGCATATATGCAGTTTGAGCATAAAGGCGAACCGATAAGTTGCGAGCGCTACGGAGAAGGTCACATAAACGATACCTATCTTCTTATCACCGACGACGGTCGGAAAAGATATAAATATATGTTCCAACGTATAAATAACGCCATATTTCAGAACGTTCCGCGTCTTATGCAGAATATTGTTCTCGTAACGGATTTTGCGCGCCGTAAGATTGCCGAAAGGAACGGTAATCCCGACAGGGAAACAATGACCGTTATTCCCGCTATTGACGGCAAGCCTTATTATTTCGACGGGGAAAATTATTTCAGAATGTACAAATTCATAGACAATTCTATTACTTATCAAATTTCTGAGAGCAGAGAGACGTTTTGTCAGTCGGCTGTTGCGTTCGGTCGTTTTGCGAGTATGATATCCGATTTCGACGCGAATCAGCTTTATGAATCAATACCTCGTTTTCACGATACGGTAAAAAGGTTCGGAGACCTTAAAGACGCAATTGAAAAGGACGTTGCGGGCAGAAAGAGCGAAGTTTCGGAAGAAATCGAATTTGCCCTTGCTCGCGAAAAAATGACGGGGTTAATCGTCGATAAACTTGCAAGCGGTGAAATTCCGTCGCGGGTCACTCATAACGACACTAAACTCAATAACGTTTTGTTTGACGCGGAGACGAAAAAAGCGATTGCGGTCATAGACCTCGACACGATAATGGCGGGGTCGGTGTGTTACGATTTCGGCGACAGCATACGTTTCGGCTGCAACACCGCGGCGGAAGACGAAACCGACCTTTCTGCGGTCAAATTCGACATGGGGCTTTTCGAGGCGTATACAGAAGGATATTTATCGGAGCTGAAAGATGTCCTGACTGAGTCCGAGATTGAAAATCTTGCGTTAGGCGCCCTGATGATGACTTATGAATGCGGAATAAGATTCCTCGAAGATTATCTCCGGGGGGACGTGTATTTCAGGACGAGCAGAAAAAAGCATAATCTTGACCGCGCGCGTGTGCAGTTCAGACTTCTCTCGCAGATGGAAGAAAAACTTTCTGAGATGAAAGCCGTCGTTTTGAAGTATTCTAAGTAATCAAGAAATTATATTTTAATATTTAAAAATCTTGAAAAGCAACGCAGTATATTGATAATTTAAAAATTACTTCTTTTCCGCGCAAAAACAACTGTTTTTGCGCGGAGATTTTTTTAAAACGGCTGTAAATTTCTTGCAAAACAAGATAAATTATGCTAAAATGATAAGGCTATAAAATTCGCACCCGAACGCCTGCCGACGTTCGTGCTCCCGAAAATTTTTTGCAATCGGGAAAGTAGTCGGCAAAAAAGAAGCGTGCGGGGAGGAGAAACGGAGGAACAAAATGGCAGTAATCACAATGAAGCAGCTCCTTGAAACGGGAGTACACTTCGGGCACCAGACCAAGCGCTGGAATCCGAAAATGAAGAAGTATATCTACGGCGAGAGAAACGGCATTCACATCATCAATTTGGAACAGACCGTGGAACTTATCGAGAACGACGTATATCCGTTCATCGTGGAGCAGGTAAAACGCGGTAAGAGCATACTTTTCGTCGGCACGAAAAAGCAGGCGCAGGACGCTATCCGCGAAGAAGCTGAAAGATGCGGACAATTCTATGTGAATTCGAGATGGTTGGGCGGTACGCTGACGAATTTTAAAACCATTCGTTCCAGAATAGACAGGCTTAACAAGCTCAACAATATGGAAAAAATGGGCGAGTTCGACCTTCTTCCCAAGAAAGAAGTAATGAAGCTTAAAGCGGAAAGGGATAAGCTCGAAACTAACTTGGGCGGTATTAAAGAGATGAGGACGCTTCCGGGCGTTATGTTCATAGTCGACCCCGACCAGGAAGACATTGCGGTCATGGAAGCGAAAAAATTACACATTCCGATCGTAGCCATAACCGATACTAACTGTGACCCCGACCTTATCGACCACGTTATTCCCGGTAACGATGATGCGATAAGAGCCGTAAAGCTCATCGCTTCCGTTATTGCTGATGCGGTAATCGAGGCAAACCAGGGCGAACAGATGGGCACGGAAGCCGAAGCCGCGGAAAGCGAAGTCGTAGACGAAACCGAGGCATCTGCCGAGGAAAAAGCAGAATAATCAAAAGGGAGATAGACAGATGTTTACAGGAAGTGATGTAATCGCTCTCCGTCAGAAGACGGGTGCGGGCGTGTTGGATTGTAAAAAGGCGCTCACCGAAACCAACGGTGATATGGATAAGGCGGTAGACTATTTAAGAGAAAAGGGAATGGCTACCGCTGCCAAAAAGGCTTCGAGGATAGCCGCAGAGGGTATCGTCGCTGCTAAGGTGGAAGGCAAAACCGGTGTTCTCGTCGAAGTAAACTGCGAAACCGACTTTGTGGCAAAGGGAGATCAGTATAAAGAATTCGTCAACGACGTTGCGGATTACGTTTTCAATAACGACGTTGCGGATATAGACGCGCTTGTCGCCGCCAAAAATGACGATACGATAGCTGTAACCGCGAAAATCGGCGAAAAGATAGCCATTCGCCGCTTCGTGAAATACACTGCCGATAACGGGGTTATAGAGAGTTATATACACATGGGCGGAAAAGTCGGTGTGCTTGTCGAAATCGACGGATGCACATGCGATGCCACGCATGAACTCGCGCACGACGTTGCGTTGCAGATAGCGGCTGCAAAACCCCTGTACCTTACCGCTGCGGAAGTTCCCGCGGAAGTCGTGGAGCATGAAAAAGAAATTCTTAAAGCGCAGGCGCTCAACGAAGGCAAGCCCGCCGCGATTGTCGACAGGATGGTCGAGGGCAGAGTCAAAAAGTATTACGACGAATATTGCCTTATGAATCAGGCGTTTGTAAAAGACCCCGCTATGACAATCGAAAAACTCGTTAAGAGTTATTCGGATAAAATGGGCAAGACTCTTACCGTTAAGAGATTTACGCGTTTTGAAATGGGCGAAGGTCTTGAAAAGAAGAGCAACGATTTTGCCGCCGAAGTCGAAGCGCAGATGAAAAAATAAGAGTTTTTCTTAAATTTTATAAATAAATTTTCAGCCGCTCACGACCTAATCGGCGTGAGCGGCTTCTTTTTAAACGGTGAAAGAATACGGTGCGAAGAGTAAAAGAGCATGTAGCGCAGAGAAAAAGAGTGAGTGAAGAGAATAAAAGAGTTCGGGCGGAGATTTTTAATGAAAAATTTTCCGTAATTTTGCAAAAACCGCAGAGTATTTTCGTTTTCGTATAGACAAACGCCGTAAAATAGTATATAATATAAAAAGATATACGGACTTATACAAAAGGAGAGCGTGATGGATAAAGTGCTTTATAAAAGAGTGATAATAAAACTTTCCGGCGAAGCGCTTGCCGGTTCGGTCGGCAGCGGTATAAACGAAAAGGTTTTGGACAGCGTTGTCGACCAGATTATAGAGATAAAGAATCTGGGTGTCGAAATCGGGATAATTGTAGGCGGCGGCAATTTCTGGCGCGGCAGGCAGGGTACAGAAATGGACAGGACGACCGCAGACCACATGGGAATGCTCGCTACGGTAATAAACGCGCTTGCGATACAGGATGCGCTTGAACGTAAGGGAGCTCCCACTCGTGTGCAGACCGCTCTCACCATAACACGCGTCGCCGAACCTTATATTTTGAGAAAAGCGATGTCGCATTTAAATAAGGGGCGAATAGTTATATTCGCATGCGGGACGGGCAATCCTTACTTTACGACCGATACGGCTGCCGCGCTCCGTGCGGCGGAAATCGACGCGGAAGTATTACTGCTTGCGAAAAACGTTGACGGCATTTACGATTCCGACCCAAAACTTAATCCTTCGGCAAAGAAACTCGAAAGCATAACTTATAAAGATTTCATAGCGCAAGGACTGAGGGCAATGGATACGACTGCGATAACAATATGCATGGAAAACAATATTCCGGTTCTTGCATTCGGATTGTTTGAAGATAAAGCGTTGTATCGCGCGGTAACTGGTCAGAAGATAGGAACGCTCATAAAATAAATGATACGATAAGGAGAAACAAAAATGGCAATTGAAAACGAACGTTACGAAAATCTCATGATGGAAGTCATGGAAAAGACCGAAAAGACGGTAAACGTATTAAACGGAGAGTATATTACGATAAGGGCGGGGAGAGCGAATCCTCATATACTCGATAAAGTATTGGTTGATTATTACGGTACACCCACGCCCATAAACCAGGTCGGCAATCTGTCAGTTACCGAGGGTCGCTGTCTTGTAATCGCGCCGTGGGATTCGTCTATGCTGAAAGTCATAGAGAAACAATTGCTTGCGGATAATATAGGAATAACGCCCGTAAATGACGGCAAAGTTATAAGACTTGTTTTCCCCGCGCTTACGGAGGAACGCAGAAAAGAGCTTGTAAAACAGATAAAGAGAATGTCGGAAGATTCCAAGGTCGCGGTGCGTAATATACGCAGAGACGCCATGGATACCTTAAAAAAGATGAAAAATGATAAGGAACTTTCGGAAGACGAACATGCGGTATGTGAAAAAGAGATAGATAAACTCATAAACGAAACCGTTGACAAAATAGACAAACTCTATGCCGACAAAGAAAAGGACGTTATGAGCGTATAATGGAAATAAATAAAATTCCGTCGCACGTCGGGATAATAATGGACGGGAACGGCAGATGGGCAACACTTCGCGGAAAAAACCGCTCGTACGGGCATAAAAAGGGTTCCGATAACGTCGACAGAATAGTTTCGCAGGCATTTGATGCAGGCGTAAAGACGCTGTCTCTTTATGCTTTTTCTTCCGAAAACTGGTCAAGACCCAAAGAAGAAGTGGACGAATTGATGCGTCTTCTCGAAAAATACTTTAAGAAATTTATCGGGAAGGTGCTCAAAAACAACGTCAGGCTGTTTGTTATGGGGGATTTGACCGCATTGAGCGACAAACTTCAAAAGATTATAGAGGACGGTATGCGGGCGAGCAAGGATAACGTCGCGCATGTTCTCAATATAGGCGTCAATTACGGCGGACGACAGGAGATTGTCAACGCGGTAAATAAGCTGATAAAGTCGGGACGAGAAGTTACGGAAAAGAGTATTTCCGAAAATCTCTATACTTATGAATTCGGTGAGCCCGATTTGATTATCAGGACGGGCGGAGAGTGCCGGCTTTCCAATTTCATGCTGTATCAGGGCGCATACAGCGAACTGTATTTTACGGATGTTTTGTGGCCCGATTTTGATGAAAAAGAATTCGATAAAGCGCTTGAAAATTATTCGGGGCGCGTGCGTCGGTTCGGAAAGGTATAACTTATGAAAGTAAGGACTGTTTCAGGGGCTTGTTTTGTGGCGATAGTCGTTGCGTTTTTTCTTTTTAGAGAATATGTCGACTACCGCCTGTTTAACGTTTTGTTATGGTTTTTCTGTGCGGCGGGCACTTTCGAAGTGGCGCGTGCATTGAGAAATTTTCTGCGCACGGTTACGGCTGGCTGCTGTCAGTTGCCTTTATAATAATATATTCTGCCGCCGTTTTCGAAGCTCAGGGCGGAGTCGATAACGCGAAAAACGCAGGTATTTCACTTTTGTCTGTAATTTATCCTTCTTTACTGATACTGACAATGATAATGAACAACGAGAATTCGCAAGGTCTTGTCGCATTGCTCTTGGTGTTCGTAATAGCCCCGCTGACCGATACTTTTGCGTATCTCGTGGGAATGACTTACGGAAAAATCAAAAAAGGCGAAGTCAGAAAACTCTGTCCTACTATCAGCCCAAATAAAACCGTCGCTGGAGCGATAGGCGGGCTTATAGGTGGGCTTATAGGCGCGCTTTTGGTGTATTTTATTTTTACTCCGCAGATAAATTCAGCTGTTCCCGCGCTGATTTTCATAATTATCGGAATTGTGGGCGCGGTGTTTACGGAAGCCGGGGATTTGTTTGAAAGTTTGATAAAGCGCCGTACGGGTATAAAAGACATGGGCAGGATAATGCCCGGGCACGGCGGCGTTATGGACAGAATAGACGGAATGACTTTTGCTTCTGCCTTTGTTTGGTTTATGTTTCTCTTTATATAAATAAGCATTAAAATAAATAACAGTTCATATAATAGTAAATAACTCACGGGCGGGCGTATGTATGAAGAAAATCGCTCTTATAGGCAGTACGGGTTCGATAGGCACGCAGACCTTGAATGTCGTGCGGAGAAACCCCGATAAATTCGAAATAATATCTTTAGCGGCGGGAAATAATTCCCGTCTTTTTGCCGAACAGGTAAGAGAATTTCGTCCGATTGTCGCGACCGCTTGTTCCCGGCCTTCGGATTTGAGCCTTCCCGAAAATACAGAGTATTATTTCGGCGAAGAGGCTTTTACGGAAGCGATTATAGCCGAAGCTGACATCGTGGTAATAGCATTGGTGGGGTTCAAGGGCATTGTCGCCGTTCTCGATGCGCTCGGCAAGGGTAAAAATATAGCACTTGCAAATAAAGAAAGCCTTGTTGTCGGCGGGGGGCTCGTAACGAAACTCGCAGCAAGAAAAAATCTTTCCGTTATACCAATAGACAGCGAACATTCCGCCATCTTTCAGGCTCTTAACTTTGACTTTGATAAACCTTTCGAGCGCATTATACTTACCGCGAGCGGCGGGGCGTTTCGGGATTTGGAAGTTTCGGCGCTCGAAAA
Source organism: uncultured Clostridia bacterium (assembly GCA_944367535.1). GTDB lineage: Bacteria > Bacillota > Clostridia > Christensenellales > Borkfalkiaceae > UBA1259. The sequence goes on from CALVWQ010000020.1 coordinate 11,306, forward strand.
AGTTACGGCAAAGGACGCCCTGAAACATCCAAACTGGAATATGGGCGCAAAAATCACGATAGACTGTGCTACTCTTGTCAATAAAGCTTTTGAAGTGGTCGAAGCAAAATGGCTGTATAAAACGGATTTTGATAAAATAGACGTAATAATTCACAGAGAAAGTATCATACACTCTATGGTGGAGTTTAAAGACGGGTCGGTTATGGCGCAGATGAGTTATCCTACCATGGAATTGCCGATAGCGCTCGCGCTCACGTATCCGGAAAGAATAAAATCGGATATAAAGCGTTTAGATTTCGCGGGAATAGGCAAACTAACTTTTAGTGAACCCGACAGAAAAAAATTCCCGTGTTTCGATCTTGTGGTGAGTGCGGCGAAGTCGGGCGGAGGATATCCTGCTGTCGCCAACGGCGCAAACGAGGCGGCGGTGAGGCTGTTTTTAAAAAATCAGATACCTTTTACGGGTATATACGCCGCTATCAGCGGCGCGCTTAACGCTTATAACGGCGAAGCCTGCGACGACTATGAAAGTCTTGTTCGTGCAGACGCATTTGCGTCGGAGTTTGTCGGAAAACATTTCGGAGTATAATGGAATTATTGTTTTTGACCTCATTCGGGGAAGTAATGTCTTATATACTGTATATACTGATAGCAATATTGATTTTGCTCGTAATGATAACGGTGCACGAGTTCGGGCATTATATCACGGGCAAAATTTTCGGGTTCGGTATAGACGAGTTTGCGATTGGTTTCGGTCCCAAAATATTCAGCAAGACCAAGAAGGACGGCGAAGTATTTTCCGTTCGTGCGTTGCCGCTCGGCGGATTCTGTTCTTTCCGCGGTGAGGACGAGGATATAAGCGACCCCGTTGCATTCAATAACAAAAAGCCGTGGCAGAGAATAATCGTACTTGTATCGGGTGCGCTGATGAATTATTTTCTTGCGCTTTTGCTTATTGCTTTAATGTTCGGGATATACGGACATACCGCTATCATGACCTATACGGTAACGGATGCAGGTGAGTACGGTGAAGAATATTCGTTCCGCGACAGGGACGTAATATTGAGTGCGGACGGTAAAAACGTATATCTTGTAACCGACCTTATGAACGCCATTGACGGAAGAAAAGCAGGGGACGAAGTAAGTTTCGGGATATTGCGCGGCGGAAAAGAAATGCAGGTCGCGATAAAAATGCGCGCGGATACCGATTTTAAAAATGTCGAAGACATGCAGACTCTTTGCGAGGCGCTCGGCGTAACGTATGAGACGGACGGAGACGGCGCGCTTATAGATTACGGTTTTCGTTCGACGGGAGTGAGATTGGGATTCTTTCATACTCTCGGTAGGAGTTTCGAATATTCTTTTAAACTTGCCGGGACGATATTTACGGTATTGAAGCAGCTTATAACGGGTGCTCTCGGCATAGGTTCAATCGGCGGCACGATAACGACGATTTCCGTAACCGCCGACGCCATTCGTGTGGGCGGACTTTGGAGTTTTTTAAATATTTCGGCATTCATAGGCGTAAATCTCGCGGTATTCAATCTGTTGCCCGTTCCCGCGCTGGACGGTTCCCGGGCGATATTCACTCTAATAGAATGGATACGGAAAAAGCCCATAAACAGGCGAGTAGAGGGAATCATACATGCTGTGGGTTTCGTCCTCATTATAATATTTGCGCTTTTCGTCGACCTTCAACGCTGTTTTTAACGTGTTTTCAAATCTGAAAATCATTGCCGTTTACAAGAATATAACTGGGATATAAAAATTTTTTATCGGAAATATAATAAATTTTTAATAAAATTTGAGCGATTTTTTAAAAAAATATTATACTTTATGGCAGTAATTGTGATAAAATTATAACAAAGGAACCAATGAATCATTTGGAGGGTAAAAAAATGGCAATCAAAAACGCATATCTTCTCGACCTATTGGAGAGAACAAAGAAAAGAAACCCGGGCGAACCCGAATTCATTCAGGCGGTAACGGAAGTATTCACATCGCTTGAACCCGTTATAGAAAAAAGGCAGGACCTCGTTGAGGCGGGCGTGCTTGAAAGGATAGTCGAACCCGAAAGACAGATAATGTTCCGCGTACCTTGGACTGACGACAACGGCAAAGTGCATGTCAACAGGGGATTCAGAGTTCAGTTCAATTCGGCGATAGGTCCTTATAAAGGCGGAATAAGACTTCACCCGTCGGTGTATCTCGGAATAATCAAATTCCTCGGCTTTGAACAGGTTTTCAAGAACAGTCTGACGACGCTTCCTATGGGCGGCGCGAAGGGCGGCTCGGACTTCGACCCCAAAGGCAAATCCGATGCGGAAGTAATGAGATTCTGTCAGAGTTTCATGACCGAACTCAGCAAGTATATAGGTGCAGACTGCGACGTTCCCGCGGGCGACATCGGCACGGGCGCGAGGGAAGTAGGATATATGTTCGGTCAGTATAAGAGAATAAGAAACGAGTGGGTAGGCGTGCTTACGGGCAAGGGGCTTACCTACGGCGGCTCGCTTGCGAGGACGGAGGCTACCGGTTTCGGGCTGTGTTATTTCACAAACGAAATGCTGAAAGCCAACGGAATGAGTTTCGAAGGTAAGACTGTACTTATATCCGGTTCGGGCAATGTTGCTATTTATGCATGCCAGAAGGCTACCGAATACGGCGCAAAAGTAGTTGCGATGAGCGACAGTAACGGTTATATCTATGATAAAGACGGCATTGACCTCGCGGTCGTAAAACAGTTAAAAGAAGTCGAAAGAAAGAGAATAAAAGAATACGTCAATTACCGCAAGAACGCCGAATATCACGAGGGTTGCAGCGGAATATGGACGATTCCCTGCGATATAGCGCTTCCTTGCGCGACGCAGAATGAAATAGACGGAAAGAGTGCCGCTATACTTGTTAAGAACGGCTGTAAAGTCGTGTCCGAAGGTGCTAATATGCCTTCGACTCCCGAAGCGATTGATACCTATCTCGCGAACGGTATATTGTATGGACCCGCGAAGGCGGCAAACGCAGGCGGCGTTGCGACGAGCGGTCTGGAAATGAGCCAGAACTCCATAAGGCTTTCATGGAGTTTCGAAGAAGTCGATGAAAAACTTCATAACATTATGAAGAGCATTTTCAAGGCTTGCGATGATGCGGCAAGGGAATACGGCATGCCCGGCAACTATATGGCGGGCGCGAACATTGCTGGCTTCCTTAAAGTGGCGGAAGCGATGAAAGCGCAGGGCAACGTTTAAGCCTTTGTCGGTTTAGGTCGGTAAAAAACTCTTAATTTCCGTATGCTTTTTAATTAAAATCAATAATCCGCCCGTCTTTTCCGCTAATTTGCGGAAAAGACGGGCGGATTTTGTTTGTACGGATTTGTTTGCGCGGCGTTTTAATCAGCGTTTAATATAATTTTTTAGCCGTCGATATTTTTATAAAAACGTCAGAATCTCTCATAAGTTTCAGGCATGAATTTGCGGTATCTTCTCGGCATGAATCTATCTTGCTGTTTTAAATTTTTGCGTTCTTCTATGTTGATTTCCTTGTAATATCTGCGCCATAAATTCGCAAACGCTTCTTCGTCGTCCGATGGCGTGAATGCGGCGGGGAGGTCGGTGTGGTCGAATTTAAGAGCAAAACCGTCGGATATAGCTATCTTGTTTCTCTTTATGTCGTGAATTACGAACGGAAGTCCCGACAGCCTTTTGAGAAAATGCGGTGCGACGAGTTCGGTTATGTCGTTATCGGGAGAAAAGCGCGCGTAAATAACGCCTCCCGCGGATTCCCTGAATCTGAGAAAGCCTATGATGTGGTGTCTTTCCGTCAATACTTTCTGTTCTGTAAAGACAAACTGTGCGACTGTCGGGTCGGCGAGATTTCCCGAGATGTCTTTTTTGAAAAACAGAGTTTTGTAAGCGTATCGGAAAGCGGTTGACGTGGCATTTTCATCGCAGGATAACATGCAGTTTTTGAGGCGGCGTATGATGTCGTAACCGCCGTAGCGGGTAAGCGCCGTCTGTACGCGCTCGGCTTGCGCTGCGTCGGTTTTTATATAAGTGATTTCGTCGTCTATTTTTTGTTGATAAATTTCCACGTCCGTAACTTCGTCGGGCACCACTTTGGCGACGAAGCTGTAAAATAATGCGGATAAAAGTCCCTCAACGTTGTTTTGAATAAAAAATATTTTCATAATTCACCTGTAAGGGCGGATTCCGCCGCGGGGTCTCCGCCCGATAAAAACGATAATTGCGTATATCTGTCTGTTTCGGCGGCTATCAGCAGGCGTTTTACTTCGTTCTCGTTTTCGCTTCCGAAAAATTTTCCTCCGCATGTAATAAAATGTTTTGCGCGCTTTAAAGTTACTCGCATGCGTTTAAGGTCGTCGAATCCGAGTTTGGCGTATTTTCTGGCAGATCTGATTCTAAATGCGCTTCTTACGCCTATTCCGGGCACTCTCAGCAGCAGGCTGAGAGGGGCGGAATTTACTTCTACGGGGAAAAGATGCAGATTTTTTAATGCCCATGCGCATTTCGGGTCATATTCTTCCGCGAGATTACCGTCCGTGTCCGTTATTTCGTCCGCCGTAAAGCCGTAAAATCTTAACAGCCAGTCAGCCTGATACAGCCTGTGTTCCCGTAATTTCGGAGCGGCAACCGTCGGCAACAGCGTCGTGTTGAAATTTGTCGGCATATATGAAGAATAGTATACGCGTTTTAATTTATAATTGCGGTACATATATTCGGTAAGTTTCAGTATATGGGCGTCCGACTCCGGCGATGCGCCTATTATCATCTGCGTGGTCTGACCGGCGGGCAGAAAATCGCTGCGCCTTTTGGCAGGGGAAAGGTAATATCGGTCAAGAGCGAGCATTTTCATAGGTTCTATTATCGCCTCCTTACTTTTTTGCGGGGCGAGAAGTTTGAGACTTTTTTCGCTCGGCAATTCTATGTTGAAACTCATTCTGTCGGCGAGTGCGCCTGTCCGAGTTATCAATAGCTTGTCTGCAGAAGGTATGCCTTTTACGTGAATATACCCGTTGAACTTATAATCGACGCGCAGTTTGCGCACAGTTTCAAACAGCATTTCCATGGTGTGGTTAGGGCCTTTCACTATTGCGGAAGATAAAAACAGTCCTTCAATATAATTGCGCCTGTAAAACGCCATGACGAGTTCGCAGATTTCTTCGGGGGCGGCGGTTGCGCGCGGCAGGGAATTGGAACGCCTGTTCATACAGTAAGCGCAGTCGTATACGCAGTCGTTCGACAGCAGGATTTTAAGAAGCGATATACATCTTCCGTCCTGTGTGAAAGAATGGCATATACCCGCGAAACTCGCATTGCCGATTTGTCCGCGTTTATAACTCCTCGTAGAACCGCTCGACGAGCAGGAAACGTCGTATTTTGCCGCGTCGGTAAGTATGGCAAGTCTTTTTTCGTCTAACATAATATAATTCCTTTATATAAATCTTTTCGTAATTTTTTGCCGCGGTTGCGGCATGTAAAATTGCCTCGCGTCTGTCGCCGCCGTGAATGTTATAGGTGAAAGCGTTGCGTCATATATTGCAAGCCGCTCCGTAAATACCGCGTGTGACCGCGAACGGTAAACGCTTACGCATTTTTCCGCCTTTTTTAACGTGTATTTTAAGTATAAGTCTAAAATTTATAAAAGTCAAACAAATGTTCGTCTTTTAGAAAAAAAGAACTCAGGTAAATTTTTCCATCGGATTTCAGGAGAATAAGGGGGATAGCCGTGCATAAAAACGGAACGTGTAAAAGGATAAAAAATGAAACCTTAAAGAATATTTGTGAGTTGACAATAAGTATATGTTTAGATATAATTATTTTCAAAAAAAAGAAATTGAAATGTTTTTTAAAGATTACCATTTCGTTTCTTTAACGGAATAATAAATTATATAAATAAAAAGTTTGAAATGGCGGCAATAATAAAAGCCCGGGATATAAAAAATTTAAAAAAAGATAGATAAGGAGAGGCGTCATGCTGGGATTTGTACCTTTAAGGTCGATAAATAAAGTTTACAAAGAGACGGTTGTATTTTCTGAAAAAGACGGGAAGATAAGCGGCCATCTCGCATTCGATAACCCCCGAGGCATACTTTTGCGCACGCGGGACGGATTTGTTCTCGAAGAAGGGGCTGATTACAGAGTGGAAAAAAACGAAGTAATTTTGCTCAATAAAAGCATACCGTATTTTAAAAAAGAATGGCTTAAAAACGAGAATGTACCCTCGTCGATTCCGTCGGAAAACGGGGAATACGACGTGGGGAAATGCCTGATTATTTCTCCCGCATATCTGCGTTCCGTGCAGATTCTCGCGGATTACGATTGCGATAAAACGCCGTTTCCCTCCGCTTTGCCGTATAAAATAAATCTCGAAAAAAGTTATAAAAAACTTACCGAGGACAAAAAACTCCGAATTGCATTATATGGCGACAGTGTATGTAACGCGGCAAATTCGTCGTGGGAAATTGGTTTCGAAGGATATAAGCATTGGATGAGCGCTGCGGCAGAGAGGTCAGAGAAATTTTACGGGGCAAAAATAGAGGTTGTTAATTTTTCCCGTTCGGGGTACGGTATCGGATGGGGGCTTGAAGCGGCGGAAGAAAAGTTCGGCGGGCAGAATTTCGATATGGTCGTAATAGGATTGGGCGGAAACGACGCCGCGGGCGGGATGAGTGTTGCGGATTATGCAGACAGCCTGAAAAAAACCATAGACATTATACGCTTGTATAATCCGGAGGCGGATATAGCGCTTTTGTCGCCTACACCACAGAATCCCGACTGTGAAAAGATTTATAATAAAGAATTATTGCTTGAATATGCGAAAGTGCAGGAAAATATGCAGACTGACGGAATTATAGCCGTAAACCTCGAAAGACTGTTTTACTTTTTGGCGGAAAGAAAGGATTATTGCGAAATATCGGGCAACAACTTAAATCATCCCAACGATTTCTGGTATGAATTTTATACCGATGCTTTCGTAGAACTTTTTTATCGTATGCAGGTATATCGGGAAGTCGGAGAAAAGTTGGAATGGGGCGCGTATTTTTCTGATAACGGTTTTGATGCGGTACGCTTTTCGGCTTTGCCGAAAAATATATGGGGCGGGTATTTAAATACGGTGATAAACGGCAAGGAGATGAAGTCATTCGCATTTATGGGAAAGCCTGCCGTTGAGGAAAATAAAAAGTATCCTGCGGTAGTTCTTGTTCACGGCGGCGGAGGGAACGCTTATTATAAATGGGTGGAGCAATGGACGGCGCGAGGGTATGTCGCAATGTCGTTGGATATAAACTTTTGTCATTTTACGGACGACGATATCGTTAATGCCAAAAGTAATCCTTGGGTAAAGGGATACGGAATAGGTAGTTTTCCCGACATAATGAACGACCCGCGCGAATCGTATACATATTATTCGGTGGCACAGATAGCGGCGGCCCATTCTTATCTTTTGTCGCAAAATTATGTAGATAGGAATAAGACGGGCGTCGTGGGGATATCCTGGGGAGGCGTAATGGCTTTGATAGCGCTCGGAATCGACCCGAGATTTTGTGCCGGAGCGATAATATATTCGGCGGGATTTATAACCGAGGATTTGTTGGGAGAGGAAACAGGGCTTTTTAAATATCTTGAAAACAAGAAATTTTATGATACCTATTACGACCCGCGTACGTATGTAAACGGCATAAACGTTCCCGTTATTATGCAGGCAGGTTTAAATGATGCGGCGTTTTCTCCTTTGAATAGAAAAAAGACATATTCTCTTTTTGCGCATACTGCCGAAAAAGCGATAATTCCCGACTTGTATCATGATAACGAGAGCAATTTCGGCAATAAAACTGTGTTTTCGTTCATGAACGACAGACTTAGAGGTACCGATGAACGCGTACGTCTCGAATCGGCAGTTAAAGACGGATATATGTATCTGACAGTCGATAAAAAAATCGATCGGGCGGAAATGCTTTATACCGACGGCGTGGGGGACCCTCATAAATTTGTTTGGCAATCCGAGAACATACATCCCGAAAAGAACATGGTCATATCGCTTCCCAAAAGTTATAAATATGTAATGGCGACGGTATATTACGGCGACGGGCTGTATACGAGCAGCGATATTTACGAAAACTGATGAAAAAATATTTTAAGTTTAAAGTTTAACCAAGTTTAAAGTTCAATTGAGTTTAAAGTTCAACTAAGTTTAAAGTTTAACCAAGTCTAAAGTTCAATTGAGTTTAAAGTTCAACTAAGTTTAAGGTTTAACCAAGTTTAAAGTTCAACCCCCGCCCGCTGCTTTTATGCAGCGGGCGGGGGCTTAATAATAATTTAACAATTTTTATAATATCTTTACGATAAAATATTACGATTTTCTCGGACAGGAATTGTATCTTCTCTTGTAAGAACGATAAAAAGTCGCCGCGCTTTCAAAACCGCAGAAAGATGCGATTTCGAGAATCGAACAATGCGCATATTTAGGATTTGCGAGAAAGTTTTTTGCCTGTTCTGCGCGCAGGTTATTTAGGAAACAACGCAGGTCTGTTTTTAAATATTTTGATAAAAGCCGCGATATACTCGTTCTCGTGTAATTGAATTCTTTTGAAAGTGTTTCGAGAGTAATGGGCTTATTGTAATTTTTGTAGATGTAAGATATTATTTCCATTATTTGATTGTGGGTGACGTTTGGTTTAGTTATTCCGTAATGCGAAATTATTTTATCCAAGATGAGATTGACGTATGCTTTTCTGGCGAGAACGGAAAGAGTCGTATCGGTAAAAGAGTAAGGAACGTCGTTCATTATTTCGAGGATTTTTTTGTTATATTCCTTATCGGTCAGATGCGTAGGCAATATTTTTTCTTGGTATAAACCGTTGAAATCGTTAAGAAATTCATTGCTGAAAATAAGTACGGAAACGTGCGCGACGTCAGTCTGCGAATACATGTGAATTTCAAACGGGTTTGCGATGGAAATATCGCCCGCCTCCATTTTGAAGGATTTTCCGTTTATTTCGGCTTCCATGGTTCCGTCTAACAGGAAATAAACTTCCACCGCAGCGTGGAAATGCGGATAATAACCGAGGTTTTCGTGTGTTTTCCATATAAAAGTGGTGGAAACATCGTTTACTTGTTCATATAAATCGGTTTTGTTGTACTTCATTTTTACATCACCGTAGCATTGATTTATTAAAGTATAACATTCGTGATTGTCAAAGTCAATAATTTGAGAAAAAAGATATTTATGATACATAAATAAGGGATATAAAAGCAAAATTGATAACTTTTGAAACATCTGTGATTATTTTTGGGTTGAAAACGTCAAAACTAGGTGATAAGATTTAGATATAAAATCGCAAAATGCGGGAATAGGGTATGTCAAGGAAAAGTTTTAAGACATTGACAATTGAAGAGAAACTGAAAATGCTTACGGGTTGCGACGGATTCAGCGCGGTAAAACTTCCATGGCTTGAAAAGAACGGGCTGCGCATGTCCGATGGTCCGTTCGGCGTGAAAAACACAGAAAAAGAATCTGTCTGTTTTCCCAACACATGCCTTATGGCATCGTCGTTTGACCGAGATATGTGTTACAGAATAGGAAAGATGATAGGCGGCGAATGCAGACGCGCAGACATCAATCTTTTGCTTGCTCCGGCGATAAATATCAAAAGGAGTCCGCTGACGGGGCGAAATTTCGAATACTATTCGGAGGACCCTTTTGTTACGGGAGAACTCGCGAGTGCTTTTGCTGAGGGCTTGCGCAGTGAAAAAGTAGGGGCGTGCGTAAAACATTTTGCCTGTAACAATCAGGAACTGCAAAGATGGACGCAGAACAGTGTTGTTGACGAAGATACGCTCAGGAATATTTATCTGAAAGCGTTCGAAATTATAGTTCGTCGCGGCGGTGCCGATGCCGTGATGACTTCGTATAACAGTATAAACGGTGAGCACAGTTGTGCAAACGGTAAACTATTAAAGGATATTCTCCGAAAAGAATGGGGATTTAAGGGAATAACCATATCCGATTGGGCGTCGGTAGTGGGATTAGTCAATTCTCTCAAAAACGGTCTTGACCTCGAAATGCCGGGTAACGCCGATATTTCGTATCCGAAACTCCGTGAGGCTTATGAGCGGGGGGAACTTACGGAACAAGAAATAGACGAGAAGCTGCAAAGGTTGACGGAATTGGTAGAAAGATTAAACGATATTTCGGGAAAACCTTGCGAGGCGGATGCCGCGGAAATCAGGCGTTATACGGGAGAATCTTTCGTGCTGCTTAAAAATGACGGCGCACTGCCATTAAAAACGGACGAGAAAATATTTGTTATAGGAAAAAATGCCGAGGTTCCGCGTATTCAGGGCGGCGGCTGCGCTAATTTAAGGTGCGGCAATGTGGTTTCGCCGTTGCAGGCGATACGGGAAAGGGTCAATGCAGTGTATAGCGAAAGTTTTGACCTGAGCGATGATAATATAAAAGAGTTGGGAAGTTACGATAAAATCCTTGTGTTCCTTGCATTGGGCGAGGACTGCGACAGCGAGGCATTCGACCGCGAAAACCTGTTTTTCCCGAAAGAACAAACGGATTGTATCGATAAACTTACAATACATAAAGATAAAGTCATTGCAGTTCTTACGAACGGAAGCACCGTGGACGTCGGGTTTGCAGATAACGTGAACGCCATACTCGAAACATATTATGCGGGTACGTTTTTCGGCGAGGCGGCGGCGGACGTGTTGTTCGGAGATGTAACACCATCGGGTAAACTTGCCGAAACTTTTCCCATGCGCCTCGAAGACGTGCCGTGCCATAAAAATTACGGTGACAGGCAGAATATCGTATACGAAGAGCGCGAATACGTCGGTTACAGATATTATACGAGTTTCGGCGTAAAAACCAGGTTTCCTTTCGGTTTCGGACTTTCGTATGCAAAGTTTGAAACAGACAATATAAAAATAGAAAGAAAGGGCGATTACGACTTTAACGTTTCTTATGAAATAAAGAACATTTCGGAATATGACGGCAAGGAGACTGTGCAGATATATTTAAGAACGGAGAGCCTGTTTCAGCCTAAAATGCAACTTGTGGAATTTGATACCGTACGTCTTGACAAAGGGCAGAGCGCCACAAGGACGGTGAAACTCGGCAGAGAGGCGTTTGAACGGTATATCGGCGGGAAAAAACAATTGTTTGAGGGCGAGGCGGAAATATGCGTGGCGCTTTCTTCCGAGAACTTGTTGTCTTGCGCAAAATTTTCTTTTTTCGGGAACGATATTTCTGACATAAACGAAAACACCCCGCTTGGGTATCTGTTGCAGAATGAAAAATACAGGGAAAAAGCGCTGGATTATTTCAAGCCGTTTATAAATTACTGGGCGTTCGGCGAGGAAGTTACCGACAAAGATTTCGAGGCGGATAAATTCCTGAAATATTCCGTATATAATATGCCGATACGGGGTATAGCGTATTTTTCAAAAGGTGCGCTTGACGATAATTTTATAGCCGAACTTTCGGCAAATTTGCAGAGAATAAGGTAAAGAGCCCGATTTTAAATCGGACCGCGGAGAGAATATGAAACAGGTTAAAGTAATAATAGTAGGGAACGGAGAGCGGGCAAATTGCTATTGTAAATATGCGCTGACAAATCCGCAAGACCTGAAAGTCGTTGCGATAGTCGACCCCGATATTGAAAAAAGAAAAGAAGGTTCGGTAAAATACGGAGTTCCCGAATCTATGACGTTTGCAAGCGTGGACGATTTGCTGAGCTATGAAAAGGAGCACGGCAGGCTGGCAGACGGGGTAATCAATGCGACAATGGACGAATGGCACTATCGTACCGCCATGCCGCTTTTAAGGGCGGGATATAACATGTTGCTTGAAAAACCGGTCGTCAACAACGAAAAAGAACTGCTGGAAATAAAAAAGACGGCGGAAGAAAACGGGTGTCTTCTAATGGTGTGTCACGTTCTTAGGTATACACCTTTCTATCTTGCCATAAAAAAAGTGGTGGAGAGCGGCGAGATAGGTGAAATCATGCACATAGAAACATGCGAGAACGTCGGGATTGCGCACGCTTCAAATTCTTATATTCGCGGGAAATGGAACAGTACGGAAAAATGCGGAAGCTCCATGCTGCTGGCGAAATGCTGCCATGACCTCGACCTGATATGTTGGCTAAATAATAAGACCTCGCCCTCGCGCGTGTCGAGTTTCGGCGGGAGGAATTTCCTTGTGGCGGAAAAAGCCCCGAGGGGCGCGGGTACGAGATGTCTTAACGACTGCCCGCATGTGGATACATGCCAATATTCTGCGAAATCAATATATGTTCTGAACGATAAATACCCATACTATTCCTGGACGTGTATAGACAACGATTATGAAAGCATCTCTCGCGAACAAAAGACTGAGTCGCTCAAAACTTATAATCCGCACGGCGAATGTGCGTATAAAGTAAATTCCGACCTTGTGGACCATCAGGCGGTAATGATACATTTTGAAAACGGGAGTACGGCGACTCACAGTATGATACAGGGCGCAGTAAGACCTTGCAGGCTTATTCGTATAATGGGTACAAAAGGCGAAATACAGGGAATGATTGAATCTTGTAAATTCTGCGTCCGTACTTATGATTTTTTCAATGCCGATTATCTTGAAAAAGAATTCGACGTTTCGGGACTTTTCGAAAAAGACGATCATCATGCAGGCGGAGACGACGGAATAATAAAGGATTTTGTCAATATGGTCCGTGGCGGCGAAGTCAGTATTTCATGTACGAAAATCGACGACAGCATATACGGACACCTGTGTGTTTTCATGGCGGATAAATCCATGCAGAGCGGTAAAACGGAAGAAATAATCTTAAAAAAATAAAAATAAGGAGAGAGAAGATGAAGAAAGGAGAGCAAAGACGGAATCTGAGAATTTGTCTGTTCGGTCTTGCGGCGGTCATGGGTTTAATGTTCATGTTTGTCGCATGTTCCGGCGACAAAAAACCCGCGGAAGGTCAGTTTACGGCGACGGTATCGGATATGTATATAAAACAGGGCGATACATCGTTTGATTTCAATAAAGACCTCCCTGACGGAGTAACTGTCGACGCGGGCGCCGTTGACGTAAGTAAGACGGGCGCTTACGAAATCGTGTACAGTCAGAACGGCGCGACGCTGAAAAAGACAGCCTATGTTTTCGGTACTCCCGAAATACTGATCGGCGGCGAAAAGATAGGTGAAAATTACGAGGTAACATATAAAGACGCCGTGAGTAAAGATTTTTCGGATGCCGAAACATGGGGAATCACCGCCAAGGATACATTCGGTACGGAGATTGCCGTAAAAGCGGAATCCGATAAATATTTCGCCGGCGATTACGGCAGCTATATCTATAATTACAGCGCGACCGACCTTGCGGGCAACACGGTAAGCGCAAACGTAACCTTTGTCGTTTCGGGAAGCAAAGAGGTTAATATAAGTGCGGAAGTTCCCGACGTGGCGGACGAGAGCGTTACGCTTACGATGTCGCTAACGGAAGACGATATCAAAAATCTGTATCTTTATGCAAACGGCGAATATGTCGATTATGCTTATTATTATAAGAGCGAATCGGGTCTGACAATAAACACCGCGGCTTTCCGCGACGACTTAGAGAGAAACAAAAAAGACATAGAACTTAAAATAACCACAAAAGAATGGTGCGAAAAATATACTCTTTCCTTTACGGATGTTAAGCCTCTCGTTTATGAAGAGCCTATATTTGACGGAAGATTTTACGCGCAGGCTGAGTATATAGAACTTCCCGTGCCGCAGAAAGAGATGCCTCAACAGTTCGAATTTGAATATTCTGCGGAGGGCGCAAGCGAATGTAACGTTGACGTTACCGCCGACGGCACCTCGATTATCATTTCTAACAGGGCGGGAGGAATGCTTACTCTCGGAGATTATACGGTTAAAATATCGGGAGTGAGAAATTCTGTAACCGAAAGAGAAGATGAAGCAATTATATCCGTCTTGACTGCGGAAGATTATGCAGTAAGGTACGTCAAAAATGTCGCTCCGCTCGATAACGCAAGCGACAGTAACGGACTTGCTCCAAAAGATGCGTCGTATATTTCTTTTGACTACGATTCCGAAATGGACGCGTATAAAGTGACCCCTCTTAAAACCGATAATACTCACATGAACTCAATTATGGCGGAAAGCGACAGCGAAACGCTTACAAAACTTCAACAGGGATGTGATATGTTCACATATCTTGCGTTCGATATGTATTTTTCGGCGCCCGGTTCACAGAACGGCATCACATTCTGGGTGGCCACGGAGAGCGGGGCGGTAGGTTATCAGGGATATTGGTTCAGCGAAATAACCTATACGCAAACGGAAGACAATCTGAAATTGGGCTCATATTTGAGCGTGAAAGCAAATACCTGGTATACGATTTATATACAGACGGGCGGTCTTACGAAGGAAGTGAACGGAGGATATGACCTTTTCGACCAGGTGATTTGCGACGGCGCAAGCGAAAACAGTGCCTATTGGGTAAAGAATATCCGTTTCGAGGATGAAATACCCGAATATAAAGAAAAAACCTATGTCAGCGATAAATATATCTACACGGTGAGCGATAAACAATACAGTCTTCCCGCTTCGTTTGGTGCGGAAAGCATATTAAACGGTCCTTCGGGAGAGATTGTTCTCGGCGCAGACAATACTTTTAAGATGACGGAGGCCGGACTTTACACGGCTACTGAAAACGGCAAAACAATTACGTTTACGGCTTACACCGCGGAGGAATATGAAAAAATAGTCGCACCGCTTGTATCTGATCAGCATGATTACGCGCTCACGACAGGCAATGCGGAATACTCGACGTTCGAATATGACGCATCTATGAACGCATATAAAATGACGCCGTTGAAAAATAATAACACGGGTGCAAATTGCCTGATTGTGAATACCGATAACGAAGTATACGATAAAATTGCCGCAGGGTGCGATAAGTATACATATCTTGCTTTTGATATGTGTTTCGAGGAAAGTCCTTACGGAATGTTCTGGTGGTTATATACCGAGGATAATAGTATGACCCCTTATCACGGATATTGGTACGGCGAACTGACTTATGTCGATGCGGAGAGCAAAAGCATTATCAATTCGTCCGAGAATAAAGAAAAATATGAACTCGTGGAAGGCGGAAAGTGGTATACGGTATATATACAGACAGGCGGGTTAAGCACGCAATATACTTATACGAGTTATAATTTGATAACTCAGCAGCCGAGCGAGGGCGACAATTCGGCGTATTGGATAAGAAATATAAGGTTCACCGATACGATTGATGCCGTAAATTAAAGATAAAAATCGTTAAACGGAAAATATATAAAGGAGAGGAAACATGATAAATAATATCGAGAAAAAAAGAATATATTCTGTACCTGAAATCGAGACGGTATCGGCAAAGTCTTGTGACGTAATGATTTCGAGCGGAATAGAGCAGGACGCAGACGGAAGTTATAAGGATACATGGGAGTAAGGAGGAAAAAGAAAATGAAAAAAACGAATGTAAAGAAAAATGGCTTTTTGTGTTTGTTGATGTTTTTCGGTCTTTGCCTTTCATTATGTATGTTTGCATGCACTGCCGTCCGCGCGGATGAGACCGCGGGATTCGATATGACGAACGGGGCATACATAAGAGTTATGGAAGACGGGCTTACAGACGGCATACGTTTTGAAATGAACATGACCGTCGAAAAATTCGAAGAATTGAAAGCGATTGATGGCAGCCGAAGCGGAGTGCTTCTGCTTCCGACGGCGATGAAAGGCGAGAGCGCGCTCACAGTGGAAACACCCGACGTACTCAATATAGACACTAGCGATAAATGGTTCAGAACAGACAGCGGATATTCTTCGCGTGTATGCCTCACGGATATAGGAAAAGCGAATTACGGGACTGCAATTTCGGCAGTGGGATATGTATGGACGGAGGCAAACGGCTATATGTATACAGATTATTCGGATGCCGACAATTCGCGTTCTATGAAACAGGTGGCAATCGCCGCAATTTCGGAATGGGAAAGTCAGGACCCCGAAGCAAATTATGAGAATATTTACGCAACGTATAACTATGTAATAAAAGATAATGCCGTAAATAACGGAATCTACGCGGCGGACGGGGAACTGTACGCACTTCCCGATTTCGGAGAGGAGAAACCGGAATATACGGTTACGGGTCCGAGCGGCGCGGCGGAGGTCAGAAACGGCAACAAGGTCGTCGTCGATAAGCCGGGAATATATACGGCGGTAATGGGCGGAAACACTGTGATGTTCAGCGCATATTCTGCGGAAAAATACGATAAAATCGTCGCACCGCTTTCTTTTTCGCAGACCGATTATTCCATAAGGTCGGGAAATACGGAATATGCTACATTTGAGTACGATGCCGAGAAAGACGCTTATAAAGTAACGCCCGTAAAGGCTCCGACGAATGACGAAAACAGTATAACGGTTGACATCGATTCTCCCGAATACGAAAAAATCGCTGCGGGTTGCGAGGATTATACCTATCTTGCGATGGATATGTGCTTTTCGGAAACTGCGGAAGATATGATGTTCTGGATGGCGCTCGAAGACGGAAGCAATCCGCAACACGCCTACTTCTATGGTGAGTTGAAGTTTGTGAACGCGAGTACGGGCGCGAGCGTTTCTTACGGTGAGGTAAAAGCCGACAGATGGTATACCGTGTATATGCAGACGGGCGGACTGAGCACACTCGACACTTATACGAGTTATAAACTTTTCAATCAGCGTGCAACCAATATAGTCAACTCGGTTTACTGGGTAAAAAATATCCGTTTCGAAAACGATATGGATTTGCAGAAATCGGATAAAGTTAAAGACGGTTATGTTTATAAAATCGGCGAAAAGGTCAGTTTTGAAGACGGCGTGTTCGGAGGAGTATATTCGGTGAATGGTCCTTCGGGAGCGATTGTGCTGCAATCGGATAATACTTTCACGTTTGCCGAAACGGGACGTTATTCAGCGACGCTTAACGGCAGAAATATTGATTTTGAAGTAGTTACGGCAGAGGAATTTGCTAAAATAGTCGCTCCTCTCGATTCGGAAAGCGACCAGTTCGACGGATTTGAAGTTACCGACCCGGGGTATATGCAGTTTAAGTACGACGACGCTATGCAGGCTTATAAATTCTGCCGAAAAGATGGCGGCACTTTTACCGACGCAGGTTCATGTAATTTGAAATTCGATATAAATTCTTTTGCATATACCCAGTTAAAGAACGGTATCGGTGCGGAAGCGAAACTCCTTTTTGATATTTGTTTTGAAGAAAATGTTATTACCTATTGGCATGAATTCGGCGGAGAAGTCGGATTGTGGAATGTGCCGATAAAGAATTCCGAAGGCGTTGCGGTTTTGTGGGATAATATGGTGGCGGGGACATGGTATACTTTTGAAATTCCCGCAACGGCAGAGCCGGCATTCGCTTTAATGCTGTATCGTCCCGCAACTGCCGAGGACAATATTTCTCTGTGGTTGAAAAACATTCGTTTTGCGTAAAAGATAAAAATTTGCCCGACAGGCAAACCAATTTGCCTGTCGGGGATTAAGATAGGAGAGATGCTGTTATGAAAAAGAAACTGTTTAATTGTGCGGCTGTCGCACTGTCCGCATTGCTTTCATTATCGACGATTTCATGCGGGCCGCAAACAATCAAAGATCCCGACTCGGGTAAGACTACAATAAACATAAGTCATTACGGCGGGGGACACGGTACGGAATATATGGATGTGCTTGTCGCAAATTTTATGGAAGACCATCCCGAATATGACGCAAAGTACAAAATAAAGATAACGCCGGAAAAGCTTCATTCTGGACTTATTCTCGAAGAACTCGAAGCGGGATACGGTGAAAAACAAATGTATATAATGTCGCAGAACGACTTCGTGCATTTCATCTATTCCGATTATCTAGAAGACCTGAGTGACGTTGCGGAAATGAAAGTCGACGGGGCGGATAAACCCGCGCTTAAAGACAAAATGGTTCGTTATGAAGAATGGCAGTCCATATATTCGAAATACGGCGAGGGACTTTACGCCATGCCTTATGCAGATTCTGTTATGGGCTGGATTTACGACCACGATATGTTCGTGGATAAAAACTGGTATTATTTTGCCAACGAGAAAGATGACGGCGCCGAACTTCGCGCTCAGGGCATTACCTATACGGAGCAGAACGGAAAACTGATATTCCAGTCTTCGGAAAATAAGGTTAATTATGCGCAGGGAGACAAAATACTTACGGCGGGAAAAGACGGTAAATACGGGACATACGATGACGGTCAGCCTCAGACGGTCGCGGAATGGGATGCAATGATTGCCAAAATATCCGCTACGGGAGCGAAAGCATTTATTTCATCGGGACAAATCGGTTCTTATGCGGTTCATTTGGTATCGGCGCTTTTCGCACAGTATAGCGGTCTTGATTTGTATAATGTGTATTTTAATTACGACAGTAAGGGCGAACCGGTCAAATTTGCCGACGGAACCGAGGAGGTAATAACTCTCGAAAACGGATATAAAGTAGGCGGAATGGAAGGACTTTATAAAGCTTATGAATTTCTTGCGAATTACTTTGATTCGAGGAGGGTCGGCGACAGCAGAATATCGCTGCACCCCGTAGTCGAAGACGGAACCAAGAATCATATCGACGCTCAAAGTCAGTTTTTGCTCGGATACGATCCGACTGCAACCAATCCGCAGTCTGCAATGCTGCTCGACGGTGCGTGGTGGGAATATGAGGCGCGTACCATGTTCAACACGCTCGGCGCGCTCGATTCTTCGAGAGGGTACGGACAGAGAGAATACAGATATATGCTGTTCCCTTATATAGACGGACAGGCGAGTGAAAAGTCGGCAATATCCTGTTGTGAATCGGGAGCCATGATAGTTCCCAAAGATAAAGACAAAGACAGGCTGAAAGTAACCAAGGAATTCCTCGCGTATCTTGCGAGCGATGAGGCACTTAACGTTTTCCTTACAATGACGGGTTCAATTATGCCTTACGAATATACGCTGACAGCCGAAGAAGAGGAGAAGCTTACTCCCTTTACGAGAAATATGATTGAACTTTATTCGGACGACGAAAATATAGAAGTAGTTCGTCCACAGATTGCACAGCTTTATTCGCCGCTGTCTTATGCGGGCGGCAGGGATACCAACACATATTTCCTGCCGAGAATCAACGGACTCGCAATAGACCAGCCTTTCAAAGTGGTAAGAGAAAACAGCCTTGACGTAATCAAGACGGGACTTGCAAATTATTATAGTGCGGCGAATTGGGCAGCGTTTATCGAAAAAGCAAAAACACAGGGGTTCTTCAATGATTAAACCGGCAGAGAAAGTTACGGGCGACGCGTTTTCTTCAAAAAAGCGCGTTTCCCGTAAGACCGTGAAAGAATGGATTTTTGCCTATTCTTTTCTGGTTTATCCGTTATTGTTATTCGCGGTTTTTTATGTATATGTGAACATAGATTCGTTTATTCTCGCGTTTCAGGACGTCAATATTGACGGGAGCAGAACTTTTGCGGGATGGGCGCATTTTAAATATTTTCTGACCGAATTGTTTGCGGAAAGCGGACTTATAAAAATCAGTTTTACCAACTCCATAAAGATTTATCTGGTAGGGCTCTGTATTTCGATGCCTTTACAACTGATATTTTCTTATTTGCTGTTTAAGAAATGTTTTGCTCACAGGCTTATACGAATCCTCGTGATGATGCCGTCGATAATATCATCGTTTGTTTTCTGTCTGGTGTTCAGAAGTTTTGCGGGTTCGTCGCTGCAATCGCTCATGAAATCATTGGGTTTTATAAACTTTCCGAATCTTATGGATAATTCCAATTACGTTTTCGGTACTACGCTTTTTTATTCGGTGTGGAGTTCGTTTTCGAGCAGTCTTATAATTTACCCTAACGCTATGCGTTCTGTGGACCCGGGAATATACGAAAGTGCGCAGATTGACGGAATGTGCACTATGTTTCAGGAGTTCAGATATATAATACTGCCGCTTATTTTCCCGACATTGTCGACCTTTTTGGTTCTCGGGTTTGCGGCGATGATGACCGATTCGGGCGCGCTTGTGCCGTTCTTCATGTACAGCGCTCCTTCGACGGCGTACAATATGGGCTATTATCTTACGGTGCAGATATTCAGCGAATCCAATCCGATGAACTACCCGGGTGTGGCAGCCGCGGGCATGTTGCTTACGGTAGTGGTGGCTCCGCTGACGTTGCTCGTCAGGTATGTGCTTGACAGAATAGACCCGACAAGGGAGGACGGTATTTATGGCAAAAAACGTAAAACTGCATAAGTCTTCCGGTGAAAAGGCGAGCATAATTCTTAAATACGCGCTCGGTGTCATTCTTCTTATTTACGCGCTGTCGCTGCTCGTTCCCATATATTGGATGATAATCAATTCGTTTAAGGATATAGTGCAGTATTATCAGGAGAGCGAGTTCAGTTTTCCCAAATCGTTGTATCTGGATAATTATAAATTTATTCTGAACAACATGAGTTTCGAGACAACGTCGAAAGACGGCAGCGGTACTGTTATTTATACTTTGCCTTGGATGTTTTATTATAGTTTTATATGGGCATTCGGCAATACGGCATTCTGTCTGATTATTCAGGTCATGTGTGCCTATGTGGTGGCAAAATATAAGTTCCCCGGCCGCAATTTTCTGTACAGTCTCGGAATAATACTTATGATTTTGCCGATAATCGGGTCGACGGGTTCCGCAATGCTGCTTCGCAGACAGTTAGGCGTATATAACAATATGCTATTGATGATACTGACGGCACCGTGTCTTGCTTTTTCGGGAATAAATTTCATGATGCTGCATGCGGCTTTTAAGGGTGTTCCATGGGAGTATGCCGAGGCGGTATTTATAGACGGCGGAGGACATCTTCGGGTATTTATAACTATAATGTTTCCCATGATTATGCCGACATTCTGGGTGCTTATGCTGTTGGGATTTATCGGCGCATGGAACGATTATTCGTCGTTCATGTTCTGGATGCCATCCTACTATAACGTAGCCATGGGCGTTTACAGATTTCAATACGAATCAAGGCTCGAACTCGGCACTACCATGCCGCAGATACTTGCGAGTTTTGCCGTAGTTTCGCTTCCCGTGGTAATTTTGTATGTAGCATTTCAAAAACTGATAACCGCCAATTTCATGGTAGGCGGATTAAAAGGCTGAAAAATAAAGGAGAAAATTATGATGAAAAAGACGAAAATACTTGTATTATGCGTCATGTGCATTCTGTCTGTCATGCTCGCGGTCGGGTGCGGCAGTACGACGGGAGGTGTCTTAAACGGAAAACCCGCATATCCTTCCTTGGACCCAGATAATTCTGTGAGCACTGAAACTTCTGCGCTTACGAAGGACGAAAGCGGTCTTTTTTCGACCACGCTCGGTATAACCGATGTAACATATGATAGTCCGATACCTCAGATTTACGCGGATATAGAAGATTATGACAGCCCCAAGACGGGAGTTCGTTTCGATGCAAATATTTCGGGCGCTCAGGTATATTATAACAGAGTCCTCGACCTGAATAAAATCGGCGGAGACGTCATAACGTTCGAAGTTCTGCATAACGACGATTCCCAGATATCGTCGGTTGAAGTCGAACTCATAGATATTTACGACGCGTCTAAAAAAGTAAAAGTAAGTTGGAGCTATATAAGTTCGCCGACCGTTACGGATACGTTGGTATCATGCAACAGTGTTTCGGCGGCGGGTAACAATGTTTCCACGGAGGATTTCGGGAAACTCCGTCTGCAATACGGCGCCACCAATTATCTCAGCAACCTTTTTGAAGAACTGATAAGCTGGTACGGTAACGGACAGGAACACAGACCCTTCAACTTTACCTTCGATAACTCGACCAATGAAGTAAGGGCGGATGTGGGAGAACCCGAAAATCAGAAAAACTTTTTATTGCTCGATGTGGATAATCCCATTCACATGGGCGACGATGTGTTCGACGGCTTTACGACGGGAGAAGTCTATTTAAGACTTAATTTTGCCGACATAAGCGGCAAGGGAGCAGTCGTAATAACTTCGATAGGAGGAGTGGAACTTTCGGGAGAATCGCTTACGTTAGAACCTAGTACTTCCTTAAAAGTCAAGTTCGATAATTTCGCATACGCTTCCGAAATGCCGGTAGGAATGGTTGGAAAAAAGTATGCTGTTCCAGAAGCGGATAACAATGATTTGTTACGCGGAGAATATATTATAAACAGAATGGTTACGGGCCCCGACGGAGAAGGCGTAGCCATCACTGATAATTCTTTTGTGCCCAGGAGCGCGGGTAATTATAAGCTTGTTTTTTCAGCGAGAGATATAAATAATTTACTTATACTGAAAGAATATGACATTAAGGTTGCAGAACAAATTTCCGCGATGACGTTAACTCCGACGCGCAATACCGATAATTTCTATAATGCTCTTGAAAAATCGCTTTTGCCGAGTTTCGTTGTGAGCGGCGGAAGCGGCATTCCGGAAGTCGAAGTTGGTTATATGTTTAACGGAGAAAAAATTCTTCCCGATGCACTCGGATATTACACTTTCGGAAGTTCGGGGACGCTTAAAGTCAGCGTTAAGGCTACGGACTATCTCGGCGACATAAAAGAAACGGAATTCGAATATGCCGTAAAAAGCAATCCGAAACTTAAATTTTTGTCGCCCATGCCTTCTGCACTTGCGGCAGGTTCTGCTTTTACAGTGCCCGATTTTATCGTCGAGGGAGATGAGGCCGGCGACTATGTAAATAAAAGCATTTATTTCAACAAAAATAAACTTGACGCCGACAGGAAGATAACGGTTCCGTCGGAAGGAACTGTAAAATTCGATTATTATGCGGAAAACGGTAACTCTCAAAAAATAAGTCAGACATTCGAGCTTCCCGTATATTCGCCTTTCGCTTCCGGAAATATTTCCGGGCTTTTCGTGGCGGAAGGCAGTTCGGTTGTTTCGCAGGAGAGTTCTGGAGTAACTGTTTCCGCGACGGATAATAATAATGCAGTCAGCTTTGCAAATCCCTTATCTGCTATGATGGCGGAATTATATTTCAGGGATGCGACAA
>CALVWQ010000021.1 GCA_944367535.1 uncultured Clostridia bacterium
GACAATGAGATCCTGATCTTTGACGAGCCGACCGCCGTTCTGACCCCGCAGGAGACCGAAAAACTCTTTGCCGTGCTAAGGAAAATGCGCGAGGACGGTAAGTCGATTATAATTATCACTCACAAACTCGGCGAGGTCATGGAAATTTCGGACAGAGTGGCTATTTTAAGAAAAGGCGAGTATATTACAACCGTCAAGACGTCCGAAACAAACGAAAAACAACTTACGGAATATATGGTCGGCAAAAAAGTCGACTTGCAGATAGAACGCGTCAAAACAGATTTTGACAGACCTTTGCTCGAAATACGCGACCTCGAAATAAATTCCGACGAAGGAAACCGCGCGATAGATAAGGTAAATTTCTATATAAGAGGCGGAGAAATTCTCGGTGTCGCGGGTATCGCCGGCTGCGGACAGAAAGAACTGTGCGAGGCGATTGCGGGATTGAGAAAAGTCGAGGGCGGATTTATAATGCACAAGGGCGAAAGCATTGTCGGGCTTCCCTCGCGCGAGATAATAGAAAAAGGCATTTCCATGAGCTTCATTCCCGAGGACAGGCTGGGAATGGGGCTGGCGCCTTCTTTTTCCATAACCGACAATATGATGTTAAAGACCTATGCCGACGTAAAAACGGCGGAGGACTTTATTCATGACGAAGATATGCAATGCGGCGTCGGCAGTTCGGAACAGAAAGTCGAATACGATGCGGGCGCAAAAATAGCGGGCGACACTGCTTCTTGTAATGCGGACGGTGCCGTTAATAAAACCGTTTCTGAAGAGGCCGTCGAAAACGCTTCCGAAGAACAGGCCGTCGGGGATAAAAACCTCGACCCCGAACTTGTAAAAGCGCAGAAACGGGCAGAAGTAAAAAAACGCTTAAATCGTGTACTGGCTCACATTCGCGCTTTCGTTTTAAGGCCTTTCGTGGACAGAAAATCGGCAAGAGAGCGTGCGGTCGCTCTTATAAAGAAACTCGATATAGTGACCCCTTCTTCCGAAACGCCGGTCAGAAAACTTTCGGGCGGAAACGTGCAGAAAGTACTTGTGGGCAGGGAAATCGAGGCGGGACCGAACGTTATTATCACAGCATATCCCGTCCGCGGGCTCGATATAAATTCCTCTTATCTAATATACGACATTCTGAACGAACAGAAGAAAAAGGGAACGGGAATTCTCTTTATCGGCGAAGATCTGGACGTCATGCTTGCGTTATGCGATAAAATCATGGTGCTCTGCCACGGTAAGAATATGGGTATCGTTCACGCGGGTAAGACGACCAAGGAAGAATTGGGGCTTATGATGACAGGCTCTCTCGACCTCAACGAAACCAAGACGGACAAGAAATTCGGTATAGCGAAAGACAGCAACCTTACCGAAGAAGAATGGAAAGCGGCGGAGCGCGTCGGAACAGGAGAAAAGGAGACAGAAGATGACAGATAAGAAAGCGGTGCGCGAACCGCTGTTTCATATTTCGCGGCGGGGGGATATATCCATGGGAAAAGCCGTGCTGATACGAGCGGCGGCTATTGTGGCGGGGCTTATATTGTGTTCGGTGCTCTGTACCGTTATTTTCGAGGAAGCAAACCCGTTTTCCGTTATAGCGGAACTGTTTTCGGGCAATTTCGGCACGTCGAGAAGGATATGGATGCTTTTAAGGGATACCTCGCTCCTTTTGATTGCGGGGCTTGCGCTTTTGCCCGCGTTCAAAATGAAGTTCTGGAACCTGGGCGGCAACGGTCAGATACTCATAGGCATGCTCGCCGCCATCGCGTGTATGTTCTATATGGGCGGAAAAGTCGCCGACGGAGTGATAATTCTCTGCATGGTGGTTTCGAGTATACTCGCGGGGGCGATATGGGCGGTTGTTCCCGCCATATTCAAGGCGTTTTTCAAGACCAACGAAACCCTTTTTACGCTCATGATGAATTACATAGCGGTGGGGATCGTAGGGTTTTGTATAAACAAATGGGTTACGAGCGGCTCCAATACGCTTGCCCCCATAAAATACGGAAATTTCCCCGAACTCGGCAACGAATATATGCTTATCATTCTTGTTGCCGCCGTAGTTACGGCTGCTATTTTTGCATATATGAAGTATGCAAAGCACGGCTTTGAAGTGGCGGTTGTGGGCGAAAGCGAAAATACTGCGAGATACGTCGGGATAAACGTTAAAATGGTGATTATCCGCACCATGGCTGTTTCGGGCGCGATATGCGGGGTTGTGGGACTTCTGCTTGCAGGCTCCATTCATCATACGATAAGCGAAACGAGCGCCAACAATATGGGCTTTACGGCGATAATGGTCGCATGGCTCGCTAAATTCAATCCGCTTGTAATGATATTCACCGCTTTCTTTATATCGTTCCTGGACAGGGGAATGGGGCAGGTCCAGACGGCTTTCGGCATCACTAACGACGCCGTGTCCGATATAATAATCGGTTTGATTTATTTCTGCGTGATAGGCTGTGAATTTTTTATTTCCTATAAAGTAAAACTCCGCAAAAAGAAGAAGGCGGCGGGCGAAGGAGCCGATTTTATGCAGGGAGAAGCGATTTCCGCGGAAGAAACGCTGCTCTCCGCGGACGTTGCGGACAAGGAGGAAAAGTAATGGTTACATTTATAACGAGCGCCATTTGTATAGGTACGGTGTTTTTATACGGCTGCGTAGGAGAGATAATCACGGAAAAGGCGGGGCACCTCAACCTCGGCATACCCGGCATAATGTGCATGGGCACGGCGGGCGGTTGCTGGGGCGCGGCTATATATATGAATTCCGCCGGGGCGGACGGAGCGTCCTTTATTTTATTGGCGCTTATTTCCATATTGTTTGCATGTATGTTCGGGGCGTTGGGCGGACTGATTTACGCATTTTTAACGGTTACCCTGCGCTCCAATCAGAACGTAACGGGGCTTGCGCTCACTACTTTCGGTGCGGGGCTGGCACAGTTTTTAATGGACGTTTATGTGGACAGGTCGCATCTTCCCGCGGCAAGCGTGCTCATGCGATCTTCTTTGCCGTTTGCGGACAGTTTAGGCTGGTTCGGGGAGATATTCTTTTCACACGGGATACTTGTCTATCTTGCAATAGCCGTGGCAATAGTGGCTGCGGTTATGCTTAAACGTACCCGCACGGGGCTGAATATCCGCGCCATAGGCGAAAATCCCGCCACGGCGGACGCCGCGGGCATAAACGTCAATGCCTATAAATACGGCGCGATTTTAATCGGAAGCGCCATAGCGGGAATAGGCGGGCTGTTCTATATTATGGATTTTATAGGCGGAAGTTGGGAAAATGCGAGCACGATAGAGGCTATGGGCTGGCTGTCGATTGCGCTCGTTATCTTTACGCTCTGGAAACCCGACCTAAGCATACTCGGTTCCATTCTGTTCGGCGGACTTTATATAGCCGCGAATTATATAACGGGTATCTCTTTCAGTCAGATGAAACTATTAAAACTGCTTCCTTACGTCATTACGGTCATAGTGCTTATCGTGACAAGCATAATGGACAAGAAAGAAAACCAGCCGCCCGCTTCGCTCGGCGTAAATTATTTCCGCGAGGAAAGGTAATATATATTTTCAGATGTTTTTATAAAAAGCATTGATAGCGGTTATAAAGTTAATGGAACTTGATAAATTTGATATAAGCCTCCGCCTCGTCGTAACCATTTTTGCGACGAGGCGGAGATTTAAATAAAATATAATAAAAGTTATATTTACAAAGCGGGAAATATTGTACTGAAACTTTTTTTAAAAACATTACAAGTTCTTGATCAATTTATATTAAAATTTACATGGAGAAATTTTGGAAAAGATGTCGAGTCAAATAAACGTTATTAAGGCATGCTGCAAAAGAGAATCGGATTATATTAAAAAACTCTATAAAGATTCTTTTCCGCGTTTGGAAAGGAAGGCATTTTTCCGTTTTAATGGAAGTAATATTTTGAAATTTATTATAAAAAACGGCAACGAAAACGCGGGATTTATGATATGTTGCAGATATAAAGATTTGTTTTTTATCGATTATTTCGCGGTCGACGAAAAATACAGAAATTGCGGGATAGGCGGAAAAGCGCTCGATATTATATTTGAACGTTTCGGCGATTGCAGGATTTTTCTGGAAATTGAAGACCCTTCCGTCGAATGTGATAATAAATTGCAGAGAGAGAAAAGGTTGAAATTCTATCTTAAAAAGGGTTTTTCGGTAACAGATCTCAAAGTCGGGCTTATGGGGTTTGATGCGTTAATATTGGCAGTTCGCGGAACGATTGACTTTTCGGAATATCAAAAAGTGTACGTGCATGCCTACGGACGCAATGCTGACAGAAGATTTCGTCTGAAAAATAAAACATAACGTTAGTGTGTTTTTTGAAACTTTTTGAAGATATACTGTGAAATTAAATTTGTATAAAGAAAAACCCCTCTCGCAAAAACTTTTGCTTCGCGCGAGGGGTTTTAACTTTTTATATATACATAAAAATCGGTTTATTGTTTAAAATTTAAGCTCTATCCGAGAGGGGAATATATTTTTCCGGCGCCTTAACGCAGTCGTATGCGGGACGAATGATTTTTCCCGCGTTCTGGATTTCCTCAATCCGGTGCGCGCTCCACCCGACAATCCTCGCGATTGCAAAAATAGGCGTAAAGAGTTCGCAGGGAAGTTCGAGCATCTGATAGACGAGTCCCGAATAGAAATCCACGTTCGCGCTGACGCCCTTGTACATTTTTCTTCTCGACGCTATAATGTCGGGCGCAAGTTTTGCCACCTTTTCATAGAGCGCGTAGTCTTTTTCGAACCCTTTTTCTTTTGCAAGGTCTTTTGCGCAGTTCATTAAAATGTCCGCTCTCGGGTCGGATATGGAGTAGATTGCATGTCCCATACCGTAAATTAGTCCCGCGTTGTCGAAAGCCTTTTTGTCTAAAAGACGGTTAAGATAATCTTCGATTTCCTTTTCGTTTTCGGTATCTATGGATTTTTTCATGTCCTCGAACATTCTGACAACCTTAATGTTTGCTCCGCCGTGGCGCGGACCTTTGAGCGAGCCGAGTGCAGCGGCGATAGCCGAATATGTATCCGTTCCGGAGGACGAAACGACGTGTGTGGTAAACGTCGAGTTGTTGCCGCCGCCGTGCTCCATGTGAAGTACGAGCGCGAGGTCTAAAATTTTGGCTTCGAGCGGAGAATATTTGCCGTCCTCGCGCAAAAGTCTTAAAAGATTTTCCGCCGTGGACAGATTTTTGTCGGGCAGGTGAATGAACAGACTGTTTCCGCAATGATAATGATTGAACGACTGATAACCGTAGACGGCGAGCATGGGAAAAAGCGCTATCAGATGCAGACACTGTCTTAAAACGTTTTCGACTGATATGTCGTCGGGATTGTCGTCATAAGCGTAAAGTCCGAGCACAGTTCTCGAAAGTATGTTCATCATGTCTTTGCCCGGCGCTTTAAGTATCATATCGCGTACAAACGACGTGGGAAGACTTCTGTATTCTCCCAGTTCTTTTGTAAACTGTTCAAGTTCTTCTCTGTCGGGAAGTTTGGAAAAGAGCAGAAGGTAAGCCGTTTCCTCGAAGCCGAAACGCTTGTCTTTCAAAAATCCCGCGACGAGTTCTTTGATGTTTACGCCCCTGTAACAAAGTATTCCTTCGCAGGGAACGCTCGTGCCGTCCGGCTGTTTTTTCTTGGACACTACGTCCGATATTTCGGTAAGTCCCGTAACTACGCCGTTGCCGTACTCGTCCCGAAGCCCCCTGTACACTTTGTGTTCGGCGTACATTTCGGAAGTTATTTTGTTGTTGGCATTGGCAATTGCCGCCATTTTCTTCACATAGGGAGTGATGTCCGAAAAGTTTCTTGTCATATTAAGACCTCCTTTTATTTTGCGTGAAGTTTTGAGCGCGGTATCCGCCCTAAAAAACACGTCTTTTTATTTTATGATTTTTTGACCTCCCATAAAAGGTTGTAGTACCTCGGGAACGGTAATGCTCCCGTCACCGTTCTGATACTGTTCTATGATTGCGGGGAAAACCCTTGATGTAGCGAGTCCCGAACCGTTCAGGGTGTGAACGAATGCGGTTTTGCCCGTCTTTGAATCGCGATAGCGCGTGTTGTTGCGCCGCGCCTGATAATCGTTGGCATTGCTGACCGAACTGACTTCCTTATAAATTCCCATAG
Source organism: uncultured Clostridia bacterium (assembly GCA_944367535.1). GTDB lineage: Bacteria > Bacillota > Clostridia > Christensenellales > Borkfalkiaceae > UBA1259. Next base: position 6,179 of record CALVWQ010000021.1, read on the forward strand.
ACGGTATCCATACTTCTATATCGTAAGTTCTCGCCATGGATGCCGAGCAGTCACCCGCCGCGAGTTTGCTTATTCTGAAATGCAGTCCGAGTTTTTCTATGAGCGAAGCGGCTTTCGACACAAGTTCTTCAAATGCTTCCGCCGAGCGGTCGGGGTGCGCATACTGCACCATTTCTACCTTGTTGAACTGATGTCCTCGAATCATGCCGCGTTCTTCTGCGCGGTAAGAGCCCGCTTCCTTGCGGTAACAGGGGGTGTAAGCGAAAAACTTCATAGGGAGTTTTGCTTCGTCGATTATTTCTCCCGCATACATGTTTACGAGTGCCGTTTCGGCAGTAGGCAGCATGAAACGGTTTTTCTTTCTGTCCTCGTCGCAGTCCAGCCAGTATACTTCGTCCGAAAATTTCGGGAATTGTCCCGCGCCGAACCCGCAGTTATAACCGAGTTGGTGGGGAGGAAGTATGAATTCGTATCCGTCCTTTAAGTGCTCCGACACAAAGAAGTTTAAAAGCGCCCATTCGAGTCTCGCACCGTCTCCGCGGTACAGCCAATATCCGCCGCCCGACAGTTTAACGCCGCGCTGATAGTCTATTATGCCGAGTTTAGTACATAAATCGACGTGATTTTGCATGGGGAAGGAAAAAACGGGTTTTTCTCCCGATACTTTTATGACCTTGTTGTTCTCTTTTTCGCCGCCCAGCAAATCTTCGTCGGGTATGTTCGGCATTACGGAAAGCATTTCAAACACTTTGTCGTCCGCTTCTTTTGCTTTTGCGTCGCATTCCGCGATTTTTTCGCCGAGAGCGCGCATTTCCGCAAATATCCCGTCCACGGGCTGTCCCGCTTTTTTGAGCGCGGGAATCTGCGCGGAAACTTTGTTGCGCTCTGCCTTGTATCCCTCCGCTTCGGCTATGAGCGCTCGGCGCGTTTCGTCAAGCGCTAAAAGCGTGTCGAAATCGGCCTTAAAGCCCTTCCTCATGAGAAGTTCGCTGACTTTGTCTTTATTTTCCCTGATTCGTTTTAGGTCCAGCATAAGTAACTCCGATAAGATTTGTATTATATCTATTATAAATGTATTTGTCCATAAAATCAATAAAAATCCGCAAGAAAATAGTTTTAGCCTCCTTCGGGCGTTAAAAATTTACAGTTTTGAAAAATTTTAACGTTAAATGGGCGTTATTTATGTTTTTTTCTTGCAAAATGTGGCGGGTAAGTGATAAAATATATTTCTAATAAAAGGAGCCGTGATTTTATGAAAGACAGAATGTTTCATATAAAAGAATTCATAGACAAGAACGGCAAGGTTACGCTTAAAGAGCTGGAAAACGCCTTTCCCGACGTTTCTTCGATGACTATCCGCCGCGACCTCAACCGTTTGGAGGAAGAAAACGCGGTGCTCCGCGTTTCGGGCGGGGCGATTTCCGTCAACACCGTTCTCCGTGCGAAAGAGGCGGACTTTTCGGAGCGCGTCAATTATAACGCCGCCGAAAAGATAGAGATTGCCGATAAGGCGGTAAAACTACTCGAAAAGAACAGCTGCGTTTATATAGACGGGGGTTCAACGACTACGTATTTTGCACGCGCGCTCCCGGACGAGAACTTTTATGTGTTGACCAATGCGCTGGTGATTGCCGAAACGGTCATAAGAAAGGAAAAACCGCTCGTTGCATTGCTCGGCGGCGATTTGAAAAAAAACAATTTCATTACGGTCGGAAAATCGTGCATTGATTTTATAGAAAACATCAGCATTGAAACCGCGGTCATGACTGCGACGGGTTTCGTGCGGGACACGGGCTGCTTTACATGCGGCAGTCAGTCGGAGGCCGACGTTAAACAGGCGGTAATAAGAAAAGCGGATAAAGTAATAATGCTGCTCGACAGTTCAAAGGTCAATAAAAAGACGCCATACACTTTTTCGAGGCTTTCCGACATAAATTATATGGTTACGGACAGCAATTTTCCGAAAGAACTGAAAAATTCCATTTCCGAAAAGGGTGTTACCGTTGTCTGACGATAAACTTTCTGCCGCCGCGCCTTTTGGCGGGACGGCGGCATCGAGAAAACGGCAATTAACATGAAAACGGAAATAATACACAAGCAGCAGTTTTATTGGGGACAAAAATAATTAAAATAATAAATAAAAAGGTACAACATAAGCAAATCAAAAAAAGAAAGGTGAAATATGTTTAAGAAATTACGCGCGGATATCAATGCGGCGAAAAAGAACGACCCCGCGGCGCGCAATAAATTCGAGATATGGCTGACGTATTCAGGCGTCCACGCGCTGTCGTGGCATAGGGTGGCGCACTTTTTTTATAAAATAAAATTAAAACTTCTCGCAAGGATTATCAGCCAGATGGCGAAGTTTTTCACCGGGATAGAGATACATCCCGCGGCAAAAATTGCGGGAGGAGTATTTATCGACCACGGCGCGGGCGTAGTCATCGGCGAAACGGCGGAGATAGAGGAAGACGTCGTTATATATCAGGGCGTAACGCTTGGCGGAACGGGAAAAGAAAAGGGTAAACGTCATCCGACGATAAAGCGCGGCGCCATGATAAGTTCGGGCGCCAAGATACTCGGCGGCTTCACTGTCGGCGAATACGCCAAGATAGGTGCGGGCGCGGTAGTGTTAAAGGAAGTTCCCGCATACGCCACCGTGGTGGGCGTGCCGGGAATGGTGGTGCGCGTAAACGGAGAGAAAGTTAACGACCTGCAACAGGAAAAGCGCGACCCGCTCATGGAAGAAATCTGCCATCTCCGCGACAAGGTGTTCTGCCTCGAAGAGGAGATTGTCAAACTCAAAGCCGAAAAAGAGGATAAGAAAAAATCATGAAAATCTATAACACGCTTACGGGAAACAAACAGGAATTCGTGCCCATGACGGAGGGCAAGGTCAAGATGTACGCCTGCGGAATAACCGTTTCGGGAGAGGCTCACATAGGGCATGCCTATCAGGCGATAATTTACGATATAATCAGGAAATATTTCGAAAAGAAAGGTTATGACGTCGTTTACGCCAGAAACTATACCGACGTGGACGACAAGATAATAAACAAATCGCACGAAACCGGGATTCCCGCCGACGAATACGCGCGTAAAATGATCGACGAGATAGACGGGGAAATGCGCAGATTAAGGGTGGGAGAGCCCACAGTTTGGATTAAGGCGACGGAGTGTATCGGCGATATAATATCGTTTATCGAAAAACTTATAGAAAAAGGACACGCATACCCGACCGAGAAAGGGGACGTGTACTTCTCGGTAGACAGTTTTCCCGCATACGGCGCGCTTTCGCACAGAAACCTCGAAGACGCGGCGAACGGCGTGCGCGTTGAAAACGACGAACTGAAAAGAAATCCGCTCGACTTTGCACTGTGGAAATCGGCAAAAGAGGGCGAGCCGTTCTGGGAATCGCCGTGGGGCAAAGGCAGACCGGGCTGGCATATAGAGTGCTCCGCGATGAACTATAAGACGTTCGGAGAGAGCATAGACGTGCACGGCGGCGGCAGAGATTTAATCTTTCCGCACCACGAGAACGAGATTGCGCAGACCGAAGCTCTCACGGGCAAAAAATTCGTGAGGTATTGGATTCATAACGGGCTCATTAAGGTCAACGGTCAGAAAATGAGTAAATCTTTGGGAAACAGTCTGTTGCTGAAAGACCTTTTGGAAAGATATTCCCCCGAAATCATAAAATTCGCATTGCTTCAAACGAACTATCGCGGCGATATAAACATAACCGACGCGCTTTTCCCCGAAGCGGAAAAGCACATGGCGGAATTTTACAGGGTTTTTGCCGCGGCAGAGGAAAAGGGTATTAAAATCGAAGGAGCCAACGCGGAGATAGATGCCGAATTCGATAAAGCCATGGACGATGATTTTAATACGGCGCTCGCCATAAGCAATCTGTTCGGAATATTTAAATCTGTGCGGGCAAAGATTGCGGCGGGCGACGCGGGCGCGGGTGCAGATTTAAATCAGATAAGAAAGACGTATTCGCTTTTGGGGCTTTTCGAGGAGACGCCCTCGGCATTTTTGTCGAAAATAAAAAAGAAAGAAGATGCCGTTCCCGCGGAAGTAATAAAACTTGCCGAAGAGAGAGCAAAAGCGCGCGCTGATAAAGATTGGGCAAGTTCAGACAGGCTTCGCGACGAACTGCTTAAAATGGGCTATACGGTAAAAGATTCGAAAGAGGGCTATACTCTCGAAAAGAAAAACTGACATAAAAAAATATAACGGAAGTATAAAACACTATGATAACGTCAAAGGAACTGAGAGAAAAATGGATAAAATTCTATGAAGAACGCGGACACGTGAATATCGGCGCGGTGTCGCTCATAGGCGACGGCACCACGGGCGTGATGTTCAACGTCGCGGGTATGCAGCCGCTCATGCCGTATCTGCTCGGCAAAAAGCATCCTGCTGGTACGAGGCTTTGTAACGTTCAGGGCTGCGTGCGCACGGTGGACATCGACTCTGTCGGCGACGCGACGCACTTTACCTTCTTCGAGATGATGGGCAACTGGTCTCTCGGCGATTACTTTAAAAAGGAAAAGACAAAATGGTCTTTCGAACTGCTGACGGAAGTTTTCGGGTTCGATAAGGATAAGATATGCTCGACCGTGTTCGAAGGGAATGACGCGGCTCCCCGCGACGACGAAACGGCGGAACTTCTCAAAGGGCTCGGAATAAAGGAAGAAAACATATTTTATCTCGATAAATCTAATAACTGGTGGGAGTTGGAGGGTACGGTAGGCACGCCCTGCGGACCCGATAACGAATGGTTTTATCCGAGACACGACACGCCCTGTTCTGAGCATTGCGACGTAAACTGCGGCTGCGGCAGATATGTCGAGATAGGCAACGACGTATATATGCAGTATAAGAAATTAGAGGGCGGAAAATATGAAGAGTTGGACCACAAGAACGTCGACACGGGTTTCGGACTGGACAGACTTTTGCTGTTCCTTAACGGGCTTGACGACGGGTATAAGACAGACCTTTTTGCGGGCGCGATAGCGTATCTCGAAGAGGTTTCGGGAAAGAGTTACGACGGCGACGAAAAGGCGAGAAAAGCGATGCGAATCATTGCCGACCATACTCGCACCGCAGTCATGCTCATAGGCGATAAAAACGGAATATTGCCGTCCAATACGGGCGCGGGATATATTTTGAGAAGACTTTTGCGCCGCGCGATAAGATATTGTAAAAATCTCGAAATCGATTCGGAAAAAATGACGGGCGTAGCAAAAGTGTTTATCGAAAAGGTTTACGATACCGCCTATCCGTTGCTCATCGAAAAAGAAGAATATATACTCTCCGAGATAGTAAAGGAAATAAAGAAATTCGAGGCGACGCTCGCGGCTGGTATCAAGGAATTTGAAAAATGCGTAACGGGAATAGAGCGTAAAAATGCGTTTATGTCCGAAAAAGACCTCTCTTACGTTCCCGAAACGGTGATTTCGGGAAAGCAGGCGTTCAGGCTGTACGATACGTTCGGATTCCCGCTCGAACTGACGGTAGAACTTGCCGCAGAGCGCGGGCTTACCGTGGACGAGCCGGGTTTTGCGGAGGCATTCAAGGTTCATCAGGAGATATCCAAAGCGCAGGCTGCGGCGGCAAAGGGCGGCCTTGCCGAGAGAAACGAAATAACCGCGCGCTATCATACTGCGACACATATAATGCTTGCGGGGCTAAGAAAGATGTTCGGCGATAAAACCGAACAGAAAGGCTCGAATATAACCGAAGAGAGAATGAGATTCGACTTTAACTGCGACCATAAGATGACGGAAGAAGAGCTTAAATCTCTCGAAAGTTTCGTAAACGGCGTTATAGCGAGTAAAATCGACGTCGTAAAGACGGAAGAGCCTTATAAAAAAGCGGTGGAAAACGGCGCTTACGGCGTGTTCAATCCGACGAGCGACGACGAAATCGTGTCGGTTTATACGATAGGGGACGTGGACAGACAGATTTGCGGCGGGCCGCACGCAAAGAACACTTCGGAACTCGGAAAATTCAGGATTTTAAAAGAGGAGAGTTCTTCTTCGGGCATAAGAAGAATAAAGGCGGTGCTCGAATAATTAAACCTACGCGTTTAAGGTGTTATATACATTCATTCGGGAAAAGCGTAAAAAAGGATATGTTTTGCTTATTCCTTTATCGGTGAATTCACGCAGTTAAAACGATAAATATAAAACTCGCCCGCGGGGTAGGGTAACCCTACCCGCGGGCGGCGAATTTGTTTTCCGCGGGCGACCAATGGGTAAAAGAGGATAAACCGCGTCAAAACGAGTTCGGCTCGGATAATTTTGATATATTCAGTCTAAAATTATTGACAAACGCAGAGGAATATTATAAAATAGAAAGGCTTGTAAGAAAAAAATATATATGCGCCATTAGCTCAATTGGATAGAGCGTTCGGCTACGGACCGGAAGGTTGGGGATTCGAGCTCTCCATGGCGCGCCAAAAGCGGTTAATATCAATGGAGTTTGACCGCTTTTTTGTTTTTTCTGTTTTAGGGGCTTTGTTCGTTTATTTGACAATTGTTTTAATAAAATTTCGAAAAATTTACTTATTTTATGTATTTCTATAAATAGTAAACCGACCTCGGTTTTCGAGGCTGGTTTTTAATCGCTTATATCATCGAATAATGGATCGTCAAAAAATTCTTTCAAATTTATTCCGAGAGTATCTGCGATTTGATAAAGTGTGTCGACTTTTACCGTCTTTACTTTTGTCAAATCGGGATGGATAACCTTCCAAACGGTTGAACGCGGCATACCTGCTTGCTTGGCTAATTCGTATTCGGTTAAATTATTCTTTGATTTTATTAACCCGTCTAACCTCATTCCTATGGCTTCAATCAATTTCATAATGTTCCTCCGTTTCCAACGGTAAACGTTTTGATAAAAGTATAATGCAAAGACATAAATAATTAGTTTCCATATGGAAACGCTTGACTTTGCCTAGTTTCCTGTTGTAAACTAATTTTAGTTTGCTTTTTTCGGAGATAATTATGATTACTTGTATGTTTACGGGACATCGCCAGCAAAATCTTCCGTTTAAAAATAACGAAGACGATTATAGGTGCCAAGAATTGAAAAGACAATTAGCAATTTTAATCCGCGAGAAGATAGAAAACGGCGTTACCTGCTTTTTATCGGGTATGGCAACAGGTGTAGACTGTTATGCTGCCGAAATAGTTTTATCCTTAAAAAAAGAGTTTCCGCATATATCTTTGTATGGTATTGTCCCGTGTGCCAATCAATCTTGTAAATGGGACGAAAAACAAATATCCCGATATAATTCCATCTTAAAACAATGTGATAAAGTTGTAACTCTGCAAGAGACCTATACATCAGATTGTATGCAAAGGCGAAACCGCTATATGGTAGAACATTCGGACTGTGTTATCGCAGTATGGAACGGAATGAGTAGCGGAACAAGCAGTACCGTCAAATATGCGCTTAAAAATAAATTACCCGTTACGGTTCTGCATCCAAATACATATTCTGTTAAAAATCTGTAAATTGTTTTTCTTCCACGTACAACAGCTTTTTAGACGAAGCAACGGTGTGCTTGAAGCTGACAATAACGTAGAAAATAATCTTAAAATCGGCTGACCGCCGAGAAAAAACAAGCCGCCGAAACGCTTAAAAGCGTTTCGGCGGCTTGTTGACGGTTTTTGACGTATAATTAATTTTATATTACGCATCGCCTTGTGAACCGCCAAACTTTTTCTGCGCCCGCCGTGCCCGTTCAAATGCTTTCCCGACTTTCTGGTACCTATAAGATTGCGCCTTGTCCGTAATCTCCGTGGCGAAATGTTGTAGGGCAGTCCGTGCGCCGCTAAAATCCCTAACCTATCACGATTATGTCCGACATTACGAGTTCCCGTCCCTTCGGGTTTCCGTCCCCGCGCGCAAAGTGCGCGGGGACGGAAAAATTTAATTAATTATACGGAAAAATTTAATTAATTATGCTGATTTTTACGTATTAAGGGGGATAAGGACGGAGAAATTAAGATATATCTTGACAAACAATTTAAAATATTGATATAATAATCATGAAAAAGAAAAATAATAAAAAAGAGGTGGGGAAAATGAAAAAAGTAGTTTTATCGATTTTTCTTTTAGTGTCTGTTTTAGTGCAGGCGGTCTTTTTAGGCGCTTGCGGCGGTTACGACCCGAAGCCCATGTACAATAAAACGTTTGAATACACGGGCGCGGCGATGTCTATTCCGTGGGACGAAATACACAATCGGTGTTATACCGACGAAAAAGACCTGAAAATGGATAAGCGCGAAGTTCTCGAAAAATATTTCGGGCAGATTGACTGGGCGGCAACGAAAGAAAGATTTGAGTCGTACGGACTGCCGCCGATTGAAATTACTGACGACGCGACAAAGAGCGTAGACGCATTTATTTCATTTATGAATACTGCGGTGGAAAAAATATATTCAAACGTTAAAGGCCTGAAATTCAGTATCGGAGGCGAGGCGGACGAGGTGGACGTTACTATAACATATCCGGACGGACAGTCTCAGACGGTAAATACGGTAAACGGCGGTACGCAGGACCCTAAGGAATTCAGAGGCATTACTTTCACGAAAGAAGGCGCAAACGGAACCGAAATTTCGCTGTCGCTTACGCGGACGGGGGATAAAGGGGTCGCGTTTATAGTAACACTTTATGACGAATTCACGCAGGAGCATATTGGCGGCACTGTATCGACGTTCCTGAGCTATACGCTTATGGGATCGAACGATACGGCGCTTATGGATATAGATGTTTATCCGGCATATACGGAAAAGACGAACGCGTAAAAGCGTCTTCGGATATATAAAGTGAGTTTATATAAAACAATAATAATATAATAATAAATAAATTCACTAAATCCCGCAAAGACAGAAAAAAATAAACAACAAAAATATGCGATAAAGAAAGATACCCATACCGTTGCGGAAAACTTTTAAGTTTTCCGCAACGGAATAGTCGGCGTATTTTATTAAAACCTGCATAAAGACTGAATAAAAACAAAAATTTTCTTAAAAAATAACAATAAAAGTGAATATTTTCATAAAAATTGTGAAATTTTCGATTAAAATTAAAATCACATTAGAGAAATCATATTGACAATATTTGGTAATAGTGTTATGCTTCAAATAATCTAAAAAATTTTTATTTTCAGTATTGAGCCTAATACGGCTTAAAATCCCCGAAACATAAAAACTTTTTAATTTTTTTGCACCCTTTCCCGAACACGGGGAAGGGCTTGCGTTGTTTTGAAAAGTGCCTGAAATATGCGGCATTTTTTTCCCGAACAAAAATTTCCATATCAGAATCAGAGAGAGAAAATGAAAGAAAAATCCAATAAGAAAAACAGTATAAAGATTTTTCGCGGGATAATAAAGAAAATTTGTTTAAACGCGCAGGAAGGTCTGCGCGAATTTTATGAAACGCACGGTAAAATAATCAGGACGACTGCACAGTTAATGTGCCGTAACGATAAGAGCAAAGTAGACGAGATAGAGAACGAAGTTCTGGTAAAGATATGGAAAGCGAGCGGAAAACTGGGTAAAGTTGACAATCCCGAGGGTCTGATTTATAAAATCACACTGAATTGCGGTAGAGACGCATTGAGTGAAAGGCAGTTTGTGTACCTTGACGAAAAAGTTGCGGCGACCTATGATGAAACGAGCGAAATATTTGAAAGGGATTCGTTTTATAAAATAATAAGTAAATTATCGTATGAAGAACAAGGTCTTATGGTTCATAGATTTTTGTTCAAAAATACGTTTAAGGAGATATCGGACGAACTCGGTAAACCGATAAGTTCTTTGAGTTCAGTTTATTATCGCGCATTGAATGTGGCGAAATACATTTTTTATATGAACGCGGGCGTCTCGCTGAAATCAGAGACAAAGTACAAAACATTATTGAAAAATACAGATACGATTCGCTTGGAAGGTGTATCGAAACGGCGTTAAATTCCGTAACCGTACAAAATGAATTTGACGTTTATGGGAATAAATCGAAAGAAAGATTTATTTTCGGCAATGAAAACGACGTTGTCGAATACTCGTATTTTTCTAACGGTTCCGCGGAAGGGCGAACTGACAAGATTGCAGTTTCAGGATTTGTCGAAAGCCGCGTTATGGATTCGGCGGGGCGTGTAACCGAAATTGTTCGGGAATTCGGCGGAAGAATTTTTACGGAAAAATATTTTTACTCCGACAGCAAGGACTTTACGGCAAAAACCGTTTATTGTTCTTTTAACGGTCGGGCTCTCGGTAAAAAGACTTTATTATATGACCGCTTAAAATCTACGCTTTCCGTGTTTTATAACGGATTACCTTTAAAATCCTGCACATTTGACAGGTTAAACAGGGTAACCCGCGAAAGAATCGGCGATAAAGAAACCGTATTTACTTACGACTGCAACGGTAATATCCTTTTAAAAATAAAAGACAGTACGTCCGCCTTTTCTTACGATGCGTATGGCGAAAAATTACTCGCTTTCGGTAACGAAGAATGTGAATACGACGAGTATGACAATCTAATTATGTATCGCGGCATGGAATTTGAATGGGACGGCCGCGGAAGATTGCAGTCTGTATTAGACGGAAAAAACACGGCGGTATATTTTTATGACGCCCGCGGTGAAAGAACGTGTAAAATTTTTAACGGTAAAACGACACAATATATTTTCCGCGAAGGTAAACTCATAAGGGAAATTTGCGGCGAAAAAACAGTCGATTATATTTACGGGCTTTTTGTCCGCAAGAGCTTTTTCCGCATTGATTGTCTGCAAACTTTGCAACGTATACGAGTTTTTCCGTGATGCCCGCTATATCGCCTATAACGTCCCTGTTAGAATCGTAAAAAGAAGAAGGACAGATATTTTAAATAACTTAATTTGAAATTGAAAGATTCTTCATTTTCGGTAAATTTTTATTGAAAGTTAAGTTTTTATTTATAGAATTTTTATGTGCAAAAAATTAGATTGTTTCTAAAAGCCGTAGTTTTACGCCCTCGCCGACAGAAGAGGATTGTGCCGCAATTTTATATGCTTCTTCCGTTTCGGCACTCATAATTTTTTTGTACAGCATTTCCTTTTCGTCGTTGTCGCCGTCGGCGCGCAGCAAAACTTCTTTTGCACGCAGTTTGATTTCTTTGAGCTTATCGTTTTGTTTATACCATACTTCCGCGCGGTATTTCTTTTCGCCGTCTGCGTAGAAAGACGCGGTCGCAAAATCGGAATAAGGCGTCTCGCATTCGATTTGCTTTCCGTCCTCAAAGACTGTTAATTTTCCCTCCTTTACCGATTTGAACACAACCGAGTAAACGCGTCTGCCGACGAGCGGTTTTCCTTCCGCTGTACTTATTTCGAGCGTCTGCACGATAAATTCTCCCTTTGTTTCGCAAGTTGCCGTGAATTTTGTAAGGCAGGCGCCGTCTTTTCCGTTTTCGCGGTCGTCCTCGTATAGGTCGAAACTGCCGTTGCCACTATAAACGAGTATTTCGAGGTGTTCGGGATTTTTTACGGAGTTGCCCTCGTCCTGCGAAAGGGGAAGTATTGCGCCTTGTTTTGCCAGCGCGGGAATACTTTCTCTGTTGCGTAGTAGCGTCTTTTCCGTTCCGTCCTCTTGCGGGACGTCGTATACGTCGCCCGTAAATATGTCCGTCCATCTTCCTTGCGGAAGCCAGACTTTCGTTCTCGCGAATCCGTCTTTTTTGGCGGGAGTCACAACGGGTGCGACGAGCAGTTGTCCGCCGAAGATGTATTCTTTTTTGTATTTATATGCGTTTTCGGTATCCCATTCGTAATAAAGCGGCTCGATGAGCGCGGCGCCTTTGCTGTGCGTCTGATAATCGCAGGAATATAAGAAAGGTATCATGCGGTGTCTGAATCTCAGCCAGTTTTCGGCGATTTCTCCCGCGCCGTTCAAGTATACCCAAGGCTCTTTGCTCATGGTTTCGAGCGATGTGCAGTGCAGGCGGTTGACCGGACTGAACACGCCGAACTGTACGTGTCTTAAAAAAAGTTCGCCGTCGTGCGTTCCCTGCATGTGCCCGCCTATGTCGTGGCTCCACCAGGTATAACCGACGTTTGACGCGGTGAGCGTGAAATAGGGTAGGTATGCAAGCGTTTTCCATGTAATGAAGGTATCGCCCGAAAAACCCAGCGGGTATCTGTGCGAGCCCGTACCCGCAAAGCGTGAAAGTATCAGCGGGGCGGTTTTGCTTTTCATGATGTCGGCATAATGATAATGGTTTAAAGCCCATAGCGGGTCGAGCCCCGCGAGCGCGGATTTCGTGCCCTGCTGCCAGTCTATCCACCAAAAGTCTACGCCGTCTGCCTCGTAAGGCTTATGTAAAACCGAAAAATAAGCGTTTATGAATTTCGAATCGGCGATATTGAAAGGTATTTGTTGTCCGCACGAAGCGTCCGCGCCGACGGCTTCCGCCATTTTTTCGTATTGCGTTTCAAACCAGCGAACGCCGTCGGCGGGGTGGATGTTGAGCGTGATTTTAAGACCGAAATCTTTAACTTCTTTTAAAAACCTTTTATAATCGGGGAAAAGTTTCGTATTCCAACTGTAACCCGTCCAACCGAAGTTTCCGCCGTAAAAATCGGTGTTTTTTCCCGAGGCGGAGATTTTCATTTCTTCGTCGAGGGTTTCGGACCAGTGCCAGTCCATGTCTATGGTGGCGACGGTGAGAGGAACGTTATGAGCTCTGAACCTTTGCAAAAGTTTCATGTATTCCGAATCCGAGTAGGCATAGTACCTGCTCCACCAGTTTCCCAGCGCGAATCGCGGGACGAGCGGCGTTTTGCCGCAGATGCCGAAAAGCGCCTTGACCGCGCCGCGGTAATCGTTGCCGAAAACAAAGATATATTCGTCTGTCCCGCGGCAGTCGTTTGCGGCAAGTTCGCCCGTCTCCAAAAGGTTTAAGGAACTTCCGTCGTCGAGAACGGCGACGCCCGTCCTCGAACACACGCCGTTTCCGAGTTTTATGCTTTTTCCCTTGTTTTTTTTGTCTGCTCCCTCGTAATAGATGTTTCCGTCGCAACAGTCGAGGGTGCGGTATGTGCCTTTAAGATTGCCCGTGTTGTCCGCCTTTTTGATTTTGCCGTCCGATATCACGCGGCAGTCCGCGCGGTTTTCGGCTACGATAAGCGTACATGCGGGCGTTTTTACATGCAGCCTGCCGTCTTGTTCGTAAGTCTCGTAATTCTGTTTCGCGGCGTTTCTGAACCATACCGTCTGTGTTGCCTTGTCTCGGAATTTACAATCCTTCGATTTTTCCAGCCTGAAAAGACGTTCCCCCAATACGGTTATCCTGTAATCTTTGTAAAATATTATGTTTTCGGGATTGGCGACGGGTTCGGTGTGCGCGATCAGATGTTTTTCTAACATTTTTCCTCCGATTGATATAAACCGTTGACTTGATATTATAAATATTGTATCATAAATATAACGGAAAAAATCTTAAAGATTATCATAAAAATCTTAAATATTACGGTGTTTGTATGTTTTTTGAAATCGAACGCGATAAGAAAGCCTTTTACCTTATGACGGATAATATCTGCGGCGCGCATTTTCACCGTTCTACGGAAATAATGTACGTGCTCTCAGGCGAAAAACACGCGTATATTGACGGTGCGGAATATGTTTTGCATGGCGGAGAGGTGCTCGTGTGCCCGCCGTATTCGTTGCATTGTTTTCCGCCGAGCGAAGACTCCGAGCAGATTGTTGCGACCGTCCCGTCCGAATATTGCGGAAGATTTGCGATGATGTGCGGGGCGTACCGCCCTGAGACGTATGTCGTCAAAGATGAGGACGGGACGCTTTTAAAATGTATGTACCGCTTGGAAAATATTACAAACGAAATATTTTTCGAGGGAGCCGCAAACTTTATTCTCGGATATTTTTCCGAAAACGTGAAATTTATGCCCGTAAGCATTAAGCGGGAAAATTCGCCGCTTTTAAAAATTGCCGAATATATTGACGTAAATTACGATAAACCGCTATCTTTAAAACATCTGTCTAATGAATTCGGATATTCGCCGAATTATTTTTCGACGTTTTTTAAGAAAAATTTCAGGGCTGGAATTACGGAGTACATAAATTCGGTGCGGGTGGTAAAATCGCTTGCTTTGCTCGAAACGCATCAGATTTCTTCCGTTTATTATCTTTGCGGCTTTTCCTGCCCACAGCAGTATTTTCTGAATTTTAAAAAGACTTTCGGTATTTCCCCAAAACAGTACCTGAAAAGAAAAAATTCCATAAAAACACGATAAATAAAAAGTCCCGCCTCTGTGATATGCACCCCAAAAGTTCGTCCAACTTTTGGGATGCATATCAAAATCGTGTATAACGGGTATGACGAAATGTTTCTTTCGGGATTGTCGATGGGCGCGGACGGCGGTATAGGCAGTACTTATAATTTCATGGCGGAAAAGTTTGTAAAGATTAAGGATTGTTTTGCTGCGGGCGACTTGAAGACGGCTTATGAGGTGCAGAAAGAAGTAAACGCAGTAGTCGAAGCGCTGATGAAGGTAGGCGTGCTTGCGGGCGTAAAGGAAGTTTTAAGACAGACGGGTATAGACGTCGGCGTTCTTCGCGCGCCTTTTGCCCCTCTCGACAAAAAACAGCAGGAATATGTCGCGAAAAATATAATTCCGTATCTTTCCTGATTGCATTTTTTAGAAAGTAAAATTGTATTTCCTTTATATTACTATATAAAATAGTTTTATAAAATTTTGATTTGAATATTAGAAGTAAATGAGAATATAAAAACCGTCCGCAGAATATCCTGCGGACGGTTTTTGCAGTGGTTTTTATTACTCTTTTTACGAAATATTTTATATTGACAATGATAAATACCTGTGTTATAATTTTGAAAACATAATGCGGAAAATTTGCCGCGAAGCTATCCCGATAGAAATCGGAGGGACAATAAAAAATGAAAAAAATTACTTGTGCGGTGCTTGGATACGGTGACAGAAGTTCGCGCTATGCAAATTATGCCAAACTTCATCCTGACGAACTCGAAATAGTTGCGGTAACCGACGTCAATCATTTAAAACTCAATCAGGCAAAAAAGGATTTTGCCCTTGATGACCGCAGCCTTTATAAAGACCTCGACGCTTTTATTGCGGACGGTGTGAAATGCGATGTGGTTATAAACGGTACGATGGACCAATACCACTATGAAACTTCGATGAAACTTCTGGAAAACGGGTATAATCTTCTTCTGGAAAAACCCGTTACTGCAAACGTTTCTGAACTTCTTGAAATACGCGACAAAGCAAAGGAGAAGGGTTGTAAGGTCGTGGTGTGCCATGTGCTGCGATATACACCGTTTTACTCTACTATAAAGCAGATTATAGACAGCGGCAAAATAGGTAAAATAATGGATATGCAGCTTAACGAGCACGTGTGGTACGGTCATTTCGTGAACTCATACGTGCGCGGAAAATGGCGCAGCGAAAAGGAATGCGGGTCAGGATTGCTGCTTGCTAAATGCTGTCATGACACCGACCTGATGTGCTGGCTCAACAACACCACGCGTCCCGTAAAAGTTTCTTCTTTCGGGAGTAAGAGTTTTTTTACCAAAGACAACGCCCCCGAAGGCGCGACAAAATATTGTTGCGATTGTCCTCAGCGGGATAATTGCATGTTTGACGCATATAAATTCGAGTTGGAAAAAGATTTTATTCCCTTCTATACGTGGGCAGGGATAAACAAACCCCTCGACGAAATAACCCGCGAAGATAAGGAAGAGTTCCTTAAACACGACGCTTACGGTCAGTGCGTTTTCAATACCGACATGGATATTGTGGATAAGCAGTGTGTAAACGTGGAATTCGAGAACGGCACGCTCGGTACTCTTTCCATGGTCGGAGGCACGAGTAAGGCGGGGCGTCATTTGCATATAATCTGTGAATACGGCGAAATTGTGGGATATATAGAAGATAATAAATATACTTTGAGGGTGTTTGACAAGCGCGAAGTCGGGTATCATGATGAGACGATTGATTTGAGCGCGGCGGCGGACAGCGGCGAAAAAGACAATTCCGTCGCCGGACACTACGGCGGTGATTATTATATCATGCGCGACCTCGTCAGATTCTTAAACGGCGAAAAGACCTCCGTTGCCACCACCGTAATAGAAGATTCTGTCAACGGACATCTTATCTGTTACGGTGCGGAAGACAGCCGCAGAGAAAACAGAACGGTTTTTTTGGACGAATATAAGTAAATTTCTGCTGCCCGTAACGTGCTCTTACTTGCAGAAAGTCAACGGCACCGCTTAACATATTTGCGGAGCGGTCGGGATATTTAACTAATTGATTAAAAAAGATTTGATTTTCCTTTTTATGGATTTGGTTTTTCTTTTTATGAGGACATAACCGCACATGAAAACGGAAAATCGCATTTTTCACTCACAATGTTGTTTTCACGCACGATAAATATCGTGCGTGATTTTAATTTAAATAGCTTTTAATTTCTTATATTTCGTCTTTGTTGTTTTGCGCGGAACAGGGTATAAGAAAGACAGTAATTATTTTGTATTATTTTTTACTTGTTTTGTTTGCAAAAGTATATTGAATACGTGGGGTTTTCGTGATAAAATCTATTTATCTACGGGAGATATCATGAAAATAATAGTAGCCTCGTTTCAATGTGAATCTAACAGTAAATCCTCCATGCATCCCACAAAGGGCGATTTTGAATATTTCGTCGGTTGGGATATTTTTAAAAAACTTGCGGTTAAAGAACTTTTTGAAAGCGAAGGTTTCGAGATAGTGCCCTCTATATATGCGAACGCACTACCCACAAGCACCGTTACGCGCGATATTTACGATTTTTACAAGGACCAAATTATAAAAACCGTGCGAGACAATTCCGATGCGGACGGGATTTTCATATATGTACACGGCAGTATGGAAGTGGAGGGCATAGGCAGCGGAGAACTGTATATGCTTAAAGAAATCAGGAGCATTGTCAGAAAGGACTGCCTTATCGCGCTTACCATGGACCTGCACGCAAACATAACCGACCGTCTCGGCGATTATGCGGACATAATATGCGGATATAAGACCGCGCCGCACGTAGACCAGAGAGAAAGTCAACTGCGCGCAGGCAAGGCGCTGTGTTATTGTCTTAAAAACTCCGTAAAGCCTTATACATACGTATGTAAGATTCCTATGTTGGTAAAAGGCGATACCATGCTTACGGCAAATGAACCGCTTGTTTCTCTCGAAAGGCGCACCCGCGAACTCGAAGAGAGAGAAGACGTCTTCGGGGCGAATCTCTTTTTCGGACATTGTTGGGTAGACGCGGAAAATACGAGCGCTTCGGCAGTTGTCAGCAGCGCGTCGAAAGACACTTCCGAGAGTCTGGCGAAAGACCTCGCCAACGCGCTATGGTCGACGCGTAAGGAGTATAAATTTTTAATTGAGGCGGAACTCCCCGAAGAATGTGTGCGCCGCGCCCTCGTCGGAAAGGAAAAACGGATTTTCATCACGGACAGCGGCGACAATACCACCGCGGGAGCCGAGGGCGACAGGACGGAAATTCTGCGGCTTTTCTTAGAGAGCAATCCCAAAAAGAAATGCTGTGTGGCGGGTATTACCGATTATGACACCGTAAAGAGGCTGAAAGATATCAAAGAGGGCGAGACGGTCAATGTAGAAAGTATAGGAAGGACGGGAGTACTGAAAAGTCACGGAAAAATTTTGGGCTGGGCGAAGGAAATCATCGGCGACAGCGTTACGGTAAGTTTCGGCAACGTGGACGCGATTTTTACCGAAAAGCGCAGCGCATTCATCGAAAAAGGAAACTTCGACAAGGCTAATACAGACCTTACGGAATACGAAGTGGTTACCGTAAAACTCGGGTATCTTTTCGCCGAACTCAAACCTTTCGCAGACAGAGAGATTTTTGCTCTTTCCGACGGGTCGAGTTGCGTGGAACTTAAAAGGCTGAACCTTAAAAATATCGTGAGACCGATGTTCCCGCTCGAAGATTTTGAATGGAAAGCATGATATAATCCGCTATCGGCGCGGAAGCAATAAAACAAACAATCAATTGCAAGGAGAAATTTATGTCGTACTACAACAAACAGGAAACGGAAAAAAGAATAGCCAAGGTAGTTAAACTGCTCAATGAAAAGAATACTGATATAGCGGTTATTTATTTTGACGAACTGAACGTCGCCAACGGCTGGTATTTAACCGGCTGGGTGGGACAATTTGAAAAAGGCGCAGTGCTCGTCGGCAGAGACGGCACGACCATGCTTCTCGGCGGACCCGAGAGCGAACCTTTTGCAAAGCAGTCGTCGGCGATAAACGACACGCGTTGTTTTTCAGCCTTCATGGTCCCCGACGAAGAGTATCCCAATGCCACAATAATAGGCTTTAAAGAACTCTTCGAAGAACTGAACAAAAAATTCCCCGTTAAAAAAGTCGGGCTTATCGGTACGGGCGATATGCCGTATTCGGTACATCAGGATTTGGTGAAGGGTTTTTCTTCCTGCGAGCTGATTGACCTGACGGAAGATTATCTGAAATTCAGATATATAAAGAGCGATTGGGAAGTCGAGCAGGCGAGAGCGGCGACCGTTCTAGCGTGCGAGGCTTATAAAGCGATGAAAGCGAAGGTGAAAGACGGCGTGAAGGAAATTGAAGTGGCTGCCGCGGGCGAAGCGGTGTGCAGGTCAAAAGGCGCACACAGTTTTGCATTCCAGACCATAGTCGGAAGCGGCGAGAGGTCTAACGCAGTCGTGCCCACCGCTACGGATAAGGTCATGAAGAACGGAGAACTGGTCATGCTCGGCATTGCACCGAGAATCAACGGATATGCCGGCACCTTCGGACATACCGTTCCCGTAAGCGGCGAGTATACTCCCGAACAGAAAAAATGCCTCATCGACATGATAGAAGTAATGAAAGTAACAAAGAGCATGCTGCGTATCGGCGTAAGCGGCAGGGAGATTGACAAAGAGGGAAGAAAACTCTACGAAAAGGGCGGATATTTAAAATATCTCGTGTGTCCTTTCGCTCATACCATGGGGCTCATGGAAGCGGAGGCGCCTTTCTTCGGACCGAACAGCGACGACGTGCTCGAAAAGAATATGATTGTAAACGTTGACGTGAGTTTCTTCGGTCATCCCACGCTTAACGGACTGCGTGTAGAGACTTGTTACGTTATTACGGAAAACGGAGCCGAACCGCTATGTCCCGAATTTGAACAGGAACTCTTAAATTACGTAAAATAATTAAAAATTATATTTGATTCCGGCGAATTTAAGATTCACCGGAATCATGATAAAATTTAGTAAAAAAGTTTAAATGCGGGTTTGCGGTAAGTTTTTACCGACAGATTATCTGCTTTAAAATAAACGGCAATTGCGAATACAAGGAGTAATATTATGGAAAACGGAATGAAAAACTGGGTGTTCTGCGACGGGGACCTTCCTCCGCACGGCGACAATCCCGAGTTTCAGGGACACGAAGCGCTGATGATTACCAACGTTTCGGATAAGGACGCGCATATAAGAATAAAGGTGCTGTTTGAGGACAAAGAACCTTACGACAAAATAACGATTGACCTGAAAGCCGAAAGAACGACATGTTTAAGGCTTGACAGACCTATAGGAAAAGAAAAGTATCAGATACCTTTCGGACAGTACGCGCTTCACGTAATATCCGACGTACCCGTTTGTGCTTGTTTCGGAAGACTCGACGTTCGTCAGAACAATATGGCTTATTACAGCCTGTCGGGATATTCTTTCTGATAAAATTACACAGATAAAAGTTTTGAAATGCGCCGCGCAAATTTTTGCGCGGCGCATTGTCTGTATTTGTATGAGTTTTAAATAACGGAAAAAATAAAAATAAGAAAAACGCTTGATTTTAACTTTTGGTTATTATACAATAAATATAGTAAAACCCGAATATTTAAAATCGGATTTACGGGATAAAAATAGCGGCTGCGGAAAATTTCTGCCGCGGCGCGAGGAGTATAATATGAGTGAAACGGTTAAAAACGAAAAGAACTATTTCGGCGTAATGCTGGATATGTCGCGCAATGCGGTGATGAAACCCGAAGAAGTCAAAAAATTTGCCGACGTTATTTCTGCAATGGGATATAACATGATACAGTTGTATACCGAGGATACATACGAGGTGGAAAACGAGCCTTTCTTCGGTTATATGCGCGGAAGATATACGGCGGAGGAACTTAAAGACATTGACGCTTATTGTGCGCAAAAGGGCGTGGAGCTCGTTCCCTGCGTGCAGACGCTCGCACATCTTAACAGTATTTTCAGGTGGAAAGATTATTACATGATTAACGACGTTTCCGATATACTGTTAATCGACGACGAAAGGACCTATAAACTTTTAGACAATATTTTTTCCACGCTTTCCAAGTGCTTCACTTCACGTCTTGTCAATATCGGCATGGACGAAGCGCATCTCGTGGGGCTCGGGAAATATTTAGACGAGCACGGCTACGGTAACAGATTCGACATACTTAAAAGACATCTTACCCGCGTAATAGAGATTGCGGATAAATACGGGTTTAAACCCATGATGTGGTCGGACATGTTCTTCCGTCTTGCGAATAAAGGCGCATATTACAGCGATAAGATAAATATCGACGTAAAAGTAAAAGAGAGTGTGCCTGACGGCGTGAGTCTTGTTTATTGGGATTATTATCATACAGATAAAAAGACCTATGCGAGCATGATAGAAGGGCACAAACTTCTTTCCGACAACTACTGGTTTGCAGGCGGCGCATGGACTTGGGTGGGATTCGCGCCTCTTA
This sequence comes from uncultured Clostridia bacterium, assembly GCA_944367535.1. Classification (GTDB taxonomy): domain Bacteria; phylum Bacillota; class Clostridia; order Christensenellales; family Borkfalkiaceae; genus UBA1259. The sequence continues at coordinate 27,028 of CALVWQ010000021.1, forward strand.
ATCATTTCACATTAAGAAGCATGCAGCCCGCAATGACCGTTTGCAGGGAAAAAGGAATAAAGAACATATTTATTACAATGTGGGGCGATAACGGCGGGGAATGTTCGTATTATTCGGTGTTGCCGTCGCTTTATTATATCAGAAAAGTTTATGAGGGCGAAACCGATATAAAGAAGATAAAGAAAGGCTTCAAGGAAGTGACCGGCGAGGATTTCGACGCGTTTATGGCGCTTGACCTTCCGAATATCCTCTCTCTCAAAAATAAAAAGGAAGTAACCAATGTGTGCAAATACGCGCTTTATTCCGACCTTTTCAACAACTTCATGGACCGCTCTTTGCCCGAGGACGGAGGAAAATTATACGCGGGTATAAAAAGCAAATTGAGACGGCTCGGTAAGACGAGTAATTATAAATATATCTTCGACAGTCTTGCCGACCTCAGCGATTTAATGTCCTATAAATACGGCTTGGGAATCGAATTGCGTAAGGCGTATGCCGCAAACGATAAGGCTCAACTTTCGGAACTTGCCGCTCGTATCGGTACGGCTGTTAAGAAAGCGGAAAAATTCTATAAATCGTTTAAAACTCTTTGGTTTAAAGAAAATAAGGCGAGCGGATTCGACGTTCAGGATATAAGGCTCGGAGGTCTTATCAGGCGTATGGAGTCTTGCAGAGAGAGAATACAACAGTATATTGACGGGGATATTAAAGAAATCGAAGAACTCGAAACGCCGTTTATAGAAGAACGGGAGAAGAAGGCGGAATGCTGGAATAATTGGATAATGAATGCTTCCGCAAACGTCTTTTAATAATTTGTAGCGAAAAAAATGCCATCCACAAAGTATTTTATTAAGAAAGATTTGATAATAGGCATTTTCGTATTGCTTTTTGCATGCGGATTTGGTGCATTGTTGTTTTTTAAAGTCTTGGATTATTCCGGCTCCGGCGAACAGGTGTGGATGATATTGATGCTGTTTGTATTGTTTGTCGTCGGAGTAACCGTAATTATAAGAAGTATAGTGAAACTTGCAACTTATAAAAAAATTCTCGCGCAGTGCGTAGTGGCGGAAGGTAAGTATGCAGGTTTTGAAAAAGCGGGCCTTACAACTTTTACGGAATATTTCTTTCTGAAATGCGACGTGTTTATAGACGTGGAAAGTAACGGACTTACTAAAAGGCTGATATTGAAAAATTATCCTTTAAGATGTGTTTCGGGTTTGCCTACGGGGTCAATTGTAAAAATAGCATATGTGCCGGGAAAAAATATCGTAATTAAACTTTGAAATGTTTAAAAGTTTTATGTAAATTAAGTATCGTTACGTAAATTAAGTATCGTAAAACCTTCCGCCCCCGTAAATTACGGGGGCGGAAGGTTTTTATCTGCCTGATACCTTAATTTTAGCAAAAGACTGCGCTATCGATTCGGAAAGCAAAATTAAAAATATATGTCTTGTCAAAGACACTTAACGGTGTTATAATAAATGTAAGTAATCGTCATGCCTGACAATGTATCCGAAATCGGAAAAGGCGCATTTGCTAATTGCGATAAATTGCAGAGTAATACAACAGAAAAATGTCGGAAGTATAGAAGACGCATTTTATTATTGTGTGAGCTTGGTGAATATAGAAATACCCGTGAATTGCGGGGGTACTTAAATTGATTTTCAAAATTTACTTGTCGGTATGATGTGCCCGCCGAAGTTTATTTGATTTACGAGATACGGAGTAAAGTGCTTTATTTTAACGTCGGAAGGTGTAAAACAGTAAGCGATAAATCAACGATAAAGAAAAAACGGGGTATAAGGAAACATAAACAGTTAGGTCCATAATACCCAAAACCGGGGCGCCGCCATAAGGCAGCGCCCCGGTTTATGTAAATCCGCAAAAAATTGTGACCGCGTTGGTGTACCCGCCGGGGCTCGAACCCGGACTCGACGGCGTCGGAGGCCGTAATGTTATCCAATTACACTACGGGTACATTTTTATTGCCGGATATCTATCCGGCAATAGGTCAGTCTTCCTTCAATTCTTCGGTTTCTTCTTTCACCGTTACTTTTACCTGTAAAACTCTTTTTACCGTCGATTTGGTTACCTCGAATACGAGATTTTCAAATTCGAATTTACCTCCAGCATGGGGAATTTCGCCCATATTTTCTATTATCCACCCGCTGAGCGTGTTGGCGTCGAACTGGTCGTTTTCTACTTTCAAGCCGAAATACTCGAAAGTGTCCGAAAGGGGGGCGTTTCCGTCCACCAGATAAACGGTATCCGAAACTTTTTTGAAATAGTTTATTTCTTCGTCGTGTTCATCCCATATTTCTCCGACAAGTTCTTCCAATATGTCTTCGAGTGTTATGAGCCCGAGCGTTCCGCCGTATTCGTCGAGAACCACGGCTATATGTACCTTTTTCTTTTGCAACTGTTTTAAAAGGTTTGAAATTTTTGCGTGTTCGGTTGTATAAAATGCGTTCTGCAATATTCCGTCTACGTTTTTCTTGCCTGCAAGGTATGCGTTGAAGAAATCTTTTTCGTGGATAGTGCCGATGACCGTATCGATTGTATCTTTATATACGAGTATACGCGAATAGCCTTCTTCGTCGAAAACTCTGCGTATGTCTTCCATGGGCGACTGAACTTCCACTGCTACAATGTTTACGCGTGGTACGAGTATGTCGCCGACTTCAAGGTCGTCGAATTCGATTACCGAGCGAATAAGGCGCGTTTCTTCCTCTTTGAGCGTTCCGTCTTCTTCTGCCTCTTCAACGACTGTAAGAACCTCGTCTTCTGTTATGACGTTGTCGTTTTTGAATCGGAAAATCTTTGCGATGAGCCATTTCCATCCGCTGAACGCAAAATTGAATATATAGAGGACGTAATAAAAGAAGATAACTATCGGGTAAAAAGTCATTGCAAACTTTACGGGATATACTTTGGCTATGAACTTAGGCGTTATTTCGCCGAAGATAAGGACCGCCACAGTCATTACGATAGTAGATATAAGCGCGGAATCTACATTGGTATTCCGTAAAATATCAGCAAATAAAATTGTCGCCAACGTTGTGGCCGACAGATTGACGATATTATTGCCGACGAGTAAGGTGCTGATGAGTTTGTCGAAATTTGTTTCGGCGAGATTCAGTACCTGTTTTGCCCTTTTGTTGCCGTTGCTTGCGAGAGTGCGAAGTTTCATTCTGCTTGCGCAGGAATAAGCGGTTTCCGTTGAAGAAAAGAACGCAGAAAGGATGATGAGAACGATGATTGCAATTAGTCGCGGAACTGAGCCGTCGGGCATAATATCCTCCTGAAACAAAAAAATTATATATATGTATACTCGAAAGTATACGAAAATAGTATATACGTTTTGAAAAAAATAATCAAGTATTTTAAGCCGATAGTTTATTTTATTGATATTTTTGCGCGTTTGTGATAATATAAAATAAATTTTGCAGGACGCGGACGGAGAGATAAAACATGTCGAAGACGGTAGTGGTTGGAATGAGCGGAGGAGTGGATAGTTCGGTCGCCGCGCTTATTTTAAAAGAACAGGGATATAAGGTCATAGGGCTTTATATGAACAATTGGGAAGAAAAAGACGAGTGCGGCGCCTGCACGGGCGAAGAGGATTTCGCCGACGTGCGCAGGGTGGCGGCAAGTCTTAATATACCGTATTATTCTGTAAATTTCGCAAAAGAATATATGGAGCGCGTGTTTTCGTATTTTCTCGCCGAGTACAGGGCGGGAAGGACTCCCAATCCCGACGTTTTATGCAACCGCGAGATAAAATTCAGAGATTTTAAAAGGGCGGCAAAGGAACTCGGCGCCGACTATATCGCCACGGGGCATTACTGCGACATCTTGCACGAGAATGGAAAGCATTATCTGTTAAAAGCCGCGGACGAGGGAAAAGACCAGACTTATTTTTTAAATCAACTTTCACAGGAGCAGCTTGACGGCGTGCTTTTTCCGCTCGGAAGGCTGAAAAAAGGGGAGGTGCGGCGCATCGCGTTGGAAAACGGACTTGCAACAGCCGCCAAGAAAGATTCCACGGGAATATGTTTTATCGGAGAGCGCAAATTCCGCGAATTTCTTTTAAAATATATACCCGCACAAAAAGGCAGAATCATGACGTATGACGGCAGGGTTCTCGGAGAACATATAGGGCTGATGTATTACACCATAGGGCAGCGCAGGGGGCTCAATATCGGCGGACAGAAAGGGGACGACGGTTCTCGGTGGTTCGTCATCGAAAAAGATTTGAAAAACAATATATTATACGTCGCGCACGGGCAGGAGGAAAGGCTTTACAGCAAAGGGTTAATCATGAAGGAATGTAACTGGATTCCCGAGTCTCCTCGCGAGAAACAATTTACCTGCACCGCCAAGTTCCGATACCGTCAGCCCGAACAGAAATGTTCCGTATATATATATAATGATTATATAGAGGTTGAATTTGCAGAACGTCAGCGCGCCATAACCGAGGGACAGTTCGCGGTGTTTTATTCGGGAAATAAGTGTTTGGGAGGCGGAGTAATCGAAAAGGCGGTTTTCTGATTAAGTCCTAATAAAAGGGTGTCAAAAACATTATCCCGACCTACGCTTAAAAGTTCACATAAACAGCGCGGTAAAATATTGAGACAGAGTTATCCTTTTGTATGCGATTTATATTTCTATAACCAACGATAATGTTTTTATGGCATTTAACCGACATATTGCGCCCTGTTTCCGCACGGAAACAGGACGTTTTTTTGATGCTTGAGATAAAAAGATTAAAAAGTTTTGACGTTTTAAGAGTTTTTTAAAAATATTTTGTAAAAACGCTTGACTATTGTTTAATTTTACGATATAATCACAATTACTCTCGCAAATGCAAGAGACATAAGCGAAATCGTAAGGTTTTATCTGACGATTTTGGGCAGGCGAAAACAAAATGTCGTGGCTTTGAGAAGCACGGGACACAATATTTTGTGAAGATGTAAAAAGTTTGAGAAAATTTAAAAAAACTTTAAAAAATCTTTGAAAAACGCTTGACTTAATAAAATGCTTATGGTATTATTAGTAGGCTGTCGTCGAGAGGCGGTCGCAAAACGTCAACCGAAGTTGACGAAGGTTGCTTAAAAATTGAATAGAAGGAAATAAGACAAAATAATAGTTATTTTGAAAGTTTCTGTCAAAATCTTTGAAGTATGATATGTACTTTGAAAACAGTCATTAAATGACAAAACGCTAAACAAGCGAAAATTCGTTAGAGCAGTTGAATCGAAAGATTCGGCTTTAAATAATTAAACTCAAGAGTTTGATTCTGGCTCAGGACGAACGCTGGCGGTGTGCTTAATACATGCAAGTCGAGCGGACATATGGGGGCTTGCTCCCATATGTTAGCGGCGGACGGGTGAGTAACGCGCGAGCAACCTGCCTATGTCTGGGGAATAACACAGAGAAATTTGTGCTAATACCGCATAAGACCACAGTGGGGCATCCCACAGGGGTAAAAGATTTATCGGATATAGATGGGCTCACGTACCATTAGATAGTTGGTGGTGTAACGGACCACCAAGTCGACGATGGTTAGCCGACCTGAGAGGGTGATCGGCCACATTGGAACTGAGATACGGTCCAGACTCCTACGGGAGGCAGCAGTAGGGAATATTGGGCAATGGAGGAAACTCTGACCCAGCAACACCGCGTGAATGATGAAGGTCTTCGGATTGTAAAGTTCTGTGATGGGGGACGAAGAAAGTGACGGTACCCCAAGAGCAAGCCACGGCTAACTACGTGCCAGCAGCCGCGGTAATACGTAGGTGGCAAGCGTTGTCCGGAATGACTGGGCGTAAA
>CALVWQ010000022.1 GCA_944367535.1 uncultured Clostridia bacterium
AATGAAAGCGTTGCCATATTTGTCTTTCCGTCTGCCTTTTTTGAGCAGATAAAAGTCATGGGATTGGGCGAGGTATAGACGGGAGCCTGTGAAATTTTAATTTGGTTCATAATAATTTCCTTTAATTCGTTTAGTTCCATATAGTACCAATATAATACCATATAGAACTATTTATGTCAAGAAAAGATATAAATTTTCGGAAAATAAGAGGGAGATAAGGAGGTTATATTTTTTAATCACGTCTGGGAGGCTTATATCCGCCATAGTCACGACGAGTTTAAATACTGTTTGAATAAAGAGGGTAATCTTATATTGTGGGATTACGTTATTCTTTACTTTACTGATTTTCATAAAGAAGATGAAGAGTTGGTATTGTTGGTTACCGGATATTCGGATGACGTTTGAACTTTTCATAATTGTTTTATTGCGGACAGAGTAGGCTATGAGCAATTGAGAGGATTTAATTTTAAAAAAGTTCCCGAAAATATTTTTAATATTTCAGGTATACCACGGATAAAGTATAAAAGTTTTGATATACACGTTTTTGACGAGGGGAAATATCTTGCTCCGGTAATTACATGAGGAAAACATGAAGAACAAAAAGGCGTAGCAACCATGCCGTTATCGATGAATATACATCATGCCGTCTGCGACGGGTTTAATTTAAGCCGTTTTTTATTGAGGTGCAGGAAATGATAAATCTTATTAGTAAACAGTCAATATGATTCCGAAAATTTTTTAGAGTTATCAGGGTAAAATAATTAAATTTATAGAGCAAAATAAAAGCGCAAGTTAAAAAACTTGCGCTTTTTAGCGGTATTTGCCTTTAACTTATACTTGCGTTCCCTTTTTTAAGAAACAGTCGGTATAATATTGGGCGTATTATTGACGCAATCGGGACAAATTTCGTCCGCACTCGCATCGTTGCAAGCGACGTAGGTGTCGCCGACAGTTCGTTATAGTGGTTTCCGCTTTTGCATACGGCGTTACCGTTACGGGCACGCATACAGATGAAAGTTGATACGCCACTGTCGGGCAGGTCTGGTTTTACATAATGTCGTTTGACATTCTTGACTCCTTTTTTGTGTTTTATGTGAACATGCTCACTGTCATTATATTCTTAAAAAATCACAATGTGTTAAAAGAATGTTTGTAAACAATAGGATATAGATAAGGGAAATGTTTTTGAAACGACTAAAAAACAAATTTTATATTTATATATTCTGTCATATAGAGAATTACTGCCAATATAGACACTTAACCGTTAATGCGCTTGTATTAAATGAGCGTATGTAGTGCTGCGGATATTGCGGGCATTATTGTTAAATTGATGTATTTCTTATTATTTAGAAACGGAATAAAAACATGATATTATATTTAATTAAATCGTTTTTAAAATTGTATATTCGATTAGATTTAATGGCTTTATTTTTAAATAAAAACTGCGCAAACAAAAATCAATATTTTTGTTTGCGCAGTTTTCCGTCTTTTTTATGTATGGATATACATCCGTATTGATTTTGAGCAAGTTTTTTTGCATAAGCGATGGCATCCGTTTGAGTATCGAAAAGTTTTATCGCTTTTTCTCCTTTGGCAAATTTAACCTGCCATTTTCCGTCCGGACGTTTTGCCACATGATAATTTCGCGCAGAATCTTTTCGCTCTTTGGTTTCTTCGGTTGTCGACTTTTGTGTTTTTATGTTTTTTTCTCCCATGTTCATGCTCCTTTTTTTTGATATTATATCATTATTTGGAAAAATTGGCAATATTTTTTCAGGATTAATTGAAGGCGCGATTATTCTAAACATGGAAGAGTAGTAAAGTGTTATCATAAAAAAGTATGTTTAAAGCGGAATTATGTCTTAGTTATTTTGTATTTTATGTAATAGTAAAAGTATATTAGAAATCTTGTCATTGTAACTTACATCAGACAAACAATAAGAAAAAAACATGCTGTTTGAGATAATCAAAAACAACAAAAACAAATATAAAAGATTAAATATTTTTTTGGTTTTTTTGTGTTTAATACTTTAATTTAATTATATTAAAAATAAAATTTACCCCGCCATATATAAAGACCGAATAGGCGGGGAGTAGTTATTCTAAGGTATTTTCCAACTTGTTATTTTCTTCGTTTGTTACTTTTTAGCTGCGACCATAATATGGTGGCAATCTGTAGGGGTATGCCTATAATAAATATCATCCACGGATTATACGACAGAAAATATAGATAAATAGTCGCAAGTATGCTCCATATTATTACCGAAATTATAATAAAGGTATATGTTCTTTTTCCCCATAAACAGTTGAATATAAGTATTACCGTTGCGGAGACCGGTATTGCTATAATAAAGAGTATCCAATAACTCTCTCCGGCAAGCGTGGAACCGTATACATACATAACAATTGCTACGAGCCAGACTAGAGAAACGGCGAGTAGAGTTATAATGATTTTATTAGGCTTGTTTTCTTTGGCGGTATAAATTTTATCGTACTCGTCGTCCGCTATATCTCTTACCATATCGTCGAGAGTAACTCCGAAGATATCGGCAATCTCTTTTAAGACGTCTATAGGAGGCGTTGAAGTGCCGTGCTCCCACTTTGAAACGGACTTGTCAGTGTAATTTAACTTCTTTGCGAGTTCCGGTTGAGTCATGTTTTTTTCGATTCTTAACCGCATTATATTTTTAGCGATATTTTCTTTTATGTTGTTCATATTAAAATTTTAGCAGATTTTTTGATTTTTTTCAACTATTTTATGCAAAATTCTACTTTGAGTAGAGAAAATTTTTGAGGTATCGGATTTTGAGAGTTATAGTATCGCATAATTCTATGCCGATTAAAGGAAAGGAGAGGAAAATTTGTTGTAAAAATAAGTCTTTGATGATAAACTTTTTAATGACCCGATAAACGTGTCGGAAGAATAACTTCACACCAGTTGCGGCACTTTGAAAATTTTTTAATTATTTGTAATAAAAGGCGGCTTTTTATAAATTAAGGTAAAAAAATAAGATAATAAATTAAGGTAAAAATATAAATAGGCCTAAGATTAAAATAAACAAATAATAATAAATTCAAATTAAGATAATTACCTTTAAAATATAAATATAAAAAAAGGAATTCAAGATGACAAACGTTTTCAAAAAGAAAGAAATCCCGCTTGTTTACGCGGTAGACGACAATTACGCCCCGTTTTTGTGTGTGTCGTTAAAATCTGTTATGGCTAATATTTCGGACGATTATTTCGTAAAGGTATTTATTCTCAATACGGGCATAAGCGATAAAAACAAAAAACGAATTATAGAGATTGCCGAAAAAAATTCGTCCGATATAGACATCGAATATGTAGACGTTGCGGATAGAATGGACGGTTTGCAGGATAAAATGCATCTTCGCGATTACTATACCAATGCAATATATTACCGTATTTTTATTCCTTCGCTTTTCCCGCAATACGATAAGATAATATATCTCGACTGCGATATTGTCCTTAACGAAGACATATCGAAACTTTATAACGTAAGGCTCGGAAGAAATATTGTCGCGGCGGTACACGAAGAGGCAATGTCGTCGTTTGAATGTTTTGGCGCATATTCGGAAGAATTTCTCGGCGTTCCGAGAATGCAGTATTTTAATTCGGGTCTCTTGGTTATAAATACTGCCGAATACCGTAAAGAAAAAATCGAAACCAGATTTATAGAGCTGATGCTCGCGCATAAGTTTGAAGTCGCGCCTGACCAGGATTATCTTAACGTGCTCTTGCAGGGCAGAACGAAACTTGTAGACGTCGGCTGGAACAAAACGCCGATACCAGACAAGGAATTTCCCGAAAAAGACGTAAAACTCGTGCATTATAAACTTAATTTCAAACCGTGGCACTATGCGGGCGTAAAATACGAGGAGTATTTCTGGAAGTATGCGAAGGAAACCCCATATTATGACGACCTTATCGCCATGAGGGAAAGCTACACCGAAGAAAGCAAGAAAAAAGACGAAAAGGCTTTTGTCAATCTTCAAAAAATGGCATGGGATTATATCGAATCCGATAATAATTATATCAAACTAATAAGAAAGAGAGAGTTTTCCGATGTTAAGCGAATCGAGACAAAATATACTCTTGAAAATTGCCGAATACGAAAGGGAAGGGCTATGGGATAAGGACGTTGAGGACGACCCCGTTACCGTTACTCTCGAACCCGATAAAGTCGATTATCTGCAAGAAAAATTCATCACGAGACTTAAAACGCGGATAGTCAACAGGCTCGCCACGTGTTATTACGAAAAACTTATAAGAAAAGGCGATTTCATTATAAAAGAAGTCAAGGGTCTTGAAAATTACCGCGCGGTTAAGGGCGGCGCGATAATAACTTGCAATCATTTTCACCCCAACGACAATTATGCGGTATGGCGGTCTATACGCCCGGAATTTAAAAAGGGCAAGCGACTTTACAAGGTCATAAAAGAGGGTAATTATACAAATTTCAAAGGCTTTTTCGGGTTCATGTTCCGAAACTGCAATACTTTGCCGTTATCTTCTAACCCCAAAACAATGGTAAAGTTTTTGAAGGCGGTAAAGACTCTTTTGGGCAGAGGCGAAAAAATACTCGTCTATCCCGAACAGGCCATGTGGTGGAATTACAGAAAACCGCGGCCCATGAAAAACGGGGCTTTCAAATTCGCCGCCATGAGTAATGTTCCCGTTATTCCAGCGTTTATAACTATGGAAGATACCGATAAATTCGACGCGGACGGCGCGAAAATACAGGCTTATACGGTCTGGTTTCTTCCGGCGATTTATCCCGATTCTTCCCGCACGGAAAAAGAGAACGCCGATTTTATGCGTGAAAAAAATTACAGGGCGGTAAAAGACCTTTACGAAAAAGTTTACGGTATTCCGCTGACTTATGATAGTCAGAACTGATTAAAAAATATTATACCACGGAGAAAATGTGTAAATAAAATGCTATATTACGGCTTTATTTTTATATGTATGGCGGTCATATCCGTATTAAATTATTTTTTTGCTGCTCCCGTATACGGATTCGATATAGGCTTTATTATTCTAGCCGTGGTCATAAGCGTAGTTGCGGTCGTTGTTGTAGACCTTATTTTTGCGGGAATAGTAAGGTGGCTATTGCCAAGAAAATGGTTTTCGCACGAGAAAAAAAGATTTTCCGCGGGAAAGAGAGAATGCAGGTTTTACGAAAAAATCGGCATAAAAAAATGGAAGGATAAAATTCCCGAACTCGGCAAACTCACTAACTTTCGGAAAAACAAAATAACAGATCCGACAAACAACGAATATATCGCGCGGTATATTATGGAAGCAAATTTCGGTATAGGCGTTCATCTTTCGGGAATAATAACGGGCTTTTCGATTATTTTAATATATCCGGCATACTGGATGTGCTTCGGACTCCCCGTTGCGATAGTAAACGTCGTATATAACTGTCTTTCGCTTTTTATTTTAAGATATAATCTTCCTAAACTTCATACGCTTTACCGTCTGAACGAGAGAAGGGAAAAGCGTGCTGCAATTGTTGCGTCAGAAGAAAAATCCGCCGCCAATAACTGTTGCGCCGATAGTACCGAGAAAAATCTCTAAGGCTTTAAGACAGGGCAACATTAAAGCGTCGTAATGTCCGAATATGTATATAAAAATGCAGATAAAGCGTTTATTTGTGTTTTTTATGGTTAAGTTAAGGTAATAAGAATTATACAAAGAAAGAATTGTAATACTTAAACATTTGTTATAAAAAACGTCGATTTAATTGTGTGTTAAAATAATTAAACCATATTATTGTTATATTCGATAATTTGAAATTCAGATAATACAGATATAAAAGAAACCGTATATAATAAATAACGCAAAATAAATAAGTTCATGGAAAATATAATTCAGATACTTTTGCCCGCCCCCGAAATTTTTCGGGGGCGGGCGTTTTCGGCTCTTGACCGCTTTACTTTTTTTAAATAATGTATTATAATTTTTCGGGAAAGAAAAGGACGGGAAACTGCATGAAAATCATACATTGCGCAGATTTGCATCTGGATTCTAAAATGGATACTCTTCCTTCCGACAGAAGCAGAAAACGTCGGGAGGAGGTACTGCATACTTTTGAACGTTTGGCGATGTTTGCGGCGGAAAACGGCGTGAAGGCGATAATCATTGCGGGTGACATGTTTGACACGCATGCCGTTTCGGCAAAGACGCGGGGTAGGATAATCGCCGCGATAAAATCGGTGCCGGACGTGGATTTTCTTTATCTTACTGGCAATCATGACGAAGAAAATTTCATAATGGCGGCGCAGGATGACGCGCCGCTTCCCGAAAATTTAAAGACCTTTTCGGATAATTGGACATATTACGATTACGGCGATATTACCGTCGGCGGAATAATACTTACTCCTAACAACGCACGTTATGTTTATGACAGGCTCAGCCTTTCGGAAAACAGGTTGAATATCGTCGCGCTTCACGGTCAGATTGCGGGATACAAAAGCATGGAAAAGGCGGAAACTATAAGTCTGCCTCTATTAAAAGAAAGAAATATAGACTATCTTGCTCTCGGGCACATTCATTCTTACGCGGAAGGGAAATTGGACGACCGCGGCATATACGCGTATTCGGGCTGCCTTGAAGGCAGGGGGTTTGACGAAACGGGCGAAAAAGGTTTTGTGCTGTTGGAGAGCGTAAACGGAAAACTCACGCGGTCTTTTGTAAAGTTTTCTTCCAGAGAACTGTACGATTATGAATTCGACGTGTCGCAATATAACGATTGGTACGAGGCGAGAAGAGATTTAATTTTGCAAATTTCCGAAAAATTTTCCGAAACGAGTCTTATTAAAGTCATATTAACGGGCTCGCACAGTGTAGATTTCGGCATCGACAGGTCGGAACTCGCCGAAAGACTGAACGAGCGGTTCTTTTTCGGGAAAGTATACGATAATACGTCGCTCAAAGTGAGCGCAGAGGACTATGCGGCCGACAAGTCGGTGCGCGGAGAATTCGTGAGGACGGTGCTGGGAAGCGGCCTGAAAAAAGAGGACGCGGACAAAGTCATAATGACCGGGCTGAACGCCCTGCGGGGTGAAGGACTATGAAACTTGTAAGTTGCAAAGTACTCTCTTTCGGCACTCTTAAAAATTTCGAGTACGATTTCAACGAGGGGCTTAATACCATAAAGGAAGACAACGGCTGGGGGAAAAGCACTTTTGCGACCTTTATTAAGGTCATGTTTTACGGGATTAACGACGGTAAACGCTCCGTCGCCGAAAACGAACGCATTAAATACAGACCTTGGAATCAGACCGAACGGTTTGGCGGAAGTCTTGTGTTCGAGTGGGCGGGCAAACGTTACCGCATAGAGCGTTTTTTCGGAAACAAGGCATCGGAAGACGCAGTGCATTTGTTTGACGAGCAGACGGGAAGAGAATTTTCACGCACCGAGGACCTCGGCAAGAGGGTGTTCGGAGTGGACGAGGAGGGATTTCTTTCTACGGCGTATTTTTCTCAGAAAGATTTCGAAATAAAGAGCAACACGAGTATAACGGCAAAATATAACGAAGTCTGCGAGATTCAGGACAGCGAGCTTTTCGATAAGGCGGTGGAAAAACTCGAAAACCGCGCAAAAGAATTCAAATCGCGCGGCGATAAGGGACTTATTCCGGAGATAAAACACGAAATTTTTCTCGTCGGAGACAGAATCGAGCAGGCAAATCACGCGCAGGAAAATGCGGACAGGCTGAAAAGCGAGGCGGAGGCTCTGGAAAGGGAGGTCGCGGAACTTAAAGCGCGCGACGCCGCGCTGAGAGAGCGCGCCGCAAAAGCGGGCAGAGCGGAGGCGGTATCGCTTAAAAAAGAAAGGTACCGCAAATTGTCCGAAGAACTCGAGCGTTATACACTCGAAATCGAAAATGCCGATAAAATTCTGCGCGGGAAAAATATATTGAAGGACACTGTTGCAAGCCTTAAAGAATGTATTGACGGATTGCAGGAAGTAAAAAGCAAGAAGGTTACGGCGGCGGAAGACGTGGCGCGTCTCGAAAGCGCGTCGGCAAATAAAGCAGTGCCCGAAAAACGCAAAGAACTTACCCCCTTACGTATATTTTTATTCGCGATAACGGCAGTGCTTTTGTGTGTCGGCATCGCGGGGCTCGTATTCGATTATAACGTTGTCGCGGCGATTGCCTTTGCGTTTGCCTTGGCGGCGGGAACCGCCGTCGCGATAATTTCCGTCAGAACGGGCAAGAAAAAAACTTCGGCAGAAAATTCCGCGGTCGCGGCTATGCTCGAAGAAAAGCGCGGCGCGCTGCGTCGTTATACCGAAGACGAAGAAAAATATACGGTTAATCTCGGTGCTTTTTTCGGACAGTTCGGATTGGTAGGCGATAATTACAGGGAATTTTTCGAGAGGGTGCGCGAGGCTTCCGAAAGACGGGAAAGTGCGCGTCGCGCCGTTTCCGAACTGACTGTCGAGATTGATTTATTGGAAAAGGACTCCGATATATTCGCCGCTTCGGAAAGTACGGACGACATAAAGTCAATAAATGCCGAACTTTCTACGGTCGGCGAATGGTACCGGTCGAAAGCCGAACTGCTTGCCCGTAAAAAAGCGGCTGTTCGCGAATACGAAAAAGAGGCGGACGAAATACCCGAACTCGAAAACAGAAGAAGAAGTCTTGCAGAAAAGGCGGAAGAATACGCGAAAGAATACGAGATAATCAATCTTACGCTTACGTACCTCAAAAAGGCGGACGAAAACCTTAAAATCAAATATCGTCGCCCCCTGACCGAAAGCCTTAACAAGTATCTTTCTTATATAACGGACGGAAATATCCGTGCGGATATAGATATAGATCTTAAAGTTACCGTAAATGAAGAAGGCGTCAGCCGCGAAACCGATTTTTTCAGCAAGGGTTATCGTAATCTTTTCGATATTTGCAAGAGGTTTGCGCTTGCGGATGTAATTTTTACGGGCGAGAAACCGTTTATGATTCTCGACGACCCGTTCGGCAATCTCGACGACAAAAAACTTTCTTCATCGCTCGAACTGCTTAAAAAACTGCAAAACGATTATCAGATATTGTATCTTGTGTGTCATGAATCGAGGCGCGCGCTATGAGAAAACTCGTCTTTGAACTTGTTCCCGACGGATGTTGGGGGTATAATTTAAGGAGCATACTTTCAAAAGTGCAGTGGGACTTTATAAAAGCGGACGCTCGCGAACGCGCGGGAGGACAATGCACGATATGCGGGAAAAAGACCGATAAACTCGATGCGCACGAACGTTGGAGTTATGACTGCGAAAAAGGTGTACAGAAACTTGAAGACGTGGTGGCGATTTGCAAAGACTGTCATTCGGCGATACACATCGGGAGAACGCAGTTGAAAGGCGACGCAATCAGGGCAGAGAACCATTATATGAAAGTCAACGGTTGCAGTTATGCGGAGATGCGGCGCGACCTCGGAGAGGCAAACGCCGTCAATGCCGAAAGAAACAAGGTCGCCGAATGGAAACTCGATTTGTCGTGGCTGAAAAGGTATGCGGGCGAATGATTTGAAAATTGAATATTAAATTATATATTGTTTAAATACCGAACTATTAAAAACTATTATTATAAAAAATGAAAAGAGGATGACTTAAGATGGAAATAATAGACGCGCACGCGCACATTTATCCCGATAAAATCGCCGACAAGGCAACAAAAGCGATAGGCGATTTTTACGGTCTTAACATGGAGATGACGGGCACGGCGGAAAGGTTGGTCGAAGAAGGAAAGGCGGCGGGAGTTGCGAGATTTGTGGTACATTCCTGCGCGACGAAAGCGCATCAGGTGCGCTCGATAAACGAATTCATAAAAGCGGAAATGGATATTCACACCGAATTTATCGGATTTATGACCTTGCATCAGGATATGAGAGAGGAAGAAATTTCCGAAGAAGTGGATTGGTGTATCAAAAACGGGTTCATGGGCGTCAAACTGCATCCCGATTTTCAGAAATTTTATATTGACGGAGACGACGCGCGTAAATTTTACAGGGTTATCGGCGACAGACTGCCCATTTTGCTTCATACGGGCGATGACAGATATGAGTATTCTCGCCCGCACAGGCTTGCGAAAATCGCGGCGGAATTTCCGAAAGTCAACTTCATCGCCGCGCATTTCGGAGGATACCGTTGCTGGGACGAGGTAGAAGTATATAAGGGACTCGATAATGTTTATTTCGACACCTGCTCCGCGCTTGCATTCATAGGTCCCGAACGCGCGAAAAAACTCATAGACATGCTGGGTGCGGAAAGATTTTTTTTCGGTACCGATTTTCCAATGTGGAACGCCGAAAAAGAAAAAGAAAGATTTATGCAAATACCGCTCGGCGACTCGGAGCGAGAGAATATTTTTGCGGGAAATGTCAAGCGGCTTCTTAAAATAAAAAACGTCTAATGTCGCTTAAAAATGCTTGACAAAAAAGTGCATTTATACTATAATAATCCAAAATGCGGAGATGGAAACAGACCGCGCGAAAACCTTTCAGAGAGTTGACGGCAGGTGAAAGTCAATAAGGAAAGCGCAGGTTACTCATTCCGGAGCAGAAATCGCGAAAGGCATGTGCCGATTAGCGGTTTTCGGTCGATTACCGTTATAGAATCAAGGAGTGGTCGCGTTTATGCGGCAATTCGGGTGGTACCACGGTGTTAAGTCGTCCCAAATCGTTTTACGATTTGGGAATTTTTTTACTTTGATTTCGGAGTATGGTTATGAAAAAGGTTTTGATTGACGATGTGTCTTTAAGAGCATTGAAAGCGGACGGAAACGCCACGTTTTCATTTAAGGAAAAATTAGAAATAGCCAGGCGACTATCCGAACTCGGAGCGGACGTAATAGAGGTTGCACCGTCTTTTAACGACAAAGCGGATGAAATTCTCGTAAAGACCATTTGCGCGGTAGTTACGCGTTCGGTTGTTTCCTGTGTTGCGGGAAATACCGAAAAGAGCGTGGAAAAAGCATATTCGCTTATTTCCGGTGCGGCTAAGAAAAGGCTTTTGGTCGCTATACCCGTTTCGCCGGTGCAGATGGAGTATTTTTACGGAAAGAAACCCGCGGCGGTGTTGGAACTTTTAAGGACGCTGACAGCCAAGGCGGTTTCGCTTTGCAAAGACGTGGAGGTCTCACTCGAAGATGCGACGCGCGCCGAACCCGAATTTTTGTACAGTGCGGTCAAGGCGGCGATAGCGGCGGGAGCGAAGACCGTCGCGGTAACAGACCTTGCAGGCATGATTCTGCCGCACGAATTTGAAGGATTTATAAGCGATATTTATAAAAATGTTCCCGAACTTAAAGAGGTAAAACTTTCCGTTCAATGCAGCGATGAACTGTCTATGGGGACGGCGACGGCGCTGTCGGCGCTCGGCGCGGGCGCGGACTGCATAAAGGTTGCGGCGGTCGAAAACAGCGGCGCACCTTCCGTGTACGGTATAACTCACGCGATTGAATATATAGGAAATAAAAAAGGATTTACCTGCGGTATAAACAGAACTGCAATAAACCGCATTGTTTCGGGGATAAATAATATTGCATCTCAGAAGTTTTCAGATGCGCGCCGCGGAAACGGTGAAGCTGAAAATGTAGGAGAGGGGCTCAGTTTAAAAGAGCTTTCCGAAGTCGTGGATAAATATGGCTATGAACTTTCTGCCGAGGACATGAAAAAAGTTTACGAGGAGTATTGCAGACTTTCGGAAAAGAAACAGGTGAGCGCGAAAGAACTGGACGTCATTATCGCCACAAGCGCATTGCAGGTGCCCTCGACTTATACTCTCGTGAATTTTTCCGTTCACAGCAGTAATGTGCTTTCGGCTACCGCGAGCGTGATTCTCAATAAGGGCGACGAGGAATTGAGAGGCATTTCTTTCGGAAACGGACCTGTCGACGCGGCATTTCTTGCGATAGAAAACGTTATAGGAAGACACTTCGAACTCGATTCGTTCGAACTCGGCGCGGTTACGGAGGGCAAAGAGGCACTCGGTCAGGCGATGGTCAAACTGCGCAACAAGGGTATTTTATATTCCGGCCGCGGCATATCGACGGACATAATAGGGGCAAGCATAAGGGCATATATAGCCGCGCTCAATAAAATTGTATACGAGGAAGCAAATAGATGAAACTTTCGTTTTCGACAAACGGATGGGAACTCCCGTTTTCTGAGTTGACGGGACTTCTCACCGAAAATAAAATCACGGGACTTGAAATCCACAATATCAACGCGGCGTGTTTTGCAAAAGAAAAACCTTTTGACAAGGCGAACCTTGCGAGTACCAAAAAGACCTTGTTTGAAAAGGGCGTATCGGTATGCTGTATAGATACCGTTTCCAATCTTGCCGATTTTTCCGATGCGGAAAGCGCGGGGGCGGAAATTAAAGACGCAATAAAATTATCCAAAGAACTCGGTTGCCCGTATGTAAGACTTCATGCTTATACCAAGGAAAAATCCGAAAAACTATACGACGAATGCGACGCGTTCCTAAAAGACTTTCTCGCACCTTTTCTGACATTGGCCGAAAAGAGCGGAGTTACTCTGCTTATCGAGACGATGGGAGTCTATGCCGACACCAAGAGACTTGCCGATTTTCTCGGAAACTTTGCGTGTGACAACCTCTCGGCGCTTTGGGATATTCACCACACGCACCGTTACGCCGGCGAAAAACCCGAGGAATCGGTAAAAAATCTCGGCAAACATATAAAACATCTTCATATCAAGGACAGTGCAATCAGTGACGGAAAAATAGAATATTGTCTGTTGGGCGAGGGCGACCTTCCCATAAAGGGCGTGTTTGACAGTTTAAGGTCTGTAAATTACGAAGGATACATGTCCTTGGAACTCATGTCCGAATGGCTGGAAAGTTTAGGGAGTACCGATATTGTCCTGCCGCAGTTTGTGGGATATATGTCCACGTTTGAGAGCGTGCCGTCCTGGCAGAACAAACTGTTCGATAATAAAGCAGGTACGGGCAAATATATCTGGAAGAAAGAAACGCTTATCGAGCGTACTTTTTCGCAGGTGCTCGACAGGGTGGTGGAAGAATTTCCCGACCAGACGGCGTTTAAGTACACCACGCTCGATTATACGAGGACATATTCCGAATTCCGCGACGAAGTGGATGTGGTGGCGCGCGCTCTCATGGCTCTCGGCGTCAAGGCGGGCGACCATGTTGCGGTATGGGCGACCAATGTGCCCGAATGGTATCTTTCCTTTTGGGCGACGACAAAAATCGGTGCGGTTCTCGTAACTGTCAATACCGCTTATAAGATTCACGAGGCGGAATACCTCCTGAAACAGTCGGATACGCATACTCTTATAATGATTAAAAGCTACAGAGATTCGGAGTATGCCGAGATAATCAACGAACTCTGTCCCGAACTCAAAACCCTTAAAAAGGGCGAGAGCATGCACTCCAAACGCCTTCCGTTTTTGAGAAACGTCGTAACGGTGGGATTCGAGCAGCCCGGGTGTCTAACTTTTCGCGAAATGATGGAAAAAGCCAAATTCGTATCGCAGGAAGAACTGATAATCAGGGCAAATGCGGTCGACGTAAACGACGTGTGCAACATGCAGTACACTTCGGGTACGACGGGTTTCCCGAAAGGGGTAATGCTCACGCACTATAACGTTGTCAACAACGGTAAATGTATAGGCGACAGAATGGACCTTTCCACGGCGGACAGAATGATGATTCAGGTCCCCATGTTCCACTGTTTCGGAATGGTGCTCGCCATGACCGCATCCATGACTCACGGCGTAACAATATGCCCGCTGCCGTATTATTCGCCCAAGCCTGCGCTTGCCTGTATCAATCAGGAGCGCATAACGTGTTTTCACGGCGTTCCGACCATGTTTATCGGAATGCTCGGGCATCCCGACTTCGCAAAAACCGATTTTTCGTACATGAGAACGGGTATTATGGCGGGAAGTCCTTGTCCCGTGTCGGTCATGCAGGAAGTGCTCGACAAGATGAACATGAAAGAGATAACGATAGTTTACGGGCAGACGGAAGCTTCTCCCGGGTGCACGATGTCGAGTACGGACGACAGCGTGGAAGTACGAGTCAACACCGTCGGCTGCGCCCTGCCCAATATCGAATGCAGGATAGTGGACCCCGAAACCAATGAAGAACTGCCCGATAACACAGTCGGAGAGTTCGTCGCACGCGGATATAATCTTATGAAAGGTTATTATAAGATGCCTTCTGCAACTGCTGCGGCGATAGATTCGGAGGGGTGGCTGCATACGGGCGACTTGGCGCTCAAAAGACCCGACGGCAATTACTGCATAACGGGCAGATTAAAAGACATGATTATAAGGGGCGGCGAAAATCTTTATCCAAAGGAAATAGAGGACTTTTTATATACCTATCCCAAGGTGCAAGACGTTCAGGTCGTAGGCGTGCCAGACGAAAAATACGGCGAAGAAGCCTATGCGTACGTAATTCCGAAAGAAAACGAAACTCTTACCGAGGAAGAACTGCGCGATTACTGTGTGCACAACATCGCAAAGCATAAAGTTCCGAGATATTTCGAGTTCGTGAAATCGTTCCCGATGAACGCGGCGGGTAAGATTCTCAAATACAAGATGAGAGAAGACGCCGCCGCAAAAATAAAGAATAAATAAAAGGAGTAAGGCTATGGAAATAAAGATCCAGAAAGCAAAGACGTTAAAAGAAAAACCCGATTTCAACAATCTCGGGTTCGGAAAATACTTCACCGACCATATGTTTTTAATGGATTACTCGGCGGAGCAGGGCTGGCATGACGCGCGAATCGTGCCGTTCGGAAACATCTCCGTTCATCCCGCGTCTACGGTATTCCATTACGGCGCGGAGATATTCGAAGGGCTCAAAGCGTATAAGACGGCTGACGGCTATCAGATGTTCAGACCTTACGAGAACGCAAAGCGTTTCAACAATTCCGCCGAAAGACTTTGTCTGCCGCAGGTCAGCGAAGATGATTTTGTTCAGGCGATAGTTCAGCTTATAAATCTCGACTATTCGTGGATACCCGACATGGAAGGCGCTTCGCTTTATATAAGGCCGTTCATGTACGGCAACGACGAAACGCTCGGAGTGCACGCCGTACATAACGCTACTTTCGCGGTGATTCTTTCGCCCGTCGGCAGTTATTACGCGGAGGGACTGAATCCCGTAAAGATAACGATAGAGAGCGACGACGTTAGAGCGGTACGCGGCGGCACGGGATACGCGAAATGCGGCGGCAACTATGCGGCGAGCATGCGCGCGGGTCAGCGCGCGGCGGAAAAGGGATTTTCGCAGGTTCTGTGGCTGGACGGCGTGGAGAGAAAATATATCGAAGAAGTGGGCGCCATGAACGTTATGTTCAAGATAGGCGGCGAGATAGTAACGCCCAAACTCACGGGTTCGGTACTTCCCGGCATTACCAGAAAATCCTGTATCGAGATATTGAAGGATTGGGGATATACCGTAAACGAAAGGCTTTTATCGGTCGACGAACTCATTTCGAGTACCGAAAACGGCAAACTCGAAGAGGCGTGGGGAACGGGTACCGCGGCGGTCGTTTCCCCGATAGGGCATCTCTGCTATAAAGATAAAGATCATATCGT
Source organism: uncultured Clostridia bacterium (assembly GCA_944367535.1). Lineage (GTDB taxonomy): Bacteria > Bacillota > Clostridia > Christensenellales > Borkfalkiaceae > UBA1259. The sequence goes on from CALVWQ010000022.1 coordinate 15,632, forward strand.
TTCGGGCAACAAGATAGGCGAACTCACGCAGAGACTTTACGACGAACTCACCGGCATACAGTGGGGCAGAAAACCCGACACGCGCGGCTGGTGCTATAAGGTGAAAATCTGATGTTCGGTAAACGCGTTACCGTGTTTATGGGACATTACGGGAGCGGCAAAACTTTTGTGGCGGTGAATTATGCGCTCGCGCTCGCAAAACTCGGAAGGAAAGTGGGAATTTACGACCTCGACATAGTAAATCCATATTTCAGGACTGTGGACGCGGAAGCAATTCTCAAAGCGGAAGGCATAGAACTTATCGTTTCGCCCTATGCGGAAACCAACGTCGATATTCCCGCGATGAACGCCCGTTCGTATAAAATGGTGGACGACAGGGATTCTTATGCCGTGGCGGATATCGGCGGCGACGACAGGGGTGCGCTGGCACTCGGCAGATTCCGCGATAAAATAGTAGAAGAAAACAACTACGACGCGCTTCTCGTCTTAAATCCTTACCGTCCCGAAACGCGGACGGTTGAGGGTACGCTGGAAATTATAAAAGAGATAGAGACCGCGGGAAAACTGCCTTTCACGGGTATCGTGAACAACGCAAATCTCGGCGACGAAACGACAACCGTTGATGTTTTGAAGGGGCTGGAATTCGCTCGAAGAGTTTCCGAAGAATCGGGGCTTCCGTTGGCGTTTACGTCGGTAAGAAAAGATTTGCGCAATCTCATAAAAGAAGAAATCGGAGAAGTATTGACGGTGGAACCCGTAAAATACGGCAACTGGATATAAAGGAGACAAAAATGGCAAAAGTAACGTTTGACAAAGAGCGTTGTAAGGGCTGCGGGCTGTGCGAGACGGTCTGCCCGAAACACATAATCGCTCTTGAAAAAGAAATCATAAATCAGAAGGGTTATCATCCCGCGGGGGTTACCGACCCTGCGTCGTGCATAGGCTGCGCGTTCTGCGCGACAATGTGTCCCGACGCGGTGATAACCGTGGAAAAATAGAGGTGCACAATGTCAGAGAAAGTATTGTTGAAAGGTAACGAAGCACTCGCGGAAGCCGCAATCATGGCGGGGTGCAGACACTATTTCGGATACCCGATAACTCCGCAGACGGAAGTCGCGGCATATATGTCGCGCCGCATGCCCAAGATAGGCGGAACTTTTTTACAGGCGGAATCCGAAATCGCCGCGATAAATATGGTAATAGGCGCCGCTTCCTGCGGCAAAAGGGCGATGACGAGCAGTTCGAGCCCGGGGATATCTTTAAAAAGCGAAGGAATATCTTATCTTGCGGGGTGCGAACTGCCCGCGCTTATAGTGAACGTCCAGAGGGGCGGTCCCGGACTCGGCGGCATACAGCCCTCGCAGTCCGATTATTGGCAGGCGGTCAAAGGCGGCGGACACGGCGATTATCACCTGATTGTCCTTGCGCCCGCTTCGGTACAGGAAATGGTGTCGATGACTTTTAAAGGATTTGACCTTGCCGATAAATACAGAGTGCCCGCCATGATACTTGCGGACGGCACGCTCGGTCAGATGATGGAGCCGGTCAGCCTTGACCTCGGCGAAGTCAAGGAATACGATAAATCTTGGGCGACGACGGGCACAGACAATCATGAAGGAAGAAATATCGTCAATTCGCTATCTCTTTCGCCCGCTCAACTCGAAGAATGGAATATTTCGAGATACGAACGTTATAGAATAATCGAACGTGACGAAGTCATGTACGAAGAATATATGACTGACGATGCGGAGATTTGCATTGTCGCTTTCGGTATCGCGGCGAGAATCGCCAAAAACGCTATAACCGAGGCGAGAAAGAAGGGAATAAAGGCGGGGCTTCTGCGTCCGATAACTCTTTATCCTTTCCCCAAAAAACCGCTCGCGAAAATTGCCGAAAGAGCAAAGGCGTTCTTATCTTTGGAACTTAACATGGGGCAGATGGTCGACGACGTGAAACTCGCTATCGGCTGTAAAAAGCCGGTATATTTCTACGGCAGGACGGGCGGCGTGCTCATGCGTCCCGAAGAAGTCGTGGATACGCTTGAAAAAATCGGCAAAGGGGAGGCTCAGGAATGGTAGTGTTTGAAAAGACCAAAGGTCTTACCGATAATCAGTTTCATTATTGCCCGGGCTGTACGCACGGGATAATCCACAGGCTTGTCGCGGAGACGCTCGAAGAACTCGGCGTGCTCGGAAAGACGGTGGGCGTGGCGAGCGTCGGCTGTTCGGTGTTTTCGTATAATTATTTCAAATGCGACATGATACAGGCGGCTCACGGAAGAGCCCCCGCGGTCGCGACTGGCGCAAAACGCGCCAATCCCGACAACGTCGTTTTCACTTATCAGGGCGACGGCGACCTCGCGGCGATAGGCACAGCCGAAACCGTGCATGCGGCGGCGAGAAACGAAAATATAACCGTAATATTCGTCAATAACGCAATATACGGCATGACGGGCGGACAGATGGCTCCGACTACTCTTCCCGGGCAGGTAACTCAGACTTCGCCTTACGGCAGAGACGTAACGGTTGTCGGATACCCCGTCAAAGTCTGCGAAATGCTTTCGCAGGTGGACGGCGCGTCCTATCTCGAAAGAGTTGCCGTCAATAACGTAAAGAACATAAAAAACGCGAAAAAGGCTATAATGCACGCGTTTAAGAATCAGTTGGAGGGTAAGGGATTTTCGCTTATAGAAGTCCTTAGCACCTGCCCCACAAACTGGGGGCTTTCGCCCGAAAAAGCCATTAAATGGCTGGACGACAATATGCAGACCTATTATCCTCTCGGAGTATACAAGGATAAATACAAGGAGGAGAAGTAAATGGCCACGACGAAAATTCTGATAGCGGGCTTCGGCGGACAGGGTATACTGTTTGCGGGAAAAGCAATCGCTTATACGGGATTGAAAGCGGATAAGGAAGTCGCATGGTTGCCGTCGTACGGACCCGAAATGCGCGGCGGCACGGCAAATTGCAGCGTTACCGTATCCGACGAGCCTATCGGCTCCCCGATAGTCGATAAACCCGACATACTTATAGCGATGAATCTGCCGTCGCTCGAAAAGTACTACGACGAAACGGAAAGCAAAGGATATGTCATATTCGACAGTTCGCTGATTATCAAGCAGGGTGTCAGAGACGATGTTATCACCGTTGGCATTCCTGCGACAAAACTTGCAAGTGATAACGGGCTGGACGGACTTGCGAATATGATAATTCTGGGTAAAGTAATAAAGGAAACCGGAATATTTACTCTGGAACAAATAGAAAGCAGTCTATCGCAGATGGTTCCCGCAAAAAAAGCGGAACTTTTGAAAAACAATATAAAGGCGATAGAGTTGGGATATAATTATCAATAGGGGTGAAAACATGAAAGACCAGTTGAAAGAGATGGGACAAAGGCTTGCGGAACTCAGGGAAATAAACAATGTAACCGCAAAAGAACTCGCCGATAAACTTAAAATGACGGAAGAAGAGTACGTAGCTTACGAGAACGGCGAAAAAGACTTTTCTTTCAGTTTCATGTTCAACGTCGCATCGATATTCGGCGTGGACGTGTTCAACCTGCTTTCGGGAAATTCACCTAAATTGAGCGATTGCGCAGTAGTCAGAAAAGGTCAGGAATTCTTTATCAAAAAAGAAGGCGCCTACGACTACAAGCACCTCGCTTACACCTTCAAGAATAAAAAAGCGGAGCCCTTTTTCGTCGTCAGTATGCCCGGCGAAGAAGATTTTGATTTGCACAGCCATGAGGGACAGGAATTCAATTTCGTGCTTTCGGGAAAAATGCTCTTTAAAATCGGCGACATTTCTTACGAGTTGGATAAAGGCGACAGCGTGTATTTCAATTCGGGGCTGCCGCACGGCATAAAAGTGCTGGGCGACAAACCCGTCAAATTTCTTGCGGTGGTTATGAAGTAAACTTTACGCCTTAAATTAAGGAGTAAAATATGACTATATACGAAAAATTTACAGGAAGAAACAGAGATTCATTCAAAGATTTAAACGATATACAGGAAAATTTCAGCATAACTTATCCGTCGGATTTTAACTTTGCTTATGACGTAATGGACGTACTCGCAAAGGAGAAGCCCGAAAAACTCGCCATGCTTTGGCTTTCGGACAAGAAAGAGGAAAAGCGTTTTACTTTCGCCGATATGAAATATTGGTCGGATAAGACGGCGAATTATTTAAAGAGCATGGGCATAAGAAAGGGAGATAAAGTGCTTCTTGTTTTAAAGCGCAGTTATCTTTTCTGGTTCTGCATGCTCGCAATGCATAAGATAGGTGCAGTTCCAATACAGGCGACCAACATGCTCGTCGGAAAGGATTTTACGTACCGCTGTAACAAAGCGGGAGTAAAAGCCGTTATACTCACGGGCGACGACGACGTTACCGAGCATTTCAATGCGGTAAAGGATAAATGCGAAACCGTTGAGCTTAAATTCGTTACAAAACACAAGAATGCCGGCGACGACTGGATAGACTTCGAGGCGGGGCTTGAAAAAGCTTCTTCCGAGTGGACAAGGCCTACGGGCAAGGACGCGCTCTGTGCGAAAGACCTTATGCTCATGGCATTTTCTTCGGGGACGACCGGTTATCCTAAGATGATAATGCATGATTTTACCTATCCTTTGGGACATATCGTAACGGGTGTGTTTTGGCATAGGGTAGTCGACGGCGGATTACATTTCACTATATCCGACACGGGTTGGCTCAAATCGCTCTGGGGTAAATTTTACGGACAGTGGTTCGGCGAATCGGCGGTGCTCGTATACGACTTCAATAAGTTTGACGGGGCGGATATTCTGGGAGTCCTTGAAAAGTATAAGGTAACAACTTTCTGCGTGCCGCCTACAATGTACAGATTTATGTTGCAATACGACGTAAAAAGTTATGACCTTTCGTCTCTCGTTCATTGCTGTTCGGCCGGTGAAGCGCTGAATGCCGATATTTTCAATAAATGGAAAGACGCAACCGGGCTAGAAATATACGAGGGTTTCGGTCAGACCGAGACTACGCTGTGTCTCGGCACGCTCGTAGGGTTCGAAAGACCCTTGTCGGGATTTATAGGAAGACCCATTCCTGGCTACAAGGTATACGTCAAAAATGCGCAGGGTAAGGACTGTCTGCCGGGAGAATCAGGCGAAATCTGTATAAAAGCTACCATAAACAATAAACCCTGCGGAATTATGTGCGGATATTACAACGATAAAGAGGCGACCGACTATATTTGGCGCGGCGGTTATTTTCATACGGGCGATACGGCTTATATCGACGAATACGGCAACTTTAAATATGTCGGCAGAAATGACGACGTCATAAAATCCTCGGGGTACAGGATTGGACCGTTCGAGGTCGAGAGTGTACTTTTGGAGCATCCCGCCGTACTCGAAGTTGCGGTAACGGGCGTTCCCGACGCGAAGCGCGGGTTTGCCGTAAAAGCGACGATTGTCTTGAAAAAGGGATTTGAACCCTCCGACGAACTCGTGAAGGAATTGCAGGATTTCGTCAAAACCAACACGGCGCCGTATAAGTATCCGCGTGTGGTGGAATTCGTCGAGACATTGCCAAAGACCATAAGCGGTAAGATAAGGCGCACCGAAATCCGTCAGGCTGATATGGAAAAATATAAGAATAAATAAAGATTTTAATATATCGGTAAATGAGTGCAAATTGAAAAAGCAGAGCGCAGGCTCAAAAGTCAGATTAGTATTCATGCGGCGCGGCGACATTATGTCGCCGCGCCGCTTTTTAAACAGTAAGAATATTTTGGTGTGTCATAAAAAGGACGGCGGCGCATATATTGAAGTAGAAAATCTTTTAAGGAGGATAAAATGTCGTTTTTCTGTAATTTTCAATCGGACAGATGTCCGGGACCTATCAACGGAAATCCTTTAAACGGCTTATGCGAAAAAGTATGTATTCAGACGAAAAAGGTGTTTGACGCATGTATGCAGCAAAGTCAGCTCACCGACGTCGTATTAGATATAACTAATCTCACACCGTCAAATCCTACATATCCGTTGACCTTCATCAGCGCAAAGAGCACGACGCAGGAAGGCGTTATAAGCAATCTGCTTATAGAGCCGCTTGCGGAACGCCCGCATTCGGCAAGGGTCAAATGCGATGTGATTATTCCTATATCCGTCGCTTATACCGACGCGGCAGGCGTAGAGGGCGCGGCGACGGCGACGATAACCGTACCCAAAGACGTCATACTCAATATACCGTCGGCGTCGATAATGCCTTTCAACGTCGAAGCGGTGGCGTCGCTTGTTTCCACTCTCGGTTCCTATACGGGCGAAAACGAATTCACGATTGACGCGTGCGTTTCCGTAATACTTAAAATCGTCATGGAAGTGGAATTGCTCATTCCGTCATACGGATATACGCCCATTCCGCCCTGTCAGGAATATACACAGGAAGTATGCGCGGGATTTTTCGAATTGCCGATGTATCCCGAATAAGGAAAGGGAACAACATAAAAGCACGGAAAAAAATCCCGTGCTTTTTTCTTTTTGCGTTTAAATCTGTTGTGAAAAAATACAGTTTGTGGTATTATGTGTTTATGAAAATTTTTGCCATAAGCGATTTGCATATTTCCACGAATACCGATAAACCGATGGACGTGTTCGGCGGCAATTGGGTGGGGTATATGGAAAAGATTTTCGCCGATTGGGAATCGAAAGTCAATGACGGCGACGCGGTGCTTATCGGCGGCGACATAAGTTGGGCGATGACCTTGGATGACGCGCGAAAGGATATTCAGACTCTCGCGGGTCTTAAAGGCATAAAAGTTCTCGTAAAAGGTAATCACGATTATTGGTGGAGCGCCATCAGCAAAGTGAGGGATGCTTTACCCGAAAATTTTTACGCGCTTCAAAATGACAGTATAACTCTCGGCAATGCCGTGATATGCGGTTCGCGTTGTTGGAGCGTGCCGGGAGCGCCGGACTTTAAAGAACACGACATGAAAATTTATCTGCGCGAAACCGAGAGACTTAAACTTTCTCTTAAAGACGCATGCAGAACAAAAAAAGAAGGGGACAAGCTAATAGCTCTCATTCATTATCCGCCGTTCAACGCGCGTCGCGAAAGTTCGCTTTTTACCGATATTTTCGAGGAATACGGCGTGGATTCGGTTGTTTACGGACACCTGCACGGCAAGAACGTCAGGGCGGATAAATTGGTTGTAAAAAACGGAATAAAATATTATCTCACCTCGTGCGATCAGGTGGATAATAAACTGACGGAGATAGTTATATGAAACAGGAAGAAGACAAGCAGATTAAGGACTCGGGAACTGAAAAGCCCGCAGTAAACGAGGGGCAGTCGGTTACCGAAAAAGAAAGCGTAAAAAGCCGCGCGAAGAATTATTTTAAAACTCTTCCGAAGCGCTATTTCATAACGGCGTTTTCAGGTATGGCGCAGGGACTGTTCGTTACCCTTATCGCGGGGACGATACTTGCACAGATAGCAGGCTGGATAGGGGATAATTATGTCGGAAAAACGCTCCTTTATATCGCGAACGTCGCAAAATCCATGATGGGCGCGGGAATAGGAGTTGGAATCGCGCATGCGCTCGGCAAGAACAAATTGCTTGTTTTTTCGTCAGCCGTAGCGGGTATGGTGGGCGCGTTCGCCGATAAACTCATAGTGGGCGGCGCGGGGCTGACCGCGATATCTCTCGGCGCTCCCGGCAATCCCATAGGCGCCTACGTCGTAACCATGCTGGTGGCGGAAGTAGCGGGGCTATATGCAGGTAAAACCAAACTCGATATTTTGTTGGTTCCGCTCGGCGCGCTTTTGCTCTCCTTTATAGGAGTTTTCGTTTCGTATCCGTTTATATGGCTCATAGACCAACTCGGCATACTCATCGCGGAAGCGACGTCGATTACACCATTCTTTATGGGTATAATAGTGGCAGTAATCATGGGTATTTTGCTGACGCTTCCCACCTCCTCGGCGGCGATATGGGTGGCGGTGTCATCGCCGGTCATCGCGGGCTTTGCAAGCGGCGAAATTTCGCAGACCGCATACGACGCGATACTTCTCGCTGGCGGCGCGGCGACGGTCGGATGCGCCTGCCACATGGTGGGTTTTGCCGTGGCGTCTTTTCGCGAAAACAGATGGGGCGGACTTATTTCTCAGGGAATAGGCACGAGTATGTTGCAGATACCTAACGTCATGAGAAAGCCGTTAATAATGCTGCCAATGATAATTTCTAGCGCGATTTTGGGACCTCTTTCCACGTGCGTGTTCGGATTAAGGTGCGGTTCTTCGGGCGGCGGAATGGGTACGAGCGGACTTGTCGGAGTTTTTGACCTTTTCAATTATACGACGGGAGCCGTCGGCATAACCGGAATTTTTCTTCTTATGATTATTCTTCCCGCTGCGCTTAATATCCTTATAAGCGAAATAATGAGAAAATACGGCTGGATAAAAGAGGGGGACATGAAACTTCCCGATTAACCTTCTTATCGTTGACGATTGACGGTTGTTAATATTGTATTTCATCGGCGGTTAACCGGATTTTCACTTTATATAATACTGTCGGATAATGTTATTTTGACGTAAAAATATTTTTATAAAGTCTCAGACGGCGTTTCCGCCCCGAAATTTCGGGGCGGAAACGCCATTTTATTTTTGTTTCGGTTTTATATTTCGGATTTGCGGCATAAATTAAACAAAAAGGAGTTTTATATGACAAATCAGAATATTACCGTTCCCGATAACGAAAGGCTTGAAATAATAGGCAGAAAGCGCCTTGCGATGACGGGCGTAGACGCCGTGGACGGATTCACGGAACAATCGATAAACCTTACCGTTTCGGGTACGAAAGTGCGCGTAAGCGGCGAAACACTGAAAATAACGTCTTATAATAAGGCTGCCGGCAGTCTTACTGCGGAAGGCGTAATAACCGAAATAAAATATCAGCATAAAAATACCCCGCTATTAAAGAAGATTTTTAAATAATGTTTGTAACAAGCAATCAGTTTTACGTGTTTGTCGCATGTGTCGCTTTCGGCGGCGTCGCAGGGATGTTTTTTTCGCTTTCGGCGGCTGTCAAATTTTTTCTTAAAAACAAGTTTTTGCGCGCCGTACCCGACGTCGCGGCGTTTGCTCTTGCCTTCGCCGTGTATCTTGCTTATTCTTTTTATGCGGGCTTTCCGGATTTCAGAATTTATATGTTTGCGGGCGTCGCGGCGGGAATTGCGCTTTATATGAAAAGTTTTCACTTATTACTTGCCAAAAGCGGTAAAATAATATATAATATATGCGAAAGAAAAAAGGAGAAGAGAAATGAACGACGCAAAGTTCAAAAGACTGATAATGGCTATAACCGCGGGCGCGGTGATGCTGATAGTTTTTCTTCTCATGATAATGGTGTATCAGCCGATAGCCATAATCGTGGAAAAATCAAAAGCAAGAGAACTACTGACGGTGATAGCGGAATACGAGGCACTGATAGAAGACGGAGAAAACACATTGAAAGCACATTCCGACCGTCAGTGGATAGAACGCCGCGCGCGTGAACTCGGGTATGTCTATATAGACGATGTGGGGCTTGAAAGCGTTAAATGAAATACGGTGTTATCGATATAGGTTCTAACTCCGTGCGGCTCATGGTGAGCGAGGGCGGAAGTACGCTTTTCAAGCTGTCTGTCATTACACGCCTTGCGGCAGGCATGAATGTGTCGGGAAAAATCGGCGAGGATTCGGCAGAAAAAACGCTTTCCGCGCTTTCTTTTTTTGTTTCGCGCGCAGAAAAGGAAAAGGTCGATAAATTATTCTGCTTCGCCACATCTGCCGTCAGAACGGCTGAAAACGGCGCGGAGTTTACTGAAAAGGTGAAAACGCTCTTTGATATCGACGTTGACGTCGTGTCCGAACAGACCGAGGCGGAAATAGGAAGTCTAGGTGCTCTGGGCGGAAAGGACGGGGGAATTATCGATATCGGAGGGGGAAGCACAGAAATTTTCGTGGTTAAGGACGGAAAACGCGTTTATTCCGCGAGCGTTCCCGTCGGCGCTGTAAGAATGACGGATACGTGCGGACAGGATGAAGCGGCGGCAGACCTTCTCGCTAAAAGTACGGCACACCGATTTGGCAACGTCCCTCGTACTTGTTTTGTCGCGATAGGAGGTACGGCTACATCCGCCGCGGCAATCTCGTTAAAACTTTCGGAATATTCCTCCGATAAAGTTGACGGTTACGTCATGACTGCGCAACGATTGAAAAGTATAAAAAAAGAACTTTTTTCAATGAGCGTTGAGGAGAGGTCGGCACTTTCGGGAATGCAGAAAGGGCGAGAGGAAATTATAGCATCGGGAATGGCGCTACTCGTCGCATTAACGGATTATATAGGAATAAACGAAATATCCATAAGCGATAAAGACAATCTCGAAGGATATCTTTTAAGGAAAATACATGAGCAGAAGAACTAATTTAATTAACGGAATAATAACAATGGCGGTAACCGTCGCGGCGGTTTTCGCGGTGGTATTGGTATGCAATTCCGCCTTTACAAATGCCACAATGGGCGAGGTGCTCGCGCTTCTTGCCGCGGGCGCTATAATTGCGGGGCTTGCGGTAACCTTTCTTCACGAACTGAGTCATCTCATTGCGGGCAAAAGAAATGCGTTTGCTTTTATTTCCATGACGGTATGGTTTATGCGTTGGAAAAAGGTCAAAGGACGCATACGTTTCGATTTCGTCATGCTGCGGGACGCGGCGGGAAATACCGAAATGGTTTCCTTGAACACCGAAAATATAGCTGCCAGACTGAAAAAAATGACGGTAGCGCCCCTGTGGACTACTTTTATTGTTGCCCTTTTGGGAATACTGCCTCTGATATTTGCGGGTAGTATGGCGCTGTGGATTTTCGCGCTTACGTCCATGTTTTTGCCGATAGGCGCATATTCTTTCTGCGGTAACGCTTTGCCGTCTTCTTCCGAGGGGATAAGGAACGACGGCGCAGTGTTGTACGGGCTTAAAAAGGGTGATGACGAAAGCAAGGTTATGCTCGCAATTTTGTGCGTGCAGTCTGAACTTTACAACGGCAAAACCCCGTCAGAAATAGACGACAAATTTTATTTCGACGTCCCGCAGATTCAGGAAGACAGTCTTAACTTTATTATGCTGCTAAATGCCAGATACGCGTATTATCTCGACAAAGAGGATTTTGAAAACGTAAAGGCGGTTTCGGACAGGCTTGAAAAACTTATCGATTATATGCCGAAAACCGTCGCGGCAGTAATAAAGACAGACCTCCTGTATAATTCCTGCACATTTGATTTCAACGCTTCGCGTGCGGATGAATTGACTTACGAACTTGAAAAATTTCTTAACAATGTCAACACTTCTGAAAACATACGCGCTAAACTCGCTTATAATCTGTATGTCCGCCGCGAGAAAAACGGTCTTTCCGAATTTTATAACAGAGGCATAAAAGAAGCGAACAGAAATCCCGTGAAAGGGCTCGCTCTCTACGAAAAGAAACTTCTCCTCAAAATGAAGGACGAGATTATGGCAAATGAAGAAAACAAGCAATAAAGTTTATGTAAATTCTATGACCGGTTTTCGCCTTAAAGCAAGCGACGGGTCAACGCCGCAAAGCGTTTGAGGCGTTGGGTGCTTATTGAAATTTCATAAACAAAACTATTACTATTTAACAGACAACATACAACTACGATTTACATATTACATACAATATACAACATTATACAACATTAAATACGCGCCCCGTCCTCTGAAAGGACGGGGCGCGTATTTAATATTCCGAACGTCCGAATGTCATAATTTTGCGCGCGTTTCCGAAAAACGCGCGTCATGAAAAAATGGAATTTTTACGGAGAATTTATCCGAAGTAATCAAGGTCGGAGTAGCAATAAGGACAGATGGATTTAGTTTTCTTGGAACAATTTGCACATATTGTCGCGCCGCAGTTCGGACAAGACATGATATTGCCTTGCTTAATAGTCTTTCTGCAATTTTTGCATTCGTACATAGAAATCTCCTTTTTTGTAATTAGTATGCGGAAAAAACATTTACATATACCGTATTTTATGATTTTGAGTTTTTTTCCTGTTTTTTTGGCTTAAAACTATATAATAGTTTTAAAAGTTGGCGGTATTGCTTGAAAAAAGATATAAAATATGGTATAATTTTAATATAAAAAAAATAATGATAACAAAGGTGTCAGATGGAAGAACAGAAAAAGATTTCAGGGAACTACGGAGAGGAGCAAATTCAGGTTCTCGAGGGGCTTGACCCCGTAAGAAAAAGACCGGGAATGTATATCGGCTCGACAGACGTTCGCGGGCTGCATCATCTCGTTCAGGAGATAGTCGATAATTCGATCGATGAAGCTCTTTCCGGGTATTGTTCGGTAATAACTGTCATGATAAATGCCGACGGTTCTTGTACCGTCAAGGATAACGGGCGAGGAATACCCACCGCAATACATCATACCGAGAAGATTTCCGCGGTAGAAGTGGTTCTGACGAAACTTCATGCCGGCGGAAAATTCGGCGGCGGCGGCTATAAGATTTCGGGCGGTCTGCACGGCGTGGGACTTTCTGTGGTCAACGCGCTTTCCGAATGGCTCGAAGTGGAAGTGTATCAGGACGGCAAGAAATATAAGCAGATTTATAACCGCGGTATACCTCAGGCTCCGCTTGCGGTTGTGGGCGAAGCGGATTTTACCGGTACATGGGTCACATTTATGCCTGACGACGAGATTTTCGAGACGGTAGATTTTAATTATGACACCATAAAGACCCGCCTGCGTGAACTCGCGTATCTGAATAAAGGTCTTACCATAAAACTTATAGACAAACGTCCCGAACGCGAACAGGAGGACGAATTTTGTTATGTTGGCGGCATAGCGCACTTTGTAGAGGATTTAAGCCGCACGAAGGGACCTATGTTCGAGAAACCGGTTTACTTCGATACATTTTACGGCGATACAGAAGTAGAAATCGCGCTTCAATATACAGAGACTTACAGTGAATCACTCTATGCTTTTGCAAATAACATAAATACCGAGGAAGGGGGAACTCATCTCGAAGGTTTTAAAAATTCGCTTACGCGCATTATAAACGAAGCGGGTAAAAGGCTTAACGTTTTCAAGGGTGAGGAAAAAGTGTCGTCGGAAGACGTCCGTGAAGGCCTTGTTGCGGTTATTTCGGTAAAACTGACCGACCCGCAGTTCGAGGGGCAGACAAAGACGAAACTCGGCAATTCCGAGATGCGTAATTATGTTTCCAAGGCTATGAATGAATGTCTCGGTACTTTCTTCGAGGAAAACCCCGGGAAAGCCAAAGACGTACTTTTGAAATGCGTAACTGCCCAACGCGCTCGTGAGGCTGCTCGTCTTGCCCGTGAAAACACGCGGCGAAAAGGCGCTCTCGAATCGACCACACTCCCCGGGAAACTTGCAGATTGTTCGGACAAAAACCCGCAGTTCTGCGAGATTTTCATCGTCGAGGGCGATTCCGCTGGCGGCAGCGCGAAACAGGGCAGAGACAGGCGTTTTCAGGCAATACTTCCGCTTCGCGGCAAGATTTTGAACGTTGAAAAAGCGCGGCTCAATCACGTTCTCGAAAATGAAGAAATAAAGAGTATGATTACCGCTTTCGGTTGCGGCATACAGACGGATTTTGACGAAAGCAAGTTGCGTTATGACAGAATTATCTGCATGACCGATGCCGATGTCGACGGGAGTCATATAAGGATACTGCTTCTCACTTTCTTTTTCCGTTTTATGCGTCCGCTTATCGAACACGGGCACGTTTATATCGCTCAGCCGCCTCTTTATAAAGCCACAAAGAATAAAACCGACAAATACCTTTATAACGACAAGGAATTGCAGGAATATCTCGCGGAAGTCGGCAAATGTGATATACAGCGCTATAAAGGCCTAGGCGAAATGGACGCGGAACAGTTGTGGGATACTACGATGAATCCCGAAACCCGTACCATGCTCCGCGTGTCCATGGAGGACGCGGTAGAGGCAAGCGATACTTTTTCGCGGCTTATGGGTGGAGACCCCGAACTGAGGAAAGAGTTTATCGAGAACAACGCAAAACTCGTTACCGATTTGGATGTATAATTTTAGGAGAAAGCCGAAATGTCAAAGAAAGATATGAGCGCGGAACTCACCGCCGAATTTAAAAATACGCTCGAAAAGACAAAGCTAATCAATATAGAAGTAAACAACGAAGTAAAAAAATCGTTCATAGCATACGCCATGGCGGTCAACGTTTCGCGAGCCATACCCGACGTAAGGGACGGAATGAAACCCGTGCACAGGAGAATTTTGTATTCCATGCACGAGGCGGGACTGACGAGCGACAAGGCGTTCAGAAAATGCGCGAAGATAGTCGGTGACGTGCTCGGTAAATATCACCCGCACGGCGACAGTTCGGTTTATGATGCGCTCGTGCGTCTTGCGCAGGATTTTTCCATAAATTTCCCGCTTGTGGACGGACACGGCAACTTCGGTTCGGTTGACGGCGACCCCGCCGCGGCGTACAGATATACCGAAGCGCGTCTTTCCAAACTCGCCAACGAAATGTTAAAAGAAATCGATAAAGATACTGTCGATTTTTATCCTAACTTCGACGATACCGAAATGCAGCCGGTCGTGCTGCCGTCGAGATTTCCCAATATTTTGGTCAACGGTTCGGACGGTATAGCCGTCGGAATGGCGACGAATATCCCGCCCCATAACCTTGCCGAATGTCTTGATGCGTGTATCGCGCTTTTGGACAATCCCGAAATTACGGTCGATGAACTTATGGAATATATTCCTGCGCCCGATTATCCGACGGGCGGCGTGCTCATGGGCAGGGCTGGGATAAAACAGGCGTACAGGACGGGGCGCGGCGGATTCGTTCTCCGCGCAAAAACCGACATCGAAGAATTCAATAACGGAACGCGCGAGAGGATTGTAGTTACCGAACTTCCTTATCAGGTAAATAAGGCAATGCTGATAAAGAGCATCGCCGACATGGTAAAGGATAAGCGTATAGAGGGTATAAGCGATATAAAGGACGAGTCCGACAGACACGGCATGCGCATCGTCATCGACCTCAAAAAGGACGCAAATGCGGAGGTTGTCAAAAACGTACTTTTCAAGCATACCAATTTGCAGGTCAAAGACGGCATAATTCTCCTTGCGCTTGTAGACGGTGAACCTAAGGTATTGGGCTTAAAAGAAATCCTCGAACATTATATCGCGCATCAGGAAAGCGTCATAGTCCGCCGTACAAAGTTCGACCTCGCGAAAGCAGAGGAGCGTGAACATATAGTAAAAGGACTTGTTATAGCGCTCGCTAATATCGACAGAGTTATAGAAATTATAAAGCAGTCGGCGGATAAGAATACTGCCGCACAGGCTTTGATGGACGAATTCGTTCTTTCGGACAAACAGGCGAACGCCATACTCGAAATGCGCTTGCAGAGACTGACGAGCATGGAGGTGGCGAAGTTGCAGGAGGAACTCGAAGAACTCGAAAGGACCATTGCAGACCTTAAAGACATTCTCGCTAGCGAATGGCGCGTCAAAGAGATAATCAAGACGGATATGAAAGAAATAAAGGAGAAATATCCGTCGCCGAGAAAAACCGAACTTTCTTACGATTACGGCGATATAGACATAGCGGACATGATTCCCGTGGAGGACGTGGTCGTGAGTCTTACGCATTTCGGTTATATCAAGCGCGTGCCGGTGGCTGAATACAAGACGCAGCGCCGCGGCGGAAAGGGCGTAACCGCTCACAGACCCAAGGAAGAGGACTTTGTGGAGAATATGTTTGTTACTTCAACTCATGACGATATACTCTTCTTTACCGATAAAGGAAAGGTGTATAGCCTTAAAGGATATTATATTCCCGAAGCGCAGCGTATTGCGAGGGGACGCGCGATAGTCAATCTTCTGCAACTTTCCGAGAACGAAAAGGTCTGCGCTATGCTTCCGCTCGTCGCGGACGCCGAAGGATATATCGTACTCGCGACGAAAAACGGACTTATAAAAAAGACCGCACTCTCCGAATTTGCGAGCATCAGGAAGGTCGGAAAAATCGCGATAAGCCTTGTAGAGGGCGACGAACTGATAGGCGCGGCGCTTACGGGCGGGGACGACGAGATTCTGATTGCCTCCTACGAAGGTAAATGTATAAGGTTCAGCGAGCACGACATCAGGGCGATGGGCAGAGATACCCAAGGCGTAAAGAGCATGGAACTGAACGAAGGCGACAGGGTCGTCGATATGGCGGTCATAAAACCGGGGCTCGAAGTGTTTACCATGACCGAAAACGGATACGGAAAACGCTCGAATATAGAAGATTACCGCTTGCAATCGAGAGCGGGCAAGGGCGTCAAGGCGGGTACGTTCAACGCAAAGACGGGTAAACTCGTGAGCCTTAAACTTATTTCGGGCGACGAAGATATCATGATTATAACGGCTGACGGTACAATAATAAAAGTTTACGCGTCGGAAATAAGTAAGATAGGAAGGGATACGCAGGGCGTAAAAGTCATGAGGACCGATGAGTCCGCCGTTTCGAAAATAGCACTTGCTCCGCATGAAGAATATGAGGGGGCGGAGATAAACGAGGAAAACGCCTCCGATACCGCGGAGGATACAAAATCCTCTGATTCTGACGCCGAAGAAACGGAAAATTCGTAAATTTTGTCCTGAAATTATTTTCGTAAACGCCGTCTGTCGGAATTATTCCGACAGACGGCGTTTGTTGTGTAAACAATAAACCCCCAGATAGTCTGGGGGTCCAGTAAAGGTTTACCGTTGAGAAAAATCCTCCGTTT
>CALVWQ010000023.1 GCA_944367535.1 uncultured Clostridia bacterium
TACTGCCTTGAAAAAAAATGGCAGACTCCCGCCAAGATTTACTATAAATTCGAAGGCAACAATACAAGCGGCAGTCATAAACTTAATTCTGCGATAGCGCAGGCGTATTACGCAAAAAAACAGGGGCTTAAAGGCGTAACCACCGAGACGGGCGCAGGACAATGGGGAACCGCGCTATCCATGGCGTGCGCATATCTCGGCCTCGACTGCAAAGTCTATATGGTGAAAGTATCGTACGAACAAAAGCCGTTCCGCCGTGAAGTCATGAGAACTTACGGCGCTTCCGTAACACCCTCACCCTCTACGGAAACGGCTGTCGGCAGAAAAATATTGCAGGAACACCCCGGCACCACGGGCAGTCTCGGCTGCGCTATTTCCGAAGCGGTGGAAACTGCGACAAAGACGGAGGGATACAGATATGTTTTGGGCAGTGTGCTGAACCAAGTAATGCTGCATCAGTCCATCATAGGACTTGAAACAAAAGCAGCGCTCGATAAATACGGCATAAAGCCAGATATTATCATCGGCTGCGCAGGCGGAGGCTCAAACCTCGGCGGACTTATAGCGCCTTTCATGGGCGAAAAAATCCGCGGAGAGGCCGATTACAGGTTTATCGCGGTTGAACCCGCGTCATGCCCGAGTTTTACGCGCGGTACTTTCGCTTACGATTTCTGCGATACGGGTATGGTATGTCCCCTCGCCAAGATGTACACCTTGGGGAGCGGATTTATTCCCGCCGCAAATCACGCGGGCGGACTACGTTACCACGGCATGAGTTCAACTCTCTCGCAGCTTTATCACGACAAACTTATGGAAGCGACGTCGGTCGCGCAGACGGATGTTTTCAAGGCGGCGGAAATATTTGCCAAATCCGAAGGCATACTCCCCGCTCCCGAAAGCAGCCACGCAATAAAGGTAGCAATGGACGAGGCGATAAAGTGCAAGGAAACGGGAGAGGAAAAGACGATACTTTTCGGACTCACGGGTACGGGATACTTCGATATGGTCGCATATCAGAAATACAACGACAACGTTATGGAAGATTATATCCCGACAGACGAGGAAATAGCGGCGAGTGTGGCGAAACTTCCGAAAGTATAATAGAATAAACTCAAATAGACATATTATAAAAAACATTTTCCGCCGCGTGCAATTCATTCACGCGGCGGAATTTTTATGTTGCTGAACTTATGGTTTATTGGTTTTAATACTTAATGTCTTATACAAAAATTTTTTTATATTCATGTTTGCGTCTGAAATTTTAAAAGCGTCAGAATTGCGCCGTGATGCAATAATAACGTCGGCGGGAATATGCGGCATAATCGGATACGCTTTTATTGCGGTCGGAATAAAATTGCTAGTATCATGCGTGAAGAAAAAACAGTATTTTTTCATAAAGAAGGGATACAAGCGAAAAATAAAGGCCATTTATTACACCGATCATAGTATGTAAAGAATTTTTTCGGAATAATACACCTGCGCCGCGGCGGAAAATTTCCGCCGCGGCGCAGGTGTATTGCCATGATTAAACTATTGCCGAAACACAAAACAGCGCATCAGAAAAACTTTGTAATTCTGCTCATAAAAAGATATATGTGTGCCAAACTGATAATATGGAAAAAATCGAAAACATAACCAAAAAAGCAATTTTATATTTAATGCTAACAGCAATTTTATTCATTCTTATTTTCGCGGTAAGTCTTAATATTAAAGGCGCAAAGGCAGAGTCCGCCAAAGACTTCCCGCCCACAACCCTGTCAGTACGATACGGCAAGACAAAAAACGGCTCGGTTTATCGCGCGGAACTCACTGCAGTCTACGAAAACAAAGGTCTTTTCGCTCAAAACATTACAATTAACCTGTACTATCCGGAAACGGGCGAAAAGACGGTTATTACTCCTGCGCAGAATGCGGGATACAGTCCCGCAATCGTCCTCGCGGATTTCACGGGCGACGGCGCGGATGAAATCTTTCTCGGCATAACGAGCGGCGGAAGCGGCGGTTTCGGATATTATTATATCTATGAGCCCGAGGAAAACTTCGTGAACGTACTTTTCGATTACGAAACGCTCTCCAATCCCTATCATGCCGAATATGCCGACTGTTACAAGGTAATAGTAACTGACGATGCGCTCGGCGAAAAATATATTATAGATATATCAGACCGCGGAGAGGACTATCTCAGTGCACTTTACGACGAGAACGGAAAACTTTTAAACCCCGTTCCCGCAGACGTTTCCGCAGTAAATACCGTGCTTCCTTTTTTCGACAACAACAAATCGAGGTTTAATCTCCTCGTTTTGCGAAGAATAACTGGGCTATATAACGCCGATTCATTCGGCTACACCCAAAATTTCATGTCATATTCCGGAAACGGGTTTACCGCATATTACAATAACGTGGCGATTAACTGACGAATAACAGCAAATCAAAAGAACGCATTTCTTTTCTTCCTGTCGTGAATGGCGCCGAACAAAATAAGAAATACCAAAATCACGGCAAACGCAGTTACAGATATATACCATTCCCAACCCGCTTTATCCATGATAAGTCCGGTAAGAAGGGGCATTAACGCCGCCCTTTAACGCCTCGTCCTTTTCCGGCATTACGCTGCCGCACATATTCGGGGAAACGAGCAGTCCCTCGCTGCCGAACGGCACCTTTTCCGCCGCCGCGTCGAGCGTCTTATAATCAATATCTGCACAGAAATTTTTTTTTGAACCATTCGAGAGCCATTCCCGCGGTAGGCGCCCACATGAGAAGACAGAACCTGCCTTTCCTCATATAATATGCCGATACCTTGATACCCTCGAAATAAGGCGGAAGCACGTCGGACAGCGCGCAGACGGCAAGCGCCGTGCCCGTCATCTCGCTTATCCTTCCCGTATCGACCATTCCGGAGCCTATCACTCCCGCCACCTGGTCGAGCGCGCCCGTCGAGACGGACGCGCCGCGGTATGTTCCGACCTTTTCCTTTCCCGAACGCACGTCGAGATACAAAGTGGAAGAATAAAGTGATTTTTCGCAATTGAATTCCCCGGTAAGCCTGTATAAAAGATAATCTTCGAGCAAAACCGCCTTGCCGAGTTTTGCAAACAAGTCGGGACGGTTCCTCTTTAGCCACAGTATCTTGGGTGCGGGATACCCTGCGGGAACCTCCGTCTGCCCGGTAATCTCATAGACGGTCTGCAAACCTAATTGTTTTTCTATGAGAGCCGCTTCTTCCGCCGCCCTGTTGTCAAGCCAGACTATGGCGTTCATGAGCGGCTTTCCTTCGCGGTCAAGGAAAATCAGCGTCTCGCCCTGAGTGTCTATGGCGAACGCGTCGATACGCGTCTTTTCCGAGAGTTCGTCAAACGCCTCTTTGAAAAGCCGATAATACTCCTCCGCGGGAAATTCCACAAATCCGTTTTCGGTTATCAGTTCGTATGCCTTGCTGACAGACGCTATTTCTTTTCCGGTTTCGTCGAACACGCAGCCTTTAAGCGACGTCGTGCCCACGTCCACGCCCAGAAGATACCTGCTCATTATTATTTATCTCTTCTCGTCTGTTGAAGGGTATATTATACGTCGTCGGCTTTTTCCTCGTCGGTGTATTTTCTCCATGTGTCTATCACTTTGCCGCCGTTATATTTTCTGTCATTTATTTCTTCCGCCGTTCCCATTACATCTTCTTCTTGATTTTTATATTAGGTTTAAGCCTTATTGTTTTTAATATATAATATAAAAGGCGTTTATTTAGCCGTCCTTTCGTCGTAAGCGCGGCGAACGGCCGATATCATTTCCTCGGCAAGTTTAAGCGGATTATCCGACTTTGCTATGGCGGAAGAACAACCCGAAGCCGCCGAGCCCGCCTTAATTATGTTATAACAGTCCTCACCCTTGCTTATTCCCGCCGACGGGAAAGGTCTGATCAGGGGATTTATTTCGCGTATTACCCTTATGACCTCGTCCACATACGCCTTATCCGCAGGCTTACCCGTACCTATGAGTTCCGTCGGCTCGGCGACGAGTATATCGGGCGCGAGTTTCGCTATCGCCTTTACCTCTTCTATACTGTCCGCGCAAACCATGGTGGCAAGCCCCACTTCTTCCGCACGGCGAATCGCCCTTTCTATCTCGTCAAGCGTGAGTTTGTGTTCGGCGTGATTGAGCATTACGCCGACCGCTCCCGCCGCTTTTAACGCTTCGGGAAGAGACCTTCCCATTCCCCTGCCGACGGGTATGCTGTCCATATGCTGAGAATAAACATGGATTTTAGATGTGTTTTTTGCAATATTATATATCTCGGTATCGGGAACGTCGAGTATAACGTCTACATTATACTTTGCGGAAAGCGCGTCCAGCCCTTTGGCCATATTAAGGAGCGTTTCTCCGTACATATAGCATTTCGGTCCGTATTCAAAAAAAGGTTCGCTTATTTTATAATCTTTTAACATTGTTTATCCTCGCCTGTATTCGTATTTATTAAAATTTTTTATCGTATATATTTTAAAATATCGGTACTTTATGTTTATTTTTTATTAAGCCTTTCTCCGACAGCCCCGCCCGGGTGTATTACTGCAAACTGTTCGTTTTTAAACCCCGTTTCCTCGATGAGTGCCGTCTGCAACGTATGAAATATCATACATAGTGCCGTTGAAGAGGTAGTGCCCTGTGAATTATATCTGTCGGTTTCGCGATTGACATACTGTTTCAGCACGACGTCTGCGGAAATCGCGAGAGGCGATTCGAGGTTTTCGGTTATACTTATTGTCTTTATTTCCTTTTTCCTGCAAATTTTCATAATGGGAAGAAGTTCTTTTGTCTTGCCGCCCCTCGAAGCGAATACCATTACGTCGCCCTTTTGCAAAAAACCCGTCGCGCCGTGCACCGCCTCTGCGGGCGATATAAAGCGCGCGGGACGTTCTATACAACACAGAAGATGCGCAAAATGCTGACACATAATACCTGAATGTCCGCAACCGCAAGTCCCTATGCGGGGAGCAGACTTTAATAATTCCACTGCTGCGGAAAATTTTTCCTTGTCAAAATAGTTCATCATCTCCATGATGCATTCGCTCTCGATTCTGTAAGCGTTCATCACGGCATCTAAAGTATTTCTTTCCATAATAACTCCTTATATTGATTTATTATACAATAAATAAAAATGGCTGTCAAACCAAATTAAAACGAAAAGTTTTCGTTACATTTTCCGCTATTTTCCTGATAATTTTATAAATAACAATTCTGCTTGACAAAACTTCTGACCAACAGTGCCGATTTAAAGAAAAAAGCGGTTGACAAACACACCGCGTTTCCTTTAAAATAAGGATATAATACACCTTTTTGTAAAATCGGAAAAAACCGAACAAGAGGAGAAAATCATGTTCAAATTGCTGGTTGCCGACGACGAAGAAAATATAAGAAATCTTTTTAAATTAAGGCTGGAAGGCGAGGGCTTTGAAGTATTTACCGCACGCAACGGCGCGGAAGCAATGGAGATACTTTATAAAGAGGTAATAGACCTTCTTATAGCCGACGTCATGATGCCCGTAATAGACGGATTTGCGCTGGTTAAACGCATGCGCGAAGAAAATTTCGAAATACCTGTCATAATGCTGACGGCAAAGGGGCTTTTAGAGGACAAAAAAACGGGTTTTGCCGCAGGAGCTGACGATTATATGGTAAAACCTATTGAGTTTGACGAACTTCTCTTACGCATGAAAGCACTTTTCCGAAGAGCAAAGATTGTTACAGAAAAAAAGATTGTTGCCGGAGACACAGAACTTAATTTTTCGACTCTTTCGATAGTTAATAATAAGCGTTCGGTCTCGGTAACCCTAAGCAAAAAAGAATTTCAGATTTTATACAAACTGCTATCCTATCCCGAACGCACGTTCACCAAGTGGCAGTTATACGATGAATTCTGGGGCATGGACTGCAACGGAGATACCGACGCGGTGAAGGTATATATAAGTAAAATAAGAACTGCAATAGAGCCTTTCCCGGAAATAGACATACAGACAATCCGAGGAATCGGATACAGAGGTGTGAGAAATGAAACAAATTAAAAAACGCAAACGCAAATTTTCTTTTTTGCTGTCGCTGAACGCCGGACTTGTGCTTTCGGCATGTTTTTTCTTCTCTTCAACAATAGTTCTGGCGATTATAAGGCTTACTAATCTCGTATACAGAAATTATTTTAAAGAAAATCCTTTTTTCCTGCTTATAATCTTTTTCCTCTCCGCAATGGCGGTCGGAACGCTTACTCTATTTATCACCATGAGAATAATAACAAAAAAGTTTGACAACGCCCGCAACATTATAGGCAAAATAGCGGACGGCGATTATTCCGAAAAACTACCGCTCCCCTCTTCCGAAAATATTCTTTATGACGTAATAATCGATTTTAACAAGATGGTGGACAGATTAAACGCGACGGCGATATTGCAGAGTGATTTTGCAAGTCAGTTTTCACACGAATTCAAGACACCTCTTGTTTCCGTAAAAGGTTATGCCGAACTCTTGGAACGCAATCCGCAGTTAGACGAAAACGACCGCAGAAAATATCTTAAAATCATAATCGACGAAGCCGACAGACTGGCGGGACTTGCCTCCTCCACGCTGCTCATCAGCAAGCTCGAATCGGAAAAATTATTAAAACATGCACAACACGTAAGAGTAGACGAACAGATAGAAGAATGTATTTTATTGTTAGACGGGGAATTCCGCAAGAAGAACATAGACGTAAAAATCGACCTACAATCCTTTTCGGTCAAGTCCGAAGCGGACATGCTGAAAGAGGTATGGATAAACCTTCTTTCAAACGCCGTTAAATACGGCAGAGAAAACGGAACAGTTAAAGTGCGTTCGCTTATAACCGACGACTGTTATATAGTTTCCGTCGAGGACGACGGCATAGGAATGAACGAAAAAACTCAGGCGCATATCTTCGAAAGATATTATCAGGGCGAAAACTCAAAAGACAAAAAAGGCAACGGGCTGGGGCTTTCCATCGCCAAAAAAATCGTGGAGATGACTGGCGGAAACATAACGGTGAAAAGCGCACCAGGAAAGGGAAGCGTTTTTTCGGTGGTCTTCCCGAAAGAACAAAACAACTGAAAAAAACCATATTACCGCCATTTATATAAATGACGGTAACCCGAAATCACCGCTAAAAACAACAGCAATGCAAACACTGCAAAACCTACATCAACTCTAAAACCGACAGTACCGCAACAAACCGACAGTGCCGCGCGCCGGCTTTTAATAAGCCGGCACGCGTAAAAATCACTATTGCACATACTTTCAATTTTATGTTTCAATCTGCAAATTATTTTTTTAATACCCTTCGATTTATCGGTAATATATGAAAAAGATAATAATAATCGGTTGTTCGGGCAGTGGAAAAAGCACGTTCGCACGAAAGTTATCCGCCAAACTAAATGTTCCGCTTTACTATTTGGATATGATTTGGCATAAACCGAATAAAACCACTTTAACGGAACAAGAATTCGACCAAAAACTCAATAATTTAATACGGAAAGACAAATGGATAATCGACGGCAATTATCAAAGGACGCTCGAAATGCGTTTAAAAAAATGCGATACGGTATTTCTTCTGGACATTCCGACGCATATTTGTTTAGAAGGCGCCAAATCCCGTATAGGAAAACAACGAGTGGATTTACCTTGGTTGGAAACGGAATTTGAAGAAGACTTCGCAAAATGGATAAATGATTTTCCCGAAAAATCACTGCCTAAAATCATGGAATTGCTTGAAAAATATAAAGAAAATAAACAAATTATAATCTTTAAATCAAGAGAAGAAACAGATAGATACTTAAAAAGCAATTTTTTTTAATGCTGTTTTTTACTTTATTTATAACATTTAATACGGGCGAAGATTTTCAAATCTTCGCCCGTATTTCATCAATATGTAAATATTTTTATGTATCTCGTAATTTAATTTATGAAACAATGCTCTCCTGCTCAGCGGCGGAATTTTTCACCGGACTTACGGACGGAAGCGAGGCACCGTCCTTTACATCGTCAAACTCTCCGCTCTCTATTCTCGTATAAAGGTCATTGACCTTGTTCCTGAACGCCTCCGCTATTTCACGCCTGTCCATACCCTGTGCCAGATACTCTTCGAGATACGAGGGCTCGCCTATCAGCATAATTCTCTTTTTCTTATGAAAATAAACGGGACGGACGGGTATATCCTCTCCCTTCTTCTTGCGGTATAATGACATTACAGAAACAAACCCGGGGACAAACTCTGTCAGCATATCAAAATAACCGTCGTTCGAATTTTCGGGAAAAATCATGAGTGCGGTATCGTCACTAAGCACTTCTACGCTCTTTTTTACCGTATGCCACAGCCGCGCGTCGTGATAAGTGGGCAGCACTTTAATTCCGCGGTAAAAATATTTGGAAAAAAACGCCTCGAAAAATGCCTTGAATGCGGCGCGTCTCTTTCCCGTCTTGTTTTTCTGAATATAAAGAACGTCCCTTAAATATGCCCTGCGCGCCGCATAATCTTCCAACATCTCATGCGCGCCCCATTTTACGCTGTATACGGGAAGATAAAGGTCATGAAGAAATGGCCCCGTTTTATTGGCATGGTTTGCTATATAAAGACATCTTTCCGTTGCCTTTCCTCCCAGCGCGACGACCTTCGTTTTAGGCATGAAAAATTTCAGAATCCTTTTTAATATACCGTAAACGGGTTGTTTATGCTTGGGCAACTGATATTCTATGGGTTTCATCGCACCTCTTACCTATCGCTGTTTTTCCTATGTTCAACGAATATTATAAACCCGTTCGGTTTAATTGACGTTATAAATAAGTTAAAATCAAGTTAAAACGCCGTCGTTACCGACAGCGTTTTAACTTTTCGTAAAATTAATTTAATATATTTCTTGTTTTCAAAGACTTTGCAATCAAGATTCGTAGAAATTCTGTACAAACCTTACCGTCTCCATGGCGTCGGCGCAATATGCGTCGGCATCGATTTCCGCCGCGTACTCATCGTTCATGACCGCGCCTCCCGCAATTACCGTAACCGCGGGACATTCGGCACGAAGCAACTTTATGGTATCTTCCATCGACGCAACGGTCGTAGTCATAAGCGCGCTGAGTCCCACAATCATACAACCCGTTTCTCGCACCTTGTTCAGGACCTTTTCGGGTGCAACGTCTTTCCCGAGATCATAAACTTTAAAGCCGTGGCTTTCTAAAAGCACTTTCACTATATTTTTACCTATGTCGTGAATATCGCCCTTTACCGTCGCCAATATTATACACCTTTTTGAGTCCGTTCCGCCGGCAGGCATGGCTTTTTTGATTTTCTCGAACGCCGCTACCGCCGCCTCAGCACTCATGAGAAGTTGCGGAAGATAAAGCTTCTTTTTCTCGAATCCTTCTCCCACTTCGTTAAGCGCAGGGATTATCTCGCCGTCAATTATTTCAAGCGGGTCTTTCTGCGATAACGCCTCGTCCGCTCTCGCCGCCGCAATGTCTTTAAGCCCCTTTATCACCGCCTCTTTGAGCGTAACTTCGGTAATCGCGCCGGACACCGACGCGGTACCCTCGACGCGGCGCGAAGGAACGGACACGGAAGCCGACGCATACGCAACATAATCCGAGCACGTCCTGTCCTGTCCGTGCAGTGCACGGTAAGCATAGTACACATCGGTCATTTTCTCGGAAAAGGGATTCATGATGGCGCAATCCAATCCGCTGTCGAGTGCGAGACTGAAAAATACAGCGTTGATTTTATCTCGCGCAGGCAAACCGAAAGATATGTTGGAGACTCCGAGACTCGTCTTTATCCCGCGTTTTTTTAATAATTTTACCGCTTCGAGCGTCACTTCTGCGCTTCCGGAATCGGCAGACACGGTAAGGCATAACGGGTCCGCAATTATATCCTTTTTTTCTATCCCGAATTCTGCCGCGCGCGCAATGATTTTTTCAGCAATTCTTACCCTCTCTTTCGCAGTAGCGGGAATACCCTTTTTATCCATCGTAAGTGCAATGACCGCCCCGCCATACTTTTTAATGAGCGGAAAAACGGCATTCATGCTTTCGTCTTCACCATTTACCGAATTGACGAGCGGTTTGCCGTTATACATACGCATCGCGCCGCCGAGCGCCGCTATATCGGAAGTATCTATCTGCAAAGGCGTATCGACGACCGCCTGTATCGCGTAAATCGTGTTTTTCAGCGTTTCCGCCTCGTTCGTACACGGAACGCCGACGTTTACGTCTAAAATATGCACGCCTTTTTCGGTCTGGCGAATGGCTTCATTAAGTATATAATCGGTATTTCCGTTTATAACGGCCTCTTTAAGGAGAGGTTTACCCGTAGGGTTAATGCGTTCGCCTATCAGTACGGGTCTTTGTTCAAGACTGACGGCATGCGTATAGGAGGAAACAAAAGTAAAATTCTTTTTCTTGGGATAACGGTAAGGTATACCTTTCGTGCGCTGCACCGTCTTTTCTATATACTCGGGAGTGGTGCCGCAGCAGCCGCCGAGTATATGCACGCACTTTTCGGCAAGCCGCGCCATATACTCCGAAAACTCGTCTGGCGAAATATCATAAACCGTTTTTCCGTTTTCCACTCGCGGAAGTCCGGCGTTCGGGTTTACGATAACGGGTACCGAACTGTAATTTATAAAATCGTCCGCCAAATCCAGCATGGCATCGGGTCCGAACGAACAGTTCATACCTATCGCGTCCGCACCCATGCTTTCAAGCATGGAAATCATGGCAACAGGGTCTGCGCCCGTCATGAGTTTTCCGTCCCTGCCGTAAGCGTTTGTTACAAAGACGGGCAGACTGCTGTTTTCTTTTACGGCAAGAAGTGCGGCTTTTGTCTCGTAACAGTCGTTCATTGTCTCGATAATCACGAGGTCGACTCCGCATCTTTCGGCGGCTTTGACGTTTGCCGAAAAAACCGAAACCGCCTCCTCGAAACCGAGGTCGCCGAACGGTTTTAACATTTTTCCCGTGGGGCCCATATCGAAGGCAATCCACACGTCTTTGCGTCCTTCGGCGGCTTTTTTAGCAAGCTCCACGGCTTTACGTATCATCTTCCCGCAGTCATCGTACTTAAATGCATTCACGCCGAAAGTATTGGTCGTGATAATGTTGCTTCCCGCGGCAATGTACTCCTTATGCAGAGCGACGACTTTATCAGGCGCGTTCAGATTCCACATTTCGGGAGCAACTCCCGCCGCAAGACCCCGTTCCTGAAAAACCGTGCCGTATCCGCCGTCGAAATATAATCTTTTGCTTTTTATTACTTTTCTGATATCATTCATTTCAATATCCCCAGAATTGCGGTTACGGATTTTTTCGGCGACATCAGCAGCGTATCCGACAAGGTAATACCGAGCGTCTTATCCGCCCTTACCGCAGCCAAAACCCGCGCCTGATAAAAGAGCGGCAAATCGCCATATCCCGGACTGAACCGTCTGCCGCACGAAAGACCCTCCGCGAGAATTTTCTCCGTATAATCGCAAGCCGCCTCGGCGAGCGCGGACGCAAACGCGTCCGTAACGAAATGCTCGGACACGGAAGTAACCGCAAGCCTCGACAACAGTCTGTCTACCCCGTAGCCTAGCGTTACGGCAAATACAAACGCCTCATCGCAACCTTTAAGACGCTCCGCAAGGTTGCGGCTCATAATTTCTCCGAACCCTAAATTTACGGAACTCTCCGAGAAAACAACGGGTACCTTTACGGCAGAATAAGCACACCTTATAACCGATTGAAGATTTATAAGGCACTTATCCGTCATAACCTCGCGGTAATCTCCTTTAACCTGCAATCTCGCGCGTATTTCAGCATCGTTTACCGTCAGTTTATCCGCGCCTATTTCTCCGTAAAAATACTGTGCCGCCGTCAAGAAAGTATCTCCGAAAGATTGCGCCTTATCGCCGCCGCCACGTCAGGCTTATTCATCGAATAGACGTGCACCGCGTTTATTCCGTTTGCAAAAAGGTCTATAATCTGCTCGGTGGCATAAGCTATTCCCGCCTGTTTCATCGCGGCGGGATTATCGCCGTACCTGTCGACAATTCTTATAAAACGCTGCGGAAGCGCGGTGGAAGATATAGAACACAGTCTTTTAATCTGTGCCGCCGCCGTAACCGGCATAATACCCGCGACCACGGGCACGTTAACTCCCGCTTTTAAAAGCCTATATAAAAAATTATAAAGAATATTATTATCGAAAAACATCTGCGTCGTAAGAAACTCACAACCGCTATCCACTTTCTTTTTAAGCCCCTCGATATCGTCCGAGATATTCGCGCTTTCGGGGTGTCCTTCGGGATAACACGCGCCGCCGATACAGAATCCGCCGAACTCGACGATTTCTTTTACGAGCTCGCTGGCATGAGAATAACTGATCCTGCTCCTGTCGAACCCTTCGGGAATATCGCCGCGAAGCGCAAGTATGTTTTCTATACCCTGCGCGCGCAGATTGCCGAGTTCTAATTCTATTCTCGACCTGTCCGAAGAAACGCAGGTAAGGTGCGCAAGGGAGGTAACACCGCGTCCGTTCAGTTCCCTGCATATTGCGGTAGTATATTCGGATGTACCGCCGCCTGCACCGTATGTAACACTCATGTAACTCGGTTTTAATTTTGCTATCTCACATGCGGCGGCGAGCACTCCGTCAAATTTCTCGCTCGTCTTAGGCGGAAAAACCTCAAAAGAAAGACTGGGTTTTGCCCCGTTGATAATTTCGGTTATTTTCATTCAATACCTCCCGTGCCTCGGGCGCGGATTCATAAAAAACAAAATCCGTCCGACCGCTGCGGACAAGAATTTATTACATATAATCTTACTACAACTCTGAAATTAAGTCAAATCTTTTCTGAAAACCCTGCTCCTCAAAGTTTGTAATTTCTTTCGGCGACAAGTTTTATAAATCCGGCCAAAACGGTATATCCGAAACCAACCCTTCGCCAGAAAACAGCGAAGAATCGAGGACGTCTTTTCTTGAAATCATAATAAAATTAATTTTAGGAACCGAATATCTATATTTATTCATTACTTTTTTCCTCCGTAAAACCTTATTTAATTACTGTTCCGCAAAATTATTCCCACTCGCATCAGCAGGCTGATTTCTATATGATTCCGCGAGTTCATTGAGAGAACGCGCGTTCTTCTCGTCCGAGTAAGCCGTGTAAAATGTCTTTTCAATATCACCCGACTTTAAGGTAATAAAGCCTCTCGCCGCGAACCTTAACGAAAAGTTATTTTCGTAAATGTTTATAATCGAGCCGTAAAATATATTGTTTTCGCTAGTCTTTGCCCAATCGTCTTTTTCTACCGAAGCGACGAGAACGGGAGTATCCGCCGAGTCGTTCTGCAAAACAAACTCCCTTTCAGTCCAATACGCGGCGGGAGAAATCATTATGCCCTTAGAAACTACAAACCGTTCGATAAGCGAATAATCAGATGATGAGATATTTGCCTGAAACCTTATTCCGTTTATCGCCGCCTCGTCCGCAACAATTCTTAAAAACGCGCCGTCCGTCATGGCAAACCCGATTGTTACGGCATAAAACGTAACGTCAGAATTTACCTCATATTCTGTGCCCGCAAAATAAAGATTTTCAACATTATCCGCATCGGTTGTCCAGCCGACAAAAATCTCTCCGTTGTTTACGGTGCCCTCTCCGAGAACTATATTTCCCTCAGCCCGTTCCGAATAAGAGGTTTCGCCCTCTACGAAAGTTACGTTGTGTCCAGAAGTTTCAGTTTCCGCGCGGACTTCTCCTATACGCATGGTCATTTCCGTTTCGGCAGTCCAATTTGATATGTCAACGCCGGCAGCCACGCGGAAACCTGTTATAATGCCGTCGTTATTGGCAAGTTTTATAAGGTCATCGCCGGTTATCGTCCACTTCTGCCAACTTTTCACCGGAAAAAACGGATCGAGCACGACGGCATCCGAACCGTCGTTTTCCGCACCGAGAATGATAATTCCCGTTGACGACCATAAGAATTTGTCTTTCTGCTTACCGTAAAAGCAGTACCCGAATCCGTCCTCGACATAAAAATCGGCAAACACATCTAAGGTCAAAGCATTTATTTCGGAGATTTTTAAAGGCGTATCGAATATAAAGGGTTTATATACGGTATATCCGTTAGGGTCAAATTCTAAAACGTATTCTCCGGAGTCGTAAGAAGGTATCGAATATACTACGGTTGAAATGCTGTGCGAGTCTCCGTCGCCGCCAAAACCCATATTGCCGCAAACCGTTCCGCCGTCAAGGTTTGTAAGTTTTGTACCGTCGTCCTGAGAGAGCGAAAATCCCACAGTCTTTTCCTCCGCAAATACACTCTCCGACTTATTTATAAAATTATAAACGACAACAATAAAAGAAAAAAGAAATACAAATAAAACCAGAAACCAATTTATGCCGTGCTGCCGTTTCAACACCATGATTTCCTCCTAAAAATAAGGATTTTATATTTTTCGACAAATTTCGCAAGTAATTATATCAAAAGTCTTAACATTTAATCAAGTAAAAAAACCAAAAAAAGCGGTTTGACCGCCTTATAAATTACTTTTCAGGTTTTCTGACATTCTGAACTTATTAAATTTTTGCATAGTTACAGAACCTTTCGGGATAACAGGCTCGCATGGTTTTTTCAAGTTCTTTATCGATACTCGATACGGCATGAAAACCGAATTTATCGTAAGAGAGAGCGCACTCCGTTTCCGACGGGTCGATATAAAATTTTCTGTTCTGTATCTCCGTCATGAGTCTGACGGGATTAAGTCCCGGCTCTTTCCCGTTTTTTACATACTCTTTCTTTACAGCGCGCGCGCCCAAAGCGCCTATAAAAGATGGTATTTTGATTACTTTTCTATTATCGCCCGAAAAGCGCAGCATTTTTTTGAGCAACTCGATATATAAAATGTTCACTCCTCCCACGGGTACACAGCCTTTTCCGCAGTATGACGCGGCAAAAACCGCATCCGCCACACCGTGTACGTCGGTAGCCGCCGTACCGCCGCCCGTCATGAATACCGCGGGATAATGGTCGAAATGCGCCAAAAAACTATCTCTCCATAAAGGTTTACCGTTTTCCGGCACACCGAAAATATACGGAAGTTCGAGAACTACCGTTTCCGCGTCAAGTGAAAGCGCTGATTTCTCCTGTTCTCTGCGCGCTCTTATATACGGATGATGCATGGAAAGTTTTCCGCCGAAATTTCTGTCGAAAAAGGAAAAATAAGACCCTAAAACCACCAGCCTTTCCGCGCCCGCTTTTACTGCCGCCGATAAAACGTCATGACAGCGCAAAACCAACTTTTCATGAAAATACTCATACGCGGGCGCGGGCGGCATAAATCTGTCGTCGGGACCCAGGGCATAAACGAATACGTCAAAATCCTTTCCGGAAAGATATTCGTAAATCCTTTCTTTTGTCTGTGTGAAAAAATCGAAAGAATCTACAATTATTCCGCCTGCACAGCCCCCGCGGCGGGAAGCCGCCGAGACGCTTATCTTATGCTCAGCAAACCTATTAAGCGCGGCACTGCCCAGAAATCCCGTACCGCCCGCAATAAAAACTTTTTTCATTTACCTTATGACTGCATGAACTTTGTGTATAAAAAATATTATGTACAGAATGATTTTTTATTTCTGCATCAGGCACACATATTACGGTCTGATTTTTTTGATGTTGTCGATATAATACAGCAACAAATCCCATTTTGTGCCGGGCATCAGCCTATGGTCGGGACAAGGTATATGTCCGCCGAGAGCGATAAGTCTTTTTATCCGTTCTATCTCCCTGTCAACCGCTTCTTTATCATGAAGGAAAACCGTCTTATCCACTCCTCCGACACCACGCATCCGCCTGCCGAATTTCTTGCGCGCCGCTTCGAACTGGTCTCCCCACGTCCCGACTTCTATCGGAAACATGGTATTTACTCCGTTTTCAAACCATACGGGCAGCAGTTTTTCCGTAACCCCGTCGCAATCGAGAGAAATTATATCGATGCCGATATGACCTTGCTTTGCCCATTCGTCGAGAAGTTCTTTCCAATACCCGAAATGCACGGCCGGCATTCTGTCTATATCTTTAAAATGCAATAAATTGTAAGTTCTTTGTCTGTTTGTCATGGATTCCCCTTTTTATTATATTTTCAAGCAGGATTTAACTATATTATAACAGTGTTTTGTTTATTGTTAATATCAAATCTATTAAATAAACATTTTTTAATAATACAAAACGACTTCCCACGGCTTTTAAAGCATAAAAGAAGCATAAGAAGATAATAATCGGTTTATGTATTTTAACTATCACGCCAAAGCAAAAAGGCTCATCGAGGAAGGGCATCTCGTAAAATTCGAGATAACCGAACAATGGGGAAAAATTCAACCCGCCCTCGTGCTTTATTTCGACAACGATAAACCGATGCCCGTAAGAAAACCGCATTGGCAAGAATATTTCATCCTGATTGGCAAATCCTCCGCGCAAGACAAACAACTGTAAACGCCCGACTAAACCGCGGCATCCGTTTATGCTTTTCTTATTCTGAACATTCGGCACATATTTTATAAAAGTGCTTTGTCATATTTTCCCAATGTTCGTTAACGTTTGCCTAATAAAACACTTCACAATAATAATCAGAATAATATGCCGGGCATCTTACCTACGCTTTCAATAATTAAGTTTTTTACGATAATTTTTTAAAAAATAATGAAGGCAGTTTCAATATTTTTTATTTTTTTATAACAACGCTTATTTCGGAAAATAAGTACCTTTTATTATTCCCGAATAAAAAACGGTTCTGTACGCAAAAAACCGCCCCCGCGCCGTTATGCGCGGGGGCAAAAAACGCATTTTAGATAATTTTCACGCGAGAGAACCTATTATATTTCTGATTCTTTCAATCTCTTTTTCGGGAGAATGCCACCAGTCCGTACTCCACACTCTGTGAAGTTTCCAGCCGCGGTTTTCAAGATACTCTGCGCGGTGAATGTCCCTGTCACGTACCGAATCGGAATCCGCATACACTTTGGAATCGCATTCTATACCGAGAACGTATTTTCCCTGCACCCTTACCGCAACGTCAATACTGTATCCGCCTATCCCGACGTTCTTTTCGGCGTCATAACCGCAGCGAATAAGAGCGTCTCTTATTCTGTCCGCAAAGTCGCACTCGTCAAGAGCCGCCGCCGCCGAACGCAGAGGTTCAAAGGAAAGCAGTATGTTTTGAGCGGTATCGCGCCTGCCCGCGCTTACCGCCTCCGCATAAGCGAGATATTTTTTGAAAATTTTAGGGCCGTCGTTCTGCAAATCGTCTACATAAAGTTCAGAGCTGTTTATCGAAGTTACGATATAAATCTTCTCTTTTGCGCGGGATATCGCGACGTTTAGGCGGTTCTCGCCGCCGCGCTGATTGAGCCAGCCGAAATTACGGACGACCTTGCCGTGTTCGTTTTTGGCATAAGCAAGAGAGAATATTATGCAATCGCGTTCGTCGCCCTGCACGTTCTCTATATTCTTGACGAAAAGCCCTATATCCTCTCCGTCGCGTTTCCTTATCCATTCCTTGCTTACTCGCGCGGAAAAATCTCTGTCTTTTATACATTCTTCGTCGATAGCGTCCATAATCGCGTCTTTCTGCCCGCTGTTAAACGTAATTATTCCGACGGTATTATCCGCTTTTCGGTTTTTAAGATAATTTTTAAGAAGCATCACGACAGATTTCGCTTCCGTCTTATTGCACCTTTCTGTCCACATTCCGTTTTTGACTTTCACTATCTCGATGGGCGGTTTGTCCGGCTTCTCGGTATTTGGAGATATCATCAGTCTGCCGTGATAAAACGCGTAATTCGAAAAGGCGATGAGTTCCTCGTATCGCGAACGATAATGGAAATTAAGCATGACTTCGTCGTATTTAAACCGCGCGAGGTCCAGAAGGCTCTCCTCTTCCAATGCGGCGACGCCCTCCTCGTCCTCCTCGAAATCGTCGTCCGTCTCCATTCTGCCGAACCCGAGGCTAGACGGGCGCAACTGTTTATGGTCGCCCGCTATCACCACTTTTTTTGCGCGCTGTATGGCGGGAACACCCTTTTCGACATAGAGCTGCGAAGCCTCGTCGAATATTACGAGGTCAAAAAGTCCGTTTTCAAGCGCAAGACTCTCCGACACCACTTCGGGCGTCATAAGCCAAATTTTTATACCGCGGAAAAGCTCAAAGCCGAACTTATCTATAAATTTGGGCACGCTCTGCTTGCGCTTACTTTCCACGCTCCG
Organism: uncultured Clostridia bacterium; assembly: GCA_944367535.1. Classification (GTDB taxonomy): domain Bacteria; phylum Bacillota; class Clostridia; order Christensenellales; family Borkfalkiaceae; genus UBA1259. The sequence goes on from CALVWQ010000023.1 coordinate 18,289, forward strand.
TTTCATCTCTCCGAACCGCTTCGACGAGGCAATATTATCGCTGTATGCGGCGTACAGCCGTTCTTTCGCCTTTTCCCGCGTAAGCCGTCTTTTTCTCTCTATATAATTTTCGGTACTGTCGACAATAAGATTATAGTTCTGTATATAAGAAAGCACGGCCTTGTTCCTGGATTCAAAATCGTCGATGTGGCGCAAAACCGCGTAATCGTAAACGTTACGATTGGCGTCCTCCATAGACACGCCCGTCTTAGACGCTATTTCGTATACCGCCGTGATATACATCTTCTCATCCTCGTCAAGTACGTCGAAAAGCGCGCGTATTACCGAAAATCTGTCAAACGACAACAGCCCGTCTTTTAAATGCGAAGGCGATATCTGAAACTCTTTGACGCTGTGCCGTTTTTCAAAACACATATCCATTATTTCGCGTATTCTGCGCGTGATATCACTCTTATACAAAGGTTTTGCGAGAAAGAATGCGGAATCACACACTTTTTTCTGTTCTATAAGGCGCGTACAGAGTTTTAAAGGCTCCGCAAGTTCCAGTCTTCCTATATCCTTTCTTACTTTCAGCAGCCACGGGTATGACTGCAATAAATCAAAGTATTCTTTAAGCCGCCCTAAATACAACGCGTCTGAAAATTTTTCGCGCATGCCTTTTAAAGACGGATACGATACCGACAGAAGCTTTTCGCCTATCACCGTCTCGTATCCGACCGACTGCAACAGATAATCCGTCAAAAAGACGTTATTTGAATTCTCCTGATAAAGTCTGTATGTCTCGGTACCTATATCGCTTTTTTTATAAAGTTTATCGTTTATTTCGTTCAGCTCGCGTATATTGCCGTCTATCACGTTTACAGCCTTATCGTAAGCCGCGGCATTAAAATCAGATTTATGCGCCGAATATAAAAGCGTATAAAGTTGCGAATAGAAAAATTCCTTGTCCTTGGTATCGCTGACAAAAATCGCATATTGCGAAAGGTCTCCGAGTCTCGAATATATAACGTCGAGTGCGGCTTTTTTCTGGGACACCATTAAAACATTATGCCCTTTAAGCACATAATCCACTATAAGACTCGTGATAGTCTGGGATTTGCCTGTACCGGGCGGGCCCTGAATTACAAGTTCGTCTCTCCCCTCTATCCCGAATACCGCGTTTTCCTGCGAGGCGTTAAGCGAATTTATGTAGTCAATCTGTCGCTCGGTAAACCCTCGCGCCGCCGAATAAGGTTCTCTTATGTGTTCGTCCGAATAATAATCAATATCCTCCGAGTTTTCGAGAAGTTCGCTCAATAATCGGTTTATTTTGTCATTTTCGATGATAGCTTTAAAGTCCTTTTGCAACGCCGACGAATACATGGAAAATTTACCCAAAACGGCATTGTTTGTAAGCCTGTATTCGCCGTTTCTGAATGACGGAAATTCCCCTTCCCTATATGCGGCAAACGCGGAAGGTTTCGGCAGTTCGGGCGCAAATTTTATACCCGCCGCACCGTAATATTCGCTTAAATTATTGATGAAATTATCGCCGATTTCTTCGATTACGGTATTGGGCAGTTCTTTCTTGATACCCGAAAATTTATATTGGGTAAGAATCAAGTTGCTGTTGTAGAGAATGTCGCGCGTTTCGTCGGGCTTGACATAAATATTTTCGTCCTCGCGAAGTAATTTTACGGGAAACAGGGCGAGAGGAGCGCGTATGTTGAAATCCTCGCCCGACATCTTTCCCATAAGATACGGCCAGCCGACATACAGGTCGTTCTGACCGCTTTCGCGTATGTCTTTGTTGACTTCCCGCATGAGCGTAAGCAGTTTTTTGAATTTGTTGGACCTCGGAGAAGAATTTTCAAAATCCGTTTCACCGAGTTTAAAACCTTTATCCGAAGGCTTGCCCGTCAGATATTCTATCAAAGGCTGCATCTTTTTGCCGTAAAGGTCATAGGCGTATTTATCGTAAATCTTGCCTATATATAAAAGACGGTTTCGCTTATTGATGTTGACGAGCCTGTTTTCGAGATTTTTAAGCGTCTTTCTCACGTCGTCGGTTATCTTTGCGTTGGAAGCGTTTTCATTGTGGAAAGCTTCAAGAGGTTTCATAAAAAATTCGCCGTATTTTTCCGCAAACGCCTTTCCCACCCCGGGAATACAGGAAAGTTCCTCGACGCGCGAAGGCGCGGCGACTGCTATGCGTTTTAACGTGTCGTCAGAACATATTGCGGGCGATTTCGGGGAGGAATCGTGTTTCTTTTTCAAATCATGTTTTACTTTCAACAATTCTTCATAAAGTTCTTTATTCGTCATAATCCACCGATTGCATTTCATTGTAACATATATAGAAAGAAAAATCAAATTTATTGTAAGCTTTATATTTTCACACTCAAAGCGCGTTTTCGACAAAAATTACATACAAATTCGACCTGTTTACACCAAAAAAGCCTTCGGAGAGAACGTTTTCCTCCGAAGGCAAAGATTTATAGTTTATTTTTTAAAAGATTTAATAATTATATTTTGATTCATTATCATGAGATGAAAATCGGTTTAAATTATATTTCGGCGTCAGGCATCCGTTACTTTTACTTTTTGACTTAACAGATAATTGCGTATTGACTTCATCGATTTCAAAGGCGGACACCATTCCTTTTTCCCGTTATCGGTTAACCCGAGCATGGTCGTTTTACCGCCGGCATAAGCATGATACGGCAACAACTGAACCTGACTGCAATGATTCAGCCGACGATAAAGATTAACTATTCCGTCCAAATGTTCTTTATCCGTGTTAACTCCGTTAACGATTATGCAACGCAAAACTATCTCTTTTGCAAATTTGTCTGCGAGAAACAAATTCCCGATAATTTTTTCATTGCTCACCCCCGTATATCTTTTATGTCTTTCACCGTTACAATCTTTTATATCCCATAAAAACAAATCGGTTACCGCGGCTAGTTCGCTGACATAACTTCCGTCAAAATAACCGCACGTTTCGACAGCCGTCTTTATTCCGCGGGCTTTTGCAATGCATAGCAGTTCCGTTGATGCGCGCGGCTGCCGCATAGGCTCTCCGCCCGACAGCGTCAATCCGCCCGTCGCGCCGTAAAACTCTCTGTCTTTTTCAACCTGTCTCATAATTTCATTTACAGACACATCCCTGCCGAGCGCCTCTATTGCGCCGGTTACGCATACATCGGCACATTTATGACAGCCGATACATTTTTCCGCAATAAAGTTATGCATTTCCCCCGTAAATACATGCGCGCTTGCCGCGCATACTCTTACGCAGGCGCCGCAGTTTATACATTCTCCGACATTAAAAAAAATCTGCGGTTTCGCCGATTTTGTCTCGGGATTATGACACCATGCGCAATCCAGCGGACATCCTTTTGCGAATACCACGGTTCTTATACCCGGTCCGTCATGAGTGGAAAACCGCTGTATTCTGACTATACGAAGGCGGTCGTCTTTCATTTTCTGTAAGTCGTCCTTTCTATAATCATATCCTGCCATTGTTTATCGAGCGTAACGAATCTGGCATTCCAGCCCGCAACACGCACACTGAGCGTCTTAAAGCGTTCCGGATGCCGTCTGGCTTCGATAAGCTTCATATTATCAATCACATCGGGCTGCAAAAAAAATCCGCCTTTTTTGATAAATCCGTCAATAAGATTTTTAATTGCCGTAATGCCGTTATCGCCTTTTACGGTATCGGGGTCGAGTTTGACTTCCAGCGCCGAACCGCTCACTTGTTTTTCGTGATTGATTTTACAGTAAGAAGATATTGCCGCCGTCGCCCCCTCGAAATCGGTATTCGGCGTCGGAGAGGCATTATTGGAGAGAATTTCGCCGCGTTTTCTGCCGAACGGTGCCGCACTGCGAAGCGGAGCCCACTCTATCTGCCTCCCGAAAGTGCTTATCCCGGGCGGAAACAGGATACTGCAACCGTCGAATTTGATTTTATTTACTATCTCCGCGAAGTCTTCAATAAGTCTTACGGTATACAAATCGGCCTCATCGTTATCGTTTCCGTAATAAACGAGCCGATTGGTCGCGTATTGTCTGATGATTTCGTTATTCTGCCAATTTTCCCGTAAATTTTGCGCAAGTTCTTCAAATGTGATGATTTTGTCTTTAAAAACAAGTTTATCGATTGCATATAGGCTGTTTCCCGTATCGGGCGCGCCGCCTATATGCGGAGATATTACCGTATAAACCGGACCTCCGTTAAAATAATTTTTTCCCTTTTCGATACAGTTACGTTCAAATAACGAGACCGCAGAACACGGATAGTCGGTTGCGGGATGCCATTCCGCGCCATCTTTTCGTATCGCATTTAATAGAATATTTTCCGTCTTTACTTTTAGCGCAGACAAATAATCGTCATACAATTTTCCGAAACTTTCATAGCGGACATTTTCCTCGCCGTTTAATTTCAGAACATCGTTTAGCAAAATCTGCAAACTGTCAAAAGGGACATATGTAAAACACGTCTGACCTGGTATTTGAACCTCCCAGCACCCGTCGTTTGCAAAGCCGCGCGCCTCCGACTTTTCGTAACCGAATTTCTCCAACGCGCGAATTATCAGTTCCTCATTGTAGACGGCTACCGTCCCCCCGCCGTGCCTTATTACCTTTGCCGTTTTTTCTTTCAGTCTGTCGTCGGTAGCCGAGTTGATACGCACCGTTATGGGAAAATCCCCTATCGGCAGTTCCTCGACAATATCGAGAACGAGATAAGTTACTTCGTTTGTAACTTCAACGCCGTTTTTATCAATGCCTCCCAATACGATATTCTGATAATGTTGTCCGTCGCCCGAACCCGAAGGCGTATCTTCGCGAATCCATTCGCAACCTTTAATAAACATACCCGCGAGCAATTCACGCGCTTCATTCAAGGTTATAAGTCCGCTATTTAAATCTTTTTTAAGAAAAGGACCCAAAAGTTCATCAATCCTGCCTATACCGGGCCAGTTGCCGCACAAACGTAAAAAAGCAAAAGTAAACCACAGGCTCTGGACGGCCTCTCTGAAACAGGTCGCTTTCTTAAAGGGTACATTCTGCAAATATTTATAATTTTCAGAACCGAGTTTTTTTAATTCCGCAAGATATCTGTCATGAAAGATATGCATTGACTCGACAACGTTCTGCATGCCCGTCAGTTGTACTCTCTGAGTATCGTCCGCCGATTTAAGGCGCGACAGGATACGCCCGTTAAGATAATCTATCCCTTTATATAAAACCGTATGAAAATCGACAGTCAGATGGCTTACTCCCCAAAAAACGGGTTCATTCCCGAAAAAGGCCGGGACGACGTGAAGTATTGCTTTACCCAGAGTCGCAGCTCCGCTTACGGTCTCTCCCTCGCATATGCGCAGCGGTGCCTCTTCGGCAATTCTCCTGATCATAAGGTTATATTTCCGCTGGTCGGAAAGTTCCCTCCAATTATCTATATCGTCCATATGAACACAACCGTACCGCATTGCCTGAGTCCCGTACTTGCCGTGTAAAGATTCATACGCAAACTGCCGCGTCGACTCTTTCAACCTGACAGGTCTTTTATTTTCGCATGCACTGTAAAATTCCATAACATAATCCTTTTTTTAATATTTTATCGTCAATTAAATAAATACTCAATTGACTATTTGATTATTTTTTTGTATTATATTATTATAATTCAGTTTATAAGGTGAATTATGGATATAAAAATCAATAATATCGATATTGCCTTTTACGAAAAAGGTCAGTTTGACAGACCGTGCGAAGGCGTAACTCATGTCAAAACTTTACCGTACATGTCAATCGTACAATCTTTGAGGGGGTCATACGACGTAACTTTAACGGACGGTAAAACTTACAAAACAACGGAGGGCGGAATATTTATCGCCCCGTCTCAGGTCAGACAGACGCTGACACACCATAACAGCGTTTATACTGACAGTATGCGCGCCCGTTATCTTTTCCTCGATGTATTGATTGACGGATTATACCGTATCGACGATATATTTAATTTTCCGACTTTGATAAATAAAAAACACCTCCAAGAAATGACATATTATTTAGACCGACTGTTTTCCGAAAGAAATTCGCTCTGCGCCGATTTGTCGGAAATATACAAAATTATTGATATACTTCTTTTGACGTCGTCTCCTAAAACACCCGAAAATTACACGGTGCAAAAAATCACGAACTATGTAAAAAAACATTATTCCGATAAAATAAAGGCGGAAGATATTGCGGAGGCTGTCAATCTGTCTACAAGCAGCCTTTTCAGAATATTTAAAAAATACTTAAAAATAAGCCCCGCGAACTATATAAACCGAGTGCGAATTCAACATGCCGCCGCGCTACTTGAAACAAAAAGTTATAATATAAGCGAAATTGCAAATCATGTGGGTTTCGATGATATATATTATTTTTCGAAATTATTTAAAAATCATTTGGGCATTTCTCCCTCAAAATACCGTTCGGATTTTCTGAAAACGCACCGAATACCTAGATAAAGTATTTTGAAATTATAAACCTCATTATATAGAAAGGGCGGCAGGAAAGCCGCCCTTTCTGGATTTTTTATTTTATTAAATGAATAAATTTATATAAAGAATATTCTTTTAAGGATTTACTTTTTTATAGAGTCGCAAGGGCGGCGCAAGACATTTAAACTCCCCGACTTCATAATGTGTCGGGCGGGTTTATATTGTATTTACAGAAACCGATTTTACGCGGCGAGTTTTTATATCCTTTGCAGCACAAGGATTTCGCTCATAAGTTTGCCGGATATAACCGCCCTATACCCTCTCTGACGCAAGTCATATCCTTTTACCGAAACTCGTTCCGCTTCATTATAGGAATATAAATCATAATCGCCCGATGAAGATATTCCCCTGGGTCTTACGACAAACTCAAAGTTTACGTCGTTATACATATAATCGGAAGTTGTTATAGACATTATCTGTTCCGGCGCAAGGGCGGCGGACAATCCGTATATAACGCGCAGTTGCGCCGCCGGCGAAAAACTGTCTGTCGCCTGCATCCAGTCAAAACGGCGCATGATTGCCAAATCGCTTCTGCCGCCTCCTCCCGAACAATTCTCAAAATAAACGTGAGGATATTTTTTTCTCAGTTTTTCGATTATTTCAAAAAAATACTCGTAATATTTCCACGAGGTCTCTTCTATCTTTCATTGTTTAGATAAGTTTAATTTTATACTTATTTGCAGATCCATAATCGTATTAATATTGCGCTTGGTTTGACAATTTATCTTTTTACACACCGTTTTATCTTTCTCATTGACTTATATCAGTCAAAAAAATAAAACAAGACGATATAAAGAAAACGACCAAGTATATTTCTTTGAGGGGTTCGGCGGTTTATTTATCTACCAATGATTTACGGTTCGGGATAAGACCGATATCGATTTATCCCGAACCGCGAACTTTACTTAAATACGGGATAGTCTCCCGAAAGATCCCAGATGTCGGCACTGAACGATGAAAGGTCGTTATTTGCCTCCTTGAACTTTGCGTCGGTATCGTATCTCTTGACGCCCGTTATGGTATCCGTCAGTATCGTAAGTTTTACAGGGCTGATGACGTAAACGTCCGTAAAGTCGCCCCTTATGTTGTTCGCATTTGATTGTTCCGACATCAACGAGCCGCATTTTGTTTTGTCTCCGTCGTCGGGCGTTACAACCACGACGCGAATAAATTTCGGATTACCGTCAATGCCGTCGCCGCCTTGATTGTACCTTGTCATCGCCATTAACGACGCGCAGACACGGTTTCCCGTCGGCCAAGACTCAATCGAAATAAACACGTCCTGTACGGTAGATAAAGCGCTGGCGTAAGTCGCAAGAACAAACGTGTTGTCTTCGTCGTAAAATTTTACGTCCGTGAACGCGACGTTCTTTACTGTGCCTCCCGCACCAATAGAGCCGAACAGACCGCCGTATCGCAAGGTTATGCCGCGTATCGTGTGCCCTCTGCCGTCAAAAGTGCCGCGAAGTCCGAGATAGCCGTAGTCGCCGCCATAATCGCCAGCAGAACCCCAAACCTGCTTGTAATGAGTGTATGAGGATGCGTCTATGTCGTTTGCAAGCACGTATGTGCCGCTGTAAATTTCAGTACCCGAAGTAAATTTGAATAATTGCAGATCCTCCGCCTTGCGGATAACGTTGGTTACGACTTCCGCCTTAACTCTCACCGAATACTCGCCGTTTCCTACTTCCCATATACGGTCTCCTTCTACAAGCCCTGCCGTAACGTATCCGTCCGCATAGGTTACGGAAGTCGTATCTGCAGTGGTTACGTCGGTAATCGTCTGAATGGCGGAATCGCCGCCGTCAACGAATACTTCGGACGCGGAAAGCGGATTTTGTTCATCGTCCTTACCCATGAGCAGTTCGACGCTTGAAGTTCGGTCGATATACGGCATCGTTACGGTTATCGTAAACGCCGACGAAGTATATGTTGTCTGTGTTGCTTCGGAGGTATAAGCGGCATAAATATTCGCAGTACCCGCTTTGAGGGCGGTTACCATACCGCTTGACGAATCTATACTTACCGCGTCGCCGTCGGCGCTCCATACTATATCCGCGCCCGTCTGTGCGGTTCCGTTTACGTTGACGGTTGCGGTGTATACAGCCGTTTTAACGTACGTCTTTCCGTCGCCCAAATCCTTATCCGTCGTATATAATTGCGAAACGCCGTCGATTGCTATCTGCACCTTTTCAACCCGAACGTTTACGGTTTTCGTTACAGAACCCAATTTTACCGTTACGGTTACAACGTTGTCGAATTCGCCTGCAACGGTTATGGTTTTATCCTCGCAAGTAACGGCGTTGCTTTCGCATACGAATGCAGGAACCAAACTTGCAGGAGTAGTTTCGACCGAAACCGTATCGCCAACCTTTAACGTCAGGTTTATTTCGTCCGCTCCGTTTCCGCCGACGGTCAGGGTCGGATTACATTTATCTATGTAATTTGTCAGAATACCGCTTTCATCCGAATCCCCGCCGGCTAACGCCAGACTTGCAACTTGCGCTACCGATCTTTCCTGTATTTCGTTTAAAGCCGAATAAATATATTCGCCCGTGTCTTTGTTATATATGTACGCCCGTGCGGACAAATCCGTCGCATAATGCGTTTCGGTAATATCACATAACGCAACGTTAAAGGTCGCCATCCCTTCTTTTTGATTATAGACGGTGTCAAAAACGGACGCAGCCGTTTTACTTACGTTCGGCGTTCCAGCCGTCAATTCGACTTCACCGAGGAGAGCAGAAGGTATTATCAGCATGCCCACTTCATAACCTTCTTTAACCTGACCGTTTTCCAAATAAGTTTCATCCACTCTGGCGGTAAATCTTATCCCCGAAGGGTCCTTAATCCTGACGCTTGCCCCCTCAACCATTTCGATGAGTTCCGTCGTCTCTGCGGCAACGACCTTTTGATTGCCGTTCGAAAACGAAGACAAAACGTAAAGAGCCATTGACAGCGTAAACAACAGCGATAAGACAAATAAGCCGTATTTTCTTGTTTTACTCATAATTTACTCCCCCGACTCCAAATCGGAATCCCATAATTTGTTCCAGAACGCAAAGTTATCATTGCTTTCGGCTAAGACGTCTTTATTTTCGACATAAATTATTTGAAAATAAGCACCTACATATTTTTTTGCCATACAAGTTCCTCCTCAAAAATATAATTTTTTGTTTTCATTTTTCTCTCCTTTTTAACAACTTTCAAAATTTTAATATTTAAATGCTTTATCCTATATATTGCTGTCAGGGCATTTCTTCTGCACGGTTAACACAACAGAATACGGTTCGTTCGGGATAAAGCCGATAATGTTTTATCCCGAACCGCGAACTTTACTTAAATACGGGATAGTCTCCCGAAAGATCCCAGATGTCGGCACTGAACGATGAAAGGTTGTTATTTGCCGCCTTAAACTCCGCCGCGGTATCGTATCTCTTGACCCCTTCTATCGTATCCGTCGCCTTAGATACGTTAACCGTGCTGATGACGTAAACCTCCGAATAGTCGCCCTTTATATTGTTCAATAAGCCATCCGCCACCAGCGAGCCGTAAGCCTTCGTCCATGTCCCCGTCCTGTCGGGCGTTACTACCACGATGCGGATAAATTTAGGTGCAACGCTCCCGCCCGAATTCGGCTTTGTCTGGCATATCAGCGGCGCACAGACTCGGTCGCCCGTCGGCCACGACGCTATCGATATAAATACGTCCTGTACGGTAGTCAATGCGCAGGCATATGTCGCAAGAACACAAGTGTTATCTTCGTCGTAAAGTTTTACTTCCTCAAATGCAACGTTCTTTACCTGACCGTCAGCGCCTATCGAACCGAACAGACCGCCATACCGCAAAGTTATTCCGCTTATCGTGTGCCCTCTGCCGTCGAATGTGCCGCGAAGCCCGTAACTGCCATAAGCGCCACCGCCCCAATTCTGCTTGTAATGAGTGTATGAGGATGCGTCTATGTCGTTTGCAAGCACGTATGTGCCGCTGTAAATTTCAGTACCCGAAGTAAATTTGAATAATTGCAGATCCTCCGCCTTGCGGATAACGTTGGTTACGACTTCCGCCTTAACTCTCACCGAATACTCGCCGTTTCCTACTTCCCATATACGGTCTCCTTCTACAAGCCCTGCCGTAACGTATCCGTCCGCATAGGTTACGGAAGTCGTATCTGCAGTGGTTACGTCGGTAATCGTCTGAATGGCGGAATCGCCGCCGTCAACGAATACTTCGGACGCGGAAAGCGGATTTTGTTCATCGTCCTTACCCATGAGCAGTTCGACGCTTGAAGTTCGGTCGATATACGGCATCGTTACGGTTATCGTAAACGCCGACGAAGTATATGTTGTCTGTGTTGCTTCGGAGGTATAAGCGGCATAAATATTCGCAGTACCCGCTTTGAGGGCGGTTACCATACCGCTTGACGAATCTATACTTACCGCGTCGCCGTCGGCGCTCCATACTATATCCGCGCCCGTCTGTGCGGTTCCGTTTACGTTGACGGTTGCGGTGTATACAGCCGTTTTAACGTACGTCTTTCCGTCGCCCAAATCCTTATCCGTCGTATATAATTGCGAAACGCCGTCGATTGCTATCTGCACCTTTTCAACCCGAACGTTTACGGTTTTCGTTACAGAACCCAATTTTACCGTTACGGTTACAACGTTGTCGAATTCGCCTGCAACGGTTATGGTTTTATCCTCGCAAGTAACGGCGTTGCTTTCGCATACGAATGCAGGAACCAAACTTGCAGGAGTAGTTTCGACCGAAACCGTATCGCCAACCTTTAACGTCAGGTTTATTTCGTCCGCTCCGTTTCCGCCGACGGTCAGGGTCGGATTACATTTATCTATGTAATTTGTCAGAATACCGCTTTCATCCGAATCCCCGCCGGCTAACGCCAGACTTGCAACTTGCGCTACCGATCTTTCCTGTATTTCGTTTAAAGCCGAATAAATATATTCGCCCGTGTCTTTGTTATATATGTACGCCCGTGCGGACAAATCCGTCGCATAATGCGTTTCGGTAATATCACATAACGCAACGTTAAAGGTCGCCATCCCTTCTTTTTGATTATAGACGGTGTCAAAAACGGACGCAGCCGTTTTACTTACGTTCGGCGTTCCAGCCGTCAATTCGACTTCACCGAGGAGAGCAGAAGGTATTATCAGCATGCCCACTTCATAACCTTCTTTAACCTGACCGTTTTCCAAATAAGTTTCATCCACTCTGGCGGTAAATCTTATCCCCGAAGGGTCCTTAATCCTGACGCTTGCCCCCTCAACCATTTCGATGAGTTCCGTCGTCTCTGCGGCAACGACCTTTTGATTGCCGTTCGAAAACGAAGACAAAACGTAAAGAGCCATTGACAGCGTAAACAACAGCGATAAGACAAATAAGCCGTATTTTCTTGTTTTACTCATAATTTACTCCCCCGACTCCAAATCGGAATCCCATAATTTGTTCCAGAACGCAAAGTTATCATTGCTTTCGGCTAAGACGTCTTTATTTTCGACATAAATTATTTGAAAATAAGCACCTACATATTTTTTTGCCATACAAGTTCCTCCTCAAAAATATAATTTTTTGTTTTCATTTTTCTCTCCTTTTTAACAACTTTCAAAATTTTAATATTTAAATGCTTTATCCTATATATTGCTGTCAGGGCATTTCTTCTGCACGGTTAACACAACAGAATACGGTTCGTTCGGGATAAAGCCGATAATGTTTTATCCCGAACCGCGAACTTTACTTAAATACGGGATAGTCTCCCGAAAGATCCCAGATGTCGGCACTGAACGATGA
>CALVWQ010000024.1 GCA_944367535.1 uncultured Clostridia bacterium
CGAATCATCTGACGTGGGCGCGGAAAACAAGCACGTGGAACTATCGGGCACGGGTGTTACTGTGGGCGCGGCAGTCAAGAAAATCGGCGACGTTACTGGGTGGTTCCCGCATCTATCCTTCTGCAACCTCATCGTCGTGGGCAGTAAACTCGCCGAAGACAACATTATAACCGTCCTCGATTATTTCGCCAAAACCTTGCGCATGCAGGACTCCGCCATGGTGGTGCTCGCGGAAAACACGGCAAAAGATATACTTTCGGCAGCCACACCGCTCGATAAAACGCCCTCTTTCGCACTGCAAAAAGTGCTGTTTAAAAATCCGGGCTTCGATTCGGATATCGCGAGCATGGCGATAAAGACTTTCTGCCTCGGCTATCATGACGTCGCCCACTCGGGATATATGCCGCTCGTAAAAATCGTATCGCCAAACGGATTCGAAGAAGGCTCCCAAAACGGACAAGACGGAAACAATCAGGGCTCCGAAAGTGCCGAAAGTTCCGCGTCGGGCGGCTCATCGCAATCGGGCGGGAGCCAAAGCGGTGAAAGTCAGGGAGCCGCATCGGGCGGCGCCGATGAAAAAGTGTTTTTTGCAAACACCACCGCGCTTTTTAAAGACGGTAAGAAAGTCGGCGAACTGAACGCCGAACAGACTCTCGTCTTTAACGCGCTTAACGAAAACATCACGGGCACAACCATCGAACTGGAAAACATATCCGACGGAACGGACACGCACAACGTCCTTATTACGGTGATAAAAAACAGACCGCATATCGGAGTCTCCGTCCAAAACGAAGGTATCGAAGTGGAAATAACCCTTGACCTGTACTGCAAAATAAGCGACAGAGACGCAGAAAGTTCGGACACTTCGTACTCTAAAAACGTGCCTCTCCCCGACGAAGTGAAAAAAGCCGCCGAACAAAAAATAACCGAAGATATTTCGGCTCTGATTACCGCCGAAAAAACGACGGGGTGCGACTTCCTCGAAGTGCTGCAAAAAATTTACCGTTATCACTATAAACATTTTGAAAAATTCAAGGATGACTTTACCGAAAAAATAAACGAAAAAATATCCGTTACGGTATCGGGTCAAAAATAAAAAAACAAAACTATAATCAACTCTTTTAGTCAGAGTTGATTATTTTTATTCAAAAAAAAATTTCCGCCGCGTGCTTAACAGCGCGCGGCGGAAAACTAAAACAAATTAAAGACATCGCAAAAACACCGAGAATTAACCCGACACAACAAAAGCACTGAAATATAACTTTATCGGGGCACAAAAACACCTTAACTCATCTTAATAAAATGAGACGAAAAAACAGGAAAAATCGGTAAAATCTCATCACCTTATAATCCCTATACCCGCGATTTTGCAGTATTCCTCAATGATTTTTACATTATCGCCGTAAGAGATTATGTAATGCTGCCCCATGACTTCGGAGGCAAAAGCCTCGGTATATGCGAGTAAAATTTTCAGCCCGGGAAGCTGCGGCGCGGGTTGGGTCCAGCCGCATTCCTCCCACTTTTCGGGAGTTATTCCCTCGCCTTTTACGACGTGCATGAAATATTTTCCGTCGGTAAAAGTGAGTCTGCACATGGTCAGTTCGCCCGTCTTTACTTTCGAAACGTTCAAAAGTCCCTGTGCGAGTTCACCGAACGCCGCGGGGAGAATCGTAGTTTTACCGTCCACAATCTCCGCGGGCACGTAATCGGGAACGCCCGCGAGCACTCCGTCTTCGAAAAACTCGTAAAATTCGAGATACGCGCCTATCTGTCCCGTAAGTTTTTTTACGAGAACCTGCGTAACGTTGCCGAGACAATCGTTCTCGGGAATGGTGCATATTCCGTCCTCCGCGAGCAGCGTAAAGACCGGTGCGGGCGGAAAACCGAGCAGTTTTTTAAATCCGTCAACGTCTTTTAACGACACGGCGTCGAATTTTCTTTCTCTTATTATCTCTTTAATCGCAAGATAATATCGTGCCGCCGCCTCCATGCTCTCCTCAGCGGGTTCTGCAAGGAATTTCCATTTTTTTATTCGATTTTCTATTACGTTTTTAACGTCACTTATATTGAGTTTTTCGGCGCGCTGAACCATTTCGAGCATCTCGAAACATTCAATTTCCGCGCCCGTCGCACGTTTAAGTGAAAGCCCGTCGAACTGTGTACCGTAAAGTTGCATATCGCGATACCCCATCTGCCCTATTCTCGCTCGACGCATATCAGAATATGCCGCCGCCGCAAAACAATATTTCATGACCTTTCCCGCTGACGAGGGTTTCCCCACTATATCGTATACGAATTTAAATTTTACTCCGAGGTCGGAAAGTGTCTTTCTTAAAGCGCTTGTACCAGCCTGGTCGGCGGTAGTTACGAGACGCCCCTCTTCATACCAGCCGCAAAGCCCCCATAGCACCATGGGAATATGTCTAAATTTATCGATAACCTTAACGACCGCGTGCGATGGAATCCAACCTGCCACGCATAATACGAGTACGTCGAAATCCTTACCCGAAAAAAATGAAATCGCGGCGTTTATGTCCTTTTCTTCGCCGTCGTCGCGTATTGGGTAAAACGGGTAAATTTCCGCGTCTTTACACGAAAGGCTTTCACAAGCCTTTGCGCACTTTTTTCCCAGCACTTCGACGGGCGTGTTGACTTCGCCGAAACCGGCAAACGCTATTTTTAACATATACTTCTCCTGTAACGGTTGATACTGCAACCGTATAAATTTTTTAAAATCAATGGCGCTAAACCAAACTCGTCGATACAAATTCATATTTGATATCAGATATTTAATGTAATTTGTATTTTAAAGCGTATCCGCAGAATCGGCAGCGGAATATTATTTCGCTGCCGATAATTCAATCATTGCCTTATCGACGATTATTCCTTAAAAAGCCCGTTTATAATATCTAGGGTTTCTCTGACGAGCATGTCTCCTCCTTCGTGTCCGACGTGTCCGCTCGTTATATATGCGCTGTAATGACCGCCGCGCTCTGCTTTTTCCGTCGGAAGATAAGCGCCCGAACCCGCCGTTAGCTGTAATAAGAAGGTCTGCTCGGCAAGACTTCTCGCTTTTATTCTAAGACCGTAATCGAGGAAAAGTTCGAAAGGATTGCTCGCAAACGCTATGTCTCCCAGTCTTATGACGTGAAGTTCGATGTTATAATTGTTTTCTTCCTGCTGACGATGATACCTGTCAATTATTCCGCAGGTAAGGTGCATGGCGTTGCGCTCGTCTCCCGTAACGTGTTTTATGTTGTCCCTGTTTTTCACAAATTCGTCAATTGTCTTTAACGCCCGGACGTAATCGGCTTCGGATACTCTGCGAAGCGGCAGCGGCAAAGTCTTTACGACGTGCTTAAAACAGGTTTCCCCGTGCATATCCATGACCGCTTCTTCATACTTGTCAATAACTTCGCGTGATATGCGTTTTCCTATCTCCTCCATGCCTTTTATATCGAACATCGAGCAGTCCGCCTTGCGTTTTTTGGGATGCAGTCTCGTAATGTTCGGGTCGCCCGTGGGCGTTTTCTTACTTTTCCCCAATAATCGGAAGATATGAACCACCTATGCTCCACAACCTGCGAAGGACAAGCCACGTTCATGACGACTCCCGTCAGATTTTTATCGTTATCGAAAGTATAGAGAAGTTCTATACCGCTGTCGTTTCCGCCCTCCAAACCGATGAAGTTGGCGTTATCAGTATCGCCCCACATTTTCGCGCTGCCGTCCTCATAACAAACGCGCCTGTTTATACCCACAACGGCACGGGCAAACTCGTTTGCGATATATGCCGATTTAAGGTCTTTCCATGCTTCAAGCACCGCCTCCGCAATTTTATTAGCGAGAAAAAGTGCTGCTTCGTCGGGAGACATATAATCTATATCTTTAAATGGGTCGTCATGCTCGGTACTTTTGGGAAGATATTTATCGAGCGCGTTAGTTCCTATTTTGCCTCCGCGCGAATAAACGAACGAAGTGTGAGTATGTATTGCGCCTATCAGTATTTTTTCGGTGCGTATTTCTTTATTTTTATCGGAAACAAAATTTCTAACCTTTGCAATAAGATTTTCACTTATTTGGGAATAATCAGTTCGATGGAAAAGCACGGGCTGAAATGTCCCGATGATATCTCGATAATAGGTATAGATAACATAAAAATCGCTTCATACTATAACATCTCGCTTTCGAGCATAAACACAAACGTGGAAGAAATAAGTAAACTGGTTACCAAAATGCTTTTCAAAAAGATAGAAAATCACAATTTCGGAATAATACAGAGCGTATCGGTAAAAAGTAATCTTATAATAAGAAATTCGATAAAAAATCTCAATGAAACAGAATAGGAAACCGCTAAATTCCTTAATAAACAATATTACTTCCATCAGAACATCAAAAGCAAACTTAAATTTTTACGGCTGACGAAAACTACTTACAGCCGACAAATAAAGAACTCCGCCCGTCCGCGACAGATATCGCTGACGGGCGGAGTTTTATAAACCGAAAATAAATGACAACCTATTTCTTAAATCACAATTCATTCTCTTCGAGCGTAGCTATTATCTTACGGAAGGAGGAAACAAAAAGGTCGAGCTCTGCGTCGGAAAAAGACTTAAAAAGCAAGTCCGTCGCCTTTGCGATACGCCCGTCGTAATCAAAGAAAAACTTATAGGTTTTATCGGTGAGTTCGACGGAAAGCGCCCTCCCGTCCTTTTCCGAATCCGTAACAGAAACATAGCCTTTCTTTTCCAGCGGAACAAGCATTTTTTTGACATTCTGCCTCGAAGTGCCCGTAAAATCCGCAATCAGGTTTACGCTCTTTTCGCCTTTTTCCATCTTTGAAATCATCATCAGAAGAAACCATTGCTTAAAAGTTATGTCGCTAAGAAAACTTCCGCAAAAACCGTTCAGTTCGTTCGATACGAGCGAAATCGCGCCCAGTATATAATTCTCTTTTCCCGTTCTCATTTGTTAAACCCCTTTTATGCAACTTGTTACCTTACAAGTATAATATATCAATAAGATATTGTCAAGTATTTATGACAAAAAGAATTGAAATAAAAGAAAAACCGCGTCTTACTCTTTTAAGAGTAAGACGCGGCAACAAAAAGCAATGTTTTTCTTAATTTTTCGTTTCAGACGGAAAGTTCACCCGTAAACACGGTATTCGCGTCGCCCGTAAGAATGATGCCTTCTTCCGTGCAGTTCACTATAAGGTCTCCTCCGTTGAGTTTGACGGTTATATCCGTCCCTGCCGCAAGATACCCTTTTCTCACCGCCGCGGCGACTGCCGCGCACGCACCCGCGCCGCATGCGGTGGTTTCGTCGTTGGCCCGCTCGAACGCGCGCATTCTCATTGTCGTGGGATTTACTATTTTTACGAATTCGGTGTTTATCCTGTTCGGGAATAACGAATGATTTTCGAATAATGGTCCCGTCTTTTTCAGATTTAACGCATTTACGTCGTCCGAAAAGACCACGCAATGCGGATTTCCGAGCGAACAGCATGTAACAGAATATGTTGTCCCGCCGACCGTAAGCGGATAATCCACAAGTTCTTTTTCCTTTACTTTCGCAGGAAGGCTTTTGGACGAAAAATCCGCGCACCCCATGTTGACCGATACGAAAGTAACCTTTCCGCCGCGCGTAAAAAGACGCAGTTCCTTGATGCCGCCGTCAGTTTCGACGGTAACGGTCGTCTTTTGAGTGATTTTGTTGTCGTAAACATATTTACCGACGCATCGGATTGCGTTCCCTCCGACAACTCCCGAGGAGCCGTCTCTGTTATACAGTTTCATTTTCACGTCGGCGACTTCTGATTTTTCCATCAGCACAATTCCGTACGCGCCGACACCGTAATGCAGAGCGCAGAACGAAACGCATAAGGATTCCGCGCCGTCGATTTCGCCGTTGAAGTTGTCAAAGAATATGTAATCGTTCCCGCAGCCTTCCATTTTGACAAAAGGTATAGTACGTTTTTCTTTGCGCATGGCGTTGAGATTCACGAGTTCCGTGTTGTATTCGGCAAACCTGCTCGCTATAATGTCCGCAAGTGCGTTAGCCGTGTCAAGCGAAGTAAAACACGCTATTCCGAGCGACAACGCTTTTCTTCTTAAAATTATATAGTCTTCAAGCGTCCTGTCGAAAAGCGCGCCCGTATAAACTATATAATCTATTTTCCCGCTTTCGAGAGCGGCAAAATGAGCGTCTTTATTTTCCATGCCCGCGACTTTCTCAACGTCTATTCCAAGTCTTTTTATTTCGCGCGCCGTTTCCTCGGTGGCGTATATTTTTATATTTAGACTGTTAAATTTATCCGCGAGCCCTATTATCTCCGCAAAATCGTGATTGTCGACCGACAAAAACACTCCGACATGCTCGCCGTGCGCAGTGGTTCTGACTTTAAGTCCGGAGGCGACGAGTCCTTTGTACAGCGCCTCGTTGCGCGTCCTGCCTATGCCGAGCACCTCGCCCGTCGATTTCATTTCGGGTCCCAGATAAGAATTGACGTCGTTGAGTTTTTCAAAAGAAAATACCGGCACTTTTACCGCGTAATAAGGCGGAATTTTCCCGAGCCCCGTTCCGCAGCCTATTTCCTTTAACGTTTCGCCGAGCATGACACGGGAGGCTATATCCACCATCTCCACGCCCGTAACTTTACTTATATATGGCACGGTCCTCGATGCGCGCGGATTGACTTCTATGACATAAAGTTCTCCGCCGTAAATGAGATACTGAATATTGACGAGACCTTTCGTGCCGAGGTCAAGCGCGAGCGCCGTCGAACACTCCACGATTTTATCGACCATTACGTCGGTTATCGAGAACGCGGGATAAACCGCTATCGAATCGCCGCTGTGCACGCCCGCGCGCTCTACATGCTGCATTATACCCGGAATAAGCACGTCTTTTCCGTCCGAAATGACGTCGACTTCGAGTTCGGGTCCGCTCATGTATTTATCCACGAGAACGGGATTTGTTATCCCTCCCGCCAATATGCGGTTCATGTACAGGGTAACTTCCTTTTCGTTATGCACTATCTGCATATTCTGTCCGCCTATTACATACGACGGACGGAGAAGCACGGGATAACCGAGTTCCTCCGCGGCGGAGAGCGCCTCCGCAAGGGTAAGGACGCTTTTTCCGCGAGGACGGCGGAAACCGTGAGTCCCCAAAAGAGCGTCGAATTTCTCGCGGTCCTCCGCAAGGTCGATTCCTTCCGCGGACGTACCGAGTATTCTTATGCCTTGCCTGTCGAGAAAACCCGTCAGTTTTATGGCGGTCTGTCCGCCGAACGCCACGACCACGCCTATCGGTTTTTCTACCTCGATGACTTTCATCACGTCCTCGGGAGAAAGCGGCGAAAAATAAAGTCTGTCAGCCGTATCGTAGTCGGTGGAAACCGTTTCGGGATTATTGTTTATTATTACCACATCGTAGCCGAGTTTTTTTAATGTCAGCACGCAATGCACAGACGAATAATCGAATTCGATTCCCTGACCGATTCTTATGGGGCCCGAACCGATTACTATAATCACGTCTTTTCCCGAACGCGCAAAACGCGCCGCGTCGCAGTATTTCCCGTAAGCGGGATAAAAATACGGCGTTTCGGCGGCAAATTCCGCGCTGCACGTGTCGACCATCTTGAAAACCGTTCTGTTCGGATAATCCGGTTTTTTCCCGTTGATGCGTTCGATTGCCGCGTCGGGATATCCGAATTTTTTTGCGCTGTCGTATAATTCTTCCGTCAGCGGTTCCGAAGCGAGTTTCGCCTCGAAATCGGCAAGATTTTTAAGTTTATTAAGGAAAAACGCGTCTATGCGCGTTATGTCGGATATGACTTTTAAGTCTACTCCGCTTTTTATCGCGGCAAAAATCCTGAAAATCCGCATATCGTCGCAAATTTTCAGGTCGGAAACGACGTCTCCCGTCGACGACGCTTTTTTATTGAGCGTGTCCGCAGAAATTTCCGCGCCGCGCACTGCCGCCATGAGCGCGCTTTCGAAGTTAAGACCTATCGCCATGACTTCGCCAGTCGCCTTCATCTGCGTGCCGAGTTTTCTGTCCGAACCCATGAACTTTTCAAAAGGCCACTTCGGAAATTTAACCACGACATAATCGAGCGCGGGCTCGAAACACGCGCATGTCTTTCCCGTAACTTCGTTTTTTATCTCGTCGAGATTATAACCGAGCGCGATTCTAGTCGCCGTCTTTGCTATGGGATAGCCCGTCGCCTTACTTGCGAGCGCCGAAGAACGCGAAACCCTCGGATTGACCTCGATTACCGCGTATTCGAAAGAATTCGGGTCGAGGGCGAACTGACAGTTACAGCCGCCCACGATGCCGAGCGCGGTTATGATGTTTAGCGACGCGCTTCTGAGCATCTGATACTCTTTATCCGAAAGCGTCAAAGCGGGCGCCACGACTATCGAATCGCCCGTATGCACGCCGACGGGGTCCACGTTTTCCATAGAGCACACCGCGATTACGTTTCCCGCGTTATCGCGCATGGTCTCGAATTCGATTTCTTTCCAGCCGTAAATATACTTCTCGACCAAAATCTGAGTTATGGGCGAAGCGTCAAGCCCGTTTGACGCGACCCCCGTAAGTTCTTCCGCGTTATAAGCGACGCCGCCGCCGTATCCGCCGAGAGTAAAGGCGGGTCGGACTATCACCGGATAACCGATTTTTTCCGCAACCGCAACCGCCTCCGCGACGGTTGTCGCTATATCGGAAGGAATTGTCGGCTCACCGATTTCGGTCATGGTTTTTTTAAAGAATTCACGGTCTTCCGCTTTATCTATTGCGTCGATGTTCGAACCTATAAGGCGGACGTTCATTTTTTCGAGGAAACCCTCTTTTGACAGTTGCATGGCAAGCGTAAGCCCCGTCTGTCCGCCGAGCCCCGCAAGCAGCGAGTCGGGACGTTCTTTCTCTATAATTCTCTTCAACGTCTCGACTGTCAGCGGTTCGAGATAGATTTCGTCCGCCATTTCTTTATCGGTCATGATAGTCGCGGGATTGGAGTTTACCAAGACCACGTTTACGCCTTCTTCTTTTAAAACCCTGCACGCCTGCGCGCCCGCATAATCAAATTCCGCAGCCTGTCCTATGACTATCGGACCCGAACCTATGACCAAAACCTTTTTTATATCCTTAATAAGAGGCATTTTATTTTTCCTCCATCAACCTTATGAACCTGTCAAACAAAAACGCCGTATCGTGCGGGCCTGCCGCCGCCTCGGGATGGAACTGTACCGAAAACGCGCGGAGCGCGGGATAATCCATACCCTCGCATGTGCCGTCGTTTGCGTTTACGTAACTTTGGACTCCGTTTTTGACGGAAGACGCAATAACCTCGTAACCGTGATTCTGACTCGTTATAAAAGTTCGCGTCCCCGCCAGTTCTTTTACCGGCTGATTGGCGCCGCGGTGCCCGTATTTCATTTTACGTGTCTTGCCGCCGTTAGCGAGCGCGAGTAACTGATGTCCCAAACATATACCGAAAAGCGGTATTTTCCCGACGATTTCGACGAGCGTCTTTATTTCTTCCCCGTTCTCCGCGGGGTCACCGGGACCGTTTGACAGCATGACGCCGTCAAATCCCGCGCCTAGAATTTCGGCGGAAGAAACCCGCGAGGGAAAAACCGTAACTTCGCAGCCGCGCTTAACCAGTTCGTTAACGATGTTTTTCTTTACGCCGTAATCTATAAGCGCAACTCGGTATTTTCCTTTCCCGAAAATTTCCTTTTCGGAACATGTAACGCTTTTAACGGCATTTTTCACCGAATAACTTTTCAGTTTTTTGAAGTCGAAATCCGGACTGTCGCTTATCGCCGCATTCATCACTCCGCCGTCGCGCAAAATTTTAGTCAGTTCCCTCGTGTCCACGCCGCTTATTCCCGCGATACCGTTTTCTTTCAGAAACTCACCGAGCGTTTTTTCACAGCGGAAATTGGACGGCGCGTCGCAAAGTTCTCTCACCACATACCCCTTCACCGCGCTTTTTCCTTCGACGTCCGAAGAAATAAAACCGTAATTGCCGATTAACGGAAAAGTCTGTATTACGATTTGCCCGAAATACGAAGGGTCGGTAAGAGTCTCTATATATCCGCACATATTGGTGGTAAAGACGAGTTCGCCTGTGCTTTCGCCCTTTGCGCCGATTGCTTCGCCCTCGAATACCGTCCCGTTTTCCAAAACAAGATACCTTTTCATATTTATCACAAAGTAGCCGCCATGACCGCCTTAATGGTGTGCATGCGGTTCTCCGCCTCCTCGAAAACCACCGACTGCGCGCTCTCGAACACCTCGTCGGTAACTTCCATTTCCGTCCTGCCGAACTTCATGCCCATTTCCTTTCCGATTGTAGTTTTCAGGTCGTGATACGAAGGCAGACAGTGCATGAATATCGCCTGCTCGCCCGCGTTTTCCATTACCTTTTTATTTACCTGATATGCGGCGAGTTCGGCGATTCTTTCTTCCCATACTTCTACGGGTTCGCCCATGGAAACCCAGATGTCGGTATAGATAACGTCGGCGCCTTTTGTCGCAAGCGCGACGTCGCTCGTGAAATTCAATTTCGAGCCCGAGACTTCCGCAATCTTTTTGCACTCGTCTATAAGCGCGCCGTCGGGGAAATATTTCTCGGGCGCGCACGCCGTAAAATCGAGCCCCATTTTCGCACAGCCGACCATGAGCGAGTTACCCATGTTGAAACGCGCATCGCCCATATATACGAGTTTAATTCCTTTCAGTCTTCCGAACTTCTCTTTGACTGTAAGAAAATCCGCGAGTATCTGAGTAGGATGAAATTCATCCGTAAGCCCGTTCCATACGGGCACCGAAGAATATTTTGCGAGTTCCTCGACGATGCTCTGTCCGAAGCCCCTGTATTCTATTCCGTCGAACATTTTAGACAGCACTCTTGCCGTGTCCGCAATGCTCTCTTTCTTTCCGATTTGAGAGCCCGACGGGTCAAGATAAGTTGCGTTCATGCCGAGGTCGTGAGCCGCCACTTCAAACGCGCAACGCGTCCTCGTGCTGGTCTTTTCGAAAATCAAAGCGATGTTTTTTCCCTCGTGCATTCTGTGTGGAATACCCGCCTTTTTCTTTTTTTTCAAATCCGCCGCAAGGTCCAATAAATATTCAATCTCATCACTCGAAAAATCAAGTAATTTAAGGAAATCTCTACCCTTTATGCCTGACATAATCATCCCTCCAAAACCTTTTTAAGAACTGACAATGCTCTGTCTATCAATTCGTAACTTATATTGAGCGCCGGCAGGATTCTAATCTTATTTTTCGCGGTTAAAAACACGGCGCCGTTTTCCATACAGCGCATGACCGCTTCCCTCGCCGGCACGACTGTTTCGACGCCGAGCATAAGCCCCGTGCCGCTGACGGACTTCACCCCTTTCATCTTTAAAAGCGCCGCCTTTACGTATTCCGATTTTTCGGTAACTTCGCGCATGAGTTTATCGTCTATTCTTTTTAAAACGGACAGCGCGCCCGCCGAAGCGACGGGATTACCCCCGAATGTGGAACCGTGCATGCCCGCCTTTAAAACGTCCGCCGTCTTATCCCCGAACATCGTCGCGCCGAGCGGCAGACCTCCCGCAAGTCCCTTCGCCGTGGTTACTATATCGGGCTTTATTCCGTAGTGCATATAACCGTAAAGTTTTCCCGTTCTGCCGTTTCCCGTCTGCACTTCGTCGCAAATTATAAGGACGTCTTTTTTCTGCGCGTAATCGGTTACCGACTTTACAAACTCCGCCGAAAGCGGCATTACGCCGCCCTCGCCCTGAACGGTTTCAAACATTAATGCGGCAACCTTATTGTCGTCTATGAGTTTTTTTACCTGTCCGGCGTCGTTCGGGTCGGCATATAAAAATCCTTCGGTCAAGGGTGTGAAATCTTTATGAAAAACCTCCTGCCCCGTGGCGGCGAGAGTCGTTATCGTCCTGCCGTGAAAGCTGTTGTTTAATGTTATTATATTGTAATATTCTCTTCCCTTTTTCACTTCCGCATACTTACGCGCGGTCTTTATCGCGCATTCGTTTGCCTCCGCCCCCGAATTGGAAAAGAACACCTTCTTCATGCCCGTCATCTCGCAAAGTTTTTCCGCGAGGTCGACGCAGGGCTTTTGATAATAAAGATTAGATGTGTGCTGAAATTTATGAAGTTGTTCGGTAACTGCGGCTATCCATTCCTCGTCGCAGAATCCGAATATGTTGACGGCGATTCCCGACCCCATATCGACATATTCTTTACCTTCGGCGTCATAAAAAAGCGAGCCCTTCCCCTTTACTATTTCAACGGGAAACCGCGCGTATGTGCCCGATATAAATGTCTTGTCTTTTTCAAAAACGTTCATCGTTTACTCCTCGAACATCGTCCCGATACCTTCGTCCGTCAGCATTTCCATGATTATCGAATGAGGTATTCTGCCGTCTATTATAAACACTCTCTTTACGCCCCATTTAACGGCGTTCACGCAACACTCGGTCTTGGGTATCATACCGCCCGCGATTATGCCGTTTTCAACGAGCGCGGGTGCGTCTGAAACCTTAATTTTGGAAATGAGCGTCGACGGATCGTTTTTATCTTTTAAAATTCCGCTTATATCCGTCATGGAAATAAGACTTTCCGCACCGAGTTCGCCCGCTATCTTTGCGGCAGCGGTATCGGCATTTACATTATAGACATTTCCTTTTTCGTCGCAGGCAACGGTGGAAATTACGGGAATATACCCTTTTTCGAGAAGGTCGAGAATGGGCTTTGCGTTGACTTTGGTTATCTTGCCGACATACCCCAATCTTTCGTCCTTTATTTCCGCCTCGATTATTTTGGCATCAAGTCCCGAAAGTCCTATCGCTTTTCCGCCTTTAACACCTATTAAATTTACGAGGCTTTTATTGACTTTTCCCGCGAGAACCATCTGCACGACTTCCGCCGTTTCACTGTCCGTAACGCGCAATCCGTCGACAAATTCCGTCTTTTTCCCGAGTTTCGTGAGCACCTCGGTTATCTCGGGGCCGCCGCCGTGAACGAGAACGACTTTTACGCCTATAAGCGATAAAAGCACAATATCCTTCATGACCGAATTTTTGAGTTTTTCGTCTATCATGGCGTTTCCGCCGTATTTTATCACCACTATCTTGCCGTTATAAATCTTTATATAAGGCAATGCATGTACGAGAACGCGGGCGCGTTCGGCGTTAGTTATTTCCATAATCTTTTCTCCTTTTCCACATTAACACTTTTTGCCGAAAAAGTTCCGCATAAAGAAAACGCGGAACTTCCGAAATAAACTTATGTGCGATAATCTCCGTTGATTTTCACGTAATCGTAAGTAAGGTCGCAACCCCACGCCACGGAAGAAAATTCTCCGTCGTTAAGATTAACATTTATCGTAATTTCCTTTTCGAGCAGTATTTCTTTTGCCTTTTCTTCCGAGAAATTCAAGCCCGCGCCGTTTTTACACACCGCTATTTCGCCTTTGACCGAAACGAATTTAACGTCTATTTTACCGACGTCTACATCCGCGCCGCTGTAACCTATCGCGCAGAGAACGCGCCCCCAGTTTGCGTCTGCGCCGAACATGGCTGCCTTGGTGAGCGAAGAACATATCACCGATTTAGCCACTGTTTTTGCGATTTTTTCGGTTTTTGCGCCAGACACTTTGCATTCGAGAAGTTTGGTAGCTCCTTCGCCGTCCGCCGCAATCAACCTGCAAAGCCCGACCGTAACGGTATTAAGAGCCCGCATGAATGTCGTGAAGTCCTTGCCCTCTCCGGTAATTTCAGCGTTTCCCGCAAGACCGTTTGCGAGCACGACCACCATGTCGTTGGTCGAAGTGTCGCCGTCTATGCTCACCATATTGAAAGTATTCTGCACGTCGCCGCTAAGCGCCTTTTGAAGCATAGCGGAAGAAATCGAGCAATCGGTGGTTATGAAAACGAGCATGGTAGCCATATTGGGATGAATCATTCCGGAGCCTTTCGCTATGCCGCCGATTTTACATTCTTTACCGTCTATTTCAAATGACACGGCGACTGATTTGCGCACGGTGTCAGTCGTCATTATCCCTTCTTCCGCGAAACACGATTTATCCGCGCCGAGCCCCGCGACGAGTTCGGGTATACCGTTTAATATCGGCTCTGTCGGAAGCGGCTGTCCTATCACGCCCGTAGACGCCACGACGACATCCGTTTCCTTTATACCGAGAGCGTCGGCAAGCGCGCAACAGGTCATCTTGGCGCATTCTTCTCCGCCCGCATTGCAGGTGTTCGCATTGCCGCTGTTGCATATTATAGCCTGCGCCTTGCCGTCCGCAAGATGCTCTTTAGTCACCGCGAGCGGCGCGCCCTTCACTAGATTGGTGGTATAAACCGCCGCGGCGCTCGCAGGTACTTCGCTATAAATTAAAGCAAGGTCGCGCTTTTGTTTATTTTTCCTTATACCGCAATGTATTCCGTAAGCCGTAAAGCCTTTTGCGGCACATACGCCGCCTTCCGTTATTTTCATTTTGTATCTCCGTATTGTTTTTCCCGATTTCCCCCTTAGGTTATAAGACGAGTCCCTTTTCGGGGCTTTCGCCCATGACGTAATTCATACATTCTATGGCCGCGCCCGAAGCGCCCTTGCCGAGGTTATCGTATCTCGCCGCAAGGAGAATCCTTTCTTCGCAGCCGAAAACAGATATCAACATATTGTCTTTACCTGCAAGAAGTCCCGCTGAAATAAAACCGTTTTCGTCGGTATTGTCGAACTTTACGATTTTACCGCAATATTTTTCCGCATAAATTTCGCATAGTCGCGAAACGCCGCATTTCAAATCTTCCGAAAATATAGGGACGGTAACTTCCATGCCGCTGTAAAACGGAGCGACAATCGGAGAAAACGCGGGAGCATTTTCAAGCCCCGAAATATATTTCATTTCTTTCAGATGCTTATGATTCTGATTAAGGCCGTACTGCCTCGGATATTCCAAAAGCTCGGGTCTCGGCTCCGCTTCGTAATCGGCAATCATCTTTTTGCCGCCGCCAGAGTACCCAGTAACCGACGTACAGCAAAGTCTTACGCTTTTTTCAAAAACCTCCGCGTCGACAAGCGGTTTTATAAGCGCAATAAACCCGCAGGCATGACACCCGGGGACGGCGATTCTTTTTGCCGACACGACTTTTTTGTCAAAATCCGAGTACAGTTCGGGAAAACCGTAGAGCCAGCCGTTTTCCGTCCTGTGCGCCGTCGACGCGTCGATTATAACCGTATCGGGATTCTCAACGAGCGAAACAGCCTCTCTTGCCGCGTCGTCGGGCAGACAGAGAAAGGTTATATCGCTTTCGTTTATCGCCTTTTTGCGCGCGGCGAGGTCTTTGCGCTCGTCATCAGATAAAAGAATCAACGATATATCGTCTCGCGAAGCGAGCCTTTCATATATCCTCAGACCGGTCGTGCCGGCCTTTCCGTCAATAAAAATTTTTTTCATTATTTATAAATTCTTTTAAGTCCGATATTTGCTTTTGTACGGAATCCGCACCCGTTCCGCCTTCCGAAACGCGGCGGTTCACGCAGTTTTCGAGGTTTATCGCATCGTAGAGGTCCGTATCGAAAGCGGGGTTTATACTCTTATATTCCTCGGGCGTAAGGTCTTCCAAAGTTTTGTTTTCCACGACGCATCTGCCGACGAGTTCCCCGACGATTTTATAAGCCGTCCTGAACGGCACGCCTTTTTTGGCGAGATAGTCGGCAAGGTCGGTGGCGTTGATAAATCCCTTTTTTGCGGCCGCATACATATTGGCTTTGAGCACTTTCGCCGATTCGAGCATGGGCACAAAAACTTTCAGACATTTCTTGACCGTATCCGCGCCGTCGAAAACCGATTCTTTATCTTCCTGCATGTCCTTGTTATAGGCGAGCGGCAATCCTTTAAGCATTGTCAGAGTGCCCATCAGGTCGCCGTATACCCTGCCGGTCTTGCCGCGTATGAGTTCCGCCATATCCGAATTTTTTTTCTGAGGCATTATACTCGACCCGGTGGTAAATTCATCGGAAAGTTCGATAAACCTGAATTCCCAACTTGTCCAGAGAATGATTTCCTCCGCAAAACGGGAAAGGTGCATCATGATAAGCGAAAACGCGGAAAGGAGTTCCACGCAGAAATCCCTGTCGGAAACGCCGTCCATACTGTTAGCCGATATACCGTCAAACCCGAGTTTTTCGGCGACAAATCCGCGGTCCGTGTCGTAAGTGGTGCCTGCAAGCGCGCAACTGCCGAGCGGCGAAAAATTCATTCTCGCGACGGCGTCTTTTAACCTTCCCGCGTCACGCCTGAACATCTCACCATAAGCAAGAAGGTGCTGCGCAAACGTTACGGGCTGAGCGCGTTGCAGATGAGTATATCCCGGCATCACCGCGTCAGTGTTCTCTTCCGCTTTTTTCGCAATCACGCTCAAAAGCGATTTTATAAGCGAGGAAATCTCGGCACACTCGTCTTTTAAGTACATGCGCAAATCAAGCGCGACCTGGTCATTACGGCTTCGCGCGGTATGCAGTTTTTTCCCCGCATCTCCTATCCTTTCTATAAGTTGTTCCTCGACGAACATGTGCACGTCCTCGGCGTCGCATATATTAAGCGAACCCGACTCGATGTCTGAAAGTATGCTTTTCAGCCCGCCGATTATCTTTTCCGCGTCGCCGTCGGTGATTATTCCCTGCTTCGCGAGCATCTCCGCGTGCGCGACGGAACCCCTTATATCCTGACGATACATCCTTTTATCAAAAGATACGGACGAGTTAAAATCGTCCGCGTCTTTATTGAGAAGTCCTTCCGTTCTTCCCGCCCACATTTTTGCCATGTGTTTTATTCCTTTATTTTTTCAGTTTTTCGTCAACCTGCGCCTGCACTTTTATAGGCAGTCCGAAAAGATTGATGAAGCCCGTCGCGTCCGCCTGATTATAGACGTGGTCTTCGCCGAACGTCGCTATCTCCTCCGAATAAAGCGAATAGTCGCTCCATGCGCCCGCTTTGATTATATTGCCCTTATATAATTTGAGTTTGACTTTACCCGTTACGCGCTCCTGCGTCTTATCGACGAATGCCGAGAGCGCCTCGCGGAGAGGCGTGAACCACTGACCGTTATACACGAGTTCGGCAAACGTTACAGAAAGTTCCTGTTTCTTATGCGCCGTCATCTTATCGAGACAGAGCGTTTCGAGATATTTATGCGCAAAATACAAAATCGCGCCTCCGGGCGTCTCGTACACGCCGCGGCATTTCATTCCCACAAGACGATTCTCAACGATATCCAAAAGCCCTATTCCGTTTGCCCCGCCGAGTTTGTTGAGTTCTAAAACTATGTTTTTCGGGCTCATCTTCTTGTCGTTCAACGCGACGGGAACGCCCTTTTCGAACTCCATTGTGATATAAGTGGGTTTATCCGGCGCCTCCAAAGGAGAAACTCCCATTTCCAAAAATCCCTTTTTCTCATACTGCGGTTCGTTGCCCGCGTCTTCGAGGTCGAGACCCTCGTGCGAAAGATGCCAGAGATTTTTATCCTTGCTGTAATTTGTTTCGCGGTTGATTTTTAAAGGTATGTTGTGTTTTTCAGCATATTCGATTTCTTCCTCGCGGGATTTTATCGACCATTCGCGCCACGGCGCTATAATGTGCATATCGGGCGCAAACGCCTTGATTGCAAGTTCGAAACGCACCTGGTCGTTTCCTTTACCCGTACAGCCGTGGCAAATCGCGTCCGCCCCCTCTTTTTTTGCTATTTCGACGACGCGCTTTGCTATAATCGGACGTGCAAAAGACGTGCCGAGCATATATTCTTCATAAAGCGCACCCGCTTTAACGGTGGGGATTATGTAATCTTCCACAAATTCATCGGAAAGGTCTTCAACATACAATTTGGAAGCACCCGTCTTAATCGCCTTTTCTTCCAGGCCTTCGAGTTCGTCTGCCTGTCCGACGTTCCCCGACACCGCGATGACTTCGCAGTTATTGTAATTTTCTTTAAGCCACGGGATTATAATCGAGGTATCGAGTCCTCCCGAGTATGCAAGCACGACTTTTTTTATATCTTTCTTTTCCATAAAAAGCCTCCAACAAGATTATTTGTTTTAGTTTATTTTGATTATACTCTTATGCTACGACATAGTCAAGCGTTTGATGTATATTTTTAATAAAATTATAAATTTTTATGAATTATAATGTATTTTATTCATTTTTTTATGAATATTTAGTTAATTTATTCATTTTTTTGAATAAGCGGTTTTGCATGTCGTATAAAATTTCTTTGAATACAAAAAAACTTAACGCCAAAAAATATTTACGCGCCGAAGTTTTCGGCGCGTAAATAAAGAATTTAAAAGATAAAATAATTATCGCTGCAAATCAACAAAACTTAAAAAAGTCGAAAACCCTAGTACTGACTTTAAAAGACTTCCGTTGATTTGTCGAACGTTTAGTCAGATTTTATTCATCTGATTTCCATCGTGATTTTTTATACAGAATAATATTTCCGACATAAAATCGCCATATAAAATAACAAAACAACAAAAAACGAAAAGTTTTTCTAAATCAAAAAATTCCCGAAATAAGGGCGTCGATAAACTGTCTTGCGTGCCTCGGCGACCTGCCGCCGTGCGAAAGCGCGAATCTTTCGGCTTTGAGTTCGAGTTCGTCGCCCGAAATCTCGATGCCGCCGTCAGCGGCGAGGCGGAACACAATATCAAGATACACTTTTTTATCGGGTTTGCGGAAAGTTACCTGCAAACCGAACCTTTCGGAGAGCGAAACAGTTTCCTGCAAAGTATCGTTTATATGAATATCGTCTCCTTCCCTGTCGGAGAACTTTTCTTTTACGATATGACGCCTGTTGCTCGTCGCATACACCACGACGTTTTTAGAGCGCGCCGACACCGAGCCTTCCAACACCGCCTTCAAAGCGTTAAAGCAGTCGTCGTCCTTTACAAACGATATATCGTCTATAAAGATAATGAATTTAAGCGGATTGTCGGCAAGTTCGTCGAGGACGCGCGGCAATAAGAATAGCTGCGATTTTCTCATCTCTATAAGCCGTAAACCCTCATCGAAAAAAGCGTTTTCGACGGCTTTTACGGTTGAGGACTTGCCAGTACCCGCGTCGCCCGTAAGAAGCGCGTTTGCGGCGGGCTTCCCCATCAGCAGCGCTTTTGTGTTGTCTATGACGAGTTTTCTTTCTTCCTTATAGCCGACGAGCGAATCGAGAGTTATGTTGTCGGGATTTCTGACGGGCACAATCTCGCCGTTTTCCTCGATGAAAAACATGGGATTTTTCGCATACTTGCCGTATCCGTACCTGCCTATATCGGCAGTACGTGCCGCATATCCCGCAATAATGTCTGTATTTTCGGTGATAAATGGCGAAAGACCGCCCATAAAAGATATGGGCTCGGATACGTCTTCAAACGTCAAATCGGCAATCCGCTGCAAGACGAGAAGATCGGAATCGACGGCTTGCTTTATGCATTCGGGCGGAATATTCCCCTTGCCTATATCTTTTACATAAGCATTCTCGGACGCATAGCAGAGTTCTTTCACCATCGCCGAAATATTTCCGCCGCAGAAGCTATAAAGTTCGTAGACGAATTCCGAATATCTCTCCACGCACTTTTCGGGGCTTTCCGAGCCGAGCGCGTCTATATACTCGACGAACGCCGAAACGGGACGAGTCTTCAATATCTCGCGGAATACCGTGAGCGAATTTAATCTGTTTTTCAATTTATCGAGAGCCGTAATTTTCATAACACACCGAATTTATAAAACAATCAGTCGAGAACCGCGCCCGATGCCCCGCCCGAAACCGAAGCGGCATAACGTTTGAGATATCCGCCGAGCGACTTCTTTTTCGGGACGAAATTCTTCATTCTTTCCTTTATTTCCGCATCGGGAACAAGCAGTTCTATCTTGTTTGCGGGAATATCTATATTTATAATATCTCCGTCTTTGACGACGCCTATCACTCCGCCCGAAGCCGCTTCGGGAGAAACATGTCCCACACACGCGCCGCGTGTGGCGCCGCTGAATCTTCCGTCAGTTATAAGCGCGACGCTGTTTCCGAGTCCCATGCCCATAATTGCCGAGGTGGGATTCAGCATCTCTCTCATGCCCGGGCCGCCTTTCGGCCCCTCATAGCGTATGACCACCACGTCGCCCGCCTTTATATTTCCGCCGTTTATCGCCTTCTGCGCGTCCTCCTCGCAATCGAAAACGCGCGCGGGTCCCTTATGCACGAGCATTTCGGGCGCGACCGCAGAACGCTTCACGACGCTGCCTTCGGGAGCAAGATTGCCTCTTAAAACCGCTATGCCGCCCGTAACGCTGTAAGGATTGTCAATCGGCCTTATTATATCCGTATTCAGATTTTCCGCATCGGCGATGTTCTCGCCCACGGTCTTACCCGTAACCGTCATGCAATCCGTATTTATCAGAGATTTTTTCGAGAGTTCTTTCATCACGGCATACACTCCGCCCGCCGCGTCGAGGTCTTCCATATACGCCCGTCCCGCTGGTGCGAGATGACAAAGATTGGGCGTCTTTTCGCTTATCCGATTGGCTATGTCCAGATTTATTTCTATTCCGCATTCGTGCGCTATCGCGGGGATATGAAGCATGCTGTTGGTGGAGCAGCCGAGCGCCATATCCACCGTAAGAGCGTTCATGAACGCCTTTTCCGTCATAATGTCGCGAGGCAGAATATTCTTTTCCACGAGCCGCATCACCGCCGCGCCCGCATGTTTTGCAAGGCGTATCCTTTCGGAATACACGGCGGGAATCGTGCCGTTGCCTTTCAGTCCCATGCCGAGCGCTTCCGTAAGACAATTCATGGAGTTTGCGGTATACATTCCCGAACACGACCCGCAAGTCGGGCAGGTTTTGCATTCGAATTCTTTCAGTTTAGCCTCGTCGATAATTCCCGCATTGAACTGACCGACCGCCTCGGAAATAGTCGAAAAACTGATTTTGCCGCCGTCCATGCGTCCTGCCAGCATGGGACCGCCGCTCACGAAAACGGTAGGTATGTTGAGCCGCGCCGCCGCCATTAAAAGGCCCGGGACGTTTTTATCGCAGTTGGGAATCATGACAAGCCCGTCAAAGCCGTGAGCCATTACCATCGCCTCTGTCGAGTCAGCGATAAGTTCACGCGTAACGAGCGAATATTTCATCCCCGTATGCCCCATAGCTATGCCGTCGCACACCGCTATCGCGGGGAATACGAGCGGCGTTCCGCCCGCCGCCGCGACGCCGAGTTTTACCGCATCGGCTATCTTATCGATATTTATATGCCCGGGGACTATCTCGTTATAAGAACTGACAACGCCGATAAGGGGGCGCGAAAGTTCTTCTTCGGTAAGACCGAGCGCGTTATACAGCGCGCGGTGAGGCGCGTTGGCGATGCCTTTTTTCACGAAATCGCTTTTCATTGTTATCTCCGTTTGTTTGCTTATTATTGATTTAAGCGCGGCGGAAATTTTCCGCCGCGCCGAATTGCCGTGAACCGTCCCGTGCCGCGGTAGTTTTAACCGCAGACGGTTACCGTCAGTTGTTTATGAGTTTGTCCTCGTCGCTCCAACTGTACAGTTTGCGGATTTCCTTTCCTATCACTTCGGAAGGATGTTCTTTCGCGCGTTTTCTCATGGCGTTGAAGTGTACCTGCGCACCCGCGTCCGACATATCGAGCAGGAAGTCTTTCGCGAACGTTCCGTCCTGAATCTCTTTAAGTATTTTCTTCATTGTAGCCTTGGTCTCGTCGGTTATAATCTTAGGACCCGTAACGTAATCGCCGTATTCGGCAGTATTGGATATGGAATATCTCATGCCCTCGAAACCGCTCTGATAAATGAGGTCTACGATGAGTTTCATCTCGTGAATACATTCAAAATATGCGTTTCTGGGGTCATAACCCGCCTCCACGAGAGTTTCAAAACCCGCCTGCATCAAAGCGCACACGCCGCCGCACAATACCGCCTGTTCTCCGAAAAGGTCCGTTTCGGTTTCGGTGCGGAAAGTGGTTTCGAGCACGCCCGCGCGCGCCCCGCCTATACCGAGCGCGTAAGCAAGACCTATATCCCACGCGTCGCCCGTCGCGTCCTGTTCGACCGCTATAAGACACGGCACGCCTTTACCGGCAAGATATTCGCTTCTGACGGTATGCCCCGGTCCTTTCGGCGCTATCATTATTACGTTAACGTTCTTAGGCGGCTTGATGCAACCGAAATGGATATTGAAACCGTGTGCGAAAGCGAGAGTCTTTCCCTCGGTGAGATTGGGCTCGATGCTCTCTTTATAGAGTTTCGCCTGTTTTTCGTCGTTGATGAGAATCATTATTATATCCGCTTTCGAGGCGGCTTCCGCCGAAGTCATGACGGGCAAACCCTGTTTTTCCGCTTTTTCCCAACTCTTGCTGCCTTTATAAAGCCCGACGACGACGTCGACGCCGCTGTCTTTAAGGTTAAGAGCGTGGGCATGACCCTGCGAACCGTATCCGATTATCGCGACCGTCTTGCCCGCAAGCCTGTTAAGGTCACAGTCCTGCTGATAAAATATACGTGCCATATTATATTCTCTCCTTTTATAAGTTAAGTTTTGCCTGTTATATTTCTGTTAAAACACGTTAAAACCAAATCGGATAAAACCGATTAGAAACAGTTTTAAAAAACAGTTTTTAATAATTCGTTATTTTGCGCAGAGTCGCCGCGCCGCGTTCGAGCGAGATTGTGCCCGTGCGGCAAATTTCCAAAATCTCGTAATCGCGCATAAGGTTTATGAAGTCGTCGATTCTCCTCGAATCGGCGGTAAGTTGAAACATGATTGAATCTCTCGAATAATCCACGGTTTTCGCTTCGAACGCCTTCCCCGCGGCAAGAATTTCGTCCCGTACGGCGGGATTGTTGTTGAGTTTTATAAGCACGAGTTCCGCGCTGAAAGACTCCTCTTTTTTCAGTTCCTTTATTGAACATACGTCGGGCAACTTGTAAAGTTGGTTTACCAGTTGCTGTTCGCCCGTCTCGTCGCCGTCGAAAAGTACGGTGATGCGCGAAAATTCCGCCGATTCGGTTTCGCTGACGGAGAGCGCGCTTATATTGAATCTTCTGCGCCTGAACATGCTCGTTACTCTGTTCAGCACGCCGAACTGGTTTCTTACGAGAACCGCCACGGTATATCTGTTCATCTACTTATCCGCCTTTATTATAATATCTTCCATACTGCCTCCCGGAGGCAACATAGGAAGCACGAATTCGTCTTTATCTATCGCGCAATCGATTAAATACGGCATGTCCGAAGCGAACGCGCGCTCAAACGCCGCGCTCAACCGTTCGATGCTGTCTACCCTTTCGCCCTTCGCGCCGAATGCTTCTGCAAGTTTCACGAAATCGGTTTTTCTGCCGAGCACCGTGTTAGAATAGTGTTTATCGAAAAACAGCGTCTGCCACTGTCTGACCATGCCGAGCACGCCGTTGTTCATCAAAAGTATGACGACGGGCACTTTATACGTTACGGCGGTGGCGAGTTCGTTTAAGCACATTCCGAAGCTGCCGTCGCCCGTTATAAGCACCGTCTTTTCGCCCGTACCGAAATATGCGCCTATCGCCGCGCCCATTCCGAAGCCCATTGTGCCCAGTCCTCCGCTCGATATAAACCTCCTTTTTTGCGAAAAGGAAAGATATTGAGCCGCCCACATCTGGTGCTGACCGACGTCGGTCGCCACGGGAGTAGAAGGCTTCAAAAATCCGTTTAAAGTCTGAATGATGTTTTTGGGAGTAAGCCCTTCGCGCTTATCTTCGCCGTTCTCTTCGCGCTTTTTCAAATCGGCAATTTCCCCGTTCCACTCGGGATGCTTTGTCTTTTTCAATTCGGGGAGCAGCATTTTTAAAGTCAGTTTGACGTCTGAACGCAGTCCGCAATCTGCTCGCACGGTCTTTGAAAGTTCCGAGCCGTCCGCGTCTATATGAACTATCTTGGTGCGCGTGGCAAATTTGAATCTGTCGCCCGTAACCCTGTCGTTGAATCTGACACCGAGCGCGATAATACAGTCCGCCTTATTCATAGCCATGGACGAAGCGAAATGCCCGTGCATTCCCTGCATGCCGAGAAAACGGGGGTTATCGGTCGGTATTCCCGAAACACCCATCATGGAGCAACCGACGGGCGCGTCGATTTTATCGGCAAGCTCGAGCAGTTCTTCCTCCGCGCCGCTCGATATAAGCCCGCCACCGAAATATACGAACGGCTTTTCGGAGGCGTTGATTATCTTAGCCGCCTCGGCTATCCTTATTTCCTTTGGCGGAACGGGGTCGCACTTTTCGACCTTGTCCGCGGGCTTATATTCGCACTTCGCAATCTGAACGTCTTTCGGGACGTCTATAAGAACAGGCCCCGGGCGCCCCGACACCGCGAGTTTTATGGCTTCCCTTATAGTGTCCGCCACATCCTCCGCTCGCGAAACGAAATAGTTATGTTTTGTTATGGGCAGCGTTATCCCCGTTATGTCTATTTCCTGAAAACTGTCCGTGCCTATCTGAGTCGTGGGAACGTTACCCGTAATGGCAAGAACGGGTACGGAATCGAGATAAGCGGTCGCTATGCCCGTTACGAGATTCGTCGCTCCCGGCCCCGACGTCGCGAACACCACGCCTATCCTGCCCGTGGAGCGCGCATACCCGTCCGCCGCGTGCACGGCACCCTGCTCGTGCGCGGTCAGGACGTGTTTTATCTCGCCGCTGTACTTATACAGCGAATCATAGACGTTTATTATCTGCCCGCCGGGATAACCGAATATGACCTCGATTCCCTGCTCGATAAGCGTCTTTACGATTATATCCGCTCCGCTCAACTTCATAAAAACACCCTGTATTTAAAAATATTACGTCATTATAAGTTTAACGTATAAACAAATTTTATACGATTTTGCCGTTATTGTCAATCGTTTAAGGGCTTTATCGTCATTTTTCGCGCGACAAAAAGGCTTAAAGAAGTTCGTCGGGCGTTTTATTTTCCGACAACAAGGCGGCGTCGCGTTTTTTACGGGAACGCAAGGCAAGAACGAAACACAACGTCGCGAGAACGGGAAAAATCACGCATGACAGAATGCCCGCCTTCATTCCGAGTTGTTCCGCCGTCATGCCGAATTTTTCGGCGGTCGCTGCCGCATTCGGCGCCGAAATGACTGCGTCTGCGACGATACCCGTAATCTGCGGCGCGATCGAGCCGCCGAGGTCTCCACCCGCCGCCATCAGCGCAAACACCGCGACGTTGGCGTTCGGGAACTTTTCGGAAACCACGATAAGACTGCCCGGCCACAGCATGGACGTAAAAAAGCCCGTGAGCGCACACGCGACAAGCCCCGCTATCGGCAAAGGCGTAAGTGCCGCAACGAGATAACACACCGTCGCTCCCGCCGAACCGCCTATGAGTATACCGTAAATTCTCTTACCGAATATCCCGTAAAGCGTGCGTCCCAGTCCCAACATAAACGCGAACATCGCCGTACCGAAAATATCGCCCCAGAGTTTAGGGATGGCGAGAGCCTGCTCTATATATCCCGAACTCCACTGCGACATGGCGCATTCGCTCGCGCCGCCGAAAAATATACAGAGCACGCACAGCACGAGCGTCTTGTTGCCGAAAATGCTGATTGCGCCCGACGTCCTCTCGGGGGTGGTCATGGGCGGTAGTTTAGAAACCGAAAACAAAATTATAGAGATTACGGGTATTATCATCCAGCCGAAAACCATATAATACCAGTTTTCTTTGCCTATGAAATTCAGCACGACGCTGCTTATTATCACAACAAAAACCACTCCCCATGCGTATACCGAATGAAGTTTACTCATCTCCCTCTCGGAGTTGTC
The DNA here is from genome assembly GCA_944367535.1 of uncultured Clostridia bacterium. Lineage (GTDB taxonomy): Bacteria > Bacillota > Clostridia > Christensenellales > Borkfalkiaceae > UBA1259. The sequence continues at coordinate 25,903 of CALVWQ010000024.1, forward strand.
GGGATAAATGGCGGCTATCACGGGACTTATGAGGACTTCCGATAGCCCGCTCGAAGCGGCGAACACGATTGTGCCGACGACGAGCCAGATATATGCGGAAGAAGGAAAGAGCATGGGAAAAAACGCGTATACGAAAAGCCCCGCCACCGTCAGCACGGGCATTATTCTTACAGTGAGAGCAATATTGAATTTATGAGACGCAAAAGAAAAAACGAGGTCTATTAAAAGTTGCGTGCAGAAATTCACCAGCACCAGCAGTCCCAGAAGTCCGAAAGATATTCCGTACCGCTCGTTAAAAGTGGAAAACAGTACGGGCGACAAAGTGGCTATGACCGACATTGATATATTGGCTGAATACGCCGCATATTTTGTGATTCTGTAATTCATTTAACTTTCTTCCGATAAAATCGTCTTTCAAACATTATATTCCCACAGACGGAAAAAAGCAATAAAAGGAGCGGTATTTTCCGCGCTTTTTCATATTTTTTTATACTTAATTATATAATAAATAACATATTTTTACTAATCGTTAATCCTTCATTTCACATGATGTTATGAACAATTTACACCCCTGCCGTTTCCGCTTTTGCCACACCAGTCGTCATTACGAAGTTTGTACACGTTTCGAACATTATTGCCCCTTAATTTTGTTGTGTTTTTTTAAAATATTTTATAATATATTAACAATATAAAATGCGGAGAGTAATACTATGTCGGGAAAACAAAAGGCTAACACGAACAAACTGAAAGAATGGATTGCGAGTAAGGAAAAAATAGTATTTTTCGGAGGCGCAGGGGTATCCACCGAGAGCGGACTACCGGATTTTCGGAGCGAAAACGGATTATACAGACAAAAATTTCCTTACCCTCCCGAATACATGTTAAGCAGGAGTTTTTTTGAAGCGCATACGGAAAAGTTTTTCAAATTTTACCGTGAAAAGATGATTCCTCACGGAATTTTACCGAATCCCGCACACAAAAAACTCGCGGAAATGGAAGAAAAAGGGAAACTCAAAGCGATTATAACGCAGAACATCGACGGGCTGCACCAACAGGCAGGCAGCCGAACGGTTTACGAACTGCACGGCAGCGTACATCGGAACCGCTGTATGAAATGCGGAAAGTTTTATGCCCTGTCGGCAGTCGAAAAATGCGCCGGCATCCCCCTCTGTACTTGCGGCGGAGTGATAAAACCCGAAGTGGTGCTTTACGAAGAAACTCTGCCCTCGGACGCATGGAACGGCGCGGTCAAGGCGCTTTCCGCCGCAGACCTGCTAATTATTGCGGGAACGTCTCTGTCCGTATATCCCGCAGCAAACCTCATTAACTTTTACGGCGGAGAAAAAAAAGTGATTATAGACCTTACTGCTTCGTTGCCCGCAAACGACAATCTTCTCGTCATACGCGAAAAAGTGGGCGAAACGCTTTCAAAAATAACGCTGTAAAATAAAAGCTTTATGTTTAAAGGCGTCTTTAATAATATGGAAAACCAAAACAATCATTCATTATAATAACGTTTGTCCGACACAAGATTTCAAGGTCACAAATCATTAAAACATAAAAATAAAAAGCCTGTGTGCATAAACAATATGCACCATAAACGTACGGCGTTCCTCCCACATCGAGACCGATGCGGGAGGAACGCCGTGAATTTTACGTTTTACCTGTTTCCCCGGCTGTCTTTCTAAAATATTTTTTCACGACCTGTCCGTCGTCCGGCAGGACATATCCCCTGTCATACGAACGTACTACATTGCTGACGAAAACAGTTGTTTCTGTAAATCCTTTTCACTTTTCGGATTTTGCGAGCCACTTTAAAGCGACTTTTACAAAAGGAAACTCGCCCGAATCGTCCTTAATTGTCGAACCGGCGCAATGCTCACCCGACAGTTTTACAAGTTTGATATCGGCATCGGGATTGTAGGCGAGAATATTTTTAAAAAGCAGCATATTCTGTTCGGGGCGGCAGGGCATATCTTTCTCGTATACAATAAGAAGCATGCGCGAAAAACGTGTGTTTTCATCGACGTAGTATAACGGCGCGTATTTGTCGATTCTCTGCGCCAACGGGTTAAGCCCCTCCTCTATTTTGAGTACGTTAAAATGCGAAGTCGTCTGTGCGCTGTCTATTAAATATCCCTTTATCTCGTCAGGATTTACCGCAACCTTTTCGAGATATGTACGGTTAAAACACAGCATAAGACTTATCCATGCTCCCGCAGACTGACCGGAAATTATAATATCGCCGCTTCCGCCATAATTTTTTATTTTATTTTTGACAAACGAAACTGCCTCGGCGCAATCCTCGATATATACGGGAAATTTTGCATCAGGATATTTCGAATATTCGACTGAAACTAATCCGAAACCGTTATCGGCAAAAGATTTTGCTATTTCTGCATAACGCCAATCCGACTTAGTTCCGCCGGAAAGTCCGCCGCCGTGAAAATAAACGATTGTTTCAAATCCATCATGTTCGGGGACATAAATGTCAAGTTTTAACTTTTCATCATCTTTATTTCGCCCGCCGTAAACAATATCATTGTATATTTTCATCACTTTCACCGTTTTTTATTTATAAAAAAACACACATTACAATTTATCAAATTAAATATTGAGATTAATCCTTGAATCAAAACTTTTTTTAATGTAAAAATTTAGTTTGTTTGAAAAGTAACTGTTTGCCTTTTCTATGTCCTCGCGCGTCGCTTCACGCATTGTCGCATAAGGAAATTCCAAACCCATTCCGCGATATTTTTCCTCGCACAGTTTCATGAACGGCAAAAATTCCACCCCTCGGCAAAAATCGAATTTTTCTTTAAGTTTTGCAAGCGCCCCGACAGATTCTTCGAAATCGTTGACGTCGGGGATAAGAACGTTGGTCAGTAATACGTCGACGCCGTGTTTTTCGCACGCTTTGAGAAAAAGAGTATAACGTGCAATAAGTTGCTCTCCGTTTTCGCCGCGCTGATTTTTTATATCGAGTCTCACTCCGTCGAGTTTTCTTATAAGCGACTCTTTTACCGTCATTCCGTTAGTTTCCGCTATGACGGTTATCCCCAATTTATGCATCTCGTCCGCTAAAAACGCGCAGAACTCAGCCTGCAAAAACGGCTCTCCTCCCGACAACGTAAGTCCGCCTTTTTTCATGTACGGAACATAGCGTTTTACCGTGGCGACCGCTTCGTCGAGCGAAATTTCCTTTCCCGAACCGTAGAGAGTTTCGGGATTATGACAGAAAGGGCACCTCAGATTACAGCCCGAAAAAAAGAGCACGCTCCTCAGCCCCTCGCCGTCCACCGCGGAACCGTGATAAAAAGAGTCAATTCTTGCCTTACAATCCGCCATGATATGTCCTTTTTATTACTTCCGCCTGCTGCGCGCGGGAAAGTTTATGGAAGTTCACGGCATATCCCGAAACCCTGATTGTGATATTCGGATAAAGTTCGGGATTTTCCATTGCGGCAATGAGTTTTTCGCGGTCTATGACGTTCACGTTCAAATGGTGCGCGCCCTGCGCAAAATACCCGTCAAGCATCGAAACG
>CALVWQ010000025.1 GCA_944367535.1 uncultured Clostridia bacterium
GGCTTTTATTAAAAACGGTATACGGCACTTCCGCCATACGCGGTATTATCCTGCTTGCCTTGCCGCTCTTCCCGACGATAAACGTTTTCTTTTCCATTTCAAATAAACGCTCTTTTCTCAGTTTTAAAAACGAGGACTTCGGTTACCCGAAGTCCTTCATGTTACTTTTTGATTTCCTCATCGGTGCTTTCTTCCGTCTCTTCCTTGGGTTTAACGAAGAGAAGAATTACGATGCCTATAAGACACAGCGTTCCGACCGACAGGAACACGACCGACCAGATATTGTTTTCCAGCCAGTGATTATCGGGTTTTACCGTCGTCACGTCGTCACTGACTTCGATTATCGCGGCCGACGACGCCGACCTGACCGACGAAGTAGACGCGACCGTGCACTTCAAAGCAAATTTACCGACCTTATTGGGTGTAAAAGTAAGCGAGCCGTCATAACCTATACTCACAATATCGTCGTAATCGAGTTCGCCCGCGAATTCGTCGTCTTCGCTGACCGAAGATGCCGTCGGAACAATTGTCCAATTCTCTTCCCAATTATCATCGTCTATATTTGCCGAAGCACTCGAACTGAAATAAAGTTCGTAAGACGCTTTATATCCAGAGTCTTCGTATTTAAAATCGGAAGCAATATGTTTTATCCCCACATAAGCCTTACCCTGAGTCACAGAATTGACGTACATAGGCGCATCGTCATTAACGGTAAATTCAAAATAATAATCGCCGTATCTGCCGAAAATTATATCATTTTCGTCTTCATCATCAGTAGTGAAAAAATCCTCTTCGAGCATTTTGTTTCCGTTTGCATCGGAAAAGATCACATAGAAACTGTATTTTCCGGCCTGACTTATCGGTATATCCCACGTAGAACTTACGCTTCCGCTTCCAGACGGCGTTTTATAATAAATTGTATGTGAAAGATTTTCATAAGAAGTAGTATCGTCAGACACTAATTCTTTCATAGAAGGAACGGTCAAATCCTCGCCGAGAGGAATACTGTGCTCCCCTTCGTCGCCATAATCACGCAAAGTTGCCTTATTAAGGGCCGTTACGAATCTCTCGATTGCAGAAGCGTCCAAATTATATTCCGGCGCGGTCTCGTCATCTTCTTTATCGTATACCGTAACGTTGAAAGTCGCAAGCGTTATCTCGTCGTCTCCGTCTTTATAGATCGCGTCAAAAGATTTGTTGCCGGTAGCGTTAAACTGAATATCTTTCGGCTTTTCCGAAGTGTTATAAAGAGCTATGCTGCTGTCTCCCTTGTTACCCAGATAAATATTCGAAGCGGTTATGCCTCCGATTAGAGAATAAACCGTAAAAGATACATTGTATTTAGTACCGTTATAAACTTTCAGGCCTTTTTCATAACCCTTGACACTTCCCGAAAAAGCAACCACCGGCAATGCCGCAGTCAACTTTCCTTCATCAAGGACAAACGTCTGTTTATAGCCGTCTTCCGCGTCGGCAGTATTCTGATTTACCGAAACTATACCGAACGACGCGGCGGAATTATCGTCTGACGCAGTAGCTTGGACGGAAATCTTCGCCGCAGAAACGGGACCCGATATCTTATAATACTCGTCCGCACACTCAATTTCCGTACCGTTTACTCCTGCCGAAAGCATATTATTTTCGACGGAAAAACTAACAGTCATGTTGTCGGTGTCGGATATGGCGACATTTGCACCAGAGGCCTTGTCCGCGTCGTTGAAATAAAAAGCGGCGCTGCCGGATCCGAAATCGATGACAAGTGTATTCTCTATTTCCTTATCTAAACCGCCTTCGGCGTTCTTATTGCCGTTTACGTAATACGAATCGGATTTGAGAATTATTGTCATGCTGCCGATTCCTGAGGGCGCGGAAAATTCTATTTCCAGCGCGTTTACCGATAATGAGTTTTTAAATGTCAAAATCTCGCCCGCTTCGGCTGTTACGACAACCATATCGTTTTCAAACGCGACGTCCTCTACTCCCGAAAAATAATCGGCGGGGTCGTCCGCCGTAACAGTCGCCGCATACGCCTCATCCTTAAACGGCGAAATCAACATCGAAAACGCCGCAGTTACGGAAAAGACGAATACCGCCAGCAAAATCAGAATTTTATAGGATTTAGCCTTTTTCATCGTAGCCATATTTCTCCTTATAAATTACATATACTCTTATGTATTTTACCTTAATTTGGCCGCTTTGTCAATTTACTTTTATCATTTTCACAAAATATTATTGCCATATTCGCAAAAAAAAGCATTTAAGCGTTTAAATACCCCTAATTACGTTGCAGCGCGAAAATTTTACATTGGCATGTCGCCGCCGTCGCGAACACAAAAAAGAGTATATTTACAAACGGCATGCCGGACGTTTCCGGAATTATCGGAACACTTTGAAAAAAACAAGATAAATCAACTTTCCGACCGCAAACACACAGAAAAAACGGAACCCCATAAAATCATAATGGGGCACAAAAATTTAGCATTACGAATACAATGATATTAAACTAATAAAGCGGGCTTTTACAAATGATGTATTTTTTACTTCTGACAGCTTTTACGGTAAGCATAGACTCGTTCGTCTGCGGATTTTCTCTCTCGTTTGCGGGGAGAAAAAAGGCGCCGATAGTACTCGGAATAGCCCTTACCGTACTTGTTATGTGTATTATTATAAATTACGCCACCTCTATTTTTGCCGACAGTCTAAACGAAACAACGGCAAGTCTCGGAGGGCTCATACTTATCGGCGTGGGAATTTATAACCTCCTTAAAAAAGACGAAAAACAGGACATCGGGTCGGGCGGAATAATAAAAAGGTCGCTCATTACCGGTTTTGCCGTGGGGCTGGACGGCGCGGTTGCAAATCTCTCTCTCGCGCTCATGGGCATTAACGCATTTTACGTTCCCGTAATTATAGCCGCCATGCATGCGATAATGATATCTCTCGGCATATTACTCGCCGAAACGCCCGTAGCAAAAAAATTCGGCAGATTTGACTTTCTGCCGCCCGTAATCCTGATACTTCTCGGAATTTATAAACTCACCGCGCTGTTTATATAAAGGGCGGGCGCAGTACTGCGCCCGCCACGATTATGAATTATTATTCTTTTTGCTTACCGATTTAACGACTTAATAATTTCATTTTTGCCATAAAATTCACCGGGGCTTAACTTACCGAATCGTACTCGCCGAATATAATTGCGTATTACGATTTATGTTCTTAATGCGAAAATACAATAAGGTCGGACGGGCATCGAACATTAAAGTCAGAACATCGATAATATTGCGAAACTTTGACCTTTTAAAATTATAAGACTTTGGCAAGGAAATCTTTAAGCCTTTCGTCCTTAGGCGCAGCGAAAAATTCTTTTGGGGTATTTTCTTCTTTTATTACCCCCTCGTCCATAAACAGTATTCTCGAAGCCACTTCTCTCGCAAAGCCCATTTCGTGTGTAACGACGACCATCGTCATTCCCTCTTTTGCAAGGTCTTTCATTAGTTCAAGAACTTCGCCGACCATCTCCGGGTCGAGCGCGGAAGTCGGTTCGTCGAACAGCATTACTTCGGGGTCCATGGCAAGCGCTCTTACTATTGCTATACGCTGCTTCTGTCCCCCCGAAAGAGTTGAAGGATATACGTCTTTTTTATCGAAAAGCCCTATCCTTTTCAATAGACGTTCGGCATCAGCCGCCGCTTCCTCCTCCGTTTTCAGTTTAAGTTTGACGGGGGCAAGTGTCAGATTCTGCATTACGGTCAGATTGTTAAACAGGTTAAAATGCTGAAACACCATACCCATTTTTGCTCTGCCCTTGTTTATGTCTATCGCATTGGCCTTGTAAAATTCTTTATAGGCTTTTTTATATTCTCCGCCTTCCCTTTTTTCGTTAAGAAGGTCCTTTTCTTTTATCTCTTTTATTATTTGGGATTTCAACGCTTCCGCGTCCGAACTTTCCCCCGCCCGAGCGTCAAACATTTTCTTATAGGTTTTAGTCTTTTCTATAAGTTCGACGTGCAGGTAAGGATCCGGTCGGGTCATCAATTTATCATCCAGCCATACCTCGCCGAAAGTAGGCTCTTCGAGAAGGTTCATACATCTCAAAAATGTGGATTTACCCGAGCCGGACGGGCCTATTACGACGACTTTCTCGCCCTTTTCGATTTTGCAGGAAACGCCTTTTAATACCTGTAATTTCCCGAACTGTTTATAAATATTGTCAACGTTTATCACTTGCCCTCAACCTCCTTTCGATAGCCCTTACAATCAAGGTTATAATTATAACAAGAATAAGATAAACAAGAGCAAGCATCAGGTAAGGAACAATATATTCGAAAGTATTATTTGCAATACTCTGGAACGCTTTATAAATATCTATTACAGTTATAAAACTTACAACCGAAGTTTCCTTGATGAGTGCTATAAATTCATTGCCGAGAGTCGGTAAAATATTTTTTATAGCCTGTGGCAATACTATCTTCCACATAGTCTGTACATAAGAAAGTCCTAAGCTTCGACCTGCCTCCATTTGTCCCTTATCAACCGAAAGGATACCGCTGCGCATTATTTCGGAAATATAAGCACCGCTATTCATCCCGAATGTAATAACTCCCTCGAATACAGGGGGTATGTTTATTCCCATAAGCGGAAAAAGCACATAATGAGTAAGCAGCAATTGCACGACAATAGGAGTACCGCGAAAAAGCGCTACATAAATATCGCCCAAAAATTTCAGCGCTTTAAAAAACAAGTTTTCAATCGGGGCAAGTTTTACCACTGCTATCAATGAACCTATAATTAAGCCTATAAACAGACCAAACACCGCTATGATAGCGGTGTTTTTAAGTCCGTCTAACAACATATTATAGCCTTCATTGGTTATAAATTCATGATAGAAAATTTGAAATTTCATGTTTATTTTATATTAGCGTTAGTGCTTGCCGTAATCATTTTTGCGGGCTGTTCGTCAATTATTACCGCATTTATCTTGCCGTTTGAAAGGTCTTTTACCGCAAGAGCGCCTGCGTCATATATTTTTGTTTCGAGATTTTTAAATCCCTCATATCCGAAGCCTTCATCACCCGCGCTGTACATATAACCCGTAGTACCTTTCTGAGTCCCTATTTTATAGCTGCTTTTTTGCTCTTTAAGTATTCTTTCCACATCTTCTTTTGTCGTACAACCGTCAAATATGGTATCACCTTCCTTGACAATTATCACCTGTGCGGAAGTATAATAAGCATTGCTGAAATCCATAGATTTATCGCGTTCTTCGTCGTAAGTTATTCCCGCCATACCTATTTTATATTCGCTTGTAGCCTGTCCCATGGAAAGAATTACTTGGTCAAATCCTATATCTTCAATATATAATTGTTTACCGAGGCTTTCAGCAAATAATTTGGCAACCTGCATATCGATTCCCGTAAATTTATCGCCTTTTTTATATTCGAACGGAGGAAAATCCGCACTTGTAGCGATAACGAGACACCCGTCTTTTGAAGAAGGATTGGAATATTCAAACGTACTCGTACCGTCAAAAAATTCTTTTACGATGTTATCAAACGTACCGTTATCTTTTATTTCGGCAAGGAATGAATTTAATGCATTCTGCGTCTCGGTATCACCTGTCTTAACCGCATAAACATAATCTTCTTCTGTAAGTTTAATCTCTATGACCTTGACCTTTTCAGCCTTGCCGCACGCCGCAAAACCGAAACAGCAAAGTACCGCCGTGACAACCGATAACAATCCTACTATTATTTTTTTCATAAATTTCTCCTTTTACGGCGAAAACCGCCGTTTTTTGCAATCCATGCTGCTATTATAACCCGCCCCGAAGCCCCTGTCAACTGATTTGATGTATATTTTCATTTTTTTTCATTTTTTTTATTTATTTTTTTGAATATATTCATTTTAGCATGAATAATCATTGAATATATTCATAAAACAGTCTCGGGCGGCAAATTTGCCGCCCGAGAATTTGCAAGACACCTTCAAAACATCATCCGTATATACATTTAAAACTCATATAATTTTAATAAAATTTTAGATATTTGGATTTCTTTACAAAAAATTTATAAATTTCCGTGGAAAAATAAAATCTTTAAAATTCCTTTTTTGGTAATTATATATTTTTTGGTAATAATATCGAACTGTTTTTATTTCAAAGATATAAACAATATTAAAAACGCACTCATAAGAACAGAAATATATTATGATATCAGATCGGTTATGTAAATAACGGATTGTTCAGTCCTTAACCCCGCCATCGTTTATATAAAGTATTCCGAGACAGTCTTCTCCGCAATGACTGGTAATAGTACCGCCAGCGCGAGTTATATATATTTTTTTAAACCCGCGCTCCGCGAGAGTTTTTCTTATTCCCTCTATCATTTCTTTTGAGGCAGTGGTGTAAGTAATAAATATCCTTTCAAGGTCTGGATTGTCGAACTGTTCCAAAATATCGCGCACGTAATTATTGACAACGTGGTCGAAATTTCCCCTGTATTTTTTACCCGCTATCATTTTTCCGTCCTTAACTATTATTTGCGGACGAATCCTTAACAGATTTGCGCCGAGAAAAGCAAGCGCGCTGCATCTTCCGCCTTTATACAGATAGTCCACCCTTTTAAGCTCAAAACTCGCCTGTACATACGGCACGCGTTTAAGGCATTTTTCGTATATTTCGGAGGCGGAAAAACCCTTATCCGCCAAAGTTCTGGCGTAGAAGGCAAGTAGCGCTATCCCCGTAGACAGAGAACGGCTGTCCACAACATATACATTGTCGAACTTTTTTGCAGAGTTTATCGCGTTTCCGCAAGCGGCGGAAAGCTCGGAAGAAAGAGAAAAATGAATTACAGCGTCATACTTTTTTAAAAGTTTCGAGAAATGTTCGTCATACTGATTCTCGTTTACCGTGCTTGTCTTGGGCAGTATTTTATTTTTATTTACAAAATCCATTATTTCATCCGCAGTGATTTCCCCGTCCGCGCCTGCTCGGTCACCCAAAATAACCGTAAACGGCACAACATTTATTTCGTATTCTTCAACTAATTCCTGTGTGATATCTATCGTGGATTCGGCAGATATTGCGATTTTCATAATATTCCTCCCGCTTTTTGAATTTTATGCCAAAATATCGTTAATTATTTTATTGTAAAAATACATGTTTACAAACTACTTTGAAGAGAAATTTGTCTACAATTGCCGATTTCGACGGTAGAGCATAAGTTTTTATACTCTACTCACGGTAGATTTTGACTGTTTTTCGAATTTTTTTGTTGATATTATGTCGATTTTATGATATTATGTATATATGGACATAAAAGAAATTTTTGCCGCCAATCTTATAAAATACAGAAAAGCCGCCGGAATGACACAAGCGGAACTTGCGGACAAAATAAATTATTCGGATAAGGCAATCAGCAAATGGGAACGCGCCGAATCCATCCCCGACCTCGTAATTGTAAAAAGCATTGCAGACCTTTTTGAAGTTACGGTGGACAGTCTTATTTCGGAAACTTTCGAGTGCAAACCGCGTACACCCGTAAATGCTTATAAAAAACGTACCATCACTTACCTATTGGCTACTGGTGCGGTATGGCTCATAGCAATTTGCTGCTATGTGTTTCTCGACATTATTTTCCCACGTTTAAGGCACTATTGGCCGAGTTGGCTTGCGCTCATATATGCTTTACCGATATCTTCGGTGGTTTTATATATCTTTACTTCCGTATACAAGAGCAAGATTCTCAGCACGATTTTTACTTCGTTGTTCGTCTGGACGCTGATACTTTCTCTTTATCTCACGTTGCTTATTACACTGCCTTCGCCGCCGCCGAGACTCTGGGAAATATTTCTTATAGGCGTCCCTTTGCAGGTTCTAATTATTTGTTATTATTTTTACGGACTCTTCAAGAGGTCCGATAAAAAGAAAAAACCGCAATAATATTTCGCCGCGGAATATAAAGTCAAAAAGGTTTTCCGAATATTTATATAAAGCATAATCAAAAACAAATATGAAATATCAGGTTACTGATGCCGTAATTAAAAAACGTGTTTATATTTACCCGATACACGAAACTTACGAGATATGATTCAATCAAAACAATTTTCTTAAAGATATAAAACATAAATTTAAGAAATTAAAAGAAAAAACGGCAAACAGGAATCAGAATAAAAACTTATAAGAAAAGCCCTCGCCGCCCGCGACTAAAATCGCGGGCGGCGAGGGCTTAAAAACAAATACTCTCTATCGACAATTACCTTCTATCGACAAACAATCATTCCCTATCGAATACCAATTATTCTCTATCGAAAAACGGTTACGCTCTCCCGACAAATAATCGTTCTTCGATGAAAAACAGTTGTCCCATATCGAATAACATGCATATTTTACCGAAAATTTAACCGATTAAAAACACAAATTATACAATCGACAATCCGACGGCTGAAATTTTAAGAATATCGAAAAATTATAAGCTCGCGGACGGCGCTCAGTTTAGAGTTATATCTTTAAGTTCAGAATACTTTCTTATAGCGACATCCCGTATAAGGTCGAGGTTTTCGCCGCTCATAAACGTTTCGTCGCTGATTTTTTTTGCGAGAAAAATCGCGTCTGTGCCGTATGAAAGGTCGCCGAGGTCATTCATGAATTTTCCGCTCTGCCTGTCCCCCATAAAGTCTCCGGAACCTCTCAATTTATAATCGTATTCGGAAATTTTAAACCCGTCGGAATTCTCCTGCAAGATTCTGAGGCGCTCAACCGACTGCGGATTTTTTGAAGCGGTCATCAAAAAACAATAACTCTTTTTATCCGACCTGCCTACTCTGCCTCGTAACTGATGAAGTTGCGAAAGCCCGAATCTTTCGGCATTATAAATCACCATAACCGTCGCATCCGGAACGTCTACCCCGACTTCGATGACAGTCGTAGATACCAGCACGTCGGTTTCCTTGTTTTTAAAAGCACGCATCACTTCTTCTTTTTCTTTATCCTTCATCTTGCCGTGCAGCAAAGCGAGTTTTACTCCGTGCATTCGCTCAGACAAATCTTCAAACAATTCCGTAACGCTTATAACCGTTCCCTCGTCATCGCCTTCAATTTTCGGGCACACGAAATATGCCTGCCGACCCTGTGCAGCTTCGCGCTCTATAAATCCGAGCATATCCGTATACTTTTCCGCGGGCACTATATTTGTCTGCACGGGGATTCTCGACTTCGGCTTATCCGATATTGTGGTAATGTCCAAATCGCCGTAAAAAATAAGCGAAAGCGTCCTCGGTATGGGGGTTGCGCTCATCACGAGAACGTCGGGAGTTACGCCTTTATTCATCAGACTGCTTCTCTGTGCAACGCCGAACCGCTGCTGTTCGTCGCACACGCACAGCGAAAGATTTTTAAATTCGACGTCGTCCTGCAAAAGCGCGTGCGTTCCGACGAGAATATTTATAATCCCGAATTTCACTTCTCCTTTTATCTCACGCTTTTCTTTTGCGGTCATGGAACCCGTAATGATACCTATATTATAATCGGGAAACGTTTTTTTAAGAGCGGCGTAATTCTGACGCGCAAGCACTTCGGTCGGCGCGAGCATAGCCGCCTGATACCCTCCAGACACCGCAATGAATATAGCGCACATGCTGACGGCGGTTTTACCGCTCCCGACGTCGCCCTGTAACAGTCTGTTCATTACCGAAGCGCCCGTCATGTCCGCGTAAATCTCGTTTACCGCTTTTTTCTGCCCGTCGGTAAATTCGAACGGAAAGCGGAAAGTTATAAATTCGAGCAGTTCCCGCGGCGCGCAGGAATACCGGTTGAGCCGAACCTGTTCTTTCCCGCCCTTGATGAATTTAAAAGCTGAAATAAGCGCAAAATACTCTTCGACCGCTATTCTGTCCGCCGCGCCTTTAAGCGCCGTAAAGTCCGAAGGATTATGCACTTCTTTATATGCCCTGTACAAGTCCGCCAATCCGTATTTTTTTCTGATAATATCCGGAATTATACTGGAAGGTTTTTCTATATCGACGGCGAGCCTTACGGCGTCTCTCAACACCTTCTGCGTGAGATTGCCTTTAAGTCTGTATTGCGGAACTATTCCCTTTAAACGAAACGCTTTTTCGCATAACTCAAACGACGGATTAGTAAGGCTTATCGCCCCGTTTTCGCGCCTGACCCTGCCGTAAAACAGATATTCTTCGCCTACTTTCAGTTTCGACGCGACATACGGCTGATTATACCATACCGCATTAAAACAGACTCCTTCCTGTTCGCACAGTACACGTACCTGTCCGCCGCCGCGACGAAAATACCTTACCGCCGGCTCGCGCATGACGCGACCCGCCGTAAGCACCATGTCGTTATGGTACGCCTCGTCGAGCCTCGTCTGACTCCGCATGTCGAGGTATGCGCGAGGAAAATGCCGTATCAGTCCCGCGGTATCGTAAATGCCGAGTTTATTCAAATCCTGTTCGCGCTTTTCGTTTATGCCGCGAATTTTGTTAAGTTCCATATCCTGAATTTTAAAATCAATTTATTTAATATCGCCGAAAAACCCGCAAAATAAAAATCGGGAAAGACAACTCTTTCCCGATGAGATTTCACTCCAACGCTATAAAGTAATAGTAAATCGGCTGACCGCCGTAATGCAGTTCTACGTCACAATCGGGATATTTTTCCGCTATAACGTCCCGAAGCGCCTCCGCATCGCTCTCTTTTACGTCCTGACCATAGTAAAGCGTGATGATTTCTTCGTCGCTTCTGAGTTTTTCGATAAGCTCCAAGGTAACCTCTCCGACATCGCTTCCTTTTGCGAGTATCTTCTTGTTGTCGAGCCCCATGATATCGCCGACTTTCAGTTCAAATCCGTAAAGTTTGGTATTTCTTACCGCGTATGTCACCTGCCCGACGTTTACCGTATCGAGCGCGTGTATCATGTTTGCCTTGTTTTCATCTACGGGGAGGTCGGGATTAAAGGCAAGCGCCGCCGAGAAACCCTGCGGTATATTCTTTGTCGGAATGACGTGAATGGTCTTGTTTTCGACGAGAGATTTTGCCTGTTCCGCCGCAAGGATGATGTTTTTGTTGTTGGGGAAAACGAACACGTTTTCCGCGTTTATTCTCTGTACCGCATCGGCAATGTCGCTCGCCGACGGGTTCATTGACTGACCGCCTTCTATTACCGCGTCGACCATAAGGTCTTTGAAAATGCCCGTAAGTCCTTCGCCGGCAGACACCGCCATCATGCCCATTTCTTTCTTTTCTTCCTCGTACTTTTTCATGAGGGCGCGGTTCTGTTCCAGCATATTCTCGATTTTAAGTTTATCGAGTTCGCCGAGTTCGAGCGCCTTGCTTAACGCCACGCCCGGCTGATTGGTATGCACATGTACCTTGACGAATTCAAGGTCGCCTATAACTATGACGCAATCGCCGATAGTCATAAGATATTCTTTAAGCCTCTCAATGTCGGCGGTCGTGGTCTGTTTTTTGATATTGATTATAAAAAACTCGGTGCAGTAAGCGAATTCGATATTGCCGAAACTCATTATATCGGCATGTTCCATCGCCGTTTCCGAAGACCTTGCGTCGGGAATCGCGACGTCGTCTTTCACTGTTTCGCCCAAGAGCGCTTTCTGCATGCCCGTAAATACGTGCATCAGACCCTTTCCGCCCGCGTCCACTACGCCTGCTTTTTTCAGAACGGACAGAAGCGAAGGTGTAAGCTCAACCGCGCTGTCGCCGGCGGAAATTATCTCATTGAAAAACGTTTCGAAATCCGAACAACGTCTCTTGACGCTCTGCCCGTGCTCCGCCATCATACGTATGACCGTTAGCATGGTGCCTTCTTTTGGCTTACTCACCGCGCCGTACGCGATTTCCGCACCGCTCATCAACGCCTGAGCGAAAAGCCGCACGTCTATTTCTTCCGTTTTTCGAAGCACGGTACATATACCGCGTATAATCTGGGAAAGTATTACACCCGAATTGCCGCGTGCTCCCCTAAGAGCGCCGCGGGAAACCGCCTCGGCGATTTCTTCCATTTTATTGCTTTTACAATTTAAAAGTTCTTTTACAGCCGATTGTATCGTGAGCGACATATTCGTGCCCGTATCCCCGTCCGGAACGGGAAAAACGTTGAGCGCGTCAATACTCACCCTGTTTACTTCGAGCACTTTTGCCGCAGTCAATATCATTGACTTGAACATTGCTCCGTTTATGGTTTTCTGCATTATATACTCCTGAATAGAAGGGAAAAACTTAAAATTCGATCGCTTACTTTTCGACGCCGACAACTTTGACGTTCATCGTATCCACTATCATACCCGTAAAACGTTCCACCTTATATTTTATCGACTCTTTCAGTGCCTCGATGACCGCGACGATAGATACGCCGTATTTCACGACGACCGATATATCGATAAACATCCTGTCGCCCGAACTTTTCACTTTGACGCCTTTCACTCGCGAGCCGAACTTAAAAAAACTGATGAGCGAATCAAACAAACTGGTCGGTACAAACGCCACAATCCCGTAGCAATCCATGGCGACGTGTGAAACATAACGCGCTATCGTGCTGTCGGATATGACGATTTTTCCGTAGATGTTATTCGTTTTTACAGACATAGTAACCCCTGTTTTAAGCGATAAGATTATTTTACAATATTTATCCTTATTTTGCAACCCTTTCGCCTAATAAATTGAAAAAAATTGTCCTCTTGCCCCGTACAACAAATTTTTTATCAAAGTTTATTTAAATCTTATGAAAAAAAGTTGATTTTTTATTCGCGATATGTTACAGTATCTGTTGTGAAAAAAATAATTATTCCAAATCGGAGGATAAAAATATGAGCAGAATATGCAGCGTATGCGGCAAAGGCAAACTCTCCGGAAACACCGTAAGCCATTCAAATCGCAAAGCGCCCAAACTCTATGAGGCAAATCTTCAAAAAATAAGCGTAAAAAATAAGGACGGCTCTGTTTCCAAGGAATACGTCTGCGCCAGATGTATAAAGAGCGGTAAAGTCGAAAGAGCTTAATTGCGGTTTTAAAAACCAATTCTACGACGAAACAGATTTTATAACAAAAATCGAAAAACTCAGCAAATCAGAAAATATCTGTTCCCGCCGTTTTGCTTAAAGGCAAAACGGCGGAATTTTTTATATTCTTCCATATTCCGCGTTATCGCCCTTTCTTTACCGATTCCCGTTTATTATTCACCAATTTAACCGCTTTTAAAGTTTACAAAATCCCGAACAGTAAAATATATGCAATATATTGCATAAAAAATGAAATTCAAATAAGTTATATTACGGAAATTAAGATTTCACGGAACTTAAACTTCTCGGCACCTTACTTCACTTTATGTGTTTAAAAAATTTCGGTCGGTATTAAGTAGTTAAGGAACGGACTTATTGATAATAAAAAACTGAATATCAGACCGATATTTTCAGTATCTTAGGTTTAAGCACTCCGCCGTCGAGTTCGGCAACGCAGAACGTTTTTTCTCCGAACCTGCTCATGGCGCCGGGGTTGATAAACATAATCCCGTCATACTCTGTAATTTCCGGCTTGTGAGTATGTCCGAAAAACACGGCGTCGGCTTTCAGTTCCTTAGCCCTCAGAACGAGCGGATAAAGCCCGCGTTTTACATGATACTTGTTCCCGTGAACAAGCATTATTCTGAAACCGTCCGCATCAAAAACAAATTCTTCTCCGCCGAAATCGCAATTGCCTTTTACGGCTATGATTTTATTGCCGTATTCGGGCATAAAATCGCGCATATCGTCATCGTGGTCTCCGAGATGAAAGATATAATCGCAGGTTTTAAAATAATCGGTTAAAAGCCTCAGATCTTTTATATTACCGTGACTGTCGGATATGGCTATTATCTTTTTCACGACAGTTTCTCCCTCAACGCACACAGCGCGCGATATCTGTGCGACACGGTGTTTTTTTCCCGTGCCGAAGCCTCGCCGAGACTTTTCTGCAAATCGTTGCTGAAAAAAAGCGGGTCGTACCCGAAGCCGTTATCGCCCTTGCATTCGTAAAGAATGCGCCCGAAAGTTTCGCCCGTCGCAGATACGATTCTTCCGTCGGGAAAATACATCACGAGCGCGCTTACGAATTTCGCGTCGCGGTTCTTTATTCCTTCCATATTTTTTAAAAGCAGAGCGTTATTGTGCGCGTCGTTGCCGTCGCCCGCATATCTCGCGCTGAAAACCCCCGGCGCCCCGCCGAGCGCGTCCACGCAAAGACCGCTGTCGTCGGCGAGCGCCGGAAGCCCCAAAGCCTCGCATACAGCGCGTGCCTTTATGAGCGCGTTTTCATAAAACGTACTGCCGTTTTCTTCGATTTCCATATCGAGCCCCATATCTTTATAGCCCTTGACTTCATAATCGGGAAGCATCTCGCCGATTTCCCGTATTTTATTCTTATTTCCCGAAGCAAGCACAAGTATTTTTTTATTTTCGGCACTCATTTGTCCAAAACCTCCGAAAGTCTTACATATTCTTCCGCCGACAGTTTCTCGCCGCGGCATGTGATATCTATCCCCGCACTCGCAAGCGCGTTTTCAGCCGCGGAGCGCGGCAGTTTATAAAAATTCATGATATTGTTTACAAGCATTTTTCTCCTCGACGAAAAACCCGCGCGGACGACCGAACGCACTTTTTCAAAATCCGCGCCCGCGTATTTATCCTTTTGCATGACGATTTTTACCACCGCCGAATCGACGTTCGGCACGGGCGTGAATTTCTCACGCGGCACTCTCATCAGTATTTCGGCGCTGCCGCGAAGATTTATCCCGACGGTAACAGCACCGTAATCGGGAGTGCCGGAAGATGCCGAAAACCTTCTCGCCACTTCCTCCTGTACCATTATAACCATTGCTTTCATATGCTCGGACTGTTCGACAAATTTCATTACCACGGGAGTAGTTATATAATACGGAAGATTCGCTATAAGCATATAACTTCCGCCGATTTTTTGCTCCGTTTCCGCAACGCTCTCTTTCATTATGTCTTTATATGCAATGCGCACGTTGTCTTTACCCGCGAGGACATCTTCGAGCACTGGTTTTAGAGTACTATCTATTTCATAGCCGACGACCTTACCTGCATGCTCAGCAAGCGCACTCGTAAGGGCGCCCGCACCGCAGCCTATTTCGAGCACCGTATCCGATTTATCCACGCCCGCCTTTTCCACTATTTCTTCAAGCAGACTTTTATCCGTAAGAAAATTCTGTCCGTAAGCCTTTTTCAGCACGACGCGATGCTCTCGCAACAGACTATTAAGGGTTTTTTCCATAATTTACCTTCGTTTTTACCTTATACATCAAAAACTTTTGCGCATAATGATAGTGTAAAGAGTTCTTTACGTATTTCATTTTACCAATGAAGGAAGCGGAGGCGAAAACATTTCGCCTCCGCTTCAATTTTATTTTAATTTATAAAAGAGTCGTCCGGCATTAGCTATCACCGCCGACGCAAGTTCCTCGACGGAAATTTTCTTTATTTTTGCAAGCGCCTCCGCTACCGTCACCACGTTTGCGGGCTCGTTCACCGTACCGCGTTTACCCTCAGGCGCCAGATACGGACTGTCCGTTTCGGTCAGCAATCTGTCAAGCGGAACATATTCCGCAACTTCGGGCAGGTTTCTTGCATTTTTAAAAGTCAGCGGTCCGCCGAAAGAAATATACATGCCCAAATCGAGAAGTATCGCCGCACTTTCTCTGCTGCCGGAATAACAGTGCATGACGCCGCCGCGTTTAAGTTCGGAACGCATCGATTTAAGTATACTTATTGCGTCGCCCATAGCGTCTCTTACATGCACGCATACGGGCAAATCTTTTTCGCTTGCGAGATAAATCTGCCGCTCGAAACATTCCGACTGTTTCTGTTTGTCGAACGGTTTCCAATAATAATCCAGCCCTATTTCGCCAATCGCAACACACTTTTCTTTGTCGGCAAGCCTAAAAATCGCCTTTTCTTCCTCATCGCAATACTTTTCGCAGTCGGAAGGGTGCACACCCGCGGCAAAAAACACGCTTTCGTACATTTCCGCCTGTTTCGCAACAAGCGCGGAAGTTTCCGCGGAACAGCCGATATTTATAACTCTTCCGACTCCCGCCGAAATATAATTCTCAATAACCTCGTCAACCCTGCCGCAAAGCTTTGGGTCGTCAAGATGACAATGGGTATCTATAAACACCGCAGTTTTCTCCGTATTGCGCGTCAGAATATCTCGCTCCCGTCCTCGACGTCGCGCTCGGGAGTAAGGAAAGATAACTTACCGCTCTTTTCCTCGGCGCAGATTATCATTCCCTCGCTCATGATGCCGCAAAGTTTTACGGGCTTTAAGTTTGTAATCATGACAAGTTTTTTACCTATAAGCTCCTCGGGCGAATAAGCGAGTGCGATGCCGCTTACGACCGTGCGCGTTTCTTCTCCCGCCTGAACGGTAAGTTTTAAGAGTTTTTTGCTCTTTTCCACCTTTTCGCAAGCGAGTACCTTTGCGATTTTCAGTTGTATTTTAGAAAAGTCGTCTATCGTGATTTCGGGCTTTGCACTGCAATCCCCGCCGACTTCCGACTGTTTGACTTCGCTTCTTTCCTCGTTCATTTTATCCACCTGTTCTAGAATTTTATCCGTATCGAGCCGCGCAAACAATATTTCGGGGTTTGCCGAAACCGTATACTTGTCCGCCACTCCGAACTTTCCGAGTTTATCGAAAGCGCGCGGTTTTTCTCCAAGCATCGCCGCAGCCTTTTCGCACGTTTCGGGCATGAACGGATAAAGCGCCGAAACGCCCGTCAGAATACATTCGTTAAGGTTATACAAGACCGTTTCGAGCCTGTCTTTTTTATCGGGATCTTTTGCGAGAATCCACGGCGTAGTTTCGTCAATATATTTATTTGCGCGCCTGAACAGCACGAAAATTTCGTCGAGCGCGTCTGCGATTCTGTACTCGTCCATCTTGGCGGACACCTTAGAAAACATACCGCAGGAGCAGTTTTTCAAATCCTCGTCGGTATCACCGCTCACGCCTTTATTTTCAACCGTCCCGCCGAAATATTTATTTGTCATGGCGACGGTACGGCTGACAAGATTCCCGAATACGTTCGCAAGGTCGGCGTTAATCTTTTCCGCGACGAGTTTCCACGAAATCAGACCGTCGTTATCGAACGGCATGGCACTGAGAACAAAATATCTCACCGCGTCCCTGCCGAAAAATTTAACGAGGTCGTCGGCATATATAACGTTACCTTTCGATTTGCTCATCTTTCCGCCGTCCTGCAAAAGCCACGGATGTCCGTAAACCTTCTTCGGCAAAGGCAGACCGAGTGCCATGAGGAAAATCGGCCAATATATTGTATGGAATCTGATTATATCCTTACCCACTATATGAACGGCAGGCCAATATTTTAAGAATTTTTCTCCGTGATTGCCGTCCGCGTCGTAACCTATGCCCGTAATGTAATTTGTCAGCGCGTCAAGCCAGACATATACGACGTGTTTATCGTCAAAATCAACGGGTATTCCCCATTTGAAAGAACTTCTCGAAACGCACAAATCCTGCAATCCCGGTTTCAGGAAATTATTTATCATTTCGTTCTTCCTCGATACGGGCGATATAAAATCGGGATGCTTTTCGTAATATTCGAGGAGTTTGTCCGCATATTTGCTCATCCTGAAAAAATAAGCTTCTTCTTTCGCTTTTTTTACTTCCCTGCCGCAATCGGGGCATTTTCCGTCCACAAGTTGACTTTCCGTCCAGAACGATTCACAGGGCGTGCAGTACCAACCCTCGTAAGCACCCTTGTAAATATCGCCCTGCTCGTAGAGTTTTTTGAAGATTTTCTGCACCTGACGTTCGTGCTGCGGGTCGGTAGTCCTTATAAAATTATCGTAAGAAACCCCTACAAGGTCCCATATTCCCTTTATTTGCGCCGCGACCTCGTCGACGAACACCTGCGGGCTTTTGCCTGCAAGCGCGGCTTTTTCCTCGATTTTCTGTCCGTGTTCGTCGGTGCCCGTCTGGAAATAGACGTCGTACCCCTCGGCACGCTTGAATCTCGCAATACTGTCAGTGAGAATCGCCTCGTAAGTATTGCCGATATGAGGTTTGCTCGAAGTATATGCGATTGCTGTGGTTATATAAAATTTTTCTTTCATTAAGACACCTTCTCCAAGGGAAAAACTCTGCCCTGCAATTAAATTTACATTCAATTCCTGCGTTTATTTTGCTGCCTGTTTTGCATTTATAATATAAATTTTACCACAAATGCCGTTCATATTCAAGCGATATAAGTCATAAAGTTTTATTATGAACATAATTTTCGGTGCGGTTATCACATTATCTTCCGCGATTTTGCTATTTATAAGTCCCGACGCGGTGCTCGCGTCTTTTATCTCGGGCGGCGAAAAAGCGCTGTCGCTCAGCATGAAACTCGTAGTCGTATATGCCGTGTGGCTTGGAGTCTTCGGACTTTTGGAAAAAACGGGCTTATCCTCAAAATTTGCGCGCCTTTTAAAGCCTTTCAACAAATTGTTGTTCGGGGACGTGCCGCCGCTCGCGAACGATTACATGGCTCTTAATATTTCGGCAAATATTCTGGGTATGAGCGGAGCGACTACGCCCATGGGAATCAAATCAATACAAGAACTCGAAAAGCACCCCGGCACAGAATATGCAATAGCCATGTTTTTTGTGGTCAATGCCACAAGTGTGCAACTGATACCGTCTTCCGTGCTTGCGCTTAGGACATCAATGGGCTCCGTATCGCCTGCGGACATAATTCTTCCCACAATTTTAGCCACGCTCGTGTCGAGCGTCATCGGTATTCTGCTAGTCAAAATGTTTATAAGGAAAAGCAATCCTTTAACCGAAAAAGAACCTTTCAAAAAAGAAAAATAATTATGTCAGCCTATATTATTCCCGTTTTATTTCTCATAATAT
The DNA here is from genome assembly GCA_944367535.1 of uncultured Clostridia bacterium. GTDB lineage: Bacteria > Bacillota > Clostridia > Christensenellales > Borkfalkiaceae > UBA1259. The sequence continues at coordinate 18,947 of CALVWQ010000025.1, forward strand.
TCGTTTTTGCCTGTTTTAAGAAGGTCAAGCCTTACGACGCTTTTACCGACGGCGCAAAATCCGCCGTGCCTTTCGCAGTATCGATTTTCCCCTATCTCGCGGGAATATTTGTAATGACAGAACTCTTTGAAGCAAGCGGAATTTCATCCGCGGTTGCAGATTTTCTCGCCCCCGCATTCCGAATTCTCGGTATTCCCAAAGAACTTACAAGGCTTGTCCTTATAAAGCCTTTTTCGGGCAGCGGCGCACTTGCGCTGCTTTCGGAAATATTCGAAACTTACGGCGTAGACAGTTATCTTGCCCGCTGCGCCTGCGTAATATACGGAAGCAGCGAAACCGTCTTCTACATAGCGGCGGTGTATTTTGCCGGAGCAAAAACAAAAAATCTCGCAAAACCAATTATTATTTCGTTAGTCGCTTCTTTCGCATCTTGCATATTTGCGTGTTTCATTTGCCATATTATGTAGGCAATAGTTTGCATATACTGCCGAATAATACTTGAAAATTTTATTATTTTTACTACGTTATTACTCTTTTTATAAACTTATATTTATAAGCAATAGGTTTCTTATATATAATTTTTTATTGAAGTACAGATATATCTTTCTGCCGTAACGCCCGAAATATTCGTATCCTTTCTTGTCCCGTCTTCTTCAAAACCGAATTTTTTATAAAATTTTTGAGCCCTCTTGTTTTTATCAAAAACCCAAAGAGAAACAGCGGTATATCCTCGCGAATAAATCTCGCTTTGTATCCAACGCATCGCTATCGTCCCGAAACCCCGTCCTATATAATCCGGGTCAATATACAATCCTGAAAGTTCATAGGTTGACTCGCTTAAATCTTCATCTCTCGGAGAACCGAGACTTATTATTCCTATAATCGTATCGTTCAGTACTGCAACATAGTGGGAATTTACGTTTTTTTCAAGCATTTTTATCCACATTTCATTCCGACTTTTTGCGCGTTCCTTAAATACTTCGGCGTCTATATATCTGCCGTAGGAAAATTCCCATGACTTTATATGTATTTCCGCACATTTTAATGCATCGTCTGTCGTTGCAATCCTTATATAAAAATTATCCTTCATCAACTAATTACCCGCCTGTAAACTTTTTAATTATGCTTTTTATTTTGATGGCAATCTATATCATTTTAATATTATTCCCAAGCATATTCGCGTTTTATTTTTAATTCTAAAAATAATTTAAAAACAGCGACTCCCCAGCGTTTACCGATTATGACAAATAAATAAGAACTTTTAGTAAATTTATATTCGATAGCTTTACCTTCCGCAAGTATTCTAGGGGCTCCATGCTCATTATTTTATATTTTATTTATTCCTTATGTTTTACTATTGTTTTTGTTTTTTTTTCACATTCAATTATATTAAAACTCTTTAAGAATAAAATTTATATTTAATGTTATCTTGTTTCCTTTTTCTTATATAAATAAATTGATACGCGAAAGAGATTGACTGTGTTTTGGCAGTTAACTGTTAACTGCTTAAGGCTATTTTTCAGTCAAGTCGTAATTATTTGCTTATGTTTTCCAATAATTTAACTGTTTCCCGATTTGACAGACTGAAATATTCAAGATATATGGTTCTTTTTTTTGTTAAGGGCTATTATAACTACTGCTACCCTTTCGGCGTTTACAAATCTTTTCGGCATAAAGTTTTTCGATTTTCTGCAAGGAATGACCTCAAACCCATTGCTCGCATCTCTTTACGGTGGAATTTTACAAGGTATCGGTATCGGGCTTTTCATCAAATTTGAAATGTCAAGCGGCGGCACAGAACTTCTCGGCAGAATTACATATCACATTTTACCTGTGTCATCCATTGCTTTTCATGCGGCATTTTTCGACGGACTAGTGGTAATTATAGGCGCAATTGCCCTCAAAAATCCGGAAAACATTCTTTACGCTCTCATTTTAATCTTAGCAAACGCCAAAGTAAATGACTTGATTGTATTAGGTCTTAATAAAGCAAAACTGTGTTATATCATAACAACAAAAGCGGAAACAATAGCTGATTCCTTGATTCATCACAGTCCGCGCGGTATAACTCTATTATGCGGCGAAGGTATGTATTCAAAGACTGAAAAAGACATATTGCTCACCTGTGTTAAAAATTATCAGATACAAAATCTTAAAGATTCTGTTAAAAACATAGACGAAAACGCTTTTGTCATAGTAAGCGAGGCAACCGAAGTATACGGCAAAGGTTTCAAGAAAATATAATTGCGATATTTTTTCAATATTTTATCTGTAAAATCCTATTATTCTCTCATTAGCGATTTTATTTTATAAAGTTCTATAAGGATTTAAAATATTTAAAGCCTATATTTCACTTTCAACACCCCTATCCTCCGACTATTTTATTTCATGATTTGCGAAAGAGATTTTAAGTGACTTTGTTCAGTTTTCTTAATCATTTATTTTATATTCAAAAACTTTAATAATTTCAAAGCATAACACAAGCGGGCAAAAAGTGTCAACACTTTTTGCCCGCTTGTATGGAGCAGGTGAAGGGAATCGAACCCTCCTCTAAAGCTTGGGAAGCTCTCATTCTACCGATGAACTACACCTGCGATATTTTATCTTTCACGTTATGTCTTATATTACCATATTTTATTAAAAAAAGCAAATACAATTTCAGTTAAAATATTGTAAATTTTAAAATAATATGGTAAAATAATTTAAAACAGTCTGTTATTATATAACAAACAGACTTTAAGGAGATTTTTTATGGCTTTTTTTCTTAAAATCATAGAATGGGCGGACGAATCAAAAGACACGCTCGTATATAAGTATCCCCTTCCCAAGGGCGGAAGAGAAGTAAACCAAAAAAGTAAACTCATCGTAAAAGAGTCGCAACAGGCAATCTTTGTACACAAAGGACAAATCTGCGACGTTTTCACTGCGGGCACTTACGACCTCAATACCGAGATTTTCCCCATTCTCTCTAAACTTGCCGGTTGGAAGTACGGTTTTCAGACACCGATATCGGTCGACATTTATTTTGTAAACACCAAACAATTCACGGGTTGTAAATGGGGCACTGCCAATCCTATCGTAATGCGCGACCCCGAATTCGGCGTGATACGCGTCAAGGGCTACGGTTCCTATGCGTTCAAAGTCGAGGACGCGGGAGTTTTCATGAGAGAACTTTTCGGAACCAATTCGTCTTTCGTTACGCGCGACATCACCGACTGGCTTAAAACCATGCTCATATCCGCACTGACTGACGCCATAGGCGAAAGCAAGATTTCCGCGCTCGACCTCGCGGGAAACACGACCGAATTCAATGAAATAGTTACCGCCAACATACAGAACAAATTCAAAGATATCGGACTTAAACTCACCAACCTCTTTATAGAAAACATGTCCGTGCCCGAAGAAGTCGAAAAGGCAATCGACGAGCGCAGCAAGTACGGCATACTCGGCGACAAAACGGACGTCATGATGAAGGTTGCAGCCGCGGAAGCGATGAAGAAAAAAAAAAAAAACCAAGGCACGGGCGGCGCATTCGTAGGTGCAGGCATGGGAATCGGAGCAGGCGCGGGAATCGGCTCTGTTTTTGCAGACGCCTTCAGGAGCGCACAACAACAGCCCGCACAGCAGCAACCCGCCCAAGAACAGGCAAAAGCAGGCACAAAACATTGTCCTTCGTGCGGTGCGGAAATGAGCGCGAAGGCAAAATTCTGTCCCGAATGCGGAGCAAAAGCGCCGTCAAAACAGTTTTGTCCCGAATGCGGAGCGCAGATTTCCTCGTCGGCGAAATTCTGCCCCGAGTGCGGAAAGAAATTGAAATAACCTTATCAATAATTAAAATAAACTTATTTATAAATTTTAAGGTAATAGTTTAACTAACGATAAACAATTGCCCCGCACCCGTTTTTAAGACGGGTGCGGGGCAATTTTGTTTTTAAAAATAAATCGCGACTATAACCGCAAAATCAAAATTTAACGTTAAGAGTTTGATAATGCTAAAAATCTTATGTGGTTAAATTCGTAAGTTTATGTATTCGCTGCATAATTGCAGCTAAACTCCATAATCCGGCATGAATAAACTTATGAAAATTATTGCTTTAACCTTAATCCTTAAAAAGCATATTAGTGGCATTACTCAAAATCTGCGTATAAACACACTGTGAAAATGGAGTTTTTAAGGCTTACGCGTTCAGAACACGCCGTACAGAAGCATGCCCAAAAGCGCGGACAGGACGATAAGGAGAATTACAGATATCCCCTTTTTGAATATCTTTTTGTATACGAAAGAAATTACCGCCGCGACAGCGAAAATTATTAAGGCCTTATAATCAAACGCAATTGGCTCTTTGACCGATGAAAATCCGAGAATAACTGTCAATGCGAGCGTTATTCCCGTCGCCACGATAAGTCCGACAACTACTGGCCTTACCCCCGCCAGAAAGGCTTTTACGCCGCCGTACTGCAATAAATTTTTCATGACGGACGCGACGAGAAGTATTATAAGGAAGGCGGGAAGCACGACTCCGAGCGTCGCTATAACCGCACCGAGAAGTCCGCCCTGCGACGCGCCTATGAAGGTCGCCATGTTTATGGCAATCGGCCCCGGCGTGGATTCGGAAACGGCTATAAGATTTATTATATCGGTCTCACTCGCCCAACCGCGCGAAACCACTTCGTCGGAAATAAGCGGTATCATGGCGTAACCGCCGCCGAAAGTAAACAGACCGAGTTTGAAAAACATCAAAAACAATTCGAGAAGAACAGGCATTATCTGACGTCCTCCTCTTTTTTATCGTTCTCGGCGTCATGCGTGTCCGAAACCGTTTTATCCTCCGCCGCCTTGTCTTTATCTTCACCGCACGTATCGCCGCGAGCGGCGTCCGTATTGTCGGAAGCCGCGCTTTTTTTCATGACGCGTTTCTGCCTTACATAAGCCGCGAGGTATACTATAATTCCCAAAACGCCGCCGATAAGAATGAAATATATCGTTGAAAAATCGACCGCGAGAAGGTCAAGAGTTATCATCGCCGCTATGACGGCAACGATAAGTATGATGTTTAAGGCTGTTTTTTTCAGATGCTTTATCATTTTCAGTCCTGCTGAAAGTATAAGGAACGCCACGCACGCCTGAATACCTTTAAACGCATATCCGACGAATTCCAGTTCCAAAAACCTGTCAAAAAACAGTGAGATTATGAAAATAACTATTAAAGACGGCAATACGACTCCCAACGTCGCGAAAACCGAGCCGAAAAAACCTTTTATCTTATAACCTATATAAGTGGCTGAATTTATGGCTATCGGCCCCGGTGTGGATTCCGCTATGGCTATGAAGTCCAAAAATTCTTCGTGTCCTATCCAGTTTTTCTTTTCCACGAGCGTACGTTCGATTACGGCGACCATGGCATACCCGCCGCCGAACGTGAAAAGCCCTATCTTAAAAAATTCCCAAAACAACGCCAATAATTTTTTCATACTTCGTATATTATACTTTTTATGAGTTTTTAAATCAAGCAAATAGCGCTTTAATTAAAACAGTCATAAAAATTTGAAATAAAAGCCGATACCTGTGCCGCCGCGCCCGTTTCGGCGCGGCGGCACAGGTATCGTTACTTTTTTATAAAAACTTTCATTGAAAGTTTTCGTTTATTGTTCCGAAAATAAAATTCACAGGCTCGGTTTTATTATTGTAACAGACTGCTCGGTATCGAATAAGTTCCAAGGCGTTATATCTTTCGGCGGCTGTACCCTGAAAACCATGCGCTCCTTACTTACCGGATGCGTGAAAGAAAGATAATACGCCCACAGCGCGAGATATCCTTTTTTCGCCCTTTCGCCGCCGTATCGCATATCGCCGTATACAGGACAGCCTATAGCATTCATCTGCACCCTTATCTGATGACTTCTGCCCGTGTGAAGTCTTATTTCGGCGAGCGACAAACCCGCCTTTCCCGACAAAACTTTATATTCGAGTTCGGCAAACTTAGCCCCCGACTCGGTGGGAGCGCAGACATATACCATATTGTTCACGGCATTTTTTTTCATATAATGCGTGAGTGTCGCCTTTTCTTCCTTCGGGACGCCCGCGAGCACCGCCATATAGCGTTTTTCGAAGTCGCCCTCCTTCATCTGTTCGGAGAGCCGCGCCGCGGCTTTGCTCGATTTGGCAAACACCATAACGCCGCCCGTTGGCCTGTCCAGTCTGTGTACGAGCCCGAGATAGACGTTGCCCGTCTTGCCGTACTTTTCGCGGATATACTCTTTTATCATGGTAAGCATATCCGTATCCTTACTTGCGTCCTCGCACGACGGAACGTTCTGCGGCTTCAATACTACTATAATATGGTTATCTTCATGTAATATCGTCAAATCTTCCATAATTTAATCGTTCAACCAAATCCCGCTGTTACCGCAGGGCAGTATCACTCCTTCTTCTTCCGTTTTCAAACCCACTTCGTACGCTTCCGTCCTGCCGCCGTGAAATTTTTTGACCGCTAGTTCGAGAATATTTTTAATGACCTGCGGCTGCAATCCCGTCGTATAACTGTTGATGAGAAAGAAAAGCGGATTATCGGACAGCAATTTTTCACACAGTTCGACAAGCGGGAAAAGTTCGGTTTCGAGTTTCCACATTTCGCCGTTCGGACCCCTGCCGTAAGACGGCGGGTCCATTATCACGGCGTCGTATTTCCTGTTGCGGCGTATTTCCCTTTCAACAAACTTTTTACAGTCGTCGACTATATATCTTACGGGCGCATCTTTAAGACCCGAAAGACGAATGTTTTCGCCCGCGCGTTCGACCATGGCTTTTGCGGAATCCACGTGGCAGACCTTTGCCCCCGCGGCGGCACACGCGACAGTTGCCCCGCCCGTATAGGCAAAAAGATTAAGCACGCTGATTTCACGCTGGGCGCCGCGGATAAGAGCCGACATCATGTCCCAGTTTACCGCCTGTTCGGGGAAAAGCCCGGTATGTTTGAAACCCATAGGTTTTATTTTGAATTTAAGTCCGCCGTATCCTATCACCCATTCCGACGGCATTTTCCCTTTGAATATCCATTTGCCGCCGCCCGTGTCGCTGCGAAGATACTTCGCGGAAAGTCCTCCGTAATTTTCCATATCGAAAGAACTTTTCCAAATAACCTGCGGGTCGGGTCTTAAAAGTATGACGTCGCCCCACCGTTCGAGTTTATATCCGTCGCCCGTGGCAATGACCGAATAATCTTTCCATTCGGCAACCTTCATTTTATCCAACCCTTTTATCTGACTTTTTCTATCGTTACGGTACAAACCGCGCCGTTTACGTCGATTTCCTTTTTATAGCCCTTTCCCTCGCCCTCTACAACACTGTCGGCAAGGACGACGCTCTTGATTTCCGAGCCGTTCAGGAAAGCGTCTTTTATCTCGGCGTCTTCCGTTGCGAAAGCAACGTTTATTCTGTCTACCACCTCAAATCCTGCCTCTTTCCTTAAAGACTGAATCTTGGAGATGAGTTCTCGTTCGACGCCCTCTTTTCTTAGCTCGGGAGTAACCGTCGTATCGAGAACGACCGTCATTCCGTTGTCGCTCGAAGAAACGAACCCCTCGACGCTTTCGCTGAAAATCTGCAAATCGTCGAGCGCGAATTCAAACGCGTCTCCCTCGTATTCGGTACGGTATACCTTTCCGCTCTTGACCGTTTCCACGACTTTTGCCGCGTCGCACGTTTCAAGGAACTTTTTGATTTTGCCGAGTTTTGCGCCGTATTTGGGACCGAGAGTTTTAAGTTGCGGCTTGATTTT
>CALVWQ010000026.1 GCA_944367535.1 uncultured Clostridia bacterium
GAAAAGAATTGCTATTTCTTTTCCCCTTCCATCAGCAAACGAAAAACCGTGGGCGGAAAAAATTATTACGTCCGCAGGTATTTCAAAGGCGGCAAAGATTTTGAAAAAACAATGAAATCCCTTGCCGTACAGCAAAATTGTAAGGCTGTAAGGTAATCGTATGAATACAAAACAGAAGAACTATATTGCAGGATTATATCTCAGACTTTCGCAAGAAGATGAACGTCAAGGTGAATCGGTATCTATTGACAATCAAAGAATGATACTCCGTAAATATGCCGAAGAACACGGTTTTGAAATCTACGGCGAATACATAGACGACGGTGTGTCGGGAACGACATTCCAACGCCCTGAAGTTCAAAGATTATTAGATGACGCAAAGACAGGGGTAATCAACACAATTATTGTTAAAGATTTATCCCGTTTTGGAAGAAACTATATCGAGGTCGGACAGTATATCGACTATGTATTTCCTACATTCGGGATAAGGTTTATAGCGATACAAGATAACGTAGATACGGCAAATCGAGACAATAGCGCTATGGATATGATGCCGATTATGAATGTTTTTAACGAATTTCATGCGGCGAATACCAGCAAGAAGATCAGGACGGTGTTAAAGGCAAATGCCCGGGAGGGAAAGTACCATGCGAGGAAGGCTCCTTACGGATATGTGAAAAGCGATACCGAAAAGAAAACGCCGATAATTGACGAGGAAGCCGCTGCTATCGTGAAAAGGATATTTGAAATGCGTGCGAGCGGATTGAGCCCGCATAAAATAGCAGATATTCTGAATGCCGAAGGGATATTGAATCCCAGCCGTTACAGCATGGAGAAGTACGGAATCGTAGGGCGCAAAGAAAACATGGGCTTGTGGTCTTTTTGTGCCGTAAACAGTATCCTGAACAATCCCACTTATTTGGGGCATATGGCGCAGCAGCGCTGGAGTTCTGTTTCATATAAAAACCATAAGCGGTATAAGAAAGACGAAAGCGAATGGGTTGTAGTCCACAATACGCACGAGGCGATCATAACGCAGGAGCTATGGGATAAAGTGCGCGAAGTGGAGAAATCCGTAGCACAGGGCAGGAAAACAAAACGCGGATACACGCATCCGCTTTCAGGTTTTTTATACTGCGCCGATTGCGGCGGGAAAATGAAGATGAATTCCATTAACCGGAACGGCAAAGTAGATTTCAATTTCAACTGCGGAAATCATGTGCGGCTCGGAAAATCGTATTGCTTTTCGCATTTTATTCAAGCGAAAGACATTGAGGCAATTGTCCTTGACGATATACGGACAATGGCGCAAAGAATTGTTTTGGATGAAAAGACTATCCGCGAGGAATTTATACGTCACAACGCCGAGCTTGCGGATAAGGCGATTAAATCCGCTAAAAAAGAATTGCAGATAAAGCGTAAACGGACGGAGGAATTATCCCGCCTAATGCAAATTGTCTATGAGGACAGGCTGAAAGGTAAAATGCCGGAAGATATCTGTCTGAACTTTATTCAAAGATATTCTGAGGAGCAGAAGAAACTCGAAGCGGAAATCGCGGAGCTTGAAGAGCGGCTTACCGAAACGACGAACACGATACAGAGCGCAGATGAGTTTATACGGAACATAAAGAAGTATCTTGAAGCGCCGGAACTTACCCGCGAGATGTGCTATGAGCTTTTAGACCGCGTGGTAGTCGGCGGGCATCCGAAGCATACGGGCAAAGAGCGGGTGATAGATATTGTCTATAAAGTCGACATTGCTTCCGTTCTGCGTTATAAGCTCAATAATCCTAATAAATAACGATAAAGCGTATGGGTACAACAACTCATACGCTTTACTTATGCCCGTTCCTGTCCATTTACCGATAGTGTCCATAAAGTTAGGTTACAACATCAGGAAAAGATACGAAAGCAATCAAAGAGTATATTAAAAACCAATTAGAACAAGACAAACAAGCAGACCAGTTAAGCATATTTGATCCAAAAGACCCGTTTACGGGTAGCAAGTAAAAGGTGCAGGACTGGCAGGTCGCTTAAATACGCACTTGTGCGTAAGCCAGAATAGTTTAGGGCTAATTGCCCGAAAAAGAAAAACCACCAGCTAGGCTGGTGGATATTTATTTTATTTTCATATTGACATTCATTTGATGTTATGTTAATATACTGTTATAAAACCTTTCGGAATTTAAACGGAAGATAAAGGGAAAGAAGAGTTGAGATGTACTGTAAAAAATGTAATGCCGAGCTAGTTGAAGATGCGATATACTGTCCGCAGTGCGGCGCGCGCGTTGACGGGAAAAAGGAATGTTTCAAGTGCGGTAAGAGTGTGGCGGAAAACTCGGTTTTCTGTACTTACTGCGGAACGAGATTGGACGGCAAAAAAGAATGTCCAGAATGTGGCACGGCGTTTGATGGCGATTTCTGCCCGCATTGCGGAAAAAAAGCGGAACTCTCCAAAACAGGCGTTTCGGAAATTTCCGAGCCGACAAAGACCGATACGCGATGCTCGGAAGTGCGGAAAAAAGTATTTTCGGTATTGAAAATTACAAAACAGAGTTTTCTGTATGCCGCGGTTTGTATACTGTTTATCTGTTCTTTTTTCATATCTCTTTCAGTGGTGCAAACCGAAGGCGGGGAAGTGGTGATGAGAGAAGAGTCAGGAGCAACTTCGTTTTATTTTCTTATAAAATTTTTTATCGAATTAAAAGATTTTTTTGCCCAGGCGGGCACTCTAGGTGTGGATTACTATCCGGAGTTAAAAGCGGCACTGTATTTACAGGCGGCCTTGTGTTGCGCAGTCGTTGCCGTGATTATAATTTTCTGTACGGTATATTTCACATGCGGCACTGTGGCGTTTGTAAATTCGTTGCGTAATAAAAAAGAAGTCGCAATGAGTAAATATGTAATTACGCCCGCAGTTGTGTCTTTGGGACTGCATATTTTATTGAAAAGTTTATGGGGAGTAAGTGCGGGGACGAGCGGCGCGTCGATAATTATTAAACCGGGCATAGTTTCCGTTCTAAACATTGTGTTCGTTTCGGTGTTGCTGGCGGGCGCCGCTGTTTTACACATAATAACAAATGCAAAGCACGAGAAAAAGAATATAGTCAGGTATATTATAAGCGGTTTGGGAGCGATTTTTGCGTTTATTCTACTCTTAACCGTTGCGGGTAAACTCATAAATATAAAATCTTTTGGTATCGGTTCGGCATTGCAAAATTGGAATGGCAGTATGTCAGCACCTTTGTTCATGATAGGGATTATGGGAGCGATAGGCCTTTTAAGCAGCAATGCGCTTACAACCGAAATTTTGTCGGTAATGGATCAGTCGATAATTATATTTGTATTTTATATTTTGATATTTATTTTAAGCATTATAATCTTATATATGTTTTCTCAGGGGATAACAGATAATAAAAGCAGTTTGAAACGTATTCTTGCCATTGTTTTATCATGCTTTGTGTTTGTTTTGTCGGTAACGTATCTGATTCTTACGATTATTCTGCTCGGCGATATTCAAGTCGCTTCGATAGGCGCGTCATCTATATGTGCAATAATATTTTCGCTGTTTGTTTTGGGATTGTCAATTACGTCCGCGATTCTTTTGAAAAAGAAAGGACGTTATGAGGAAATCGACGGCGGCAAAATGCAGGCCGAGCCTTAATTTTGGGTATCGGAGCACTTTTAAAGAAAATGGATACGGCGAATAAACAAGGCGGCAAGCGATGGATAAGTTTATGAATTTTTACCTTAAACATCAAAAATATATTATAATAATTTCCCTATCCATTTTAATAATATTGTTTTTTATGCCTTTTCTTACCGCGAAAAGAATTAAAAGAGAAGCCGCTTATACCGAAAAAGAGGATGTGGCGTTATATATCAAACTTTTTCATGAACTTCCTCATAATTACGTTACAAATTACGGGTTAAAGTATATGCAGCACCACGAGTTACCGTCAGAAGGTTATATAATGGGCGGAGATACGCATATAAATTCCGGCACGCTCGCGTCTTTCGGCGTAACTACGGATTTTTACTTAAAAGAATGCGATATAGCGGGTGAGTCATATGACATAAAAGAGAATCGTGGCGTCAAGAGACTGGTTTATACATGCAATACCGAAAACGTAAGGGTTTTCTATTCTTCCGACCATTATTCTTCCTTTATAGAATTAACTTCTTTTCGTTTGCAGCTTACTCGGAACATTTTTTGGATTATATTCGGCTGTTACATGTTATTGTTTTTTATCGCCGGGACTCTGATAATCTGTTTGAAAGTTCACGCAAAGTATTTTGTCACGAGGTCATAAAATAAATTTAAATCTGAATTTTGTTAATACAAACAGTTGCCCGACATTTTTTGATGTCGGGCAACTGTTTGTATCAAAAACGTGTTTTTATTAAAAGGACTTTATTGCAGATATATTTTATGACGGAAAACTCAGCCGATAAGTTTTCTGATAATAAATTTCTGAGTTTTTAAAGGCAATGCCGAAAAAAGTTTCAAAAGAAAAGAAGTATGTACCGAATAAATGCTTTTCGGTCTTTTTTTATTATAAATTTTATATATTTTTTGAGCGAGAGTTTCCGCGCTTATGGGTTTTCCAGCAAATTTTTTCATGATTTTTTCGAATTTCTCGGCTTGTCCGCCGAAAAATGCGCTTTTTTCCGCCATTTCGCGCATGGACGGAAAACTCGACCGTGCAAGCGCGGTATTAACCGCACCGGGGCGAACGGTAACGACTTTAACTCCCAGAAGTCCAGCCTCCTGCGCAAAGGCTTTTGCGTATGCGTCGAGCGCGGTCTTGGTCGTCGCGTAAATGCCGTTGAATGGAAGCGGATCGGTCGCGGCGACTTCGCTCGTAGTGATTATTATTCGAGAATTTTTGTTGAGAAGCCCGAAGAAGGTTTTATTTACATATATTGTGCCCAACACGTTTATCTTAAAGATTTTTTCCAGCCGTTTTTCGTCGACTTCGAGAAAATTATCCATAAAATATATGCCCGCGAAATTTATAATGCCGTCCAGTTTGACGCCCTTGTCTTTTAGTGTCTCGGCGACATTTTCGAGTGAGGCGGGGTCGGTTACGTCGGCAGAATAATATTCCGCTCCGCACGGGATCGTTTCGGGAGTTTTCAGGTCTATCCCGTATACTTTATATCCGCGCTCGGCAAATGTTTTAGCCGAGGCATAACCCATTCCGCCCGCGGCGCCTGTAATCAGTATATTCATCTGTTTTCTCCGATTTTAATTTATTCATATTTATTTTATCATAAAAAAACGTATATAACAATCTCAGAATAAAAAAATAAAAAAAGGGCAGGATTTACCGCGTGTCCAATAGGGATTTTTTGCGGTAGGTGCTGTCTTTGAAGAGTCAGGCGTGGCGTGATGCCACGCCTTTTCTCATTCTATTTAGTTTTCTTCTCTTAAATGTGCATCGAAGTCAGGTAAATCTATGGCTTCGACAAAGTTGTAAATAATTTCTATTGTGTGAACGTAATGTCCGTTAACCTTTACTTTTTCGTGAATAATAACCTTGTCCACGACAGCACGTAAGATTTCAGGCGTTATCTCTTCAAAATCGCTATATCTTTTTACGATAGCCATAAACCTATTTACGGTGGATAATTTTGATGATAATTTTTCATTTTGATTTCCTCCTTAATTTGTATTTTTTGGCGCAAAAAAGTCGCTGATAAAAATACCACCGACCTAAAGGGACAAAAAATCCGTACGAATCAAAACACGCTTAAAGCGTTTCTACCTCGCACGGATTTAATATCCGAATATGAAGTTGTAAGAGTGCAGTACCTAAAAACTTGCACAACAAAATAGACCTATCGCCAAACCCGTTTTTTAACGTTGGCGCACCTACTTGAAAAAGTGGTCAGCCTTTCCAAGCCTTTCACCAAGTGTTAGCGAAAGGGCGGCACATTGTCGTAAAAAATTGTACGACAATAAAACCCTAAATAAGCCGTTTTGTTTCCCTTTATGTAAAACGACTTCGGGCAAACGTAAGAAACTATCCTACAAGCGTAAAAATATACGCTGAACAAAGCCTGCCGATGCTTGCAGACTTAACAAAGGGGAAAATTTGCTCGCCGCAGACGGCAAACCCCTCGCAAACTAAAGTTTGCTTTCCCCTTATTAAGGGGCAGAAGCCCTTAATTATATATACCCACACAAAGCATAATCTAAACATATGTTCGTGTTTGTAATTCTATTTTATCATAATAATCTATAAAAGTCAATAGGCAGATGTCCACGTTCGTGGACATCTGCCTACTTTTAAGGGAAATTCATATAATATTTCGCACAAGATAAAACGGCAAGAAGATATGTTCCTGCCGTTATTTATTTTATTTTTGCGAACCGATAGGGTTAACGATACTATATCCAACGTTTACAAGATGGTCTGCTACACGCTCAAGTCCTGACACAAGGGAAGAATAATAAGGACTTGCAGACATATTGCAATTACCATTAGCAAGACGAGCAAAATGGCTTGCCGTCAAGTCTTTTTTCATCTTATCCACAGTTTCTTCTAAAACAGTTAAACTAGGCAACTGTGTTTTGTTTTGATTTTCAAACGCATCTTTCGATATAGCAAACATTTCAAAGATTTTTAATCTCATAGCAGCAATTTCCTTACTTGCGATTTCTGAGAATGCAATCTTCTTACTTGCCATTTCCGTGCCGATTTCGTGGAAATTTTCGGCGTAGTCGCCAATTCTCTCCAAGTCGTTTAATACGTGGAAATAAGTCCCTATTACTTTTTCGTCGCTCTGCTCCATATTCGTAGCGGATAATTTAATAAGAAAATCTGTTAATGCACTGTTCGTGAAATCGATAATCTTTTCATTATCTCTAATTTTAGCATCGTGTTCAGAAGAACCTGTTTCAACCGCCAAAAACGAAAGACTAATATTTTTTTCAACAAGCTCAATCATATAATCTATTTCTTTCTTTACTTGCATAAGAGCAATAGGCGGTGTTTTTACTAATCTATCGTCAACGTATTTGAGTGACAAGGTATCGTTTTCTTCCTTTTTATCTTTTATAACAAGGCAAGAATATTTTACCAACTGTTTAACAAAGGGAAGCAATATACAAGTTGTCGTCACGTTAAAGATAACGTGGAAAATAGACACTCTCATTTGTAAAGACATAGCGTCGTTGCCGGGGAAAATTGAAACTAAAAGATTTACAATAGGTTCTCTAAATATCCAAATTATTATTGTAAACAATATAGTGCCGATAACGTTAAAAGTAAAATGTATTAAAGCAACACGCTTTGAGTTTGCATTTGCACCTACTGATGCAAGCAATGCGGTAACGCAAGTACCGATATTTGCACCTAAAACGATAAACAATGCTAAATCAAGGGGTAGAACGTTTGCGCCTACCATAGTAATAACAACACCCGTAGATGCTGACGAACTTTGAATAAGAGCCGTAAATAAAACGCCAACTAAAATTAGAAGCAAGGGGAAGTTAATCTTTTGGAAAATATTCGTAAACATATCTTCGACAAGTGGATTGCCAAATGCTTGTTCACTACTCATAACTTCAAGACCAACGAAAATCAAACCTAATCCACAAAAAAGACTGCCTAAAATTTTCACCTTCTCTTTTTTGACAAAGCCCATCATAACTCCTGTAAAAGCAAGAAGATACATAATCATATTAAAATAATCGTTTTTAAGTGCAACAAGTACACCCGTTATCGTTGTACCGATATTCGCACCCATTATGATAGGTGTTGCTTGCATTAACGTCATAACGCCTGCATTTACTAACCCTATAACCATAACCGACGTTGCGGATGAACTTTGAATAATTGCAGTTACGCCTGCGCCGATACCTACGCCCGAAAAACGATTATTACTAATCTTTTCAAGCATTTTTTTCATACCGCTACCTGCACTTTTTTCTAATGCGTCGCCCATAAAATTCATACCGACGATAAATACGCCGACGCCCGCAAGCAACCAAATAAGACTTTGAATTAACTGCATTACTTCTTCTGGTGTTAACATAATTTTTCTCCTTCCTAAGTTGTTTGTTTATATTTTTTTAATTATCAATATCTATATGCTCTAAAATTTCTACTTTAATTTCTTGCGTTTGCGTATTTTCCACTTTCGTAACAGTAATTCTCAATTTATCATAATCGAAGGAATAACCTTCTTGGGGAATATCTTCACGGTTTTCTATAATCCAACCATTTACCGTTGCAGATTCAATATTTTCATCTCTTACTAAATTGAAATAATCAAAAAACGTTTCAACGGAAATATTAGTTTTCACAAAAAATACTGTATCGCTTTCCTTTGTAATCGGCTCTATCTCTTCGTCTCGTTCGTCCCAAATTTCGCCCACAAGTTCTTCTAAAATATCTTCCATCGTAACGATACCCGAAGTCATACCATATTCGTCGATAAGAATAACGATATGCGTATGCGATTTTTGCATTTCCTTAAACAAGATATCCAAAGATTTTCCTTTCGGAACAAACGTCGGCTCTTTCAAAATTTGTTTTAATTCAAAGTTAGGCGTTCCACGCTTTAACAAATATTCACGCGCGTACAAAATACCAACAATATTATTCACGTCGCCCGAATAAACGGGAATACGAGAATAGCCTTCCGTTTCAATCATTTGAATAATCTCGTTATCACTTGCAGTGTCAGATATACGCACGACGCTCATTCTCGGTGTCATCACGTCCTCTGCGGTCATACCGTCAAGTCTAAAAACATTTTTTATGTATTTGATATCCTCTTTGTCGATAGTACCTTCGTCGCCACCTGCGTCAAGCATAAGAACGATATCTTCTTCCGAAACGGCTTCGTCGTCATCGTTAGGCTTT
Source organism: uncultured Clostridia bacterium (assembly GCA_944367535.1). GTDB lineage: Bacteria > Bacillota > Clostridia > Christensenellales > Borkfalkiaceae > UBA1259. The sequence continues at coordinate 8,880 of CALVWQ010000026.1, forward strand.
ACACCAAACAAACGAAGAACGCCGTTTGTAGAAACAGTCAAAAACCATATAACGGGTTTCAAGATAACCGTTAAAACGGAAATAACGCCACATACGCCGTTAGCAAGTTTTTCCTTATGCTGCATTGCCCAACGTTTGGGGACAAGTTCACCCAAAACAAGGGTAAAGTAAGAAAGGATTAACGTAATTACAATAACTGAAACGGTGTTGATAACGCTTGCACCTTGCGCCGAAACGTTAAACGTTGTAACGAGCCAACCCGACAACCTTTCCGCAAAATTATCTGCCGCAAATGCCGAGCCGAGAAAACCTGCAAGCGTAATACCAATTTGTATCGTCGAAAGGAACTTCGTCGGGTCTTTGATGATTTTTAGCATCTTCTTTGCTTTTTTATCGCCTTCGTCAGCACGGGCTTTTACTTTCTTTTCGTTTAAAGAAATAATCGCTATTTCCGTTGCCGCAAAAAAGGCGTTGAGTAAAATTAGTATAAACTGTAATAATAATTGATAAAATATGTCCATTTGTAATTCTCCTATTTGTAAATGTTAGTATAAAGTAAAACGGCTAACAACGTAGAATATACATTGTTAGCCTATAAACGTTTATACTTTTGTAAATAGAAGATTTACAAAAGAAGTTGTTTAGTAGGTTACATCGAGGAAGGTCGTCCACATTTTTCTCCTTTTATAAAATTTTTACTTCTATAGTATAACATATACACAGCAAAGATTTAGTTAAGATTAAATTTAATCGGGTTTTTCGTTCATTCGATATCCTACACCAAGTTCATTTGTAATGTAATAATCTTCGCCCGGTTTCGCTCCGAATTTCTTGCGAATATTCGCCATATTTACCTGTAATTTTTTAATACTGCTTTCGTCCGCACAACCGCCCCAAATCGCTTTTATTATTGTCGCATACGTCATCATTTTTCCCGAATGTTCGGATAAAAACGCAATAATATTGTATTCCGTTTGCGTTAATTTAATTTCTTCATCTTTAACAAAGATTTGTCGCGCCTCGTAATCAATAAGTAAATCACCAACAATAAATTTTGCGTTTGGCAATCGTCCTAATTCATTATGTCGGCTATTCCTTAATACAGAACGGACTCGTGCCAAAAGTTCTGTCGAGCCAAACGGCTTTGTGATATAATCATTTGCCCCTAAATCAAGAGCATTTACCTTGTCTGTTTCTTTGCTACGTGCAGACAAAACAATAATAGGAACGGAATCGTTTTCTCGTAATTTTGATATCAACTCGCTACCGTCTTTATCAGGTAAACCCAAGTCTAAAATAATTAAATCGGGCAAGTATGAACCATACAACATTTCTGCTTGGTAACAAGTGTTTGCTGTAATTGCTTGATAACCGTTTGCTTCTAATAATGCAGAAATAAACGTTTGTATATTATTTTCATCTTCAACAATCAAAATTCTATATTTATTGCTCATTGTTCATCTCCTCAATATCCAACGAAAAGCGGAATTTTGCGCCACCATCTTTGTTGTTTTCTACATGAATTGAACCATCGTGCGCTTTTATAATCGTAGCACAAACGGAAAGTCCGATGCCTGCATTTCGTTTTTGACTATCGTAAAGACTTTCACTCTTTTCGTAATTGCCTTGAAAAATCGTTTCAAGCCGTTCTTTTGCAATACCGCAACCATTGTCTTTTATTTCAAAAATGGCTTTATTGTCAATTACATAGACTTTTAGGGAAAGTTTCGTCATTCCCGTTGCGTGTTGAACGGCGTTTTCCAAAAGATTGATAAGCACCTGTTCTATCAAAATAGCGTCCATAGCAATAAGGACAATTTCTTCGGGAATATCCAAATCAATCTCTTGCGTAGGATAGTGTTTTTTGAATTTTACGATAACCGAGTCTATCAATTCGTCCAATACGGTAGGGGTTTTGATAAGTTTTACTTTTCCTTCTTCGATTTTTGTAACGGACAGCAAATTTTCCACCATACGGATAAGCCATTGCGCGTCCTCTTTGATACCGCCCAATATTTTAAGTTTTTGTTCATCGGGAACACTCTCGTAATTTTCTATCATTGTGGAACTTGCCCCGTAAATGGTCGTAAGCGGTGTTCTTAAATCGTGAGAAACAGCACGAAGAAGATTTGCTCTCATTTGTTCTTTTTCACCGATTGCTTTTATTTCTTCCGAACGCTTTACCTTCGTCGTAAGCATACTCGTTAATATGGAAACGACAATCATAATAACAGCCGATAAAAGATTTTCGGGAATGGTAAAATTAAATTCAAAAAACGGAAAGGTAAAAGCCCAATTTACTGCAAGCATTCCTACAAGTGCAGTAATGATACCATACCAATATCCGTCCGTACAAAGAGATACTAAAAACACGGCAAAAACAAACACCGTCGTAACGTGTTCTTGTATCGTAAGCACGTCTTGTAAAAGAACGGATACCCCGAACGCAACAATCAATATAATTATCGTGAACAGCACGTTTTTAAGTTGTTTGGGAAGTTTTTTCATCTTATTTGCTCCACGTAATAAGTCATTTTTATTATAACATAGTTTTGGTAAAGAAACAGTTAATGTTTTTCTTTACTATATTATATCAAAAAGACAAGATGATTGCATTTTGAATTGATTACCACAACAAAAGAAAAATCAGACTCCGTAATGGAATCTGATTTTTTCTCCGCTTGAAAGTGCAATTATATAATGTTTATAAAAATCCCTATGGGACACGCACTTTATTCTGCCCGTTCCTCGCTTGTGTTTCAGTTGGACTGCTGAGTGTTGCCGAAAAGGCATCCGCAGTTCGAATTTGTCGTCGAGAGAAGGGCAAGAAGTAAAAGTAACTGCGTGGTGGTTATCGTATTGTTGTTGAGAAGCAAAAACAGCAACGCGACGAGCGTGAGATTGGTAGAATTCATTTTTTTACCTCCTTTTTTTTACGGATTTTAATACTCGCCAATAAAATATCTTATGCGCCTAAAATCCGTAAAATGCGCGCGGATATTTTGTTACAATATATGTACAATCGTTAAATTTTGCTAAAAGCGGCAAAAAAAGAGGTGGATATATGAAAATGTTGCTCGACAAAAGGTTACAGGACATGGTGAACGATTATGTTCCGCAGGGCGAGATATTGGATGATTTGGTCTGTTTTTTTTCGATTTTCGCCGATTATACGCGCCTCAAAATGATTTCGGCACTGGCGATATCCGAAATGTGCGTAAGCGACCTGTCGCGAATCTTAAAACTCAACCAGACTACCGTGTCCCATCAGCTGCGGCTTTTAAAAAATCTTAACGCGGTTACAACGAAAAGGCAGGGGAAAGTGGTTTTTTATTCGCTCCGCAACGATACGCTTTCGGAAGTTCTTTTAAAAGGCGTTGAATTTTTAGGTTATTAACCTTGTAAAATTACATAAAATCATATATAATATAATATGTGAGCGTAATAGAGGATAAAATAAAACTGCTCCCTACAAATCCCGGCGTATACGTTATGCTGGATAAGGACGGACAGATTATATACGTCGGAAAAGCCAAGAATCTGAAAAACAGAGTGCGGCAGTATTTTTTTAACGGCGTAAAGACGGATAAAGTCATGGCGATGGTTAATAACATCGCCGACTTTTACTATATTATCGCTCCGAGCGAGATTGACGCTCTGTCTTTAGAAAATAACCTCATAAAAAAGCATAAACCGCGGTATAATATACTGCTTAAAGACGATAAAACATACCCTTATCTTAAAATAAGTCTTAAAGACGATTTCCCGACATTTTCTGTTACTCGTAAGATAAAAAAAGACGGAGCGAAATATTTCGGACCGTATATGGGCGGAATTTCGGTTTCGGGGCTGTTGGATACGTTAAATCTAATTTATCTTCTTCGCCCTTGCGATAAACCGCTCAAAAAAGATAAAAAGTTAAAGCCGTGTCTTAACTATCATCTTGGCAGATGCCTCGCACCGTGTGCGGGATTTGCGGAAAGAGAAGAGTATATGAAAAGGGTCTCGGCGGCGGTGGATTTTCTTTCGGGGAATATCGCGGCGGCGGAAAAAATACTCAAAGATAAGATGCTTGCCGCGGCTGAGAACGAGGAATTCGAACTCGCCCTCAAATATAAAGAGAGTCTTGCGGGGCTCGACAAACTGAAACTTAAAAGAATAACCGCGCTGAACAGATTTCTCAATGCCGACGTGGTGGCTTACAGAAATAACGGGATATATTCGGCGGTAAATATGCTGTTTGTCAGAAACGGAAGAATGTCGGGTTCAAAGAACTTTTCGTTCGAGAGCGCGGCGCTTTCCGCATCCGACGCACTCGGAGAATTTATATTGCGCTACTATCGCGAAGGCTCTGATATACCCGAACAGATAATAGCGGCGGAAGAGGTCAAGGACGCCGAACTTCTTTCCGAATACTTTCGCCGCACTTTCGGAAAAAGCGTCTCGGTGGTAACGGCAAAACAGGGCGTAAGGCGTCAGCTTGCGGATATGGCGGAAGTCAACGCCGAAGAACACCTTTCCACCGCGGTTGATAAAATAAAGCATAAAGACGACATGACGGTATCCGCCTGCCGTGCGCTTAAAGAAAAACTCGGGCTTTCCAATTATCCGAGAAGAATGGAATGTTACGATATTTCCAATATTTCGGGCGTGGACAAAGTGGGCAGCATGGTCGTGTTTATAGACGGCGAGGCGGACAGAAACGAATACCGCCGTTTTAAGATAAAGACCTTCGAGGGTGCGGACGATTTCAGAAGTTTGCAGGAAGTATTAAAAAGAAGGTTTGCGAGAATGGAGACGGACGCCGAAAAATTCCCTAAGCCCGACCTTATAATAATCGACGGCGGTAAAGGACAGCTGTCTTCGGTAAAAGAAGTCTTTGACGCAGAAAGAATCGAGGGTATAGACCTTATCTCTCTCGCAAAGCGCGAAGAAGAAATATTTTTACCGGGAAACAGCCGCCCCGTGGTATTGGATAAGAGCGATTACTGTCTTAAAATGTTGCAGAGAATCAGAGACGAGGCGCACCGCTTTGCCATAACTTATCATAGGACGTTGCGCGGAAAACGTTCGCTTTCCTCCGTGCTGGACGGCGTGGAGGGACTCGGGAAAGTCAAGAAACATGCGCTTATGGAAAAATTTAAAGATCTCGGCGGCATAATTTCCGCGACCGAACAGGAACTTACCGAAGTTGAAGGAATAGGTAAAGTTCAGGCGGGACGAATCATAAAAAAACTTACACAAGAAGGATTGAGACAAGAATGAAATACAGGCTGTTCGTAAGCGACTTCGACGGGACGCTCGGAAAGGCGCCCGACAGGATAGAACCGGAAACGGTTGAGGCGATAAAAGAATATGAAAGACGCGGCGGAATTTTCGCGGTTTGCACGGGAAGAATGTTTTCTTCGATAAGGCCAATTTGTCTTAAATACGGATTAAAAGGGCTTGTAATTGCCTATCAGGGCGCAATGATAGGGGATATAGAGACGGGAAAAGTGGTTTTTTCGGGCGGAATCGAGTATAAGCTTGCCGCCGAAATAGTCAATTATCTGTTAAAGACCGAAGGCGTTTCGGTGCTTTCAGATATAGACGACGTGATGTACGTTCAGGAACGCACTCCGTATATTGATTTTTACGAACATGCCTGTAAGGTAAAGGGCGTGTGCGTGGAAAATCTTGCGGAATTCATCACCCGAAAAAAAAGCACCGTACTTAAAGTCGGGGGAATAGGCACCGTGGAACTTGCCGATAAACTTACGGCAGAACTTAATGAAAAATACGCCGGAAGGCTGGTGGTGAATAACGGCGCGCCCATGTTCGTCGAAGTAGTGGATAAACGATTTGACAAGAAATTTTCGGTGGAGTTCCTTGCAAAGCATTTCGGAGTGCCGTACGATGAGATTATCGCGGTCGGCGATTCCACAAACGATATAGAACTTTTAAACGGCGAATGGCACGGCGTGGCCGTAGGCGACGCCCGGGAAGAATTAAAGAGGGTGGCAAAGGAAATAACCGTTCCTTATGCCGACCGTCCCGTAGAATATCTGCTAAAAAAATATTGCTTATGAAAAATCCTCTTTTTCAGGATTACATACAGGTGAAAAATGAACGAAAAAAAAGAAAAGGAAATAAAAACGGAAGAAAAAACCGACGTCTCGGCAAATTTTCCCGCAAGAGAGGTTAAAGAGGGAGAAAATATTTTTGCCGAAACAGTTCCGCCCGAGAAGGTGCTGCCCGTCGTACCGCTTCGCGGAAAGGTGCTATTTCCGAGAACGATTCTCAATTTCGACGTGGGCAGACCCATGTCGGTAAATGCCGTAAACGCTGCGCAGGGAGAGATTTTCATCGCTTCGCAGAAAAACGCGCTCGTGGATGCGCCGAAAAAGAACGATATTTTAAAAACGGGTGTTATAGCCCGTATAAAACAGATTATAAGGCTCCCCGTCGGCGGAATGAAAATCACGGTGGAGGCGATTTCCCGCGCCAAAATCACGGCGTTCGGCGATTTAAAAGAATACTTTACCGCGACGGTAAAAGAGGCGCCTTATATTGACAGTCTAAAACCGTCTGAAAAAGAAGCTCTTTTCAGGCTCGCAAAAGGTGCGTTCTATGAGTTTACTCTTTTCGATAAGCGCATAGGAAAGGAGATGCTGGTTACGATAGAGAGCATAACGGAACCCGATTTGTTTATAGACAACGCCATGTCCGTCGTGGCGTTTCAGGAGAAAAAGATTCAGGAACTTCTCCTTCTTGATTCGACGGAAGAAAGGCTCAAAGCGTTTATAAAACTTTTCCGCGCCGAACTCGAAATCGCTAAAATAGAAAAGAAGATTGCGGGAAAGGTGCGCGGAAGCATAGATAAGAGTCAGAAAGAATTTTATCTTAGGGAGCAACTTAAAGCCATACATTCCGAGCTCGGCGACGACCCCGACGAGGGCGACGGGCTCAAAAAAAGGATTATGGATAAAAAACTGCCCGAATACGTAAGGGAAAAGGCGCTTAAAGAACTTGAAAGGCTCGATAAAGTCAATGCGTCGTCGCCCGAATATTCCGTGATACTCAACTATCTCGACTGGATTCTTGACCTTCCTTTCTGTGAGAGCACTACAGACACGGAAGATTTGTCGGAGGCAGAAGCGGTTTTAGACGCCGACCATTTCGGGTTGGATAAGGTCAAGGCGCGAATCGTCGAATATTTAGCCGTTCTGAAACTCACGAAAGAGATAAAAGGTCCGATACTCTGTTTTGTCGGGCCGCCCGGAGTCGGCAAAACGTCCGTCGCGACGTCAATAGCACGCGCGCTTAAAAGAAAGTTCGTAAGAATGAGTCTCGGCGGAGTAAAGGACGAGGCGGAAATCCGCGGGCACAGAAAGACGTATGTGGGGGCAATGCCGGGGCGTATAATATACGGGCTCAAAAATGCGGGCTCGAATAATCCCGTATTTCTTTTGGACGAGATAGATAAACTCTCTTCCGATATACACGGTGACCCCGCAAGCGCACTACTCGAAGTGCTCGACCCCGAGCAGAATTCCACCTTCCGCGACAGGTATCTGGAAGTTCCTTTCGACTTGTCGAAAGTCATGTTCATAACGACAGCAAACACGGTGGAGACCATTCCTTATCCGCTTCTAGACCGCATGGAGATAATAGAACTCACGGGATATACCGACGAGGAAAAATTGCAGATTGCAAAACGTTACCTCATTCCCAAGCAGTTGAAAAATAACGGTATAACCGCTAAGAAGGCCGAAATTACCGACGATGCCATATCGGAAATAATAGAAAGTTACACTATGGAAGCGGGGGTCAGAAATCTCGAACGCGAAATAGGCAGCGTCATAAGAAAAATAGCCGTTAAGGTGGCGCGTAATCCTCGAATAAAAAAGCAGGTCGTAAAGAGAGAGGATATATTCGACTACTTGGGCGTAAAAAAACGTATAAAGGACGAAATTTCCGAGCGGGACGAAGTAGGCGCGTGCACGGGGCTCGCATGGACGAGCGTGGGCGGCACGACCCTGACCATAGAAGTGGGGCTCATGCGCGGCAAAGGCGAAATACTCCTGACGGGTAAACTCGGCGACGTAATGAAAGAATCCGCCCGCGCGGCTATAAGTTATATACGTTCAAACGCCGAAAAGTACGGCATAGAAAACGGCAGATTCGAAACTACCGATATTCATATTCACGTCCCCGAGGGCGCGACTCCCAAGGACGGACCTTCCGCCGGCATAACCATGGCAACAGCGATACTTTCGGCGTTTACGGGTAAACCCGTAAGGCAGGGAGTCGCAATGACGGGAGAAATCACGTTAAGGGGAAAGGTGCTTGCAATAGGCGGACTTAAAGAAAAAGCGCTCGCGGCATTCCGCAGGGGGGTAAAGACGGTTATTATCCCCGAGGCGAACAAAAAAGACCTCGCGGATATTCCTGCGGAGGTGTCGGAAAATCTGAGGTTTGTTACCGTGCGCGAGGTGGACGAAGTTTTCAAAGAGGCGGTTGTCGGTCTATGAAAATCGGCGGCGCAACATTTATAAAGAGCGTGGCGGAGAGCAGGGAATTCTATGTTTCGGATAAACCGCTCGTCGCCGTCGTCGGAAAGTCGAATGTCGGTAAGTCCTCGCTTATAAACATGCTTGCCAACAACCGTAAACTCGCCCGTACTTCCGATACCCCCGGGAGAACTCGGCTTATAAATTATTTTTCTTTCGGCGAGTTCGTACTGGCGGATTTGCCTGGATACGGGTTTGCAAAAGTCAGCAAAGAAGAAAAGGCGAAGTGGGCTTCGCTTATGGAAGATTTTTTGCGCACGCAGGACATAAAACTCCTTATACTTCTGACCGATATTCGTCATGACCCTACGGCGGACGACCTTATGATGATAAAATATCTATATCATTATGCCATACCGTTTATTCCCGTCGCCACAAAGGCGGATAAGCTGCCGAAAACGCGAATAAAACCCAACTTATACGCAATCGCAAGTAAACTTGGAGTTGGCGCCGGCAATATGCTTGCGGCTTCCGCCGCTGACGGCACCGGTAAGGAAGATATACTCGCGGCAGTGGAAAAAGCAATTCATATCGGAGTTTAAAAAAACGAGGAAAAAACTCCCGGCATTTATTTTATTATCTTAAAGAATACGGTTTTTACTTTATAACTCGGTTTTAATTTATGAGACAGAGAAGTTTAAGTCATTACATAATTCCGAATATTTTAGCCATGGTAGGTATCTCGTGCTATGTTCTTGCGGATACCTTTTTCATATCGCTTGCGGAGGGGGCGAACGGTATAACCGCTTTAAACCTTGTCCTTCCCGTATACGGCGTGATTTACGCGATAGGCGCGATGATAGGGGTAGGTTCGGCGACGCGTTTTTCGCTTAAAAAATCGCTCGGCGAAAACGACTCCGAAAATTACTTTACAAATTCCGTCGTATTTACGCTCATAGTAGGAATTATTTTTCTCGTGCTCGGCAGAATTTTTTCAAGGGACATTCTTTTAAGTATGGGCGCGGACGAAACCATACTTGCAATAGGCTTGGATTATCTCAATATTGTCGTATATTTTACGCCTTTTTTCATGTTAAATTTTACTTTTACGGCATTTGTGAGAAACGACGGTGCGCCCAACGTTGCGATGGCGGCGACGCTTATAAGCGGTTTATTTAATATTCTCTTCGACTATATTTTTATGTTTCCGATGAAAATGGGCATGAACGGCGCCGCGCTCGCGACAGGCGTTTCGCCCGTTGTAAGCATGCTTATATGTCTGTTTCATTTTTTCGGACGTCGAAATTCGATAAAATTAAAACTCATTCCTCCGTCACTTAAATTGCTGTTTTCCTCGTGTGTGCTCGGCACGGTCGCTTTTGTGGGGGAAATATCCATGAGCGTAAGCACCATGACATTTAATTTTCTGCTATTAAAACTCGGCGGGAACGTTGCAGTTGCGGCATACGGTGTGATAATCAATATAGCGATCGTGGCGACAGCGCTTTTCAACGGTGTCTCGCAGGGGTTGCAGCCGCTCGCGAGCGTCATGCACGGGCAGTCGGATATAAAGGGCGAAAAAAATATATATGTCAAGTCTATATTGACGGCTCTCGCTATATCGTTTGTGCTTGTCGCGGCAGTGCTTGTGTTTGCGGAATTTTTCGTGGGAATTTTCAATTCCGAAGGCTCTTATGAGCTCGCAGAGTATGCGGACAAGGGGATAAGGCTTTATTTTACGGGTTTCCCGTTTGCTGCCGCCAATATAGTAACTTCGGGTTTTTACAGCGCGACCGGGCGGGGGAGGGATTCTTCCCTGATTGCCGTTTTCAGGGGAATTGTCGCGATAGTGGTCTTTGCATTTATAATGGCTGAACTTTTCGGCATAACCGGCGTGTGGCTCGCGTTCCCCGTAACCGAGGCGTTCACGCTCTTGTTTACGTTGATTTTCTCTCTTTTGTCGAGGCGTCGATCGGATAAAATTAACTGAAAAAACAAGCGCAGGCTGTCGCAATTTTTAACTTGCGACAGCCTGTATGGTAATTAAATCTGAAAATTTTATTGTGTATTTATAAAATAAATGCGTTACGGCATCTTTTCATGATGTCGTAACGCATTTTAATTATGAGATTTTCTAATTAAATCGTCTTATCCGCCTTATAAGAGGTATGCAGAATTTCGTGCGCCTTGTGACTGTTCGGGAAGCTCAGATAATCGTTGTAAATTATATCAATCGTGGGCGAATCGGCGGAGCGGCGGTAAGAGTTGCCGCTGTCGCAGTTATAGAGCGCTTTGGCGCGCGCCTCTTTGAGTTCAACGGAGTTTCGTACGCTGTCCGAAAGCGTCGGCTGTCCGCCGCCGTTAACGCATCCGCCGGGACAGGACATTATTTCCACGAAATCGTACTTTTTTTCGCCAGACTTTATGTTTTCTATTATTGTCCGCGCGTTGTCGAGACCCGACGCGACGGCTACTCTTATGGTATGACCCGCCACGAGATATGTCGCTTCCTTTATGGGGTTTGTTCCGCGCACGGCGAAAAAGTCGAGCACTTCGAAACTTCCGTCGAGCATATGTGCCGCCGTTCTTAAAGCCGCTTCCATGACGCCGCCCGTCGCGCCGAAAATGTTTCCCGCGCCCGTCGCGATGGAGAAGGGATTGTCGAAATCTTCGTCGGGGAGTTCCGTGAACTTTATGCCCGCGGTCTTTATCATTCTCGCGAGTTCGCGCGTTGTAATCGCGACGTCGACGTCGCCTTTCATCTCCTCTCTCGCGCACTCGAATTTTTTGGCGGTGCAGGGGATAACGCTCACGACGAACAGCGAAGCGGGGTCGATGTTGTTTTTTTCACACCAATAACTTTTAAGGAGCGCGCCGAACATCTGCTGAGGCGATTTGCAGGTTGAAAGATGCGGTATCATTTCGGGATAGGTTTGTTCCACGAATCTTATCCAAGCGGGACAGCAACTTGTGAACATGGGCATGGGTTTATTGGTCTTGATGCGGTTTATAAGTTCGCTCGCCTCTTCCATTATTGTGAGGTCCGCCGTAACATCCATGTTAAATACTGCGGCGGGATTGAAACGCCGTATCGCGGCGACCATTTTGCCTTCCACGTTGGTACCAATCGGCATGTCGAACGCTTCGCCGAGCGTTGCTTTAACGGACGGTGCGGTTATGAAGATAACTTTTTTGGCAGTATCGTTCAGTGCCGACCATACCTCGTTTATGTTGCTCTTTTCGGAGAGCGCGCCTACGGGGCAGTCGACAACACACTGTCCGCAGCCCACGCAGGGCGATTCGGAGAGCGGGCGATCAAAAGCGCTGCCTATGTGAACGTTGAAGCCTCTGCCTATGGGGCCGATTGCGTTAATACCCTGTTTCTTGCAGGCGTTTACGCAGCGCATGCAGTTTATGCACTTGTCATTGTCGCGGATAAGATAGGGGGTGGAGTCGTCGAGCGGGAGCACGAAGTCCTCGCCCTTGAATCTGTCCTCGTCCACGCTGTATCCGAGGGACAATCTCTGCAATTCGCAGCTGTGGTTACGCTCGCAAGAAAGACATTTCTTTTTGTGTTTGCTCAAAATGAGTTCCAGCGTCATTTTTCTCGACTGGCGGCATTTTTCCGTGTTGGTGCGCACCTCCATGCCTTCCGATACGGGATAGACGCATGCGGCGACGAGTCCTCTCGCACCTGTCGCTTCGACCACGCACATACGGCATGAACCCACGCGGCTTACGTCTTTTAAAAAGCACAATGTGGGGATTTCGATGTGCGCCGTGCGCGCCGCCTGTAAAATCGTTGTTCCTTCGGGAACGGTTACGGGGATTCCGTTTATCTTTATGTTTACCATTTTTTCCATGATTCACCTCATATTCTCTCAATCGCGTCGAATTTGCAGTTGGCGATACACAACCCGCATTTCACGCACTTCGCCGTGTCGATGACGTGCGGTTGTTTTAGCGCGCCGCTTATCGCCTGTACGGGGCAGTTTCTCGCGCAGAGAGTACAGCCGCGGCACTTGTCGGCGATTATGTGATAAGTAAAGAGCGCTTTGCATACGCCCGCGCGGCAGACTTTTTTGTTTATATGTTCGTCATACTCGTCGCGGAAATATCTGAGCGTGGAAAGAATGGGGTTGGGTGCGGTCTGACCGAGCGCACAGAGCGACGACTGACGCATGTGTTCGGAGAGTTCCTGAATCTTGTTGATGTCGTCTGGCTCGCCCTTTCCTTCTGTGATTTTTGTAAGCAGTTGTAAAAGCCTCTTGGTACCTATACGGCAGGGTGTGCATTTTCCGCACGACTCGTCAGCCGTAAATTCGAGGTAGAATTTGGAGATATCGACCATACAGGTATCTTCGTCAAGTATAATCATTCCGCCGCTGCCCATCATGGAGCCTATCGCAATAAGGCTGTCGTAATCGATGGGTACGTCGATACACGAGGCAGGTATACATCCGCCGGAAGGACCGCCTGTCTGCGCCGCCTTGAATTTTTTACCGCCCGGTATACCGCCTCCGATTTCTTCCACTATTTCGCGGAGCGTAGTGCCCATGGGTACTTCCACGAGCCCGACGTTGGTTATTTTCCCGCCGAGCGCGAAGACTTTCGTGCCGGAGGAGGTCTTTGTTCCTATCGAAGAAAACCATGCGGCTCCGTTCATTATTATGGGGTTGACGTTCGCCCACGTCTCGACGTTATTTAAAATAGTGGGTTTGTCGAAAAGACCCTTGACGGCGGGGAAGGGCGGACGCGGGCGGGGTTCGCCGCGGTGTCCTTCTATACTGCGCATGAGCGCCGTTTCCTCGCCGCAGACGAACGCGCCCGCGCCGAGACGTATCTCTATATCGAAATCGAAACCCGAATCCAAAATGTTCTTTCCGAGCAGTCCGTATTCGCGCGCCTGCTTTACGGCTATCTGCAATCTTTCGACGGCGACGGGGTATTCCGCACGCACGTAAATAAAACCGTTATTAGACCCAATCGCATAACCCGCTATCGCCATTGCCTCTAATACGCAATGGGGGTCGCCCTCCAAAACCGAACGGTCCATGAATGCGCCGGGGTCGCCCTCGTCGGCGTTGCAGCATACGTATTTGACGTCGCTCTGCGAAGCTTTCGCGAACGACCATTTTCTTCCTGTCGGGAAGCCCGCGCCGCCTCTGCCGCGCAGACCCGAGGCGAGCATTTCGTTAATTACGTCGTCGGGGGTCATGGTGGTGAGTACTTTTTCGAGCGCGGCGTAGTCGCCGGCGGCAATGGCCTCTTCTATATCCTCTGGCGCGATGACGCCGCAGTTTCTGAGCGCTATGCGCATCTGTTTCTTATAGAAAGGCGTTTCGGCGAAGGGTATGACTTTTCCGTCTTCGGCGAGTGTACCCTTATATAAATATTCTCTTACCATCTCGCCGCCTTTTACGAGATGTTTTTCAGCTATGACTTTTGCGTGTTCGGGCGTTACCTGCGAATAAAACGCGCCTTCGGGATAAACAATCATAATGGGGCCGAGAGCGCAAAGCCCGAAACAGCCCGTCTTTACGACAAGTACGTCTTTTAAGCCGAGTTCCTTTATTGATTTTTCAAGCTGTTCTATGACTTTCATGGAGTGAGAGGAAGTACAGCCCGTACCGCCGCACACGAGCACCTGTTTGCGGTAACCCGTCTTTTTGGCGAGTTTTTCGCCTTCTTCTTTTACGATACGGCGAACCTTGATGAGGTCGCTTTTTGATTCTCTTATGGCGTCTAGTTGTTGGGTAGTCATTTATTTTACCTCCCTGTATTTGTCCAGAATGCCCTTTACCATTTTGGGCGTGAGTTTGCCGTAAACCTCGTCGTTAATCATCATGACCGGGGCAAGGCCGCATGCTCCCACGCATCTGCAACTGTCTATCGAGAAAAGTCCGTCTTCCGTGCACTGACCGCATTTTATTCCGAGTTGTTTTTCGACTTCTTCCAAAATCTTATCGGAACCTTTTACGTAACAAGCCGTTCCGAGACATACGCTTATGCGGTTTTTGCCTTTCGGGGTGAGCGAGAACTGAGAATAGAAAGTAACTACTCCGTATACCTCCGAGAGACTGATATTAAGCCCTTCGGCTATGATTTTTTGTACCTCGATGGGCAGGAATCCGTATATGCCCTGAGCTTCCTGTAAAATGTGCATGAGACAGCCCGGCATATCGCGCGATTCTTCGATTACGGCTTTAAGTTTCTGTTCCTGTTCGGCCGTCCCGCAGAATTTGCAGTGTTTGTCCATTTTTTCCTCCTTTAACGCGCCATAATATATGTGAGCGGCAAAAATATCCGCATTTTGCGCTTAGTATTATAATTATATATTAATAATTAAAATAAAACAACAAATTAAAGCATTTTTTTCGCTAAATTTAAATACATATTTTACCTTTTTGCGGCAGTCCGTAAATTATAAGCCGTAATTGCTTTATCAAATTTTATCCGCCGCCGGCAATTGTCTGTTGCGGATAAAATTCGATAAACGCAAAAATTAAAACGGATAGTGATGTGCTGTTAAATATTATAATTTTTTTATTTTTTTCAGAAAACATTGAGTTTAGATACGTGCCTGTGCTGTATTCGTTTGAAAAATACGCCGCTTTGTGATATAATTTTCAAGCGGGATATAACCGCAGAGAGTAAAAGTATTTATAATTTTATAAGGAGATAGACTTATGGGCTGTTTGCTTAATGCGACGTCGTTCGACAAGAATGCGCCTATCCTGTACGTGCTGGTGTCTGTCATTTTGCTGGTGGTCGTGGCACAGGCAGTGTTTTTTCTCGTCCGCGCGTACAGACGCGGCGTTAAAATCGGAATGGAAAAGGCCGTTCTCAATAAGACTATGCTGCGCGCGGCGATATTCACAATCGCGCCGGCAATGGCGATTCTGGTCGGAATAGTCGTTCTGGCTAAAGAATTGGGTATTCCGTTGCCGTGGCTTAGACTTTCGGTAATAGGGAGTTTCAGTTACGAAACGATAGCGGCGAGCGTTTTTAAGGGCGACGTCGATAATGGTACGGTTTACGTTACAATTGCGCTTGTCATGACGTGCGGAATGCTTGTTTCGATGTTCCTGCCGCTTATAACGGGCAAGAAAATTCAGCGCGGACTGATAAAAATCAGACAGAAAGACAAAAAATGGGGCGAAATCTTCATGACGGCGCTGTTTCTCGGCATGATTTCGGCATTTTTGGGCTATATTTTCGGGAGCGTCGGAGAGGGGGCGTCAGGTTGGATTCCCGTCTGTGTGTTCTTCGTGTCCGCAGTAGTCATGGCGGCATTCGGCGGACTTTTGAAAATTACCAAATGGAAATGGATAAACGATTATGCTCTGCCCGTGTGTATCGTGGCGGGCATGGCGGCGGCGGTTCCCATTACCATGCTGCTCGGTTAAAGGAGGGTCGGTCATGAAAAAAGCAAATACTTTTGACGACAGAACGCATTTGTACGGAAGAATATGGGGTCTTGCCGCGGCATTGCTTATTATATCATATCCTTTCGCGTGTCTCGTAATTTTCGGCGCGTCGATAGATTGGAGCATATTCGCGACGGGTCTTTCGATAATAGTCATGTACTGCGCGGTGGGAGCGGTGGAGACGTTCACTTATTCGCCGATGCTCGGTTCGGGCGGTACATATCTCGGTTTCGTGACGGGAAATCTTTCCAATCTGAAAGTGCCTTGCGCTCTCAACTGTATGGAACAGGCAGGCGTCGAAAAGGGCACGGAAGAGGCGGAAATCATCTCGACGATTGCGATTGCGGTCTCGTCCGTCGTAACCATGTTGATTCTTGTTTTAGGCGTTATTCTGATAAGTTTTCTGACTCCGCTGTTTGAAAACGAAAGCCTTGCTCCCGCGTTCGACAACGTTCTGCCCGCGCTTTTCGGCGGAATGGCGGTCGTATATATATCCAAGAACTGGAAGATAGCGGTTGTGCCGTGCGTTCTTATGCTCGTCGTGTTCATTGTATCCTCATATATTACGGGCGGCGGGGAATTGTCCGACACGCTCATAGGCGTCATGGTTCCCGTAGGCGTAATTGTAACGCTGTTTTCTTCGAGATACATGTATAAAAAAGGCTGGTTGGGCGAGATGACGCCGATTGAAGGCAAAAATCCCCGAGCCGATACCGTAACAGTATCCGAAAAAAGCGATTTGTCCGATTGTGCCGAAGGCGGCCCGGCTGCGGAAGAGGAGATTTCGGACGAGGAAAAGCGGGGGGAAAAATAAATGGTCTGGTACCTGTGGAATATAATCGGCGAACTTGCTGCGGCATTGGTGTTGATAGCGGTAGTGTTGATAAGAACGGCGGCGTTCAGACCCGAAAAGAGCGTATTTCCGCCGCCGATGCCCGTCGTCTGCGATAGAGAAAAGGCGATAGCCGACCTCGCGGACATGATTCGCTGTAAAACAGTCTCGGACGTCAATCCCGAAAACGAAGACGCGGCAGAATTCGATAAATTCGAAAAACTTCTCGCAGAGAGATTTCCCGCGGTTTACGGCTCGTGTGAACTCATAAGTCCAGCGCCGCGCACGGTGCTTTTGCGCTGGCGCGGAAAGGACGGCGGAGCATGCCGCGTACTTATGGCGCATTATGACGTCGTCGCGGCGGAACAGTCCCTGTGGAGAAAACCCGCTTTCGACGGGATTATCGAGGACGGTGAACTTTGGGGCAGAGGAACGCTCGACACAAAAGTTACGCTTAACGGCGTGATGCAGGCGGCAGAGCAACTTATAAAGAGCGGATTTGTTCCGCAGAACGACATATATATCGCCTTTTCGGGCAGCGAGGAGGTCAACGGCGACGGGGCACCGTCGATAGTAAGATACTTTAAGGAGAAAAATATCCGACCCGCTCTCGTGTGCGACGAAGGAGGTGCCGTCGTAGAAAATGTTTTCCCGGGAGTAAAGGAAAGGTGCGCTCTTATAGGAATTGCCGAAAAGGGACTTATGAACGTGCGGTTTTCGGTTGAGGGAAAAGG
>CALVWQ010000027.1 GCA_944367535.1 uncultured Clostridia bacterium
AAACGGAGGATTTTTCTCAACGGTAAACCTTTACTGGACCCCCAGACTATCTGGGGGTTTATTGTTTACACAAAAAAGCGAGTATTTTGCATAAATACTCGCTTTTCTTGAATTGACAGCTTTTTTGTACTGCCAACATGGCTGACCGCAGGTTTCTGTGGTCGAACACGTGAAAATCATTAGTAAAACACTAACTATTTTGCATATATCAAAAGTAAACATTTGTTCTGCTTTTCTATAAAAATCGGACTATTCTTTTCTTTCTCGAACTACTAATAAAACACTTGAAATAAAACAAGAAACACTGTAAAATATATAATGTAATAAGGAGAAACAAATGAAAACTATTACCCTTCAAATCGATCATAATAAATACTCGGAAAAAATTGAAATTAAAGATACTCAAACACTCGCTGATTTAGCTAAAAAAATACTAACAACATATTGCTATTCAAATAACCATGCTCACGCATTCTTTCTTAACAATACGTATTGGAGCAATGAAGACAGTATATTCTCTGACGGCTTGGATGAAGAAATGTAGTTAAAAATAAAAAGGTTAATTCATTCTCTTACTGAATTTTGAATTTTACCTGAAAAAAATGTTCATTTTGAAAAAAAATTTCTACTTCCAAAAAATAGCAAAAATGCAGTGTTTTAAAGGGAAATCAACATTGATGCAAAAGAAAAGACATTGAAACTGAACACTGATGCTTTAGATTACAAGTTCTATTCAAAATTATAAAATTTGAATAGAGAGCGAAAGTAATAAACAGCCAAAAAAAATTTATAAAGTTTTTTAGTAAAATTAAACATCTATTTATTATTTCACCGAAGGGAAGTCTACAACATCTAAGTTTGCCCTATACATCCATTGTCCTCTGGTAAAATCAGGTATTGCCTGCGGCATTCCTCCATGTGATATAGATTGCTCCGAAAGAGGCGTAATTGCCATCCATGCAGCCATGTCGTATACATCAATCGGCATTTCTTTTCCATTTATTATAGCTTCAAAAAAACTTTTTAACTCTAAATAATCCATACCCCCATGCCCGAGTTCTTGTTCTTTTTCTGTTATATTCTTCCATATATCAGGAAGAAACTCATTATATTCATTCGCACAATTCAAATATTTTTCAGTCGTACGAATGCCATCGTAAAACTCATGCATGTTCATTTTGTCTTCTAATGCAACAATGTTTGTATCAGCCTGACAATATCCTTTTGTACCTTGGACCATAAATTCCCTTGAATATGTACATGGAAGAGTCGTATTGAGTTTTAAAGTTATTACTTCTCCCCCCGCACATGTTATAGTAGTTACAACAACATCTCCTTGTAAAAATAACTGGTTTTGTAAAGTTTTATCGGGATTTCTATCGCTTGAAGCAAACTCTCTTAAACCAATTCCCGGCATTGTCGCCACGGAAGTCAAAGAAATAAACTTATTTCCCCTGTTTATTTTCAACAATTTAGAAATCGGGCCAAGCTCATGTGTTGGATAATTTTCACAATTTCTCATGATATAATTTTTAAGCCTATAGTGATAATTTATATTACCGCCTAAAATCTCTTCTCTCAAATCGTGTGAATAAGCCCCGTGACAGTAAATCACTTTACCTAACTTACCTGACCTTTCTAAAGAAGTAGCTAATAATTCAAACTTATCGTAACAACAATTTTCTAAAAACATTATTGGCGTCGTTGTTTCCTCATAAGTTCTGACAAGTTTCCAGCAATCTTCTATATCGTATCCTCCGGCGACCTCTACAGCCACATATTTGCCGCACCTCATAGTTTCCACTGCCATATCAACATGCTTATTCCAAGATGTTGCAATAATTATCGCTTCAACATTATTATCAGAAAGCATATCTTTATAATTTTGGTATTCTTTTACATTATAACCATATTGCTTTTTTATTAAATCTTGAGATAATGATAGATATTTTTCTGACAAATCGCAAATTGCTACAACCTTTGCCTCTCCGCAACAAAGCACTGTATTAAGTAAACTTCTGCCTCTGCATCCAAGTCCTATGATTCCTACTTTAACGATTTTTTTTACCATTGTTATCATTCCTTAATTTAAATATGCACTAAATAAAATCTTAATATTTATTAGGGTCCGTATGCCAAACGACATCTAGACAGTACTGCACCATAATCATCTATTATAGCTTCACGTTCTACTGGTAAAATGTCTTCTTCAAGTTCCTCTATTATGCTTATTTCTCCTTTTACCCATCGCAACAACACTTTCATGCAGAAAGATAATCGGCGTTCCAATCCACCAAGTCGTGCATCTTGAATTTTCCATCCGAAGCTTTTATTTTCCTTATGCCATAATTCACATCGAGCAAGATAAAATTGCCTTCTTAAATTAAAAGCTCAAAATTTATCCGTCATTAAAACCTACACGGCTCCCGTAAATAAAGTCATGTTACGGGTAGAATATGTTTTTCGTCTAATACTTTTTCTTTTACGGCTTGATCATTGCAACCAAACGCCAATCCGCAAGACAATGCGAGCATTCCCCTTTACGGGTATTCCTTTCAAAAGGCAGTATCTCCTCTTCTAATCCTTCTATAAAGTCAATTTTTCCGCTGCAATATTCCAAAATAATTTTTTGACAATGCTCTGTTCTTTTTAATAATCCTCCTAAACGTATATCGTGGGTTTCAAATCCGTTGAGTTTATTTTCCTTTCTCCATTGAAATTCAAAAGCATCATAAAACGCTCGAAGTTTATCTAAAACAATCCGATATTCCTTTTCAGCAAGCGCCCGCAACGCCGTTTTATCCTGTTTTTTGTATAAATTTCTCGTTTTAATCCCAAGTCCGTATTTTAAGGAAAGAACGCCGCACAAACACGATAATGTTCGAAAAACATACTCAAACTCACTTCCCTTACCGCATTCGGACAACCTTTTTTCCAATGCCTGATATCGCTCTTGCAAGTCGGTATTCAAACTATAATCAAACACGCCGTAGAAAGGATCGGAATAAAGCGCAAGCTTACTCGGGTTCTGATTAGTATTTTTTTCGAGGACGTTGTCCGGCTGCTCCATGCATACAAAATCCTCGTATTTAATTCCGATGAGGCTTTCAAACGGTTTTTTCAGCAATTCCACGCTGAAATTACCTTTTGCACATTCCGCCGCATACATCAGCGCAGGCAAAGACGAAAACAAAGAACTTTCCGCCCCGTCATCTTTCCAGACTGTAATCAGGACATTACGCAAACCGTTATCTATACAGCTTTGCAAGCCTGCGCGCATTGTATCATAAGCGAATTCATAATGCGGAACAAATCCGAGCCACGACCATATTCCCGCCGCAAACCAGAGATTTTTTCCCGTTTTTGCGTGCGCTTTTATCATCTTGTCGTAAAAACTCTTTTCGGTATGGTAGTAATCCCAATAAACTAATTCCACATTCTCCGGCACAGAACGGATTACGTCTTCGTCGATATTGGGATTTTCCGAATAATAATCCCCGTTATTTCCCAAACGAAAAAACATATCCGACCACATCATCGGCCGTAAATCATATTTTTTTGCGATTTCCGACACGCGGCGAAGATGCTCCGTCAAAATATCAAAGCGGTTTCGATATCCGTTTTTTGCCAGATATTTCCCCAAGCCCACCATCTGCGCTTCATCCATTCCGATATTGATTTTTCTGCTCGAAAAACACTCCGAAACTGAGGAAAACATCTTATCTATCAGTTCGTAAACACGATCTTCCCCCACCAATAGAATATCCGCAGTATCGATATATTCCGCATTATAATGATCCCAGCGCGCCATACCGCCCAAGTGTGCCAAAGTCTGGATGCAAGGTACAAGTTCTATTCCCTTCTTCTTCGCATAAGCATCTATGTCTTTTAATTCCCGCGCGGTGTATCTGCCTCGCAGATACCCGAAATAAGGCTCGCCGCTTATTTCGTAGGTATCTTCCATATAAAGCTGCAATAGATTATATCCCATATCGGCTATGATATCGATAAACCTATAAAGCGTTTCCTTTTTGCAGACCGCATTTCTGGAACAGTCCAACATCACGCCAAGTTGATCAAAATATCGTTTATTTTCCATTACGACCATCCCTGTAATTTATAAATAATATTTTTATTCATCGTCGTGTACTGCGACCACGGTATGACTTTTCCGAGATTTTTCCGCTGCGATTGCCATAAAATGACTTTCAGCAGAATCTTCCAACGAATTTGCTTTGTCAGCGCTGTTTTCCATCATTGCATAAAGTTCGTTCAGTATATTATTGTCACCGCCTCCATGCTGAAAAAAGTCATTTTCAACCAGCCGGTCAAGATCAATAAACTCCTCTTCTTTTCCAAAAACTGCAACCCTGATCGTACGTTGATTTTCGTTTAACTCTATTTCACCCGCCGTTCCGTGCAGCACCATTTTTCTGCCGAGCCAATTTGTAAATGCAGTCATAGTAAGGTTCGCCTTCACGCCGTTTTCAAAAACCATATTCACGAATTGATTATCTACTACGTTATTATCGCAGGCAAACACGCATCTGCCGTATTGATTATTCGTATAAGCATTGCGAATCGATTCTTCGGTAAGGGGTACGTGCGAGTCTACGATATTGAAAGGCCATACGTTTTCCGGTTTATTTTCGGCAAGCCATCTGCCGATGTAAATATTTTCCGCACTGTACGGACAAGAATTTTTTAATTTACAATCCGCACAACGATCTGCCGCCTCTGATGGTTGATTTTTTTTATTGAAAAAAGACAGATCTCCTGTTGAATACACTGTTTTACATGGTGAATTCACATAATAATGAATAATATCCAAATCATGACAGCATTTCTGCATGATCATAGAGCAGGTTTCGTCTTCATTTCTCCAATTTCCACGAACAAAACTGTGCGCTTGATGCCAATAGGCGACTTGTTCCAATGCCTCTAAACAAATCAACCTGCCGATTGTACCGGCATCCAACAATTCTTTGATTTTTTGAAAAGCGGGAGCATAGCGCAAAACATAACAGACGAGTATTTTTCCGCGATATTTTTTCTTTGCTTCGAGCAATCGTTCGATTTCGGTTTTGTTCACCCCAATAGGCTTTTCCAACAAGATTCCGTATTCAAGTTCCAGCGCCCTGACGCATTGCCGTACATGATCCCGATCCAACGTTGCGATTACTAAAATATCAGCACGCTTCTCCCGAAAAAATTCCTCCTCATCATAAAATACGGCATCATCAGACAAATGAAGATATTGTTTTAGATATTCACATCTTTCCTTATTTTTGTCGCAAACGGAAACGATTTTAAATTGATCGGGCATCGACAACATTTTTGTACCATAAACATCAACGCCCCTTGATCCGCATCCCAAAATCGCAACTTTATACTGTTTCATTTACTTCTCCTTAAAAAACTTGATTTTATAGAACGGGTTTATCGACAAACTCGGCGTTTAATTCAATGCTGCCGTCACTATCGAATACAACCAGTTCATTTTCGCCCTTTTTCAAAATCCCCGCAGGAACATAAAGCGTTTTTTGCGGACCTTTCGCCGTAAAATATCTGCCGAGATTGAAACCGTTTATTACAGCAAATCCCTTTTGAAATCCTTCCAATTTCAAAAAACTGTCGCCGACCTCGTCAACGATAAATTGACCTTTATAAAATGCAGGCGTATGATAAAGTTTTTCCGGCAATTTTAAAAACTTTAAACATTCCAGATTGTTCATCGGCAGTATTATATTTTCATAACCAAAAAGTGTTTGAGCCCAGATACGGACAGATTCCACGCCCTTTCGGTCGAACATTTTATACCCGAAATTGATCCTCCCCATATTTTCGATTAAAATCGCTATTTCGCAACGACCGTTTTCCGTTTCGAGATTTTCAATCGAATTCGTAGCGCCTCTTTCGCATATTCCGACCGCTTTACCGTTACAAAACACGTTTGCACGGTCTTTCAACTCATCGAGGTATAGCGTTCCTCCGCTAAAAGAACGAGTTTTATAAAGAATATACCCTTGTCCTTCCCCCATTTCCTCCATAGATAAAGGAACGGCGGACAGCTTTGTCGTTCCGATTCTGTCAAGATTGTCAAACAACTCTGCCGAAGCCGAAAAACGCACCTTGCCGTAAGCTTTTTTTACACTCTCTTTCGCAGTCAAAGCGGGAACATCCTTCGTCTTTTTTCGAATCAGTTCTCGCAACGCATAATATGCTTCCGTACGGTCTCCCGCCTCCGTCAACAAAGCGTCGTAATCATAGCTCGTAACGGTCGGCTGATAACGGTTTTCAACCAAATTCGCGCCGTTCATAAAACCGAAATTACTGCCGCCGCAAAACATATAAATATTAAAACCGTAATCGTTTTGAATAAAGGCTTCTAACTCCCTTATTTTGCTCTCGACACTGCGCCGATGATGTTCTCCGCCCCAAAAATCAAACCAGCCGCACCAGAATTCTGCGCAAACAAGCGGCTGATCTGCACGGAACTTTTCCAGTTTTTTAAAATTCCCCTCAACTTCCGAACCAAAATTTGCGCACGCCAGAACGTCGGGAAGCGTTCCGCTTTTCATGCAGAATTCTTCGGGAGAATCGGATGTAAAAAGCAGACAATCGTCCAAACTCGATTCGTAAAATTCTTTTAACTTCAATAAATAATTTTTATCGTTTCCGTAATTCCCATATTCGTTTTCAACCTGCATCATAATGACGTTTCCGCCATTTGCGACAAGCCGAGGATTAATAATCTCGAACACTTTCAACAAGTAGGGTTTCAGCTTATCGAAAAATAATTCGTCATCGCATCGAATATGTAACGGATAGTTCAGCAACCAGAACGGGAGCCCCCCGGCCTCCCATTCCGCGCAGATATATGGTCCCGGCCTAACAATCACTTTCAAACCCAAGCTGTCGGCAAGGTCTATATATTCACCTAAATCCAAATTTCCGTCAAAAACGAATTGCCCCTCATACGGTTCATGCATATTCCACGCAACGTACGTTTCAACACAGTTCAAACCGCACTCTTTCAATTTGAGCAATCTGTCGCGCCAATCACATTTCAAAATACGGAAATAATGAATTGCCCCCGAACGTATTACGAATTTTTTTCCGTTCAGATAAAAATTTTTGCCTTGATAAACAAATTTTCCCATCGACTTATCATCCGATCCCGAGTTACTTTATGAAATTATTTTGCATAAAAAGCTTTAAGCGATTGATTGCAGCAATATAACGCTTTATTGAGGTTTTCCTGATGATTTACAAAATAGGAATTTACACTGTAATGCAGCGCCCCGCTGACCGCTTCACCGTTTTCAAAAACCGTAACCGTAAACTCGTCTTCAAACCAAATCATCGGTATCTGATCGAACACAAAACTAAGATATTGATATTCTTCGTCTACGGTTACATTCAGTTTGTTGAAATTCACGGAGTATTGTTTATCATGAATCACAAGCACCGCTTTCATGTTGGAAAAATCTCTGTCGACAGGTATTTTCACTTTTACTTCAACGCCTGTTTTTCCGTTAAAACAAACACCTATTGATTTAAAAACAACGTCTTTTCCCGACTCTCCCGAAAGAGAATAACGATCTGAAGGAAGAGTGAAAATCGTAGCTTTACTTTCCCAATTTGCCGTAAGCTCGCTATTTGCCAAATGATCCCTGTTTGTATCGGTACATATTTGCGCTTCGGTTCCCAAATTCAAAAGATCCACGACCATAGTCTGCAACAAATCGTATTTTTCCGCACTGATTTGCAATTCCTCGGCACTGAGCGAAAGAAGCCCGTAAAAATATTCCGCTATATTGTAATCGGTTTTTTCACAGACTTTATGATTGACGTTGTTTGCATCATAGGCTCTTACGGCAATATCCATGTTTTCCGTCATATATTGCCAAGCTATATCCTTAATTTGAAAAACAAACGTCCCATCCTGCACTTCATAATCTGTAATTGTAATAGTCTGTCCGTTAAACTTGCAGATGATATAAGGATTTGTATATCCCTCAACTAAAACGACGCGATAATTGACTGTCATACTGTCGGAAACGCTCACGCTTGCACTTGCTATTTTGCAACCATCCACGCTTTCGTTAATCGCCTGAACTTCTATCGTCCATAAATAGGTTTCGACCGTCGTATCGAGAACATATTCGATTTTATAACTCCCTTCTTCGCTAATGACGGCGGTATCCGAATTGCAAACCGTTTCACCTGCCGAATTTTTAAGAGCGACGGTATAAATTGCGTAATCCGGCAAACCGATGATCACAGGAATTTCAAAAACTTCATCGGTATAAACACTCATATTTATGGGCAAATAATTTTTTACAAATGCCGCATACAAAGACATATCACCGCTCGACCCCGCGGGTATAGAGTTGATTTTCGTACCGTTACTGAACCAACCGACAAAGAAATAACCTTCTTTTGTGGGATTTTGCAACACAATTTCTTCGCTCTTAAAATTATAAGTTTCGGGATTTTCGCCGTTCACGGCACCGTTTAAATTATAAGTAATCTGATAATTAACCAAAGAATAAACGGGTCTTACGGTTACATCTTCAACAACTGTTATTTCGTTGCCCTGCAAATCTTCATATTCATCACCGATACGTTTTTTCCACTTAATAAACTCATAGCCGTCGATTTCTTTCGGGACCAACGTGTAAGTTTCGTCTTTTGGCACGCACACCTTTACGGTTTCATTTTCATATTCGAAACTCACAAACCTTGCAGACAAAATTTTCGCGTATAATTTTATGGAATCTTTACTTTTATCGTAAGAAATCTGCGTGATTTTTTCTCCCGCAAATTCCGCGTTATCATACCAACCGAAAAAACCGTAACCTTCTAGACATACCGGATCTTTTAACTCGGCAGACTGCAATGCATATACGATTTCCGGATTTTGATTATTTTCCGCATTCGAAAAAACATATTCGATACGGTTAAATTTATAATCATAGTCAGCATACAAATTAAATATGTATTTATCCGAATAATCCGCAACGCCCTTTTCCTCTGAAAGGAAATTCCAGATCCCCTCTGTCGGAACGACAATTTTTTCCGCCCCCTGCATATAATACCAATTTTTAAAGCTTCCGATTTCTTCAAGATCGGCGCCATCATTCAGCTTGTACGGTTCACTATGATTAATTTCTTCTACCGTATAGCTGTTATCCGCTTCGTGCAAAAACACGTAGTATTCCCGATAAAGTTTTGCCGGAAAAATTTTGACCGATTCGGTAACGCCGTTGATAAAGAACCCGTCATAAATTTTATAGGAAGGATCCAAAACCTGCCGTTCATCAAACACTTTTACATTATTCGAATCGTATATCCTGCAAACGATATCGTTATGCGTATTCACATTGTCTTTTACATATTCCAGCACGCCGAACTCCACCGTATAAATTTCGTTCGGTTTATACCATGACGTAACCGATTCGTTTTGGAAAACGACGGGCACGGTAGCCATATCGATCCCGAAACTGATCGTGCTCTTTCCGATTTTTACACAATTTACATCCAGCGTAGCGGTGCCCGCAGCGTTATTGTTTGTTTTCAAAATAATATCCGCCTGCGTAGCAGAAGAAAACTTAAACGTTAAAAGCTGATTTTTTTCACGCTGTGGATAAGAATAAACGTTGATATCCGAAGATATTCCTGCCGCTTCCACATCGGCAATCCGACTTACGTCGATCACGCTTTCTTCAACCGACAATTCACCTTCGAAATAATTTTTATCACCGCATAAAACATCCACATCGGCGCCAGCAACCGCAAGATTAAAACTGGTGCTTTTTATACGGCTCTCATTGTACTTTAACTGCATATTTTCCAATATCAGTCCGTTATGCAGTATTTTATAATTCAAAACTTCCGCATATAAAACGCCGTCAATTTCCACATTCTGCATGAAACTGATTTCAACATCATAAACATTCCCGTCATTCGGCGCCAGATCATTTGCTTTCCACACGCTGTCCGCTGCGGTATAGTCCAATTTGATCTCCATATCCGCTTCATTCTGCGTCATATCTTTTGCGTTATCCGCGCCTTTCCCGATAGCAATACAATGAATTGTGTCCCAAGTATTGACATGAAACACATAGCCGTCGAGAACGTTTCTGTTCGTCCCTCCTAAATTCACCAGAAAATTTGCATTTTCACCGGTCATACGGAAAGAAAAAATTACTGTTTTATTCTGATAATCACACCCTGCAATCTCCGGCCATCTGAAATAGTCCGTTTTTCCAATAATTTCTTTGTTATTCTGACGCTTGGCGTGAAACATACCGGAACGTATTTGCGAATAATTCTGATTATTGGATAAACGGGTTCCCATTTCACTGAATGTCACAACATTGTTTTCTTCGGCATGAACGGACGCAAAAGAAAATCTCAAACCGAAACATCCGATACAAATTGCAACAAACAACAAAACAACCGCAAAAAAGGCACCGCCTTGTAAAATTTTACTCTTTTTGTTCATTTTATCCTCCTACACACGCGGTTTTCATTAACTATTTTTTACTTTTTTATATTCAACAAAATTCGGTTTACACCAAACGCCGTTGCCTTTCCAGCCAAATAAACCGTACCTGTCGTTACCCACTAAAAACGACCCGTAAACCCTTGCCGTTTCCGAAGAAACCTGTAAAAAATCATAAGATATCGCCTGCACGTGAAAATAATATCTTTTCGTTTTATCCTCATCGTAATGGACATAAACCGCTTCTTTAAAATCGTTTGGCGTTTCAATCAGTTCGGGAGCCCCGTGGTTTATATAAACCTGCGGCGCACGATTAAACCGCATTCCCGTAATAAATCCAAAATATTCGCTTTTATTCAGGACATTTCCACCGATATAATTTTCCAAATAATTATAAGCCAGCTTTCCGTTTTCTCTTGTAAACATAGGAAAACCCGAAAAATTATTTACAAGCGGCGCCGATGAAATAGAGTCGTCAAAAAACTGATAACCTACATAAACATATCGATCGTCAAACAATATACGCGCATTTAATCTGGTTTTCGGATCGATTCTTGCAAATGTCTTGAAATCTCTGAATTGCTTTAACGGTATTGCTTTATTCCATACGCTTTCAGCATTTTCTTCCACAGCCAGCATATTCTGAGACAAAATATTTTCCGTCCCCGCATCACAGTAAACCATATAAGCATCTTCTTCATCCGCATCCTTATAAATGCCGATCTGTCGTTCGGTTATTTCGTATATGCGGTTAATTTTTCGCCTCTGTTCGTCCGTCAGTTCGCAGGAAAGCGCATTTTTTAAAGCTGTAAGTACCTTTTCCGAAATACCCGTTTTTATTATCATGCTCCCGATATAAACGCTTCCGTTTGTAGAATAGGTTACATAATCATCGGTATGATCCCAACCGTATTGCAATAAATCAAAATATTCAAGCATATATCTGTCGGCTTTTCCGTAAACAATGCGACAGAATTTTTCCGAAAGAGCACGAACGTCTTCATAAGGATCAAACATCAGCTTTAAAGTGAGCCAATGATACATTTCATTCATATCGAACTTATCGTCAGCGCCCAAAACATTAAATTGATCCAACGTAGCTTCAGGAGAGATTCCTTTCACCCCGATTTCCACATACCATTTTAAATTATTTTGTACGGTTTTAATAATCGGACGAGAATAGATATCCCCGCTTTCCGCAGAATGCCAGTAATTATAAACGCATATATTCGGAGTGTTCTGAAGCCAGTTGAGAATATTGTTTTTACATTTTAACGATTCAGCGGAAGTATCCGTTAAAAAATCAAAATGTTCACTGACAACGATCGGCGCAATATCCACCATTAAATTTTTTCTTACTTTGATTTTCGGACAGGGCTCTGTATAAATGTAAGCCAAGGCCATGAATTTTGTTTCGGGATAGACCTTGCATACTCGGTCGATTATTCGATTTACGTAGTTAAAATACACCGTGGATTTATAATTGTATTCGTCGGGATAAACAATCGTTCCGTCATCACAAACAAAGGGCTTTTTATCCAACCTGATTCCGTCTTCCTCCATCATAAAATAATCGCTGTCCGGAAGACCGATCGAAATGGGTAAATCGCGAATATCTTTCTTTCCCTCTAAAACAAACAATATTCTGTCCGCAATCAAATCTGCGACTTCTTTGTTGTAATAATTGATATGACTTTCGTAACGGCCGGACTTTGGAAAACCTTTCCCGTCGACCATAAAATATTGCGGGCAACTATGTAAATAAGCTTCAATATGAAATGGATGCAATTCCGATTCATACGAAAATGCCTGAATACCGTACCGCTCAAAGTCCTTATAATAACTCAGCTTATAATTTATTTTGTTTTTGGCAAGAAAGAGCATATTTGCACTGTCGATCCCCGAGCCGAGATCTCCTTTTCCGCAATGATGAGATACTCTGTATTGAAAAGGAGATTTTTTCACGTAATTATATTTACATATAGCACTTTCGCATTGCGCAATATAACTGCATTCCGAGCCCTTTTTAGCCCTTGTCCATATAATTTCGAAATTTTCCTCTAAAAAATCATGAATTGCAAAAAAGAGGGCATTTTTTTCATGAGAAAAAATAAAGATTTTTTCATCTGAATACCGCACGGCAAATCCGTCACTGCTCAGTAAAAACTCGTAATCTTCACTGAATTTCTCCCGAAGAAACGGTATTTCCTCAAATGTTGCCAATACGACTGCGTTTTTTATATTTTTTAAATCGTCGACCGAAACTTGCCCGATCGTAACCTTTGCACGGCTTATAAGTTCGACTGCCTTTGCCGCTTCGTTTAATGCTGTAACGACAACTGCGGATTCGTTTACATATAAAAAATCAAATAAGCATTTTCCGTCTTTTATAAAATTAACAGGTTCACTCATCAAAACACCCTCATTTTGCGCATATTTTATCGATTTGCCATATTTTGTTTCAGGGGAATTCGGTTACGGAAAAAACTTCCGTAACCGATTGATCAAGTCAGTTTTCAAAATCTATTTCCGGAAGAACAATTTCCTCGGGAACGTTTTCCTTTACAGGCGGCTTTTCATCCTTTTTGCAAGCAACCGCACAAAATACCACCGCAACGATAATCAATAACATAAATATAAATTTTATCTTTTTCATTGTATCTCATCTCCTTCAAAAAAATCCCAGTCACCGTAAAATACAAAACTGTTCTTTTCTCCGCTTGCCAACATGATATCGTTACAAGTAAATTTTACGACAGTTGCTTTCGGGCTTTCATAACACAAAATATTTTCGATTCGCTTCATATCAGAATCTCCTCCCTCAAACCGTTTCACAATACTCTTTTGCCGAAGCGCCGTAACAGTAAAGTTTTTGGTATAACTCTTCCGTATTATGACGCGCAATAAAAGAATTTACGCTGTAACTCAATTGTCCGCTTACCGCAGCCCCGTTTGAGTCGATCACTTTCACCGTGACCAAAGAATCGAAACAATTTGCATAAATTTCCCTAAATTCCGCAACCAAATAGGAATTTCCGTTTATTTCCGAATTTACAAACTGATCTGCGGTGACCTTATATTCTTTGTTCCCGATTGCAAAGACCACTTGATAACCCGAATAGTCGACGTTATCGTTCACCTTAAATGCAACGCTGATTCCGATTTTGCAATCAAAAACCAATCTTGCCGCTCTGAAAATCACCGTTTTATCCGTTTCATCGCTTACCGCATAGCGATCGGCGGGAATTGCGAAATCCGTAGCTTTTTCTTTTAATTCGTCCGTAAGATTGTTATTTGCAAGATCGTCGACATTGACTTTTAAATACTTTTGCGCCGCGGCGCCGTAATTCAGCAAATCGACAACCAACGTCTGCATCGCAGCATATTTTTCGGCGCTCATTCCCAATTGTTGCGCTGATTTTGTGAGCAATGCTGTGCAGTAATCCCGAATACTGTATTCGTCTTTTACGGCAACCTGACACTCGACGTTTTCAACGTCATACGCCTTTACGATGACGCTGATGCCCGAAGAAAGATAAGCCGCCGTCACTTTATCGAACCTGAAAACGTATCTTCCCTCTTCGACCGAATAATCGGAAATTTCAAAATCCTGTCCGTTAAAATGACAGATAAGATAGGGTTTCGTGTATGCGTCAGATAAAACAACGAAGTAATTTATCGCAATTTCATCGGATAAAATAACATTCATTCCGTCAAGCCTGCACCCTTCGGCGCTTTCGTTTACAATGGCAACCTCAATTTTGTATACATACTTTTCAACGCCGGTATCAATGTCGTAAATCAGACTGTAATTTCCGCTTTTGAAAACGGCATATTCGTCTCCTTCCGGAGAAATCGTTTCGCCCGCTTCGTTCTGAAGCGCCACACTGTATACCGCTTCATCCGGTAACCCCGTTATTTCGGGAGCGGTGAATTTTTCTCCTGCGTAATAAGTAAGAGTGTTAGGCAAAATATTTTTAACAAAACGCGCCGTTAAACTGAGATCGCCGCAAGTGCCTTTCTCAATGCCTTTTACGATTTCTTCCCCATTAAACCAACCGATAAAGAAATATCCGTCTTTTACGGGAGAAGAAAATACAACTTCATCTTCCACCGTATAAACCGCAGGATTTTCTATAGCATTCTGTCCGCCGTCCAATTCGTAAAGAATATTGTAGGAAACAAGATCGAACACCGCTTTTAATTTCAGATCGCCTTCGAGAACGATTTCCGATGCTTCGCCCGTTAAATCTTCATAATCGCTGCCGTTCCACTTCTGCCATTTTTTAAATTCATAACCGGGAAGTTCTTCCGCATTCAAAGAAAACGCATCGCCGACAAACATATTATAGGTTTTTGTTTCCTTCGGATATTCAACCGTAACTACGCAAGGCTCGACATATTCAATAGGCGTTACGGTAAACGTATTTTCCGTTCCGTCGAAATAAAAACCAGATAAATTCTGCGTTCTGGAAGGATCAAGCGTTACCGTACCGTCAAAGACAAGAGTTCCCTCGCTGTTAAATATCCTGCAAACGAGATCGTTATGCGTCGGCACGCCGTCCTTCACATACTGCAAAAAGCCGAACTGCATTTTATACGTCTGATTTGCCTGATACCAAGGAGTTACCGCCGCTTTGTCGTAAGCTATCACAGAAGCACCTGCCACACCATTGATCCCTACGGTTATTTTTTCTTTTTCCAAAACGACACTGTTAGCGCCCAACGTAAGATTATTGTTGATATTGTTAAAAGTTCTTAAAACGATACGCGACTGATCGGACGAAACAAAATTAAACTCGATAAGCTGATTTAATTTGTACGTCGGATAAGCAGAAACATGAATATTATTTTTCGTGCCGTTCTCCGAAATAGAGGTTACTTTGCAAATATCGATCACCGATTCTTCGACAGCCAATTCCCCTTCAAACCAACTTTTATCACCCAGCGACAAATCCATAATGCCCTTTTTGTTAATACTAACATATCCGTCGCCTGCCGACAAAAAGCTTTCTTCATACGTCATTGTTTTCGAAGCAACCACTTGTCCGTCTGTGTTGAAAACCTCTAATTCGGCAACTTCCGCATATGTAATGCCGTCCACCACATAATTTTGTCTGAATGAAATTTGCGTTTCGTAAACCTGCCCGTCGGATACAGAAGCATAGACGCGCGGAACATACGTATCATTGATGCCGCCGCGGCCGATCCCGACATAAGGAGAACCATAATTTCCCAAACGAAATACGTAACTGTCCTGCGCCTGCGGATTGTTTGAATTCCCGAAAAATAATTCCACTTCCGCGCCGCCGGCTCCGACATCTGCAAAGCTGAATGCGAAACGGAATGTTTTACCAATAAACCCGTTTTGAACCTTACCGAGATATTCGCTGCTTTTCACTTCTTCGCCGACATTCGATCTGCGATAGCGATACATTCCTTGTTCCACTAAGGAATAATCTTCGTTATTTGCCCGCGCAATCATATCCCTGAATTCAATAATTTGCGTGTCTTCGGCAAAAACGGTTTTATTCTCTCCCCACAGGTTTATCCCGAACGCCATTGCAAAACAACAGATCGCCAAGACAAACAGCAACAGTTTTTTACCTTTTACTTTTCCCATCTTTTACTCCTTTATTTTTTATTTATAAACCGTATCCGGTCTATTTCTATAAATCACCCAACTCGTCCTTCCTCGCCTCGTCGACCGGCATGCCTTCGCCGAAGCGAATAAGCTCCACCTCGTCGCAAAGATCGAAAAATTCCAGCATAAATTCAAATCTCGCTTCATCGGTCGTTGCCCATACGGTATCATAAACTTTATACTGCATATACATGATGTTGACTTTTACTTTTTTCAGATTATACAGATATTGGTCTTTCTGCGTTTGCGTAAAAGTTTCGTCATTTTCTATTGCGGCAACGGCTTTATTATAAAATTCGTAAGCGCCGTAAATGAATTTTTTGCTCAAAGTATCCGTGGAATAAAGCCACGGCGCCGTTGCAAGGTTGATGCCGAGATGAGAATTTTCGTTTTCCATCGCTTTGGACATAAAGTACGTATTCATATATGTATAAAAATCATCTATGTACGCACCAGCTTTTTCTCCGAACATATAGCGGTTGAATTCATGTACGATATCTGTTATGTTTCTGTCCACATCCCACATCAGTTTTGAAAAAACATAGCAATTCAGATCCGCCTGATAATACCCTTCGGAAATACTGATTCCCTGAATCAAATAATCATTTACTCCGATACTGCGCCAGTATCTGAAATAGTCCGTTAAGCAACTTTCATGCGGATACCAAATCAAAAGTCCGTTAAAGTTCGTACCATACTGGAATACTGCAAAATTTTTGCAAATCGCCCTCCAACCTTGCATTTTTGCGTAAATATCTATTTTGTTTACATTGCAATTTGCATCGTTGATGGCGTGCATATAACATGCTTTTGTCGGAGCAACCTGAACATAAACATCGTCATGCACAACAACCAACGGGTTGTCTGCCACATAATTTCCCTGCTCGTCCTGGTGCGTCGGAGGCATTTCCGTTTCCGCATAGGCAAAGATCCCAAACATAAGATCGTCCTGCGGGTTTCCCGCCTCTCTCAGCTTTTGCTTTATTTCCGTGGAAATCGTATTCGCAAAGAGCACCCACAAGGCTGATTCCTGTCCCCCAAACGCGTTCTTTAATTCTATACAATCCTTACATGAGCAAAAATTACCGTTGTCCTCCTGTCCTAAAAACACATAACTCTTTTTTCTGTCGGAATTCATTATTTTGTCAAAAAGTTCTTTTACAAACTGGTTATAATATGTATCTCCGCTTTTCGGCGTACCATCCAGATTGAAAGAATTTGACCAACAAGGCTGCATCCACTCTTCATAAGAAGTCGGAGACCACCATTCCTTATGCTCCGCAACATTATCTTGATACCTGACGATTTGATTCATAGACATAAGATAAGCATCTTTTGCGTAAATATTCCCCCACTTCAATGCATCTTCATCTTTCGTCATATGCGCCGCCGTTTGGTAAAAGCGGAATTTTGAGCTTAATTCCACATCTTGCGTCAGTTTATAAAAATATGTACGATGCGCAAACGAAGGGATTTCCACATCATCAAACTTACTCAACTTTTTTTCTGAAACCGTAGGCACGTGTTCGTAATATCCGGATAAAAATTTAATACCAAACTGTTTTTCGAGAAAGTCATACGCCCCGAAAACCGTTCCGCAATCCTGTTCTCCTACAATAAACAGCGTATTGTCCACAGTTTTAAGGATAAATCCTTCCTGGTTTAAATTTTCAGCTTTGAAGTTCTGCTTTTTATAAAGATTTGTCTTTCCGATCGAAATATAGTAGCCTTTTGTAGTTGCATTTTCTTCGGATTCCTTTGTTGTTTTTAAAACAGCGCCGGAACATTTAGCTATATAATCAATAATCTGGTTCGCCGCCGTCACCTCAGGTTCGGAAGGCTGCACAGAAAGCAAGATCTTATATTGAGAACTTCTGTTTAAGACGATATAGTTATCGGTATCTTCCCGTACCTGATCTTCCTCAGTATCGGAATTATCCCCGCCGTCCGCATTTTCGGGTTTGCAGGCAACACTTCCGAAAGCAAAACAGACGATCATCAAGAATAATATTATAGATTTTAAAATCTTTTTCATGGATTACCTCTCTACTTTAAACGTAATGACCTTAGCCGCATAATTCCAGTCATCTTGCGCCAAAACAACAATTTTATGCGTTCCGGGCATTTCTAGCTTAATGACATCCGTATTTCCTATGGGAATAACGTTTCCCTTCGCATTCACCAAAAAAACTTTACTATTGATATTCCCGATGCCGTTTACCTGAAATTCGATACCGCCGATCTCCTCTCCGAGTTTATAAGTTGATTTGATTTCGCTTGTAACGACGATTTCCGGAATATCCGAACATCTTAACTCCACAGGCAATGTTTTGGATCTGATTTTTCCCGATGGCGTATGCATACTGTATTCGATCATATACTGACCATAATTTTCAATCGTGATGTAGTTATTATTGATTGCGGGCAATTTTTCACAGATTGCCTCATCGTTTTTATTTTTCACAACAACATCTACATACAGCATTCCGCCAAACGGCAACCACGCCGTTGCTTTCGGAACTTTTAATTGCCCGCCCAACACATATCCGCTAACATCTACGCTTTCGCTCATCACCAGATACGGAACACCGTTATATGAGTATTCTTTTAGCGAACCGTCTTCGTTCCGTTTCGTCTGAAGGTTGCTTGCACTCAGCTTGTACAATTGAAATACGGTATTCGCACCGCAATCGCTGAATTCAAATTTTATTTTATAAAGATTGACGTTAAAACCATTGAATTCTGTTCCGTCGCTCCAATGCGTAACCATGCTCAGACCGGAAAAAAGCTGTTTTTTCATGTTGTAATTCACAGTCACGACATCATCGGGCAATTCATAAGTTATATTGTCATTCGTTACCGTTCCCGCAGAAAAATCAAAATAAAATTCCACAACTTTGCTTTCGTCCACATAATCGATCAAAGAAATTTTCAATTTTCCCTGTCTTTCAGAAAAATCAAATCTCGTCAGTACGTTTTCGCTACCGTTGATCACACAAGGATTATATGGAGAAATAACGGCATCGTTATTAAAAGTAAAATCGACCGACTCCTCTGCGTTGTTCTTCTGCACGGAGCCGCTTTCGGAAACCGCATTGAAATAATCTGCCAAATAAACGGCTTTGATGACCGGAATGGAAAGTTTATGTTCAACGATCCCTGCTTTATATACGATATTGAGACAATTTCCGTCCTGTTCGGTTACATTATAAGTCGGTCCGTCTACGATATTTCCGTTTACACTGATGGTTTTTTGCGGAATGAAGCCTTCTTCGTCCGGCGAATAATTATAATCGTACGCTTCAAACGTCGGCAGATACAAAGGCAAGCCGCATACGGCGACATCCGGCACTCTTCCGATTTTTACGATGGGATCTTTGCTTATTTTCACTTGCGCAGAAAAACTTCCCTTCACAGACGTACCGTTATAATCCGTTATGTCGTAGACGATCTCCAAAGTGCCGGCCTTATCGAAAAACAGTTCATCCCCTGCTTTCATGTTGAGGATCTGTCCGTCGTATTTATAGATAATCTTTTTGTCGGTAATGATCGACATATTTTCCACACCGACATCCGGCAAAATTAGACTTTCGCCTACTAAATAGCCCTCGCTTTTGAAAGGATTCACGGCTGCGGCAATTAAACCGGCTTCATAAATTTCAAAATTCTTAAAATAAGTCTTTACGTTTCCCGCATCATCCTCAATGATATAAGTTACTCTATAAGTTCCGGCTTTTTCCGGTACGAATTTTCCCTCGACCACCTTATCCGTATAGTCGGTAAATTTGTTGCCAGCGATCAGCCATAATTCGATGCAACAATGGCTATTATCCAAAACGCCCAGCGTAGAATCATAGATTTTTTGAGAATACAGAACGGGATAGGTACGTCCTACAAAACCGTCGGGCAGTTCTTCATATTCAAAAATTGCCGTGGGAACAGTATTATCTTCAATCGTTTCCGAAGACAACATCTGCCCGCCGATTTCCCTTATGAGAATACCGTTATTGTATCCGCTCGATTCAAATTCAATTTCAAGATAAACTTCTCCCGTAGTAAAACCTTTCCATTGATTTCCCACACCGACAACTGCGGGATCGTTCGCAGGCAGGATGTTATAAGCTTCAGCTTTTTCGTTCGCATCGAGATTTGTATAAAAGTTTTTCGTTTTATAATCGAGCGAAAAAGTCAACCACATAATATTTTTTCTGTTGTTTTCTTTTTTACTTTCGATATCCAAAGTGGAAGCGTTGTTAATGAGATATTCTCTGAAAGTGTCGAATTCTCCGAAATTCCACCTTGCCATCGCAATGTTTCCGTAACAAATCTGCGTATATAAGTTGCATCCGCCGTCTTCATAATACATACTACTGAAACTTCTGTAAGTAACGAAATTATTCGGATTATACACATCGATTAATTTTACGCTCACGCTCGATAAATGCGAATACTGTTCCCCTTCGTACACTCCGGAAATGGGAAGAAATCTGATAAGCGCGTCGTCCTTTCCTAAATCGTTCAAATTGATGATGTTGGAAAAACGTATCGCATCGTCTTTCCTTTCGGAACGGAGCAGAACACCTTTATACGGTTGACCGTTTTCCGCATGCGCCCACTCCGGCGCCGAATGTCCGCTTTCTATTAAATTATCGTTGTTTATAAATAAATCGGAATAGTCATCCAAATAAATAACTGTTTTACGGGTTTCTTTCAGTTCCGCACCTTTGATAAACGCAGATAAAACGATTTCAAGTTCGCCCAAAGATCGGGCTGCATACGTTTCCGATTTTACACCGTTCACGTATACGTCAGCCTTCACTTTCTCTTCTCCGCTAACGGCATAAATATTGTTTATAGGAAGTTCTGCACCGAGTTGATATCGGCTTTTTATCTGATCGTTAAAATATGGACGATCTTCTACATTGATATATTTGCAATGCGAATAAACCTTTCCGTCGATATTCAGGCTGTAAGTCAGAACGTATTCCCCTGTTTTGTCGAATATGTAGTTTACGAAACTTTCTTCTTTGCCGACCTCGGCACATTTTTCGCCGTCGAACGTCAACTTTCCCGAAACCGAATATTTTTCCCCTTTGTATGTTGCTGTAATCGGCTCGAGAGTAATCGATTCGCCCAATCCGTATGTCTGTTTCGCTTCAATGGTTTCAAATTGTACTTCTCCGGTTTCTGCGTTTGCAAAAAGCAAACATATTGTTCCGGCAAGCAGACAAATCGCAAATATGCAGCACAAAGTGACGATTAAATTTTTCTTTTTGATTTTCATTCCGTTACCTCTTGATTTTTAACCTTTTAATCCCCCGACTACCGCCATACCCCTTATCAGTTTTTGCGAACAGGTCCAAACAATTATGGTAGGTAAAGCGATGATCAGATATGCAGAAAGCATAATCGGCAAAGAAATCTGATTGACCGTTGCGTTTTCCTTGAATAAGTAAACACCGTATGCCAGATTCGGCGTACTGGGCAAATAAGTAATGATCGTCATATAATCATTCCAACTGCCCAAAAAGCCGATTACAAACAGAGCCCCCATCGTAGGCAGCATCATCGGCAAAAAAATCCTGTACATGATGGTATGATTGCCGGCGCCGTCCATCTTTGCAGCTTCCGCATAATCTCCGCTCAGCCCTTTTGCTACTCCGTATAACAACAAAAAATTCCCTTCAAACCCTCCATACGCTGTGATCATGTGGAACAGCATATTATCGTAAATCCCGAGTTGTTTTCTTATATAAAGAGAACTCGCCAAACTCGCCATAGCGGGAAGAACCATAATGAATATCGCCATACTGAACAGAAAGTTCCTTCCGGGAAACTTATATCTTGCCAGAATATATGCAGCCAGAAAAGGCGTAAATATAGACATTATCGTCATTCCCACTGAAAAACAGACGCTATAAAAGAACATATTCCAATAGGTATAAGTAACATTTTTCTGCAAAACTCCGTTCCATTGCGTTATGGAAATCTTACTCCACGCATAAGAAAAATTACTGAAAAAAAGTTTATCCGGCAACCTGAAAGGATAATAAGCCGCGTAAAAACTGTCTTTTACAGAGTTCATCAAACACCAGAATACCAAGTATAAAAAACTTGCCGCATACAGGATCAATAAAATATTAAACGTAATAAAAAATGTTTTGGAAATGATATTCGCCCGTTTAAAAGAACGCTCACCTTTCGTTAATGAATTAGCTCGCATTAATCCTGTCTCCTTTTTCCATCAAATATTTAATCAATAATGTTAGAGGATATACAATGATAACGCCCATCAAAGACAATGCCGCAGTATAGCCGTATTGTGTCGGACCTCCGAATTTTGACTTTACAAACACCATGTAGCCGTATGTTGCCGTTTCGTATGGAGCCTGATCGCCGTAAAAAGCAAATAATACTCCAGGAGAAGAAAGAATTGAAGAAAAACCCGTAACAACAAACGTAGTGATCGTAGGCCAAATACAGGGAATATAAACGTGCCATAATTCTTTCAGCATAGTACATCCGTCTATTTCCGCCGCCTCGTGCAACTGTGAATCTACAGAATTGAACATGTTCGGATACATGATAGCGCAACTCGTACAGCCGGTCCACATCGCATAAAAAGTCATTGTCTGAAACGAATATGCAGGAT
This sequence comes from uncultured Clostridia bacterium, assembly GCA_944367535.1. Lineage (GTDB taxonomy): Bacteria > Bacillota > Clostridia > Christensenellales > Borkfalkiaceae > UBA1259. The sequence goes on from CALVWQ010000027.1 coordinate 22,810, forward strand.
CGATCAGCATATCGGGTACAACAATCCCTAACCCTGCAAACAATTTCGGCAGACTATGCACCAGTTGCTCGAATACCAAGCTCGTCATCATGGAAGATATGATGCTGGGCAACATAACGCAATAACGGGCAATTCCCGATAACGGCAACTTTTTGAAAATGATAAATCCAAAAATAATCGGAATCGTATACGTTACGATATTCGTTGCAAAGTATCTTGTAAACGAATTGATAAACGCCCTTCTGAGCGAAATATCTTCTTTTGAAAAAAAGTCCGCAAACGCCGCTTTGAAATTATTCAAACCGTTAAAGGTCATATTCAAATCAACATCCACCTTTGCAAACGCAAGCATGATCGATTGAATATTCGTATACAACCAGAAAACCAGGAACTGTACGATTGGCCAAGCTAAAACCACAGCGATAAAAAGATAAGTCTGAACTTTTTCTTTCATAAGACCCAATCGCTTTTCCTTTTGTCCAAGCGATAGTGCTTGTTTTTTATATTTGTATTTCATATCCTATCCCTGTCAAAACACAAGCGCATCGTAAATCGTTTGCCAGCTTTGCTCATCATATCTGTTGCACAATTCCGTATAATATTCATTAAACGTACACCGTTTTTGTTCAACTACGGTTTTATAAATGTTTGTGTAAAGTACATTATTATATGTAATTCCGTATCTGTAATAAGGCACGCTGATACTGGTATAAAACAAACTCTTTTGTTTATAAATCGCAGGATGCACAAAAACCACACTATCGCTGTTCATCATCTCGTACACACTGCGAGCGTAAGGTGTAAGTTTAGATAATTCATCTTCCGAAAGCGTACACTTGAACGAAGTCATGCAATTTGTTGTTTTTATAAATTCTTTTAGAGACCTGTCTGTTACAAGATTTTTTAAAAATTTTATAATTTCTGCATTCTTTTCTTCATCGTCAGATTTTACCGCAAAAATAGTGCCTACGTTATTGGTTACGAACACAGATTTTCCTTGCAACGAATCCGTTGCGCCTTCATAAGCGGGAATAGGCATAAAGCGTATATCTCTGTTATCGGCACTCCATTTCGCGCCATGACGCTGTACGTCGGATGCAAATGCAGCAGACTTTTCGTTTAACCACCAGCAGCCGTCAAAGAACATTGCAATTCGTGTAAATTCGTGTGAAAAAAGAAATTTTTCGCCTTGCGCAATATGGTCTATACCTACTTCATCAACGTCACGATAATCGCCGTTATAAAGAAAATCCTCCAAAAACTCAAAAGCTTTTTTCAGCCCTACATTAATACTGTTAAATTTCCATCCGTCTTTTGGTGTAATTTTCGTTACTTCCCCTGTTGCAGGATCGGTATAATTTCCATCCAAAGTATAGGAAGTTATAAAGCTTTCCACGCCGAGATATCTCGCCATAACAGCATCTATACACTCGTTTGTAGGATTTACGATATCGGATACAATAAAAGGCCAGAAACCGTCACTTATTTCCTCGCAAAGCGATTTAAATTCCCCCATCGTCTGCGGAAGTCCGTCGTCAAAAGTACCCTCTATTCCGTCCGTTCCCTTCGTCAGTCCGTTTTTCGTTGTGGAATCTTCCAGTAACCACCCTTCTTCTTCAAAAAAATCTCGATCGTACAACATTCCCGTTACACCCTGTGTCCACGGCATAGCGTATATTTTACCATCCTTTCCTGTACAGATCTCCTCAAAAAGCTTAGCATCCGCTTCTCTAAGACGCTCTCTAAAACTTATTCCGTCGGAAGAAGAATCCCATACTTCCCCTAAATTCAGCAATTTACCGCCGTTTACCAAACCGTAAATACCCGGATCGTCATTCACATAAATATCCGCTTCTACGACCCCGCTGTTTATTTTTTCTTCTGCAGTCGCAGCAGTATCTTGATGTTCTCTGCCAATATTAAACTGATACTTGCTGTCTTGATGTTCTTCATTCCATGTATTTATTATTTTTTTCATATACTCCGCACCAAAGCCGCCTACAAACATAGAGACATTAATCGTCTCTTTGTTTGGATTCAGTTTAATGCCGCTGTCGTCTTCCGTCAAACACGCACCAAACATACTAAGCGATAACATCGCCGCGCAGCATACAGCAATAACCTTTGCAAGTTTTTTCATTTCTTTCCTCCTCTTTTTTCAAAATATATACTTTATTTTGATCGAATTCAATTATTTTGTCAGTAACTTTTGTATTTCTTCTGCCCGCACTTTCCGGACTTCTCCGCCATATCTGCAGGCAAGGAAAGCAGCTGTCCCTGCGGCTTCTCCCGTTGCTACGCACATCGGCATAACCCTATAATTCGAGTGCGCCATATGCGTCCCTGAAATACATCTTCCGGCAAGTAGCACATTCTTTAATTTTTTGGGAATTAAAGAGCGATAAGGAATACAGTACCCGTTACGCTGATAAAATTCATTTTGAACGCCCGTTTTATCCAAACCCGCGCCTGTCAAATTGTGTACGTCAAAATTGAAATAGGCGTCCCTT
>CALVWQ010000028.1 GCA_944367535.1 uncultured Clostridia bacterium
ATCTGGCTAGTTCAGCTTTATATGCTGGAAATAGCGGAGAAAACGCAACGGAAGAATCGGCGATGCTGTCTGCAAAACTCACGGAAATAGAAGGCGTCAATTATGTTTCGCTGTCGGCGACGGAGCGCGAAACGATGGAAAATTCCATGTCCAACATGAGCTATATAGTCGTAATCATCATTATCTGCGCCGCAGCACTCGCTTTTATAGTCTTATATAATCTTACTAATATAAACATTATGGAGCGTATGAGAGAGGTCGCCACCGTAAAGGTGCTCGGATTCTATCCTTTCGAGACGTCGTCTTACGTTTTGAGAGAAAACGTGATTTTAGCGTTTATAGGCGGAATTATAGGACTGATATGCGGTAAGTTTTTACATCTTTACGTCATGAACTGCGTTCAGGTGGATATGTTCGCGTTCGATATTAAAATTTCCTGGTACAGTTATCTGATTGCCTTGGCTTGTACCGTGCTTTTCGCCGTTATTACGAATCTTTTCATGCGCATAAAACTTGAAAAAATCAAGATGGCGGAATCGCTGAAATCGGTGGAATGACACGCTCGCTTTTTCGAGGTTTTGCGTAAAGTTTGAAAAAAAATTCTTTTACGGAAAATTTTTGCGCGAAAAAGGTTGACTTATTCATGAAAAATGAATATAATTTTTTAACAGAGGAGCAAAAAAATGAAAAAGTTGTTCGGTTTTTATTACGGATTTTACTTTTTTAGACCATATTGATAAATATCGGTTATTTTTTTGCATGTTTGAATAAAAAATGTATATCAAATGACCGTTTTCAATAACGGTCATTTTTTTATGAGGAAATATTATGATTATAGTGGTAAAACAACAGCGCGAACAGAAACAATTCGACAATCTCGTGAAATGGATTAAGTCGCAGGGTCTTGAAATCGACATAAGCAACGGCTCGCATTCGACGGTGCTCGGTCTTATAGGCGACACGACCAAAATCGACATAGACCTCGTGCGTTCGCTCGACATAGTCGAGGATGTCAAGCGCATTCAGGAACCTTATAAATGTGCCAACAGAAAGTTTCATCCCGACGACACGATAGTGGAAGTGTGCGGCAAAAAGTTCGGCGGGGACAATTTCCAGTTCATCGCTGGACCTTGCTCGATTGAATCGGAAAAACAGATAATAGAGGTCGCGGAGGCGGTCAAGGCGGCAGGCGCCACTTTCCTGCGCGGCGGGGCGTTCAAGCCCAGAACCTCGCCTTACGCCTTTCAGGGTTTAAGGGAAAACGGGCTCGGGTTACTTTTAAAAGCCAAGGCGGAAACGGGCATGCCCATAGTTACCGAACTCATGAGCGTAAAACATCTCGACCTTTTTAAAGACGTGGACATAATTCAGATAGGCGCTAGGAATATGCAGAACTTCGAACTCTTAAAAGAAGTGGGTAAAGTCAAAAAGCCCGTCTTATTAAAGCGCGGGCTCGCAAACACCGTCGAAGAATGGCTGATGAGCGCGGAGTATATCATGTCCGAAGGCTGCAAGGACGTAATTCTCTGCGAGAGGGGAATACGCACGTTCGAGCCGTATACGAGAAACACTCTTGACCTCTCGGCAATTCCGCTGTTAAAGGAACTTACGCACCTTCCCGTCATCGTAGACCCGTCGCACGCGTCGGGGCTGTCAAGACTTGTAAAGCCGCTCTCGCTCGCGTCCGTCGGCGCAGGCGCGCACGGGCTCATGATAGAAGTGCATAACGACCCGCCGCATGCTCTTTGCGACGGTGCGCAGTCGGTGAAACCCGAACAGTTCGAGGACATAGTAAAGAGCGTGGACGTCATGCTTCCGATTGTAGGAAAGGTGAGAGGACAATGGTAATCGGTATTATCGGGCTCGGACTCATGGGCGGTTCGTTCGGCAGAACTTTAGTAAAACAGGGACATACCGTCTACGGTCTCGATGTTTCGGAATCGGCTGCGGAAAAGGCAGAGATGATTAAAGCCGTAACGGACAGGCTCACGGAAAACAATGCGGGAGAACTCGATATGTTGGTATCGGCGGTGAATCCTTCCGATTTCGCCGCGGCGACCGAGCCTTTTCTGCCGCTTTTAAAAGACGGCGCGACCGTTCTCGATTTCTCGGGCACTAAGCGCGGCGTGGTGTGTGAAATGCGGAAAATGGCAGAGCGTTTCAAAAACCTCTGTTTTTTGGGCGGACACCCCATGGCCGGCAGAGAATTTTCGGGCATAGAACATTCTTCGATAACGCTATACAATAAGGCTTCGATGATATTGGTGAATGTATCGGCAGATATTTTCTCTCTCGATAAGATAAAAAAATTTTTTCTTTCTCTGGGTTTCGGCGAAGTCGTGATAACAACTGCCGAAAACCATGACAGAATGATTGCGTTCACTTCGCAGATGTGCCATGTCGTTTCGAATGCGTATATAAAAAGTCCCACGGCAAGAGAACATTTCGGATATTCCGCCGGAAGTTATAAGGACATGACGCGCGTCGCGCGGCTTAATCCCGACATGTGGACGGAACTGATGTTGCAGAATTCCGACTATCTCGCGGGCGAACTGGCGCTTTTTATAGAAAACCTTAAAAAATACGAAAAGGCAATTAAAGATAAGGACGCAAAGACGCTCCGCGCATTGCTTGCGGACGGTAACGAAATTAAACTTTGCATAGATTCGGGGAGCAGGAGCAAATGCTGAAACTGAACGTAAACGTTTCGAGAAGTTACGATATAACCATAACAAAAGGGTTTTCGGGTTTATCTGCCGCGGCAGAAAAATTCTGTGGAGGGAAAATAGCCCTGATTACCGACGAGAACGTCGATAAACTGTTTTCGGACGACGTCTTAAACGAGTTAAAAGGTTTTGAGGTTGTGAAATTCGTTATAGAGGCGGGAGAAAAGAGCAAGAACGGCGAAAATTTTCTCTCGCTCGTGAACGGGCTGGCAGAGCACGGGTTTCAGCGCCGCGACGCGGTGTTTGCACTGGGCGGCGGCGTGGTCGGAGACCTCGCGGGGTTTACCGCCTCGGCATACATGCGCGGAATAACGCTGGTCGCCGTCCCCACGTCTTTGCTTGCAGCGGTGGATTCTTCTGTCGGCGGCAAGACGGCAATAGATTTGCCCGCGGGTAAAAACTTATGCGGCTCGTTCTATCAGCCGTTCGCGGTTTATATTAACGCCGATTGTTTCCGAACGCTTCCGCAAAAGGAAAAAAAGAACGGTTTGGGCGAAGTGGTAAAATACGCGCTTTTGGATAGAAGAGTTACGCTCGAAAGCATGCTAGAAGGCTTCGACGAACAGCTCGTCTACGACTGTCTGTCAGTAAAAAGAGACGTCGTGCAAGCGGACGAGTTCGAAGGCGGGAAAAGAATGATATTGAATTTGGGGCACACCGTCGGACACGCCGTGGAGAAATTGGCAGATTATACTCTCTCTCACGGAGAGTGCGTGGCAAAAGGTCTCGCGGCGGCGATAGCTGTCTCAAAAAAGTTATACGGTCTTTCCGGTTCCGAAGTTGAAAAAATGAGAAAAGTTCTCACTGTCTGCGATTTCGACCTCTCTCTCGGTTTCGGCGCGGACGAGATTTCAGACTGCATTTCTCGTGATAAAAAGAGCGAGGGCGACGAGGTGAATTTTGTCGCTCTTAAAGGGATAGGCGAGCCCCGTATCGAAAAAATAAAAATAAAAGAACTCAGAAAAATATTGTCGGAGTATTATGGTAATTGAACTTTCGCCCGCAAGGCTCTCGGGCGCGGTATGCGCGCCGTCTTCAAAATCATACGTGCACAGGCTGCTAATCGCGGCGTATCTGTCGGGCGAAGAAGTGAAAGTCGGGTGCAACAACATGTCGGCGGACGTGCTCGCCACCGCGAGGGTGCTTGAAAGTTTCGGCGCGGAAACGCAAGTCGGGGATAAGAGCATAACGATAAAGCGCGGCATAATCCCGCGCGGGCGAGTAACGGCGGACTGCGGGGAAAGCGGTTCCACGCTGCGATTTCTGCTGCCTTTGGCGGCGGCTCTCGGTATAAAGGCAGATTTTACGGGTGCCGCGAGACTGCTCGAAAGACCCATGACGCCGTTGACGGAAGTCTTAAACCGCCACGGCGCGGATATAAGGGGATTGTCGGTTTTCGGGAAACTCGGCGCGGGCGTTTACGAGGTGGACGCCTCGCTCAGTTCTCAGTATGTTACGGGACTGCTGTTTGCGCTCGCCGCGCTCGGAGAAAAAAGCGGCATTTCGGTGAAAGGCGAACGCGTCAGCGCGGGATATATAGACATAACGACGGATGTTTTGAAAACTTTCGGTGCGGATGTCGCCGTAACGGAAGGAGGATATGAGGTCAACCGCGGCGTTCAAAAGGGCGTGCGGGAAGCCGAAGCCGAAGGCGATTGGTCCAACGCGGCTTTCGCGCTCGCGGCGGGAGCGATAGGCGGCGACGTAAAAGTATGCGGCTTAAATCCCAGTTCGGTTCAGGGCGACAGGCGCATTGCGGAAGTACTCGGTATGTTCGGCGCGAAAGTGTCGTTTTGTTCGGGCGCGGTACACGCCGAACAAAATCGCCTCGCGGCGGTGGATGTGGATATCCGCGATATTCCCGACCTTGCGCAGATAATCTCCGTCGTCGCGGCGTTTGCTAGGGGCGTAAGCGTCCTACGAAACGTTGACAGGCTGCGAATAAAGGAAAGCGACAGGGTGGAAGCAATAATAAACACGCTCGGTGCGGCGGGCATAAGGGCGGAATATTCAAATAATAACCTTTATATTCACGGCGGTGTCCCGAAAGGCGGTAAATTTTACTCGGGCAACGACCACAGGACTGCCATGTCCGCGGCTATACTCGCGTCATTTGCGGAGGGCTGTTCGTCTGTTGCGGGCGCGGAGGCGGTAAACAAGTCTTATCCGTCCTTTTTCGCGGATTTGAAAGAACTCGGAGGTGTTATGAATGTCGTTGTTTGAGGGCAGAAAAATCAAGGTGGAAATTTACGGCGAATCGCACGCGGAAAAAATAGGCGTAAAGGTTTCGGGCTTTCCCTCTTTCGAGTTCGACCCCGAGGCGCTTGCGAAATTTACCGACAGAAGAAAACCTTCGGGAGACGTTTTTTCCACAAAAAGAAAAGAGGCGGACGTCCCTGTTTTTACGGGGATTACTCATAACATGATAGGCGGGGCGTTCTCGGCGGAGATATATAATACAGACAAGAAAAGTTCGGACTACAACGAATTGTACGGAAAGCCCCGGCCCTCCCATGCCGATTACGCCTGGTACTTAAAAGACGGCGCGCTCGATTTTTCAGGCGGCGGCAGGTTTTCGGGGAGAATGACCGCGCCGCTCTGCGTCGCGGGCGGAATAGCGTTGCAGTATCTCGAAAAAATAAACATAAAGATTGCGGCTTACGTTTCTTCGATAGGGTCGGTTTGCGGAAGGTCGTATAAGGACGGTGAAATCTCTGCGGCGGAAGCGGAAGCGCTTCGCGCGGGAGAGTTTCCCTCGCTCGACAAAAAGAAAGAAATGCTCGAAGAAATAAGGCGAGCCGCGGCGGACTGCGATTCTGTCGGCGGCAGGGCGGAATGTATCGTAAGCGGACTTAAAGGCGGCGTGGGAGATAATCTTTTCGGTGGACTGGAAGGCAAAATCGCGTCTTTGATTTATGCCGTTCCCGCCGTGAAAGGAGTGGAATTCGGGTACGGATTTTCGCTCTCGTCCATGCGCGGAAGCGAGGCTAACGACGGGCTTTATGCGAAAGACGGAAAAGTCGGATTCCTTTCTAACCGCTCGGGCGGCATAAACGGCGGAATATCGAACGGCGGAAATATCACCGTTTCAATTGCTTTCAGACCCACCCCGTCTATTTATCAAGAACAGCAGACGGTAGACCTCGTGAAGAAAGAGACAGTCAAAATCAAAATAAAGGGAAGACACGACTCATGCATAGTCCCGAGAGCGCTCCCTTGCGTCGAGAGCGCGGTAGCGCTCGCGCTGCTTGACGAGATAATTTAAGTTTTTAAGCAATCAAAAGGTATCGATTTTATTTTTATTATTAAAGGAGTTCATATATCATGGAAGACATTTCAAAACTCAGAAAGTACATTGACGCGATAGACGACGAAATTCTTTCGCTCTATTTAAAACGCATGGAGATAAGCGGCGAAATAGGCAGGGCAAAAATGCTCGAAAACAGGAGCGTAAACGATTTCGGCAGGGAAAAGGAAATCGTTTACCGCCTCGCGGGCAGGGCGCCAGACGAGATGAAACTTTATGTGAAAGAATTATACGACGCCGTGTTTCTTACGAGTAAAGCCTATCAGAACAGATACGTAAAACGCACTTCCGAAACGGTGGAAAACCTTAAAAAAATCTTGTCCGACGGTTTGCACGATTTTCCCGTATCCGCAACCGTGGCTTGTCAGGGTATTTACGGGGCAAACAGCGGCGCGGCGGCGGAAAAACTTTTCCCCATATCCGATATAACCTATTTCAGAAATTTCGAGGGGGTGTTTTCGGCGGTCGAAAAGGGACTCTGCGAGTTCGGGGTTCTGCCCATAGAAAACAGCAAGGCGGGTTCGGTGCTCGACGTTTACGACCTCATGAAAAAATACCGCTTCAACATCGTAAAGAGCGTAAGGCTTAGAATCGACCATTGTCTCGCCGCGGTTAAAGGCGCGACGGTTAAAGATATAAAGACGGTCATATCCCACCCGCAGGCGCTTTCGCAGTGCGCGGATTATCTGAAAAAGTCGGGGGTAAAGACGGAGGCGTCGGAGAATACCGCGATAGCCGCAAAGACAGTCGCGGATAACGGCGACAAGTCGGTCGGAGTAATCTGCACTTTGCAGGGCGCGGAAGCCTACGGGCTCAATGTTCTCGAACGCGGAATTCAGGACAGCGACTCCAATTATACGCGTTTTATCTGTATCAGCAAGGACCTGCGCATCTACAAGGGCGCGGATAAAATAAGCATAATGACCGGTCTCGAACACAAGCCGGGCAGCCTTAACAGGATACTTTCTTCCTTTTACGCGTTGGGTCTGAATTTGACGAAGATTGAATCTCGCCCTACTGCGGGATTCGAGTTTACCTTCTATTTCGATTTCGACGGCGACGTCTCGGAACAGGGGGTGCTCAATCTCATAGCCGATTTGGAAAACGGTTCGGATAAATTCGTATTCCTCGGAAGTTATAAGGAAATCGTATGAAATTCTGTCTTATAGGCGAAAAACTCGGACACAGTTATTCTGAAAAAATTCACCGATTGAGAGGGCTTTCATACGTATTAAAAGAGATTCCGCCGCATGCGCTCGAAGCCTTTTTGGAAGATAACGGATTCGACGGTTTCAACGTAACCATTCCATATAAGAAATCGGTTGCGGCGAAACTTGCCCGTATATCCGAAAGAGCGAAAGAGGCGGGAGCGGTGAATACCGTCGTAAAAAAAGGCGGGGCGCTTTTCGGTTACAACACCGATTTCGGCGGGCTTTTATATACTTTCAAAAGAAAGGATATAATGGTAAAAGGCAAAAAAGCGATGATTCTCGGGAGCGGCGGCGCGGCGGCGACGGCGCATGCCGTACTCGCCGCCGAGGGCGCCGCGGAAATATACTGCGTGAGCCGTAAAGGCGAACTGAATTATTCAAACTACGGAAGTTGTACGGATACCGATATACTCGTCAACGCCACGCCCGTCGGAATGTATCCGAACGCGGGAGAATGTCCCGTGGACTTAGATAAACTTCCGCGGCTTTCCGCCGCGGTCGATTGCATATACAACCCGTATCGTACCGAACTCTTAATGAGGGCGGAAAAGCGCGGCGCGGTCTGTTCTAACGGACTTCCCATGCTCGTCGAACAGGCTTTGCTTGCCGAGGATATCTGGCTGGGAGCTAAACACACCGAAGACGAAACGGAGAAAATAATAAATATTATAAAACGCGACACTTTGAATATAGTGCTTTCGGGCATGCCTTCTTGCGGAAAGACTACGCTTGGAAGGCTCGTCGCCGAAAAAACGGGACGCGAGTTTTATGACGTCGACGGGTATATCTTCGAAAATTGCGGGAGGACGCCCGCGGAAATAATAAACGCCGACGGGGAAGCGGCATTCCGAGAGATAGAAAAAAAAGCGGTGAAATTGCTCGGCGCAAAGTCCGGAGCCGTTATAGCGTGCGGCGGCGGAAGCGTGTGCTTTCCCGAAAACGTCGCGGCGCTAAAAAGCAACGGGATAATAGTATATATAAAAAGAGACATAAATTTACTCACGGACGACGGCAGACCCGTTTCCGCAAAGACGGGAATAAAAGAATTGTTTGAAAAACGCGCGGGTATATACGAGAGTACGGCGGACGCCGCCGTAGAGAACGCAGGACCCGCGGAAAAATGTGCGGAGGAAATAATCAAAGCCTATGAAACTGCTTGTTATAAACGGACCTAATCTCAATATGCTGGGCATACGCGAGCCTGCGCTTTACGGGAAGAAAGACTATAAAGCGCTTAAAAAATATATATGTTCCGCAGCCGCCGAAAACGGCGTTAAAGTCCGTATTTATCAATCTAACTACGAGGGAGATATAGTTACGGCGATTCAGCGCGCGCGTGGCAGATACGACGGAATTATAATCAACGCGGGCGCGCTGACGCACACGAGCGTTGCGGTTCTCGACGCGCTTAAAGCGGTCGGGATAAAGACCGCGGAAGTACACCTTACGGATATTGCGGAACGAGAGGAGTTCAGAAGGCACAGTTTTATCAGTCTTTATGCTTCCGCATTGTTTAAGGGGCTCGGTTTCGAGGGCTATAAAAAAGCGATTGAATTTTTCGTCGGGAAAAACTGAGTTGTAAAGCGGTGTTTTACGGGTTTTAAATCTATATGAAAAATAATTTTAGAACGGATGTTTACGCGCGGCGCTAATTTAGCGCCGCGCGTAGTTATTTCGGAAAAATTAAAAAACATATTTGTTAATTCCGGTCTTAGATTGACTTTGGCAATGCAATATGCTAAAATTATAAAAAGCAGTAATTTTACGGAGAAATTTATGAAAAAAGTTTATCGCTGTATTGACAGACTTATAGACTATGCCGAGAAAAATCTCGGGCTTGACGCAAGAAACGAAGACTATGCGAAAAATGCAATATTCAATCTTTTCGGATTGGATTCTTACGAGTCGGACGAGAAAGTGTTTACGGACGACAAAACCCCCGAAAAACTCATAAAAGAGTTTGACGAGGCTTGCGTCGAGGCGGGGCTTTACGACGAGAGCGAAAGCGAGAAATATTGCGACGCCGTAATGGGTGCTATTACCATGTTGCCGTCGGAAGCGGAAAAAAAGTTTTACGAAATAAAGGCAAATAAGGGCGGTAAGGCGGCGACCGAATGGTTTTACGATTATTCGGTTAAGTGCGATTATGTAAAAAAAGCAAAGCTCGATGCCAATCCCCGCTTTGAGGAGAACGGGCTTATTATCACTATAAACAAGGCGAAGCCCGAATTCCGCGACTCTAAAAAGGCGGCGGAGGGGAACAAGCCCAAAGGCGGCTATCCCAAATGCAATATCTGTCATTCGAACGAGGGGTTTTCGGGGCGCAGCAAATGCACGCTACGCACTATAAACTTTAATCTCGGAGGCGAAAAATGGTTCTGGCAGTTTTCGCCGTACGGATATTTTTATCAGCACGGCATTGCGGTAAACTATGAACATACGCCCATGCACGTCGACAGGGGAACATTCGTCAAACTTATGGATTTTGCAGACGAATTTCCGCAATACTTTATCGGCAGCAACGCCGCGCTCCCGAGAATAGGCGGAAGCGTTCTCGCGCACGACCATTATCAGGGCGGCGGCGAAACGCTCCCGTTACAGAAGGCTGGCGCGGTAAAGACGTTTGTCTGTAAAAATTTCCCAGAGGCGACGCTTGAAATCCTAGACTGGCCGGGCACTGCCGTTAGAGTCGTTTCTAAAAACAGGGACGCTATAACGGAGGTTTCGGACGCGATAAACATGTATTGGAAAAATTACGATAATTTAGAGCTCGGCATAGTCAGTAAGGACGCCGAAGGCATTCATCACGCGGTTAGTCCGACGGTAGTGAAAACCTCGCGCGGGTACGAGATGAATATTATTCTCAGAAGCAATATTGCTTCGGAAAAATATCCCGACGGAGTATTCCACGCGCATCCCGAATTCCACGTGATAAAGAAAGAATCGATTGGTCTTATTGAAGCGCAGGGGTTATTCATTTTGCCGGGGAGACTGGATGCGGAGCTCGCGGAGATGGGAGAACTCATAGAGAATAGACAGCCGCTTAACGAAAAACTCAAAGATTTCGGAATGATATACGAAGAAACAGTCGCGCTGTGCGGAGGAGATTACTCGCCCGAAAACGTTAAGAGCGCAATCAGAAAAGAACTCGGAAGCGTGTGTTACCGTATTCTCGAAAACACCGCGGTATTCAAAGATAAGTCTATGACGGAAAAATTCCTTAGAGAGGCGGGAATTATCTGATGGAAAAATACGAATACAAAGTAACTGCGGCGGGCAGAGTAAATATAATAGGCGAACACATCGATTACTGCGGTGGAAAGGTTTTTCCCGCCGCACTCTCCCTGAAAAATACGGTTTACGTGCGTGAAAACGGCGGTAAAAATATAAACCTAAGTTGGACGACTCTTACAGATTCCGTTTCTCTCGACACCGAAAGCCTTACGGAATATAAAAATCTGCGTTACGGCAATTATCAGGCGGGAAGCGCGCTGATGTGGAAAAATGCGGGGCATAAAGTAATCGGCTGCGATATGTTGCAGGATTGCTCGGTGCCGTTCGGCAGCGGACTTTCGTCCTCCGCGGCGATAGAGGTTTCTACGATAGCGGCGCTCGCCGTTATTGCGGGAGAAACGCCCGACCCCGTGGAAACGGCGCTTCTCGCACAGAAAGCTGAACGCGAATACGCGGGCGTGAATTGCGGGATAATGGACCAATACGCCTCTGCATGCGGTAAAAAGGGGCAAGCCATGCTTCTCGACTGCAAGACTTTACAATGTAAATATGTCCCCGTCAGAATGGGGGACTGCGAGCTGGTGATTATAAATACCAAAAAACCGCACAATCTTGTCGTCAGCAAGTATAATGAGAGAAGAAGCGAAACGGAAGAGGCTTTTAACATTCTTAAAGATAAGACAGGGATAGAATGTCTTTCGGAATTGACAATAGAACAGTTTGAAAAATACAAAAACCTGCTTTCCGAAACAGTACGAATGAGAACGGAGCACGTCGTAAAAGAAACCGCGAGGGTACGCCTTGCCGAACAAGCTATGGAAAAAGGCGATATGGTTGCTCTCGGCAGGTTGCTTAGCGAATCTCACGCGTCGCTTAAAAATCTTTACGAGGTTACGGGAATCGAACTCGACACTCTCGCGGCGGCGGCTGAGGCTCATCCGGCGTGCCTCGGGTCGCGCATGACCGGCGCGGGCTTCGGGGGATGTACGTTATCCATCGTCAGAAAAGACGGGGCGGAAGATTTCAAAAAACACGTCATGAAAGTGTATGAGAGGACGATAGGTTATGCGGCAGAATGCTACGACGCTTTCGTCGCCGACGGTATAACAGTCGAAAAAATCTGATGCGGAAATTCGGCGCGCCGAGAAAATGCCTGCCGAGAAAATGCCTGCCGAGAATTCCGACGAGTCGTTAAAAACTGCGTATTGAAAAATATACGCCTTTAAAATGCCGACGCGTAGCGATTATTAAAAAAGTATTTTTATTAAAAACCAAGCCCCTTCCGCATGGTAGGGGCTTGAGGTTTTCAAAAAATATTAAAATAATAAATTTAAGTTCAAAAAAGGAAAATGCCGATTAAAAGGTTATGTCGTAAATCTCGGGTTTTTAGCCGAGCGTAGTTTTATATTAAAAAGTATTGTCGTCGGGAATTAAAAGTTTGCAGCCGCAAGAAGAAATTTTTTCCATATAATTTTCGGGCGGTTTTTTATCGGTTACCAGATAATCGATACTGTCAAAAGTAAAGTCGGTACACATGAAAGTTTTTCCGAACTTCGTCGAATCGCAGAGCATTGCCACTATGCTCGAATTTTTTCGCATCTGCGATTTCAGTTTGGATTGCTCTATGTCCGCATCGGTAAATCCTGCCTCGGGCGTGACGCCGGAACAGGAGAGGAAGGCGACGTCGGCGTGTATGCGCGAAATATAATCTATTGTATCGCTTCCCGTGATGGAGTTAGAATGGTTGGAAATCTGTCCGCCCGCTATATAAATTTTTATGCTGTTTGTCTGCGAGAGCAAAAGTGCGTTTTTAAGACCTATTGTCGTTACGGAAAGGTATTTGAGGTTATTAAGAAGGGGAATGAGAAAACCCGTCGTCGAACTCGAATCCAAAAATACCGAATCGCCGTTTTTGACGAGCCGGAAAGCGAGGTTGGCGATGATTCTTTTAGCAGCGGTGTTTTCCTGTTCGCGTATGGCGAACGCCGATTCCTCTGCACTCGACATAAAGGGGATAGCTCCGCCATGAGACCTTTTTATAAGCCCCTGTTTTTCCATCGCCGAAAGGTCCCGCCTGATGGTCGCGCCCGAAACGAAAAGTTCGCTCGCGAGTTCTTCGACCGTCGCCTGTTTATTTTTGTTCAAAATTTCGAGAATTTCTTCCTGACGCTTTATTGTAAGCATTTTTTAACCCTCAAAACGAAATTATTTGTTCATTTATGTTCATTTATGATTATATTGTATCATAAAAAAATTCTTTTTGCAACATTTTTTCAGCGGTATACATTTATACGTTCTTATGATAGAATATACGATAGATAAAAAGGGCTTTTCGGTTCGGCGCGTCTGTCTTGGAAGGAGCATGCCTCTTTCGAGACGGAGTTTATATCGGGATTTTAAGAACTGGTTTTTGCGGAAATTTGAAGTCGCATAAAAGCTTTTCGGGAATCGATTCGGCCGAAAGAAAGGCATAAAAAAATTTTTTTGCAATCGGAGGAGGTTAATATAATGAAGACCAAAGCGGTAAGATTGTACGGAGTAAACGACCTGAGACTGGAAGAATTCGAGTTGCCCGAAATCAAGGACGACGAAATTCTCGCGAGGGTAGTGTCGGACAGTATTTGCATGTCAAGTTTTAAGGCTGCCGAACAGGGCGCAGCGCACAAGAGAGTGCCTGACGACGTAGCCGAACGACCCGTAATCATAGGTCATGAGTTTTGCGGCGATATAGTGAAGGTCGGCGCGAAATGGAAACATAAGTTCAAAGAGGGCGGCAAGTTCGGTATTCAGCCCGCCATGAACTATAAGGGTTCGCCTTATGCGCCGGGATATTCCTATCAGTACATAGGCGGAGACGCACAGTACGTAATCATTCCTAACGAGGTGATGGAAACCGATTGTCTTATTCCGTATAACGGTGAAAGTTATTTCAAGGCTTCGCTTGCCGAACCTATGTCGTGCATTATCGCGGGATATCACGAAAATTATCATTCTCACTATGAGTCGCACACTCACGAAATGGGAATAAAAGAAGGGGGAGCGGTCGCTATACTTGCAGGCGTCGGACCCATGGGGCTCGGTTGCGTGGATTACGGTATTCACTGCGACAGAAGACCTTCTTTAATGGTTGTTACCGATATAGACCAGGCAAGGCTCGACAGGGCGGCGACGCTCCTTACCGTCGAAGAAGCGGCGAAAAACGGCGTTAAACTCGTTTATGTCAATACTTCTTCGATAGCCGACCCTGTGAAATACATGAAAGATTTAAATGGCGGAAAGGGGTTTGACGACGTCTTCGTATATGCGCCCGTATCCGCGCTCGTCGAACAGGGCGACGCGCTTCTCGGCGACGGAGGCTGCCTTAACTTCTTTGCTGGTCCCATCAAGACGGATTTTTCGGCAAAGTTCAATTTCTATGACGTACATTATTCTTTCCACAGAATAACCGGTACTTCGGGCGGAAACACGAACGATTTGAGAGAGGCTTTAAAGCTTGCGGGCGAAGGAAAAATCAATCCTTCCATAATGATTTCCCACGTCGGAGGTCTTGACAGCGTGGTCGATACCACTCTCAATCTTCCCAACATCAAGGGCGCAAAGAAACTCGTATATACGCATGTTTCCATGCCCATGACCGCAATTGCGGATTTCGAGGAACTCGGAAAGACCGACCCCTTCTTTAAGGACCTTGCGGATATATGCAAGAAGCATAACGGAATATGGTCTGACGAAGCGGAGAAATATCTGCTTGCAAACGCTAAGAAAATCTGATGACGCACGGCCGTCGTCAAAGCGGTCGTTTCAATTCAAATATAAAATATAAGGAGTTCATAAATGGCTAATGCTGTCATGATGCCCAAGCAGGGCATAACCGTAGAAAGTTGTATTCTGACCAAATGGAACGTCAAAGTCGGCGATAAAGTAAAGGTCGGGGATATACTCTTTTCTTTTGAGACGGACAAGTCCTCTATTGATTACGCCGCCGAGGCGGAAGGCGAAGTGCTGGCGCTCTTTTTTAACGAGGGTGACGAAATTCCCGTTCTTACAAACGTTGCCGTAATCGGCAAAAAGGGCGAAGATATAACGGGCTTTGCTCCCGACGGTGCAGCGGCGCCCGCGGCGGAAGAAGTTAAAACCGCGCCCGCGACCAGCGACGCAAAGGCTGCGCCTGCGGTTATTCCCGCAGATATTAAGGCAACCCCCGTTACCATGCCTAAGTCCGGAATAACGGTTGAAAGCTGTATTCTCACGAAACTTAACGTCAAGGTCGGAGATACCGTAAAAACGGGAGACAATCTTTTCTCTTATGAAACGGATAAATCTTCTTTCGATTTGCAGTCGGAAACGTCGGGCGAAGTGCTCGCGATATTCTTTAACGAAGGCGACGAAATTCCCGTAGGGACTAACGTGCTCGCGATAGGCGAACACGGCGTGGATGCTTCGTGCTTTGCTCCGAACGGTGCAGCGGCGCCCGCGGCTGCGGAAATAAAAACCGCAACCGTCGCGAATGATGCACCTGCGGCTGTCGCCGCGAAGGAAACTCCCGCCGCTTCTGCGGACGGCAGGATTTTTGCAAGTCCCAGGGCTAAAAATCTCGCCGAAAAACTCGGCGTGGACTTAAAAACCGCGAGTGCTACGGGACCTAACGGCAGGATAATCGAAAGAGACGTAAGGGAAGCGAGCGTAAATAAGGCGACCGTCGCCGCGGCACCCGCCGCAGAGGCAAAAGCGCCCGTATCCAAGGCCGAAAACGTCGACGTTAAGGCGTACAAGGACGAAAAGATGTCAAACATCAGAAAAGTCATTGCGAGGAATATGGTCGCAAGTCTTTCGACCATGGCGCAGCTCACGCATACGCTTTCTTTCGACTGCACGAATATCATGGCGTTCAGAAAGTATCTGAAAGACAACGCCGAAAAACTCGCTTTGCCGCCCATTACTGTCAACAATATAATCGTATTCGCGGTATCGCGTGTCATTAAAAACCACAGGGATTTAAACGCCAACCTCATAAACGGCGACACCATGCGTTATTTCGAACACGTCAATATGGGTATCGCTACAGATACCCCGAGAGGTCTGCTCGTTCCCACACTTTTCGGCGCCGACCTTATGAGCCTTTCGGAAATAGCGGTCAAATCCAAAAAACTCTCTTCCGACGCGATTGAGGGCAAACTCGCTCCCGAATTCCTTACGGGCGGAAGTTTCACGGTCAGCAACGTCGGCACCATGGGAATAGAAAGTTTCACTCCCGTAGTCAATCCGCCGCAGACGGGTATACTCGGCGTGAATACCTTGGAAACGAGAATAAAACTCGGCAAGAACGGCGAGATTATTCCGTATACGGCGATGAGTCTGTCTCTATCTTACGACCACAGAGCGCTCGACGGCGCGCCCGCTTCGAGATTCTTGAAAGAATTAAAAGAATATCTCGAAAATTTCAGTTTCAATCTGCTTGCCGACAGTAAGTGCATTTGAGTTATTTGCGGCATGAAAGGTTGCGGCGGACGAAGATAAATTTATAAAAGCGATTTTCACAACAGTTTATTTTTTAAGGAGAAATTATGGAAACATTTGATCTTGTAGTGATAGGCGGCGGCCCTGCGGGGTATCTTACCGCCGAGCGCGCGGGACACGCGGGACTCAAAACGCTCGTCATAGAAAAGAGAGAATTCGGCGGAGTATGCCTCAACGAAGGCTGTGTGCCGAGCAAGACTTTTCTCAATTCCGCAAAAGTTATGGATTACGCCAATCATTCTGCAAACTACGGAGTGAAAGTGGGCGGCAAAGTTTCTATCGATCAGAAATTCGTCGTGGAGAGAAAGAACGGCGTCGTCAAAATGCTTGTGTCGGGTATTAAGGCTCAGCTCAAAAGAAACAAAGTTACGATGAAGTCTGCTGAGGCTTATATCGAGGGAAAAGACGCAGAGGGATATATCGTAAAAGCGGGCGATGAAAAATACATCGCAAAGAGACTCATGATTGCGACGGGGTCCATGCCCGTTGTTCCGCCCATAACGGGACTAAAAGAGGGCATAGATTCGGGTCTTGTTCTGACCAACAGGGAAATACTCGATTTGACCAGTATCCCCGAAAAACTCGTCGTCATCGGCGGCGGTGTAATCGGGCTTGAAATGGCAAGTTATTTCTCGTCTGTCGGAAGCAAAGTAACCGTTGTTGAGATGCTCGATAAAATCGCAGGCCCCACCGAAAAGGAAGTTTCTGCGATTTTGCAGAAAACCATGGAAAGAAAGGGCGTCGTATTCAATCTCGGCTGCAAGGTTACGGGAATTGAGAAGGACGGAGTCGTGTTCGAGAGAAACGGCAAGACGGAAAAAGTTCCCGCCGACAAAATACTTCTCTCCATCGGCAGACGCGCGGTAACGAAGGATATAGGTCTTGAAAACATAGGCGTTAATCTGGAACGCGGCGCGGTCGTTACGGATGATGCCATGCGTACAAACGTTGCAAACGTATATGCGGCAGGCGACGTTAACGGCAAGATAATGCTCGCACACACCGCTTACAGAGAAGCGGAGGTCGCGGTAAACAATATGGTCGGCAAAAAAGACCGCATGCGTTACAACGTCATACCTTCCGTCATTTACACCAACCCCGAAGTGGGTTCGGTGGGCGAAACGGAGGAGAGCGCAAAGCAGAAAGGACTGGACGTCAAGACGGTTTCCATTCCGCTCACTTATTCGGGCAGATACGTCGCAGAAAATACCGAACTCGACGGAATATGCAAACTTGTCGTGAATAAGGCGACGAACACACTGATAGGCGCGCATATCATCGGCTCATACGCCGGCGAATATATCGTAGCAGTTTCCGCCATGATAGATTTGGAAGTAGATATTGAAAACATAAAGAAACTCGTTTTCCCGCATCCTACCGTTTGCGAAATAGTGCGTGAAGCGATTTTCCAGATATAATAATAAATTAAGAGGAGAAACATAATATGTCAAAACAATTATTCGTGGACCCTGTCGAACTCAGGAAGAGCGGTAAGATAACCTTTGAAGATATTCCCGTAAATCAGTACAACAAGACGATAGCGGACGAAAAAGCCAACTATTCGAAAGACGATTTCGTGAGAATATTCAACGATATAGCGATGCTCCGCGAATTCGAGAGCATGATAAACTCCATAAAAATCAAGGGCGAATATCAGGGATTTAAACATTCTTATCCCGGACCTGCGCACCTTTCGATAGGTCAGGAAGCGGCGGCTGTCGGACAGGCTTATATTCTTGACCTCGACGACATGACCTTCGGTTCGCACAGAAGTCACAGCGAAGTGCTGGCAAGAGGACTTGCTTCCATTCATAAACTTCCCGACGACAAACTTTATCAGATAATGAAAGATTTCATGGGCGGCGAAACGCTCGCGCCCGTCGAAAAACACAACAAGACGGGCAACGTCAAAGACCTCGCGGTGGATTTCCTTCTTTACGGATTCATGAGCGAGATATTCGCCCGTCATACCGGTTTCCACAGGGGAATGGGCGGCTCCATGCACGTTTTCTTCCTGCCCTTCGGTATATACCCCAACAACGCAATCGTCGGCGGCGCGGCTCCCGTCGCGCTGGGTGCGGCGCTCTATAAGAAGATAAACGACAAGCCCGGCATCGTCATAAGCAACGTCGGCGACGGCGCGGTCGGCTGCGGCGTGGTGTACGAGTCGATGAACTTTGCCGCCATGGACCAGTTCCGCACTCTTTGGGAAAAGAAAGGCGGTCTGCCGATACTTTTCAACTTCTTCAACAACGACTACGGCATGGGCGGACAGACCCGCGGCGAAACCATGGCGTACGACTTCCTCGCAAGACTCGGCGCGGGCGTAACGCCTTCGCAGATGTATGCGGAACGCGTGGACGGATTCAATCCTCTCGCCGTCATCGAAGCGATGAAGAGAAAGAAAGCGCTGCTCCTCGAAGGCAAGGGCCCCGTCATGCTCGACGTTGTAACTTACCGTTACGGCGGACATTCTCCTTCGGACGCCATGAGTTACCGTACTCAGGAAGAGGTGGACGCTTGGAAGGAATACGATCCGATCGTTACGTACAGGAAGGCGCTTGTCGATGCCAAGATAGAAAAAGACTCCAAGTTCGACGAGATTCTCGCGAGTATCTCGGAGAGAATGCTTAAACTCTGCAAACTTGCGGCAGACCCCGTCGAATCGCCCTATCTCGATTTCAAGAAAGAGCCTTATTATGTGGAAAACCTCATGTTCAGCAACGGCGCTGTCGAAAAGATGGAAGACAGACCCGTGGACGTCAAGATGCCCATGAGCGAGAACCCGAGAGTAAAGCAAATCGCGGGAAAATCGCGTTATGCTTTCGACGAAAAGGGTCAGCTCGTTTCCAACATGAAGCGTTTCAATATAAGGGACGGTCTTTTCGAGGCGATAATCGACAGATATTATAAAGACCCGACGCTCACTTCTTACGGTGAAGACGTGCGCGATTGGGGCGGCGCGTTTGCAGTGTATAAAGGGCTTACCGAAGCACTTCCTTATCACAGACTTTTCAATTCTCCCATATCCGAAGCGGCTATCGTTTCTTCGGCGGTCGGTTACGGACTTTGCGGAGGCAGAGTAATTGTAGAACTCATGTATGCCGACTTTATGGGCAGAGCGGGTGACGAAATATTCAACCAACTCGCAAAATGGCAGGCAATGAGCAGCGGTATTCTGAAAATGCCCGTCGTGCTCAGAGTTTCCGTCGGCAGCAAGTACGGTGCTCAGCACTCTCAGGACTGGGTTGCGCTCCCCGCGCATGTCCCCGGGCTTAAAGTGTGCTTCCCGGCAACTCCTTACGACGCAAAAGGTCTTATGAACGCGGCGCTCAACGGAACAGACCCCGTTGTGTTCTTCGAATCGCAGAGAATTTACGACAAGGGCGAGGAGTTCAGAAAAGAGGGTGTGCCCGAAGTATATTATGAAATTCCGATTGGCGAACCCGATATCAAGAGAGTAGGTAAAGATATAACGATTCTTACTATCGGCGCGACGCTTTATAAGGCTGTCGAGGCGGCTGATATCCTTAAAGATAAATACGGCGTAGAGGCCGAAATCATCGACGCGAGGAGCATAGTTCCGTTCAATTACGAAAAGGTTGTTGAATCGGTTAAGAAGACGGGCAGAATTATTCTTGCTTCCGACGCTTGCGCGAGAGGTTCTATCCTTAACGACTTCGCGAGAAACATTTCAGAACTTTGCTTCGATTATCTGGATGCCCCCGCAGTCGTATGCGGCGCGCAGAACTGGATTACGCCTCCCTATGAATTCGATTCCGAATTCTTCCCGCAGGCAAGTTGGATAATCGATTATATCAACGATAAGATTTTGCCCTTGAAAGGTCATGTCTCCACAATCAACACTTCCGATGCGGAGATAATGAGAAAGGCAAAAAAAGGCGTTTAATCGGACGTTGGCTGACGGGGGCTTAATAAAGCCCCCGTTATTTTTTGATTGCATAAACACATCGAATTTTTCGTCAGGATAATAAGGCCGGTATTAAATGTATTTTTTTCATTAAATTTCTTTTCGGTAAAGAGATTATGAATTATTCGCATTGAAAAGTTTTTATTTTTCGGAATTTGAGTTTTTCGGTTTAATATGGAAGATTTCTTTTTTATAACGCACGATATTCACGACCCGTATTTCAATCTTGCTTCGGAGGAATACCTTTTAAAAATCAAGGGCGGAAACTATATTTATTTATGGGTTAATTCGCCCGCGGTTATAGTTGGCGTCAATCAGAATACTTTGCAGGAAGTCAATCTCGGCTATACCGAAGCGCACGGTATAAAGACGGTGCGCCGCCAGACGGGCGGCGGCGCCGTATATCACGACGAGGGCAATATCTGTTATACTGTAATTGCTCCTTTCGATAAAAATACGGATAATTACGCAAAGTTCACCGCCCCCGTAATAGAATATCTGCGCTCTCTCGGGGTAAACGCCGAATTTACGGGGAGAAACGACATTACGGTCGGCGGCAGAAAGATTTCGGGAAACGCGCAGACGGTTTACGGCGGCAAGATAATGCATCACGGTACGCTTTTATTCGATACCGATATGACCGTACTTTCTTCTGCTTTGAGGCCAAACCACGTAAAAATGCAGAGTAAAGGAATAAAGTCCGTCAGAGCAAGAGTCGCGAATATTTCGGAATTTACCGATCCGCTTATGACGGTGACGGAATTTAAAAAAGGGCTTTCGAAACATTTTAAAAAATTCTGCAAGGATTATAACTTTGACGATAGGGATTTTGAAAAAATAAACAAACTGGTTGCCCAAAAATATTCCACTTACGAATGGAATGTCGGTTATTCTCCCAAATCGCAGAACAGTTTTGAATTTCGTTTTTCGTTCGGTACATTGAGAGCAGATTTCGATCTTGAACAGGGAATGATAAAAAACGTAAAAATAACGGGTGACTTTTTTTCGGAAAGACCCGTGGAGGAACTTCAAGCACGTCTTGAAAACGTGAGATTTCAGCACGCAGATTTCAAAAAAGCAATAAGTTGCCTTTCAGATTATATCGTTAAAGGCGACGGAAATGAGGTTGCCGATAAAGTTTTCGGGGTATAAAGAAAATAAAGGATTTTAGAATAAGACGAGAAAGAAAATTTTAAAGCAATATGAGAAAATGATATTTTTTTGGAATTAAGAAAAGCGTAATATTTGCAAGTTAGTTTTACGTGGCAGATTTTATATTTTTATTGTTGAATCTTGCTTTTCTTTTTTTGTTTATCCGAACTAATTATTTTTTGCACTTTTTTCGGTTTTTTTATAAGAAGTTGTAACGGTATAATTATTGCAGAGAAAATTTTGTTTTCCGATGTTTTTATGTTTGGGCTTGACAGGGAGGTTTTTTGCGTTTATAATAAAAACCGTATCTGATATTGCGGCTATTAAGACGCGAAATCGTTTAAGTTTGCAGATAAAAGGTGAAAAAATGAAGGTTTTGCTTTTTAACGGAAGTATCCATAAAGAAGGATGTACATTTACCGCATTAAAAAAAGTTGCGGAAGCGCTTGAAAACGAGGGAATTCTAACCGAAATACTGCAAATCGGTGCTGCGCCCGTTTCCGATTGCCTTGCCTGCGGGCAGTGTGCAAAACTCGGAAAGTGCGTTATCGGCGGAGACGTCGTGAACGAATGGGCGGAAAAAGCCAAAGATGCCGACGGATTCGTTTTCGGTTCGCCCGTTTATTACGCCCACCCCGACGGAAGGCTTTTATGCGTCATGGACAGGCTTTTTTATTCCGCAGGCAGGTTTTTTGCACATAAACCCGGTGCGGTCGTCGCGGCGGCGCGAAGGGCGGGCACGACTTCTTCACTTGACGCAATCGAAAAACATCTTTCGATATGTCAGATGCCCGTGGTTTCTTCAACTTACTGGAATATGGTGTTCGGAAGTCGGGCGGAGGACGTGGAGTCGGATAAAGAGGGGTTGCAGACCATGGAATACCTCGGCAAAAATATGGCGTGGCTGTTAAAATGTATTGAAGCAGGCAAAAATGCGGGCGTAAATCCACCCGAGACAGCCGCGAAAATTAAAACGAATTTCGTAAGGTGATTTTAAAAAAATGATTTTAAAATTTAACTGCAACCGTCGTTTTTTAATGGCATAACGTAAATCCTGCTGCCTATAAGGAATGCCAAAGCAGCATATAAACGATAAACAAAATCAAACAGTTAAAATTTTAAGTTAAATAATTATTAAAAATATATTAAAAAAGGAGAAGCGTTATGAAACAGTACAAGTGCAAAATATGCGGGGAAGTGTTTTTCGTAAAAGACGGGGAAACGCCCGTTTGCCCCAAGTGTAAGGCGACAGGTGATAACCTGATTTTTTTGGGTGAAGTGAAGAATAAGTATGCCGGAACGGAAACGGAGAAAAATCTGCACGCCGCGTTTGCGGGCGAATCTCAGGCGAGAAACAAATACACATATTTTGCTTCCAAGGCGAAAAAAGACGGGTATGAACAGATTGCTGCGTTATTTTTAAAAACCGCAGACAACGAAAAAGAACACGCCAAAATATGGTTCAAGGAACTTAACGGTATAGGCGATACGGCTGAAAACCTTGCCGCCGCCGCGGAAGGCGAAAATTACGAGTGGACGGACATGTACAAGGGTTTTGCCGATACCGCGGAAAAAGAAGGCTTTAAGGAACTTGCCGAAAAATTCAGGCTTGTTGCCGCAATAGAAAAAGAACACGAAGAAAGATATCGTGCGCTTCTTAAAAACGTAGAAAGTGCCGAAGTGTTCAAGAGATCTGACGTAAAAATCTGGGAATGCAGAAACTGCGGGCACATCGTCGTCGGAAAAGAGGCGCCGGAAGTCTGCCCGACTTGCGACCATCCGAGAGCTTTCTTTGAAATCAACGCTAAAAACTATTGATATAAGATTTCGTAAATGCCCGATTTCATGTGAAATTATGTCTTTAAAAATATACAGATTTTTAAAGTTACGTCATAAAAATAACTTACACATCTGAAATTTGCGTTATTTTCACGGTCGGAATATCTGAAAAATTGCCTATGAAAAACTCCCGATTTTTCTTCGCGGGAGTTTTTTTTCGGAATTTGTTTACAAATCACACTTTTTCATTTATAATATATATGAACCGAGAAAATATATGAATGGAGGTAAATTATGGCAACTGTAATAACTATCAGCAGAGAATTCGGCAGCGGCGGCAGAGAACTCGGTAAAAGACTTGCGGATATTCTTGGTTTTAAATATTATGACAGGGAAATTATCGAGGCAATTGCAAAGGAAACGTCTTTTGACGAACATTATATCGAGAAGACACTTGAAGGCGGAATAGGGTCCGCCGTGTTTCCGATTACTTTTTCTCATTCGTTCGGGTATCTGACTCAACTCGACAGCAACTATATCAAACTTTTCGCGTGTCAGAACAAGATTGTTAAAAGTCTGCCTGAGGCGGGAGACTGTATTATAGTAGGCAGATGTGCCGATACATTGCTCGCGGAATATAATCCCGTCAAAGTATTCGTATACGCCGCAATGCCCTCAAAAGTCGAAAGGTGCCGCGAGCGCGCGCCCAAGGACGAGCATTTTACCGACAAACAGCTCATAAAGCGTATAAAGAAAATAGATAAGGCGAGAAAACAGACGCACGACATGTATTCGCCTTTTTCCTGGGGCGACAAGAGAGGATATCACCTCTGCGTCAACACGACGGATATGGAGATTAAAAAACTCGCACCGGTGGTTGCCGAATACCTTAAAGTCTATATAGAAAAAGCGGCAAAACAGCAGACGGACAAAACGGAGAACTGATACCTGCTTTTACGGCGGGACGGCACATGTATTCCGATGCTTGTTGTGAATAGATTTAATATTTTTAAAGAGGACTAAAATGATTTATTCGTATTTACTTTATCCGAATTTTAAGAAGAAGGCGCTTACTCTCAGTTATGACGACGGTGTCGTTCAGGACCGTCGATTCATGAAAATATTAGATAATTTCGGTATCAAATGCACGTTTAACATAAATTCCGCTTTTATGCAGGAATTAAACGAAAAAAATAAAATCAGAATGACCGACAAATAAATTTCGGAGAATTTTATGATTACATAAAGGCGTTTGAAAGCCTTGAATACTCTTTGCAGGGCGACATCGTACACAATCCTTCATGCCTTCCCGTTTATTATAATAATAGAGGAAAATACATCGTTATTAAACCCGGTGAAACAGTGTCGCCGGGATATATATGGGGTTAATAATTTAAAGCGGTGCAGCCGCGGCGGAGATTGTCGTCGCGGGGTGAACGCGGCTTTCTAAATACCGAGTGTCGCCGAACAAAAACGAATAGTATTGCCGGACAAAAACAAATATTATTATAGTTCAATATACTATAATAGACATAATTATAATAATAAATTTAATAT
>CALVWQ010000029.1 GCA_944367535.1 uncultured Clostridia bacterium
CATTTCACACAGGTTTTCCGCAACCTCAAGGCCGATAAAGCCGCCTCCTGCCAGCACGGCGCGCCGCGGTTTTTCCGCGGCGCGCCGTTTACATCGTTAATAAATATAATTTCATTATATCTTTATAAAAAATTTTTAAAAAATATCCGCATATTCGGTTTTCCCGAGCGCGTAACCGATGCCTTACCGGTTGCCTGCTATTGGGCAAGTTCTCTTAACTTTACCTTGCCGCACATATATTCGGAATAAGAATATGAGGTTTTACCTTTAAAATCCTTGTTTTCGGGGCTCACGGTAAATAAGGCGGGATATACACCCGACAAGATACCCGAATACACAACATATTTGTTCCGCCCGAGATTAAGGGTTACCTCGACGGATTTCTGTATCATATTCATTATTGTTTTTTTGACTTGACTTAAAGATTCTCCGCTTTTAATCATACGAAGATTATTCCCGAAAAAATTAAAACTTAAACCTTAAATTTAAAAATTTTCGTCGTCTTCCTCTTCGTCCTCTTCTTCCTCGTCGTAATCTTCAAATTCAGAATCGTCTATCTTGGGTATCTCGAAATCATCGGGTTCTTCCGAATTATCTTCGAGATATTCTTCCTCTTCGTCATCGAAAAGTTCGTCTCCCTCTTCCTCGGCAAGTTTGTCTAAGGAGCGCAATTCTTCGTCCTCTTCCTCATCAATGTCGGTATCATCGTCCAGATATTCTTTCCAGGAATCGTCGTTTTCCGGGTCAATATCGGCTTCTTCGCGTTCCATTTCCTTCAAACAACTTTCACAATATTCTTCACCGTTCTTGACGTAATTCTGATGACAGCGCGGGCAGAGGTCTATATCTTCGAGGTCGTTCTCCTCGTCGAAATTGTCGACAAATAACAGTTTTGACCCTTTGTTGAGTTCGGCTTTGCAAACGTCGCAGTATTCTTCGCCTTTTTTAATGTAATTCAACTCGCATCTCGGGCATTTGATATAATCACCGGGCATTTCGCTATCTCCATATATAATATATATATTTGGTTGCGTTGAATGTTGTTACACATTAAACTGCTGTATATTATATCCATATGGTGAAGATTTGTAAACTGTTTTTTTAACATTTTAAAACATTTATTTTTTTTATGCTTTTTCCAGAAGCATTTTATCGGCTACAAGCGCAATAAATTCGCCGTTTGTCGGCTTTTCAGCGCCCACGTAGGCACGGACGCCGAGCAGATTATTGATATTTTCTATCCTGCCGCGATTCCATGCAACTTCTATCGCGTGCCTTATTGCTCTTTCCACCTTACTCGCCGTAGTGGAATATTTTTCACCTATCATGGGATAAAGTTTTTTTGTTATATTATTGATTATATCGGGGTCTTCCACGGCCATTTTCACTCCTTCTCGCAAAAAGGAATATCCTTTAATGTGCGGAGGAATGCCGACGTTTATAAAGATTTTACTAATCTTTTCTTCGAGTGATATTTTATGCAAAGGAGCCATAAATCCCGCGGGTTTTAATTCCTGCTTATCGAGAGATAATTCTTTCATTCTGTCTTTAAGAACTTTTTCGCTGAAAGGTTTAGCCATAAAATAGTCTGCGCCGAGCGCAATGGCTTTGGTGATTACTTCCTCTCTGCATAAAGCGCTTAAAACTATTATTCTTATATTAAGTTTAAATTCTCTTATTTTTTCTATAACACACAATCCGTCATACCCTGCGAGCACAAGTTCCGTAATGAGAAAATCCGGTTTTTTGTCCGAAATCATGGAAATGGCGTTGATACCGTCCACGGCGGTACCAACAATTTCAAATTCATCCGAATTCGCAAAACACTCCGCTACTTTATCTACGCCCTCTTTTGTATCCTGTAAAATAAAAACACTCTTTTTACGCATGGCGCACACTCCTTTTTACTTATGTTTATATTCTACAACAAATGCCAAAATTTTCCAACCAATTTTGTACGAAATTGATTTATTTTTTTACAAAATTATAAAATATGTGTTTTTTCGACATTTTATTCGACAAATTGCGCAATTTTTTTCATTTTCTGAAAATATTCTTTTAAGAAGGAATACATTAAACATAAAAAAACCTCGATTTTCACGCTTAAAACGATTAGTTTTAAAAAACAAAAACGCAATCAGTCCGCCGGAAATTATAAAAAATTTTGCAGAGCTTTTATTTTTTTGAAAACCAATGCTTTATTTAAGATTGCAATTTTAATCAATAATTGTTACCGCACGCCACTTTATATGCGCTGCATAAAAAAGAACATTGACTTTCTGTTTTATAATTTACAAAATAGCGGCCGCGCAATTTGCGCGGCCGCCACTAAACAAACAAATATAACAAAGTAAAAACATCAACCGCTCAAACGCGAAGTTATTCTTCTTCCTCGAATATCGAATTTGCGGACGAATAATAAGATTTAAGTTCGACACCGAGATAATCGCGCACGGTAATATATCCGTCGCTGCCGAGAGCGTCTATTAACGACTGGCGTTCCGCCTTTGCAGCCGCATAGGCGGCTTTATACGCCTTCTGTTCATCTTCCGACAGCTTTTCGTAATTCGCAACACCTTTAAGCGCATAATATTTTTCGCCTAATTTTATTGCCCTGTTGCAATTTTCAAGTTTATTCACGTAACTCTCGCCTACGTTTTCTTTTACCTCTGCGGGCAGAGCATTATATATCTCGTTTGCCTTTTCCACCGAAGCCACAGTGAATTTACCCTCCACTATCTCCCAATCCAACTCCGATTCTATCGCGTCTATGGCGGCGACGGCGATGTTCGCCCTGTCTGCGTCAGTCATGACGGCTGCGGGAGCGGTTTTTTCAAAGTAGAAAAGGTCATCCTCGTCATCGTCGTCGGTATCTTCGCTCACAACCGTCGAAGAAAGATCCGCATACCAGACATACGAGCTTCCGGCAGTGGAAGTATCGAGATAGAAAAGATAATCCTTGCCGCCGACCGAAACTGTTTCAGGCAGATACCACGAACTCGCACCGCCAACCGCGCCCTGCGACACCCTCTGTTCTTTGGCATCGGCATTGTTAAGTTCGGCACGGGCAAGCTCACCGTTGGAATTAAGATAATACACGTAACCGTTTTTCACAAACAACAATGTGGACAAGGTTTCGGATTTGAGTACCGTCTGTTTTACAGTCGTCTCGCTTCCCGTGAGAGTAGATTTTATAAGTTTTTTATTTTCGGAATCCCAATAATAAACCTCTTCGAGACTGTTTATAACTACACCCGACGCGGCGTATGTGGTATTCTTTATCTCCTCCGCCGCAACATTTGAATCAAATATATCCGCAACCGACTTCGCATAAGTTTTTGCCGTGCCGGAAACGGGGGTCGCGGTATAGAAAACATACCCGCCCTCAACGAGCGTTATGGCGTAAGTAAGAGATTCGGCCTCACCGTCGAGTACCTTAACCGCTTCACCCGCGGCGTTTACCGCATAAACTATATTATAAGAAGCCGTGGAACGCGAATAACCTTCCTGACTTGCCTTGTCCTCGTAATATTTTTCGTCGTAAACCGTTACGGTATAAAACAGCGCTGCGGAAGCAAGGTCGCCGTTATCGGCAAAAGTCACGGCATTTAAAGATGCATACGCATTTTTGCCCTCGGCTATCGGTTCATTGTTCTCAGCGTCCGTCTCGGCAATCAATTTATCTGTTTTAGAAGATGTATTGTATACTCTGACCGAAGAATCTGACGGGTCTTGGTATATTATATAAACTACGCCGTCTTTTTCGGTAATCCTGTACTGCGCGGAAAGAGAGGAAACGCTGAAAAAGGTCTCTGCCTTATCCTGCGAACCGTCCAGTTTCGTACGCATGAACACCAACTCGTTAGTAGCTATATTCCCCGAAGAATCTTTATCGGTGGAAGGCGAACCGTAATAGACGTATCCGCCGTAAAAATACAGTCCCGCTCCGTAATCGGATGCGGCAAAGAGTTTTGGCACAACTATCTGCGCGTTAACGTTATCCGTTCCCACCGTGGATTTTTCAATCGCTATAAGCGAGCCTTTAACGGGCGCACCGAATCTGTTGTCGGAAGTGCTGCCGCCGTTCCCGTTTATAACATATATATAATTTTCGGTTTCGGCGAGAAATCCGCCCGCGCTTATAACTTCCCCGGGATTGTTGAGCGTGGGCTTGGTCCAGGAAACGCTGTCCGAACACGCACCCGCAAGCGCGGTGCAGGCGACGAGTATGAAAGCAAGTGTCGAAAGCAATATCTTTTTCATAAATACTCCGTATTTTCGGGTAAACTTTTCTTGTCTACGCGAATATAATTATATGTATGGCTATACTTTGTGATACAGTATATTAAAATATATCGTATCTATTATAAACCATATCGACCGCTTTTGCAATGATTTTTTAGGATTTTTGCGGGTTTTTTGTTTAAAGGAGAAAAATAAAATGGATAAATTCGGTATTTTCAATCTTTTAAACTCATTTTTAGGGCTGTACGACAAATCCCAAAACGCTGCCAAAAATGAAAACGACACGCAGCCCACGGTTTCCTCCGCAGCCTCGTCGCCAAAAAACGAGCCGACCGCGCCGCAATCTGCTTCGCAGAAGAACCCTCATTCGACCTCGCGCGCCGCGCCCCCGTTACAGGCGGGCATGCTCACGGTTATGCGTTCGCATGACGAATTTATCAAACGCGTAAAGGAAAAAAACAAAGTCTGACGATTGGGTCGGACTTTTATTTTACGAAGTACTTATTTTGATGCCGCTTATTTATCGCGCACTAATTTTAATGCTTTACTTATTAAGCAATTATTTTGCTAAAACCTATTTTACGGCGAATTTGTTAAAAAACAAAGGCATTGCCGCGAGGCAATGCCTTTTTAATCTTTTAATCGGTCTATACCGCGTCATCCGATAGCAGAGAATTTCCCGCCGTACACGGAACGAAAAATTATCTCTTGGAGAACTGCGGAGCGCGACGCGCTTTCTTCAAGCCGTACTTCTTTCTTTCCTTCATTCTCGAATCTCTCGTAAGGAAACCCGCTTTTTTGAGAGTTGCCCTCGATTCGGGTTCGGCTTCGAGAAGCGCGCGGGCAATACCGTGTCTTATGGCACCCGCCTGTCCCGTGAAGCCGCCGCCTACGACATTTACGACCACATCATACTTCGCGGAAACTTCCAGGAGTTCGAGAGGCTGACGCAATATGAATTTAAGAGTATCAAGTCCGAAATAATCGTCCAAACTCTTTTTGTTGACGGTTATAGTTCCATCCCCTGCGGGAAGAAGACGAACGCGGGCGATGGCTTTTTTACGCCTGCCCGTTCCCCAATACTGAACTTTCTTTTTACTGGTTGTTTTAGCCATGATTACACCTCGTTAATTGAGTTTGAGCGGTTCGGGCTTCTGCGCCTGATGATTGTGTTCGGGTCCCTTGTAAACTTTAAGTTTCGTAAGCATTTTTCTGCCTAAACTGTTTTTGGGGAGCATGCCTTTCACCGCTTCGTAAACGGCAACGTCGGATTTTGTCGCCATAAGCGTTTTATACTGTATTTCTTTGAGTCCGCCGATGTGTCCGGTATGATATCTGTAATATTTCTTTTCCAGTTTCTTACCGGTAAGCACGACCTTATCGCAATTAACCACTATCACAAAATCTCCCGTATCGACGTTGGGCGTGAAAGTGGGCTTATTCTTGCCGCGGAGCACCGCAGCAACGCGAGAGGCGACTCTGCCGAGCACCATACCTTCGGCGTCAACCACATACCACTTTCTGACCACGTCTTCACCGTGAGCCATATAAGTTTTCATGTCTTTTTCTCCTTAAACTGTTTTTAAATAATGTATTTAAGAACGCTTGACGGCGCTTTCACGACGAGCGCCGAAGGGAGGGCTAATCCCCGATAAACGAACTTTTCCTTATAAATGCCTATCTATATTAAATTATTTCAGGCATAAAAGTCAAGCGTTTTTTAAACATTTTCGGGTTTTTTCGCGATTTTTTACTTGAAAAACGCAAATACACAATATATAGTAATTATAACCCGTCAATTACACAACGCTCTCTCGGCCACACAAGCGCAACGACGCAATAGAAAGTCTTTTCCGCGTTAATTTTTCATATTGACCGAACCGCAATAAGGACAGCGCGGATCGGATTTTTTTACCGTCGCACTCGCACCGCACGACTGACACTTTATGTAAATTGTCGCATCCGGATTCTCGGGCGCTTCTATCTCAATCAGCGCGGTGCCGTCTTCGCTGAACATAAACCCTTCGAGGTACCTGTTAAATAACGACGTTTTAATAAGCGCCGCCGCCCTTTCTTCCGATATCCCCATCTGCGCGGCGATATCCTTTATCTTACGCAGTCCGTCCCGCGTAACCGTCATACACAAAAGTTCATAAGTCCTTGCCTCGCCGAACTTTACCCACATTATGGGCATGACGTAAAATCCCGCGACCGTCAGTATTATCCCGGCGACAAGCAAAAATACTATGCTTTTAGTCGCGCCGAAAATGATGCAGAGCACTCCTGCAGGCAGGCCGATTGAAAGCAATATCGAAACAATCAGCAGAGTTTTTTTTCTTTTTCTTATATTGTCCATGTCGTTCCCCTTTTTATTTAAAAGTTTTTGCGAATCAAATCTTTAATTTATTTATTTCGGCTTCTGAAAATAGTATCAGTTAAATATACTCTGCCGATTCGAGACACAGTCCTTTTGCGGGCAAAGTTTTAATCAGCGCGGGCCTTTTGCCCGTCTTAAAGGCTTTTTCTATCTCTTCCGTCGTTAGTTTTTCTTTACCCGCGGCCACAAGAGCCCCGCATATTATTCTGACCATGTTATATAAAAAACCGTTACCGCATACGACAAATTTGATTTTCCCCGACTCCTCTATAATATCGAGCGAATAAATTGTGCGCACAGTCGTCTTTGCCGCGCCGCCGCTCGCACGAAACGCCGCAAAGTCATGTTCTCCGCGAAAAATTTCAGCCGCCTTTTTCATTCTCTCGACGTCGATATCCGGGTCAATACGAACAGAATATCTTTCATAAAGCGGATTTTCGGTTTCCGACAAATATATGCTGTAAGTATAAGTTTTTCTCTTCGCGTGCGTGCACGCGTTGAAACGGGCAGAAATCTCCTCGCTCGCCGTAACTTTGACGTCGGGCGGAAGGACGGTGTTTAAGGCTTTATAAAATCTGCATGCGGGTACCGACGACGAGGTATCGAAATGCGCGACCTGACCCGCGGCGTGAACGCCCGCGTCCGTCCTGCCGCTTCCCGTTACCCTTACCTTTTCTCCCGTAATCTTAAATACGGCTTTTTCTATCTCCGACTGTACCGACCGCCCGTTATCCTGAACCTGCCAGCCGACAAAATCGGTGCCGTCGTAAGCCACCGTGATTTTAACTCTCATTCTCCACCTTAAAAGGGCAGCATAGTGTTTATGAGCACCACGCCGGTTATTAGCGCCGCCATGACAAGTACGCCTATCAAATCCCTGTATGTCGGCACCATTCGCTTATATTTAGTGCGGTGTTTGCTGCCCGCATAACACCGCGCGTCCATGGCGTCCGCAAGTTCGTCCGCGCGGCGGAAAGAACTTATGAGAAGGGGTATCAGCACAGGTATAAGCGCTTTTGCGCGTTTGAATACGTTGCCGCTCTCAAAATCGGCACCGCGCGCCTTCTGAGCCTTCACAATCCTGTCCGTCTCGTCCAAAAGCGTGGGTATAAACCTAAGCGCTATACTCATTATGAGCGCAAATTCATGCACGGGAAACTTTATCCATTTAAGGGGAGTCAGCAGGCTCTCGATTCCGTCCGCAAGCTCCACCGGTGAAGTCGTGAGCGTCAGAAGCGACGCGCCGAGAACGACGAGAAATATCCTCGCAACGATGAATCCCGCGCTCAGAAGCCCCTCGTCCGTTATAAATCCCCCTTCCCACAGGGGCGTTCCTCCCTTGTGAAAAAACAACTGCAAAACGGCTGATAAAAACACAAAAAACAGTATCGCCTTTATGCTCGACAGCACCCTGAAAAAGGGCACCTTTGCGGCGGCGGTGGTTATCAGTACAAACAAAAGACAAGCCGCAAAGCCGACAAAATGGTAACTCTGCACCAAAAATACAGCCACGATATACGCAATCGCCGCGAGAATTTTTACCCGCGGGTCCATTTTATGCACGAAAGAATGCGAGGGATAATACTGCCCGAAAGTTACGTCTTTCATTTCCCGCCTCCGTATTTCAATGCCACGGCGGATATGAATCCCTCTTCTGTCAAATCGTTGTTTACGTCTATCCCCTGCTCTTTAAGACGCTTGGTAACATATGCGGTTAGCGGCAAATCCAGACCGTCCGACAAAATATCTTCGTTATCCGTAAAAATCTCTTTCGGGGTCCCGACGGCAACTATCCTGCCGCCTGAAAACACCGCCGCCCTGTCGCAGTTTTCGGATATTAAATTCATGTCATGAGATACGATTATTACTGTCTTTACGAACTTTTCGTGCAATCTTTTAAGAAGCGCGATGAATTCGCGTTTGCCCTTTGGATCAAGCCCCGCGGCAGGCTCGTCCAGCACTAGTATTTCGGGGCGCGTAACGATTACGCCCGCGATGGCAACGCGCCTTTTCTGTCCGCCCGAGAGTTCGAACGGCGACTTATCCTTTATCTTTTCGTAATCCAGCCCCAC
Source organism: uncultured Clostridia bacterium (assembly GCA_944367535.1). GTDB lineage: Bacteria > Bacillota > Clostridia > Christensenellales > Borkfalkiaceae > UBA1259. The sequence continues at coordinate 8,695 of CALVWQ010000029.1, forward strand.
GAGTTCGAGCGCCGTCTTTATGCGTTCTTCCATGTCATTTTCGCCCAAATCGGGCATGAAGTTTTTAAGCCCGAACGCCACGTCTTCTCTGACCGTTTCGGCAAAGAGTTGGTATTCGGGGTATTGAAAAACCATTCCGACGCGAGAGCGCAGTGCGCGGTAATCGCATCTTTTGTCGGTGAGGTCGAAATCCCCGACGGTAAGTTTTCCTTTATCCTTTCCCACTTTGATAAGTCCGTTCAGATGCTGTACGAAAGTGGATTTACCGCTCCCGGTCTTGCCGACTATACCGAAAAATTCGCCGCTTTCTACCGTAACCGATACTCCCGAAAGCGCCTGTACCGCGAGCGATTTGGACTTTTCGCTGTATACATAACTTAAATTTTCGGCAACAATACGCATAACGCCTCCGCCAGTTCTTCTTCTGTCATTATCCCTTCGGGCACGGGGACGCCTCTCTGCCGCAGTTTTTCGGCAATATACGCGGCGAGCGGCAATTCGAGCCCCATTTGCTTAATCTCTTTCGCCCTGCGGAAAATCTCCGCGGGAGTACCCTGCATTGCGATACCGCCGTCATTTACGACGAAAACCTTATCCGCATGCAGGACTTCTTCCATATAATGAGTTATGGCTATTACGGTAACGCGGTCTTCCGCGTTCAATTTCCTCACCACTTCCAATATTTCCTTTCTGCCCTGCGGGTCCAGCATGGCGGTGGACTCGTCGAGCACGAGGATTCCGGGTTTCAGAGCAAGCACCCCCGCAATCGCGATGCGCTGTTTCTGCCCGCCGGAAAGACGGGTTGGCGACGATTTACGGAATTTTTCCATTCCGACGGCTTTCAAAGCGTACTCTATCCTTTCGCCTATTTCCTCTCGTTTTACGCCCAGATTTTCGGGTCCGAACGCAACGTCGTCCTCTACAATCGATGCGACAAGCTGATTGTCGGGATTCTGAAACACGACGCCGACTCTGCGCCTTATCTCGAACAGCGCATTCTTGTCGGACGAGCAAAACCCGTCGACGGTGATTTTCCCCGAATCGGGAATTAAAAGCGCGTTAAAAAGACGGGCAAGCGTTGATTTTCCGCTGCCGTTATGCCCTATTATCGCGACGTATTCGCCCTCGTCTACGGATAGCGAAACGTTTTTTACCGCCATATTCTTTTTGTCATAGGAAAAACTTACGTTTTCCGCCTCCAAAAGCGCCATAGAACTTTCCTTAACCAAAACCGAAATTTGTCTTTAATTCTTTCCGACAAATTATTGTATCATATTTTTCAAGTTTTTACAAGAATTTGAAGTCATCAGCAACGCTTTAAATACAAATATCCATGTCGGCTTATTATTTAAGCATATTATTTAATACTTTTTATCTTTTAATCATAGTTATTCTCATAATTATTTTTAAAAATTCAATTTTTACATTGACTATTCCGCTTTCAGACTGTATAATGTTGTGTGTAAATTCAACTAAACTTTTCGGAGGATTTCATAGAAATGAAAAAAATGACAATCGACGGCAATACCGCCGCCAGCCACGTCGCATACGCATTCAGCGAAGTCGCGGCGATTTATCCCATAACCCCGTCTTCCCCGATGGCAGAAGTAGCGGACGAATGGTCCGCCGCGGGGCGCGTCAATATGTTCGGTCAGAAACTCCGCCTTGCCGAGATGCAGTCGGAAGCGGGCGCCGCAGGCGCCGTGCACGGTTCGCTCGCCGCGGGCGCTTTGACCACCACCTATACTGCAAGCCAGGGTCTTCTTCTCATGATTCCGAACATGTATAAGATAGCAGGCGAACTCATGCCTACGGTATTTCACGTCAGCGCGAGAGCGCTCGCCGCGCACGCGCTCAACATCTTCGGCGATCACGCGGACGTAATGGCGTGCCGTCAGACGGGCTTTGCGATGCTCGCGAGCAACTCCGTTCAGGAAGTAATGGACCTCGCACTCGTCGCACATCTTTCCACCCTCAAAGCAAAAGTACCGTTCCTGCACTTCTTCGACGGTTTCAGAACCAGCCATGAAGTCAGCAAGATTGACGTAATAGATTACGACGAGATGAAGGCGCTCGTCGACATGAAGGATATCGAGGATTTCCGCGCACGTGCGCTCAACCCCGAACATCCCGTACAGAAAGGCACCGCACAGAACGCGGACATTTATTTCCAGAACAGGGAAACCGCCAACAAGTACTATAACGCCACACCCGACATCGTTCAGGCAATGATGGACAAGGTCAACGCTCTTACGGGAAGAAATTATCACCTCTTTGACTATGTGGGCGCTCCCGACGCGGAAAACATCGTCGTGCTGATGGGCAGCGGAGCAGACGCCGTCGAAGAAACCATAAACAAGATGAACAAGGAAGGCCACAAGGTCGGACTCCTTAAAGTAAGGCTTTACAGACCTTTCGCTATCGATACATTCGTCGCGGCGATTCCCGCTTCGGTCAAAAAGATTGCCGTTCTCGACAGAACCAAAGAGGCAGGCTCGCTCGGCGAACCGCTGTATCTCGACGTATGCTCGGCGCTCCTCGAAAAGGGCATGACGGACATCAAGGTCGTGGGCGGAAGATACGGACTCGGCTCCAAAGAATTCAACCCCTCCATGATTTACGCCGTATACAAAAATCTCGAACAGAAAGAACCCAAAAACCACTTCACGGTCGGCATACATGACGACATTACCGATTCTTCGCTCGATTTTTCCTATCAGTATTCAGCCGCTCCCGAGGGTACGGTTTCCTGTAAATTCTGGGGACTCGGTTCGGACGGTACCGTCGGCGCGAACAAGAACTCCATCAAAATCATCGGCGACCACACCGACATGTACGTTCAGGGTTACTTCTTCTACGACTCCAAAAAATCGGGTGGCATAACCGTTTCGCACCTGCGTTTCGGCAAAACGCCCATTCAGTCGGCATATCTTATCGACGCCGCGGACTTCGTACAGTGCTCCAACCCCTCGTATATCACCCGCTACAACATGACGGGCGACATAAAAGAAAACGGTACTTTCCTCTTCAACACTTCGGCAAAATCCGCGGAAGAGCTCGAAAACGTACTCCCCGCCTCTGTCAAGCGCGATATTGCCAATAAGAACATAAAACTTTACGTTATAGACGCGATAAAGATAGCCGCAGAACTCGGACTGCGCGGCAGGACAAACACCATACTTCAATCCGCGTTCTTTAAGGTTGCAAATATAATTCCTTACGAACAGGCAGTGGACTTCATGAAGAAGATGGCTTACAAATCCTTTGCGAAGAAGGGCGATGCCGTCGTACAGATGAACTATAACGCCATAGATTCCGCCGCCGCAAACCTCGTGGAAATCAAAGTTCCCGAGTCCTGGAAGACCACCGAACAGGGCGCGCCTCTCGCCGAGGTCGCGGGCAACGACTACTTTAAGAACGTCGTTCACCCCATTCTCGTTTTAGAGGGCGACAAACTCCCCTCCTCCGCGTTCAATGCGGACGGGTCGGTGCCGACGGGAACAACCAAGTACGAAAAACGCGGCGTTGCCGTGAATGTTCCCAAGTGGGATGCTTCCAAATGTATTCAGTGTAACCAGTGCTCGTTTGTTTGTCCGCACGCTTGTATCCGTCCCGTAGTTATAGACGCAGGCAAAGATAAACCCGCCTCGTTCGTAACCAAAGAAATGATAGGCAACAAAGGTGCGGAATTCAGAATGCAGGTTTCGCCGCTCGACTGTATGGGCTGCGGCGTCTGCGCCGACATCTGCCCCGCAAAGGAAAAGGCGCTCACGATGGTGCCTTTCGGCAGTATCGTCGAGGAAGAAACGGTCAATTACGAATTCAGCGAAACGCTGCCCGAAAAAGACGTATCCGCCTGCCCCGGCTGCAAGGCGGGAACGGTGAAAGGTTCGCAGTTTAAAAAGCCGCTGTTTGAATTCTCGGGAGCGTGCGCAGGCTGCGGAGAAACGCCTTACGTAAAACTCATAACTCAACTTTTCGGAGACAGAATGGTCGTCGCGAACGCCACGGGCTGCTCGTCCATTTACGGCGGTTCGGCTCCCACCTGCCCCTATACTACCAATAAGGCCGGACACGGACCCGCATGGGCTAACTCGCTGTTTGAGGACAATGCGGAGTTCGGTTACGGAATAAATCTTGCATACTCCGCACGCCGCACTAAAATAGAAGAAGAAATGCGCGCCGCCATGGATAGAGTAAACGACGCCACGAAAGCCGCTTTCGAAGAATGGCTGAACAATAAAGACGACGCCGAAGGCTCCAAGGCCGCGGCGGAAAAAGTCAAAGCCGCCATGGCTTCGGAAAAGGCGGAAGGGCTCGATTATCTTAAAGGAAACCTTGACTGCCTCGTCAAACCCTCCGTATGGATATTCGGCGGCGACGGCTGGGCTTACGATATAGGTTACGGCGGACTCGACCACGTTCTTGCCATGGGCGAAAACGTAAACGTGCTCGTTCTCGACACCGAAGTTTATTCCAACACGGGCGGACAGGCAAGCAAATCGACCCCCACGGGTTCTGTCGCAAAATTCGCCGCCGCCGGAAAGCGCGTAAAGAAAAAAGACCTCGGAATGATGGCTATGAGTTACGGCTACGTTTACGTCGCGCAGTGCTCAATGGGCGCAAACAAGCAGCAGCTCCTCAATGCCCTCACCGAAGCCGAGAAATATGACGGACCGTCGCTCATCATCTGCTATGCTCCCTGTATAAACCACGGTATAAACATGACCAAGTCCCAGGAAGAGGAAAAGAAGGCGGTGGATTGCGGATACTGGCAGCTTTACAGATTCAATCCCGCGCTTGCGGAAGAAGGCAAGAACCCGTTTACTCTCGACAGCAAGGAGCCTACGGGAGATTACAAGGCCTTCCTGCTCGGCGAAACGAGATATTCTTCACTCATGAAGGCGCGTCCCGACACTGCCGAAGCCCTCTTTAAAAAGACCGAAGAAGAAAGCAGAGAAAGACTTGACGGTTACAAACGCCTTGCGGGCAAAGAATAAATTACGGTTTGTAAAATAAAACGGAAAATATTTTCAAAACCAGTTAATTCTGACCTTATTTGAAAATATCTTTTAAGTTTATCTGTCCCCTGCGCTCGGATAATCCGAGCGCAGGGGACTTTCGTTTTAGCGCGATGCCCGTAAAATCCGTTTTATCTGCCTTTATTTCATTTATGAAACTTCCTCCCGTCATTTTTCAACAACCGTTAAAGATTTATAACTCTATGATTTCCCGCCTTTCTCCCTCTGTGGACTTTTTCTAATAGTATTTTACCTATATTTGCTTTATCGTATCCTTCAATTTTTAAACTTTCACAAAACAACTTACTGGTTATTTGTTATATTTTTTTCCCAATACCGTAAACCTGACGCAAATATTTACAGAGATAAAAAACCTGCCGCCGGCAATTTTGCCGGCGGCAGGAGAGGGTTTATATTTTTTCAATGTCATAAATTACTATAACGAAATAATTTGATTTACATTATTATTTTTTTTATTATAATTTTTAATTTTTATAACATTATAATATGTTTTCCGACTTTACGGTTAAGATTTTTTAAGCCGCCTCCCCGATTATGTCGTAAGGCATTTTTTCAGCGCCTGAGAATTTCCTTATACCCCGTCCCGTACTTAACGCATCGAGACACTTTGGAAAGAGTCGCGGAAGATATATCCGTTTTTTTTATTATCTCGCCGTAGGTGTCCCCCGCAAGCAACATCTTTGCCGCCGTAAGCCGCTGAGCCATAGAATCTATTTCCTTATATGTGCAAAGGTCGGCGAAAAATTTCTCACAATCCTCTTTCGTGCGAAGTTTTAAGAGTGTTTCGTATAAAAAACCAACGCTTTCATCTAAATCGTCAGACACTTTCCTTACCCTCCTTGTCGCCTATATTAAGCAAAAAAGCCTTCAATTTCGCCGATTTGGGATTATCGAATATCTCCTCGGGCGTACCCTCTTCCTCTATAACTCCGCCCGACATAAAGACTACTTTATCCGAAACCCCTTTTGCGAACCCCATCTCATGCGTAACGATAATCATTGTCCTGTCGTCACCTTTAAGAGATTTTATGACCTTTAATACTTCTCCCGTGAGTTCGGGGTCAAGTGCGCTGGTCGGCTCGTCGAAACATAAAACCTTCGGTTTCAGCGCAAGAGCGCGCGCTATCGCAACACGCTGTTGCTGTCCGCCCGAAAGTTCGCAGGGAAATGCCTTTGCCTTTTCGGTAAGTCCCGTCTTTTCCAGAAGTTTTATTCCGTCATTCTCTATCTCGGTTTTTCTCTTTTCTTTATACTGTTTTATACGTTCTTTTATTTCTTTTCCCTGCAAGCCCTCAGCTTTCAGACTTTTTTTCAGAAGTTTTACTTCGGTGCCCAACAAAAGCGTCGGGGCGAGCGTAACGTTTTTAATGACATTATACTGCGGAAACAGGTTAAAAGACTGAAACACCAGTCCGAAGTTAAGGCGCTTTTCGCGAAGTTCGGTCTCTTTTTCGTTTTTTATGCCGTCTCCGTCGAAAAGAATTTCCCCGTCAAGCGACATTCTGCCCGAATCGGGGCGTTCAAGAAAATTTATACACCTTAAAAGCGTGGTTTTCCCCGAACCGGACGAGCCTATTACCGTAACCACTTCGCCCTTTTCGACTTTCAGGTCAATACCTTTTAAAACTTCGGTCTGCCCGAACTTTTTATTGAAGTTTACTAATTCTAAATATGACATGACTATGACCTGAAATAATCGAGTTTTTTCTCAATACCACGGAACACGAGCGTGAGTATGCCGACAAACAGCAGATAAAACACTCCCGTATAAAAAAGCGGCCACATAAGTCCCCACGCGGTAAATTCCTGCGCGGCTTTCAACAGTTCTTCAACGAGAATGATACGTGCAAGAGACGTGTCCTTCACAAGCGTTATGATCTCATTACTCATGGGCGGGACTATGCGCTTTACGACCTGCAATAAAATAACTTTGAAAAAAATCTGCGTTTTCGTCATTCCCAGGACCTGTCCCGCTTCCCTTTGTCCTTTTGAGATACTCTCTATCCCGCCGCGATAGATCTCGGCAAAATAACAGGCATAGTTAATAACGAAAGCAACGATTGTGGCAATAAAACGCGGCATTAAATCCCAATGGAAAATCAGAGCGGGGCCGTAATACACCACGAGAAGCTGCAACATAAGAGGCGTTCCTCTTATTACCCAGATAAACACCTTAACCACCGCTTTGACGGGCTTAAAAGACGACATCGCGCCGAATGCTATTATTAGTCCCAAGGGAAGGGCAAGCACGAGAGTTACGGCAAATATCGCGCACGTTACCCAGAACCCTTCAAGAAGACTCGCGGTTACCGACCAGAAATTATTCATTGATTTTAACCGTAATATTTAGCCTGTATTTCGGCAAATTTACCTTTTTCTTTAAGTGTTTTAATGGCGTTATTGACCTGTTCGCAGAGTTCTGTGTTGCCCTTTTTGAACCCTATTCCGAACTGTTCGTCTTCAAATCCCACGTCCACAAACGTCAGATCCGAATAATCCGTGCCCTCGCCGACTATCACCTGTGCCATAAGATAGTCTATAACGGCTATCTTGCTCGCGGAAGTTTTAACCTCCAAAAGCGTGTCCTTCTGCGCATCTGCGGTTCTTATCTTATCCGCAGCGCTCGTCGCTCCGACCGCGCTTGCACCGGCAGAACCTTTCTCCACGATTATTTCCGAGGCCTTCACAAGGTCGTCTTTTGTCTTATACTTCTCTGCTTCGGAAGTCTGACATACGACAACCTGTCTGTTTTCGAGATACGGCTCGCTTATTTCCATATTCTCTTTTAATTCGTCGGTTATCGTCATTCCGTTCCAAACTATGTCAATATTACCCGTATTAAGGTCAAATATCTTATTGTCCCAGACTATTTCTACAAACTCAATCTCTTTTCCGAGAATCTTACCCGTTTCCAATGCAAGTTCCGTGTCAAATCCGACAAAATTGCCTTGCTCGTCAGTATAATTCATCGGCGGATATATAGTATAGCCCACGCGAAGAGTATCGCCTTTCCCGCAGGCGGCAACCCCGAAAGCCACCGTCAGCGCAAGCGCCGCAGACATCAATACCGCAAAAATTTTCTTCATTTCGTTCTCCTTTTCGTCTTTTTTCGTTTACTTTAATTCCTTAAAGTGTTAAAGCGAATTACATTATACTTTATTTCTTTAAAGTTGTAAAGCGTTTTTCAGACAGTTATTTAAATTTCCGCATAAAAAATCATCAAATGGATATAACAGAATTATAAAACAAATTTAAGGAGACACATCATGAAACTTATCGAAAGCAAAACATATTACAATCTGGCGAAAGCCTATGCGGGAGAATGTCAGGCACGCGTACGATACGAATTTATCGAATACGGCGCGAGAAACGAAGGCTACAAAGCCCTCGCCTCGGCTATCGACAAGATAGTTTATAACGAATTCAACCACGCCAGAATGTTCTACACGAAAATTCAGGACGCGAGCGACAAGGAGATTAAAAACATCGAGATTTGCGGAGGTTATCCTTTCAAGGAAAAATGGAATTTATTAGACAATCTCCGCCTTGCCGCCGAAGACGAAAAAGCGGAAGTAGAACTGTATCCCGAATTCGCAAAAACCGCAAAAGAGGAAGGATTTACCGAGATTGCCGCGCTTTTTAACAATATAGCGGGAATAGAAAACTGCCATAAGATGCTGTTCGAGCAATTATATACGCAACTTAAAAACGGCACAATGTATAAGCGTCAGACAAAGATAAAATGGAAGTGTTCTGCTTGCGGATACGAAATCACTTCGAAAGAAGCGCCCGCGGTCTGCCCCGTATGCGGAGAAAAACAGGGCGCTTTCATGCTCAATTTAGAAGAGTAAACTTTTGCCGCACAAGCCAAATATTATAAACGAAAGACTGTAATAACACAATATAAAACACTCTCTGTATATAATATATAAATCAAAAGAAATACTTTCCATAAAGACAAACTCCCCTCCTGCCGCGATTTTCTTCGCGGCAGGAGGGGAGAATATTTATAAAAAGTTTTCCGAAAAATTTTTTTAATATTTTTTATTCCAATATAAAATTTAGCCAAAAACCTTTTCAAAAAACAGGTGTTTAAACGGAAAACCGCGACAATCGACACTCTCTTTCTGCTTTTATACGCCGATACCTATTCGGTAACGAGTCCAGTCAATATTTCCTTTCCGTTATGCAACATTCTCGCCACGTGGAAAAACCCCTTATAAGTATGCCCTTTGCAAGGCGGCTCGGTGGGTTTGCCGTCTCTCCTCAAATATCCGAACCATTCGCCGTATTCGGGATCGGAAAATGCCGAAAACGCATAGTCGACGAGAATTTCAAAATTCTTAAAATATTTTTCGTCGCCCGTCTTTTTGTAAAGCATCAAAGACGCTATAACCGCCTCGTTATGCGGCCACCAGAGCTTCATGTCGTGCTCATAAGCCTCTACCGGCTTTCCGAGATAATCCTTAAAATAGAATATGCCGCCGTACTCTTTATCCCAGCCGATATTCATGGCGGCGTCGTAAATCTTCACCGCCTTATCCGAAAGTTCCGTATCGCCCGTTCTTTCCGCCTCGGTGAGCAGGAACCAGCAGGCTTCGAGAGAATGCCCCGGGTTTACCACCCTGTAAGAAGAAACTTTGTCGTCGGTCTCACCGTTCATTCCAACCGTCTCCATCAGAAGTCCCGACTGCGGTCTGTAATGATAGTTAGTTATATCTTTTATAAGCCGTTCTGCGTACGAGTTATAAACATCAGTCCTTTCGGGGTCGGCGTCTCTGATTATCTGCGTTACGTTCAAAAGAATCATGGGATCGGCAAGCGAACGGCACATGCGCGTCGTCTCTATTGTTTTCGGCGTGATTTTATAGGGGTCCTCTCTTTCCCCCGTATACATTCCCATTACGAAATCGTAATACTTTTTTGCAATTTCGAGACGGGACTCATCGCCCGCGGCGACATAATAACTTGCGTTAGCGATTATGTAAAAGGTTGCCGTTTTATTTTATGGACACTCTATTGATGAACATTATAAAAGCGTATGAGTTGATGTAAACCCATACGCTTGTTTTTATTTATTAAACTTGTAGCGTAAAACCGATGCTATCTCTACGCCTTTCCACTCACACAACTTCCTTAATATTTCCCGTACTTCTTTTCTGTGTTCTTCATAAAATATTTTTCGTCGATATTTCGGCGCAAACACTATATGATACTTGCAATTCCATTTCGTATGTGCTAAACTATTTATGTTATTCGATGTTTCTGACATTGAATTTCCTCCGATTGTATTTTTTCCGTTGACTGGCAGGTCATACGTTTATTTTAATACAATCGGAGTCTTTTTTCAACTCATCGGTAAACCTTTTTCCAACCACGCGACTATCGCGTGGTTTTTCTTTATATCAACAAAAGGCCACAACTGGTAAAATCGAAGTCGTGGCCTTTATCTATTCTGTTTATTTTTTCTCTTTTCGTTTTTTTCGTCTTGTTTTTTGCCTTTTGTTTTTTGCCTTCTCGTTGCGGAAAGCCGCCCGTAAACAACACCCAACCGACGATAATTTTACCTAACGGGATTTCTAGGCAACAAAACCTTAGGCAAGATTTTTAACGCGAAAACAGGGACTGTGCACACTGTTTTAATGCGGACAATCAAACTTACGGGCTGTTATCGCGCAATATCATCTAAATCGAGCCTATCTCTGAACGCGGCCGCTACCGTCGCCGCCCGTAAGGGCAAGCACCTCGGACAAAGACACCATGTTATAGTCGCCCTCTATGCTGTGTTTAAGGCAGCTCGCCGCCACGGCGAAATCGATTGCCGCCTGCGGCTCGTATCCCGACAAAAGCGAAAAGATGAGTCCGCCGCCGAAACTGTCGCCTCCGCCTACCCTGTCAACGATATGAAGGGAATATTTTTTTGAAAAATACGCCTTTTTATCGGTATAAAACATTCCGCTCCAATCGTTGTCGAAAGCGTTTTTACTCTCGCGGAGAGTTATCGCAACCCCCTTGAAATCAAATTTTTCGGTGAGCTTTTTCGCGACATCTACGTATCCGTCTCTGTCGAGTTTGCCGCCCGTTATGTCGGAGTTTTCCGCCTGTATGCCGAACACGTCCTTGGCGTCCTCTTCGTTTGCGATACAATAATCCACGTATTTACATATTTCGCCCATTACTTCGCCCGCTTTTTCTTTGCTCCACAGTTTTTTGCGGAAATTCAGATCGCATGACACCGTTATGCCTTTTTCGCGAGCTTTTTTTACCGCTTCGAGGCAGATTTCAGCCGTTTTTCCGCCGAGGGCGGGAGTTATTCCCGTGAAATGAAACCATTCTGCGCCGTCGAATATCTTATCCCAATCGAACTCGTCGGGCATGGCCTCGGCTATCGCCGAATGAGCCCTGTCGTATATGACCTTGCTCGGGCGCTGACTCGCCCCCTTTTCGCAGTAATATATTCCGACGCGCTCGCCGCCGCGGATTATATAAGAAGTGTCCACTCCGAATTTTCTTAAACTGTTGACCGCCGCCTGCCCTATCTCGTGAGCGGGAAGTTTGGTAACAAACGCCGCGTTTATGCCGTAATTTGCGAGCGACACCGCGACGTTCGCCTCCGCGCCGCCGAAAGTTGCTTCGTACTTTTCGCTCTGCACGAAACGAAGATAATTTTCGGGGGCGAGCCTTAACATCAGTTCTCCGAAAGTAACCGCTTTTTTCATTATTTCACCTCTATTTTTTCTCTGAATAATTTAAGCCATTCGTCGGCTATGAGTTTTGCTCCCGCGACCATGGGATGCACTCCGTCGTAAAGATAATGTTCCGCTCCGAATCTTTCCGCCGCCTCGTCGAACCTTTTCTGTAAAGGTAAAAAATACAGCCCGTATTCTTCGGCGAGTTTTTTTACTATTGCCGCGTATTTATATATTTCCCGGAATTTTGAAAACGTCTCGGAATCCTTCGTCCCCGTTGCCGAGCCTTCGAGAACAAACGGCTCGCAAAGCACTGTTTTAATGTTCGGCAATCTCTTTAACGTATCCTCGATAAGCATGCGGTAAACCTTTTCGAATCTCTCGGGGTCGACGCCGTTTTTCCCCATGATTTCATGCCACACGTCGTTAATCCCTATCAGAATACTCAATACGTCGGGATTTAAATTCCATACGTCCGCCTTTATGCGCGCATAAAGGTCCACAATCCGATTGCCTCCTATACCGCGGTTTACGACTTTATGTCTGACGGGATTTTCGCCGTAAAGACTGCCCGCCACAAACATGGGATAACCGCTGCCGTAACAGAAAATTTCTTGGCCCGCGCAATCCCTGTTTCTACCCATGTCGGTTATGCTGTCGCCGAAAAAGACTATTTTCATTTTTTATTCTCCCTATCATTAGCCGCCAACGCTTCTTCGACCATGAAACTTCCGCCGACTGCGTAAATCTTATCCCATGCGAGATATTCGGCGAGATTATCCCTATTTACGCCGCCCGTAGGTATAAACTTTATCTGAGGGAAAGGCCCCGACAGCGCCTTCATGGCTTTAAGCCCGCCATATACGCTCGCGGGGAAAAATTTTATTACTGTCAGCCCCGCTTTTAATGCTTTCATTATTTCGGTAGGCGTAACGCAACCGGGGTAATATGTAACGCCTTTTTTGCGGCATATCTTTGCCACTTCGTCGGAAAAACCCGGGGACACTATAAACTGTGCTCCCGATTTGAGCGCCGCCTTGCACTGTGCGGCGTTTATAACCGTTCCCGCGCCCACGTTCATATCGGGAAATTTTTTACGCGCGAGCGCAATCGCTTCCGCCGCGCAAGCCGTCCTGAAAGTTATTTCGGCACAATTTATGCCGTTCTTTTTTAAAGCCGAAAGAATCTTCTCCGTTTCTCCTGTTTCCTTTATCACAACTACCGGAATAAGTTTCTGCTCAGAATTATTGTCTGCCATTTTATGTCCTCCTTTTGCTTCCTTTAAAAGCTCATTATTTAATTCCGAAATAATTTACGGCGTTATTATACGAAACGTCCTTTATAACTTTGCCTATAAGGTCCATGTCGGCGGTGATTTCGCCCTTTTCCGCGAGTTCGCCGAGATAATCGCAGAGTATTCTCCTGAAATAATGGTGGCGCGGATACGAGAGGAAAGACCTGCTGTCAGTGAGCATGCCTACAAAGGTTCCTATGTGCCCCGTCGCGGTCAGATCTTCCAAGTGTTTACGCATGCCGACCTTATTGTCGAGAAACCACCAGGCGGGTCCGTATTGCAGTTTTCCCTTTGCCTCGTCGCTCTGAAAACACCCTATAAGCGTCATGATTTCGGCGTTCATCTTGGGATTGAGATTAAATATTATCGTCCTCGGCAGCGCCCCCTCTGAATTTAATTTGTCGAAAAGCAACGACATGTTATTGATACTGTCGCGCTCGGAAATGCTGTCGTAGCCCGTGTCAAGGCCGAGTTTTGCGAGCATGATGCCGTTATTGTTGCGCATGGCACCGACATGAAGTTCGGTGCGGATACCGTTCGCGGCATAAAGTTTCATTAAAAAATATGTAAAATATCCCTTGAACGCATCGGTTTCCGCGCGCGTTATGCTCTCTCCCGACGCGGCCTTTTTAAACGCCGCCGCGGCGGCGTCCCTGTCCGTCGAATCGGGTACGTACTCCAAGGCTATGTCGCTCGCGCAAGTCCCCGCCGCGACAAACTCTTTAAGGCGTTTTTCCACCGCCTTTTCAAGGTCGGAAAGCGAATTTATTTTGCCCGTAAGGTTTTCGAGTTTTCCGATACTCGTCTTATAGTCCTTGGCGTCGGCGTTCATTATCTTGTCGGCTCTAAACGCGGGAATAACCTTAAACTTATAACCTTTCTTTTCTATCTTTTCAAATGTCGAAAGATCGTCGAAAATCTCGTTGGTCGTGAAAACGTAATTTACCCTCGATTTCTCTATAAGGCTCGACGGCGTCATTTCGGTAACGCGAATATATTCGTTGCACCAATCCCAGATACTCTCGGCGTTTTCGGCGTTGATTTCGAGGTCGCAGTTGAAAAATTCTTTGAGTTCTATCTGAGACCAGTGATAGAGCGGATTGCCGAAAGCCGTCGCGAGCGCTTCGCAATAAGCGAAAAACTTCTCTTTATTGCTTTTGTTCCCCGTGATATACTCTTCGTTAATACCGTAATTGCGCATCAGCCTCCACTTATAGTGGTCGCCTTTAAGCCATACGGAGAAAATGTCTTCGAACCGTTCGTCGGCAAGTATCTCCTTTTCGGGAAGATGACAGTGATAGTCGATTATCGGCATATCTTTCGCGTATTTTTCGTAAAGAATTTCCGCAGTCTTGTTTGAAAGAAGAAAATCGTCTTTTAAATAACTCATTTTTACTCCTTAATTAATACCTATATTAAATATAAAAATATCGTTTGTCAAATCGTTAAGATGTTTTATTATAAAAACGCTAAAATATCCTGTTATCAGAGCGTTACGCCCGTCTTATAAAAAGCAATCTCACGGATGTCTTCGCTCTTTACCCTGTATTCGCCGCTCGCCGTCTTTAACACGAGGGAAAAAAGCCCCTCCTCGTCCATGCCGAAAGCGTTAAAATCTATCCAGTTATCCTTATATTCGGCAAGGCGGTCGTTAGAGGCTATCTTCATTGTGGGAACGAAGGTGGAAAATGGAGTGCCCCTGCCCGTCGTAAATAAAACCAGCTGACACCCCGCCGCCGCGAGCGCCGTCGCCGCGATAAGGTCGTTGCCCGGCGCATCGAGCACGCTGACGCCGCTCTTTCTCACCGTGTCGCCGTAAGAAAGCACGTCCACTATCTCGGTGCTGCCCGCCTTTTCGACACAGCCGAGCGATTTTTCTTCGAGCGTCGTTATGCCGCCCTTTTTGTTGCCCGGCGTGGGGTTTGCATCGCGGTCCACGCCGCCGGCCTCGAGGTAATCGTCGTACCATTTCATCTCGGCGGCCAGACGGTCGCGCACGGATTCGTTAACGCAGCGCGCCGCGAGCATCTGTACGCCGTCGCGC
>CALVWQ010000030.1 GCA_944367535.1 uncultured Clostridia bacterium
TAAACACCGCCATATTCGGAACTTTAAAAAAAGGCGGGCACGTCATAACAACTGTCTTTGAACACAATTCCGTTCTCAGACCGCTACATTATCTCGCGCAACAAGGATATATCACGCTCGACATCGTGTCTTCGGACGAAAATAAGGGCATCGCACGCGAAATCGAGTCTCGAATCCGACCCGATACATACCTTATATGTATGACTTCCGTTTCGAATGTAACGGGCGAGGAATTTCCCGTAAGCGAAGTGGGACGTATAGCATCGGAACACGGAATAAAATACCTCGTTGACGGCGCACAGGGCGGAGGGCACGTCCCGCTATCTCTAACAAAACAGCATATTTCCATGCTTGCCCTTCCCGGACACAAAGGACTTTACGGCATAATGGGAAGCGGCGCTCTGCTGTTCGACAAAAACACGGATATCTCCCCTCTTACCTATGGCGGAACGGGAACAGAATCGTATAATCTTAAGCAACCCTCCGAATATCCCGAACGTCTGGAAGCGGGAACGGTAAATCTTCCGGCAATAGCGGCGCTTACGGAAGGCGTCAGGTACATAAAGAGCAACATTAACAATTTCGGCGCGCACCTACTCTCCTCAACCGACAGAATAATAAACGAACTCAGCCTTTTACGGCACGTTTCAATTTATTCGCACCCCAACCGCTCGGGAATAGTTTCTTTTACCTTCGATAAAATTCCGAGCGCGGAAGCAGCCGACATACTCAATTCCGAATACGATATAGCCGTTCGCGGAGGGCTGCACTGCGCACCGCTTACTCACAGGCACCTCGGAACCGAGGACGGAGGACTGATAAGAGCGAGTCTTTCCGTACAGAATTCCGCGAGAGAAATCTCTTACTTTTTAAAAGCCGTGAGAGAAATATCGGAAAAACAGTAATTTACTCGAAATCAAAAGCCATAAATCTAAAAATTATTTGCCGCAAAATTATCTTCCGATATAAAAGAGCGAAAAAAGCCGCGTCTGCGGCTTTTTTCGCTCTTATGTAAAAAATTTTTCCTTCTCATGCCAATAAATTTCCGAACATCAGATTTTTTTGAGATCGGATACGATTTTTTCAAGAATTTTACGTTTCTTGTCGTCGAGAACGGGTGACAGCATGGCGGCAAAATTATCTATCTCATCATTTGTAAGCGTGCCGTTGCGCTTGTTTTTCTTCGCCTCGTCAAATACCGCTTTCAAAAGTTCATTCTGGTCCTTTCCGTCAAACTTTTTCGCTATTTCGCTGACAAGGCCGAAAAGATTGCCACTTCCGCCCGCATTCATATCCTGCGGCTGCTCGGTTTCGGAATAACGGTTAAAATCTTCCATATACTCTCCCCTTATAAAGTTTTCAATTTTATTGTATGAAAGTCATATACTATAATGTTAGTGGGTGGAATATGGAAATATTACAATTTATTCTGGATTTTTTGGCAAAACAAGGGGGCGAAAGCACGCTTTCGCCGATAATCAAACTTTTAAAAGACAATTCTTTCGACCTGAAAAAAGTTCTGAGAGAACTGAAACCCGAGACGGTGGCGCCCATAATAAAACAGTTTCTGAACTCGGCCCCCGCCGCAAAAGTTTCGGCGTCGGCGACCCAAAAAAGTTACGGAATAGCGCCGATAGCGCGGGTAGCCGATAAAGATATAGTTTATACTTTGAATAAATATCTGGGTTCGTAAACTTTATGCGTCCGCTTCTTCCCGAAACGCGGCGCGACTTTCCCTGTTATTCGGTAACCCCTGTGTCCGCGGCGCTTAAAATCTCATCGGTAAGAATACATAAACTTTCCTACAATAATTTTTCGGTTCTGTAATTCGGTTCTTTTCAGCCTTTCGACGCGAGAATTTCCACGGCGCGCAAAATCGCGCCGTCAGCCGCCATGCAGTTGGCGGGGTCGGTCTGCACTATTCCCACTCCCTGTATGCAGGTTTCGTCGTCGGGCCAGACTATTTTCGCAGTGGTAAGTTTGAGCGCGCCGCCCGTCGACAATCTGTAAGTGGTCTGCATTATGCCTTTGCCGTAAGTGCTGTAATTGCCCCGAGAGGGATTATACGATATAACGAGGTCGGACATGGAAAACCCGTTTCCGCCCTCGGCGCCGCCGTGGCACAGCATCGCGCCGATAAGGCACTCGGACGCGGACGCCGTACCGTAATCCGCAAGTACGGTTACACCCTTTAATCCGTCGTAATAATCATCCGAATCGGCTTTGAAAACTTCCGTCTTGCCTTTTTCTTTAACATAGGCAAGAACGTATTTGCCGTCGTGTTGTATCAGGCAGGAGGCAATATCGGTCAGAATGTCCATATATCCGCCGCCGTTACCTCTTAAATCGAGAATGAGTTTTGTCCTCCCGCGCGACTCCATAAACTTCATTGCCGAAAGGAACTGTTCAGCCGCGTCGCCCTCGAAAAGCGAAAGCGAAATATAAGCCGTATCTTCGCCGAGAACCGTCATTGCCTGCGAATCGTCGGTACCGGGAGTCGGCTTGCCGCCGTCGTCTGAACGGAAAAACATATAAGTCCCGCTGTCATAATACTTTACGTAAGAAACCTGATAATTTTCTTTTTTTAGCGTACATTCCGTGATTATTCCGGCATCATTTCGAACTTTAAGTGTAATACTGTCTCCGGTATCGAGCGATAAGAGAAAATCAGCTACCGTTTCTTTGCCGGAAAATACGGTAAAATCCGTTTCTCCCTCTTTTTTACCTGCGAGGATGACGTCTCCCGCCTTTATTCCCGCGCGGTCGGCAGGCGAATTTCCGGTAACCGCGTATACTTTATTGTCCTCTACGAACGTAAGCCCGAATCCGCTGTAATTTCCGCTGCTTTCCGCAAGCAACGCCTTATATTCTTCTGCCGAATAGTACGCGGCGTACTTATCATAATACAAAAGTTCTTTAACGACGGCGCGCACTGCGTCGTCTCCGCTCTTGTCGTCACCTTCGCCTACATAATTTACTGCCGCATCATCGATTATTTTTAATACTTCCGTAAGCGTCCTTAAGGTTTTGCCCTGCGACAGATAGTGCGTAAAAAAACCGCCGAAAAAGCAAAGGATTAACGCCGCAACGGCAAGAATTATCGCGAGAATCCGCTTGTTTTTGCGGTATGTGTTTTCTTTATTATCTTTTCCGTTAAATTCTTCTTCGGCGAAAACAGCATTTTTTTCGGCTTCTGAGTTCATACTCCTTTTTACCTCACCAATTTACATAAATATGTTATAAGTCTGAAAGTCAACGCGTCGGAAAATTTTCTGATATTGAGGCCGGTCGCTTTCTCTATCTTATCCAATCTGTACATAAGCGTATTTCTGTGCAGATAAATTTTACGCGATGTCTCGCTGACGTTAAGATTTGCCTCTAAAAATTCTTCTGCCGTATCAATCATCTCTGCGTCGTTAAAAACTTCGCGCGCCTTATCGTCCAGCAGAAGCCCGAGATATTCGTTTAGTTTATACTTGGGCAAATCCTCCAACATTCTGACGAGCATATATTCCTTAAACGAATGCACTCCGCTTTGAGCGCCGAGAAATTTACTCATTTTCCTTACATAAGACGCCTGCGAAAAAGAAGTGGCAAGATCTGAAACCGTACCTACCGTTCCGCCCAATGCTATAAAAACTGTAACTCCTATCTCTTCATATACAGACTGACTTAGAAACTCCGCATATTCCGTAACGGAAGAATACTCACCGTTGACTTCATCGCAGAACTTTAACAGCACGCACTGTTCTTCGTCGAGTTCAAAAACAAAAGCGGAACTGTCTGCGCCGTAGTTTGCAAGTACGTTGATAACGTCTTCCGCCTTGCCGTTTAACGCAGTGACAATCATTACACAACCAGGTCTGTCTGTAATAGAAAACTTGCGCATGAATTTGTTTATCTGATAATAGCTTGCCTCACCGAAAAGCACGGCTTTAAAAAATTCCTCTCTTGACAGGGAAAGATTTTTAGAGTAGTCTTTCTCGGCGAGTCCCGCAATAAGATATGCATAATTCTTTTCAACCTTACCGGAACCCGCAATCACTCCCGTATAGTTTTTCGAACGGAAACGCAGTCTAAAAAACGTGGCGTTGTTTTTAACGGACGAAACCACGCCGTCAAGTTCTGTCGGAAATTTGTCGAACGGCACGGCGTGTCCCGCCAAAAAGACGCCGCTCGTGTCGTAAACGGCGAATTTTATTCCGGTGTTTTCCGTAATTTCTTCGGAAAAGGCCTTTATGTCTGAATCCATTTCATCACCCGTAAAAAATTTTGAATATAAATTTTATAATACTATATTATTTTACCATAAAAAAAGCAAAAATAAAAATCAATTTAAAAAATTACGCTTTAAAACCGAGCAAAAGCATAAAATATCCCAAAATAAGGCCGGAAATAAAAAGTATGCCCATAACCGCGAAATTTCTTCCGATGTGTTTTCTGTTTTTAAAAAGCACGATAAGTCCTATACCTGCATTAGAAGAAAGCCCCGCGAGAAGCGCTGGAAAACCGAGAATCCCGCTGATATACGCCTGAGTTATGATTATCGAGGACGCACAATTGGGAATAAGCCCGACAAGTGCGGCGAACAGAGGCTGTACCGCAGCACTGCTTTCCATAAAACTCACTATTTTATCCTCGCCTATTTTATAAAGAATAAACCCGAAAAGTAAGTTCAGAACAAGAATATATACAAAAGTTCTGAGCGCATGAGATAAGGGATGAATAAAAAACTTATCGAAAGGCTTTCCGTGCTCCTCGCCACATTCGATACAGCAATCACGTTCGGGACACACGTGCTCTGTTTTCCCCGCCGTAAAATAGTCCAGTATTTCACCTATAAAAACAGCATAAAGGATTTTGACGGCAAGGAAAAGCAATATGTTGCCGATTTTTACTCCCGACGAAATCATTATTATTAGTCCTTCGTCGCTGACCGACAGAAATGCCGCTATAAGCGTTCCTGTCTTAATTAACCCCTTATCGTAAAGCTTGGCACACATGACAGAAAACCCGCACTCGGGAACAGCGCCGAGTATCCCCGCCGCCACGGGCGCCCCGTACCCCATAAGCGCACGTTCTATTTTATCTTTGTTCCTCGCGCTCTCGATTAACTCCATAAGTATGTAAATAAGCAATACGAACGGAAAAATTTTAAGACTGTCGAGCGACGCATCCACAATTACTTCAATCATTATATTTTTATTTTACCATAAAATAGAAAAAAGCCAAGCGTTTTTACGCTCGGCTTTTTTATTTTTTCTTCAATAAACCGCTTATTCAAAAAAATTACTTGTTTTCCGAATCCTCTGCGGGTTTTTCTTCGGCTGTTTCGGCGGGCGCTTCTTCCGCGGGGGCGGCAGGAGCGGCTATACCTTTTTTCGCATTCTTCTTGGCAAGTTTGGCCATCTTCTTTTCGAGTTCGGCAGCGGCTTTCGCTTCTTCTTCGGCGGCTTTCTTGGCAGCCTCTTCCGCTTTTCTCGCCTCTTCCTCTTCACGTTTAGCCTGCAATTCTTCTATTTCGGCCTTATTGTCCTCGCTGCGGGCAAGCAACGTGATTTCCGTCTCTTTGTCGAACAGGTGGCAATGCGCCATATCGAGAGCGATCTTTACGGTCTCGTCCCTCTTGGTCTTGGAACGGCTGTCAACTTTCGCGATGAGGTTACTTATATCGTCCGCTATACTCTTTTCCTCGCCGTCGTCGTCAGACCTTATCTTGCAGTAGAGAAGCGTTTCGGAACCGAGCGCCTCGACGACGTCGACCTTGACTTCGATAACGCCGTTCTTTTCGTCCTGAATAGCGATTTCTTCGTCGGAAACGTCCTCGGGTCTTATACCGAAAATGATTTCTCTGTCGGTATTGAGATATTTTTCGAGGTTGCAGATAAGTTTTACTTTATCTTTGGGAAGCAGAACTTTTTCTTTGCCGAATTCCACGTATACCTTAGCCTTCGTTCCGGTGAGTTTACCCGAGAAGAAGTTCATCTGAGGCGTTCCGATAAAGCCCGCGACGAATTGATTTATGGGATAATCGTAAAGATTTATCGGGGTATCGACCTGCTGCATGAACCCGTCTTTCATAACAACTATACGGGTACCCATGGTCATAGCTTCGATTTGGTCGTGAGTAACGTAAATAAACGTGGTTGCAAGTCTGTTGTGGAGTTTCGTTATTTCCGTTCTCATCTGCGAACGAAGTTTCGCGTCCAAGTTAGAGAGCGGTTCGTCCAAAAGGAAGACTTTCGGCTCACGGACTATCGCACGGCCGAGCGCGACACGCTGTCTCTGACCGCCGGAAAGCGCTTTCGGCTTTCTCGACAGATACATCTCGATACCGAGTATTCTCGCCGCTTCCTTGACGCGCTGGTCAATCTGGTCTTTGGGCATCTTGCGAAGTTTGAGACCGAACGCCATGTTGTCGTAAACGGTCATGTGCGGATAAAGAGCGTAGTTCTGGAACACCATCGCTATATCTCTGTCTTTCGGCGCAACGTTGTTTACGAGCGTCCCGTCTATATACAGTTCACCCGACGTGATTTCTTCGAGTCCCGCTATCATACGAAGCGTCGTGGATTTACCACAGCCCGAAGGTCCGACGAAGACGATAAACTCTTTGTCCTCGATATCAAGGTTAAAATCCGTAACGGCGGTTACGCCGGAAGGATATACCTTAAAGATGTTCTTGAGATTCAAACTTGACATAATTTTCCTCCGTTTGTTCGGTTTGTACGAACTTTATTACTTTATTATTTTACTACTTTCGGGCAAATTTTACAATCGTCATTTTTAACTAATATAGAGCGCTATTATGTATAACTTGCACAAAAGTTTTAATCAGTCGAGTTCGTCGAGCGTAAGCTCGAACGCGGGCGCGAATTCTTTCAGATAATATTCGACCTCCTCGGCGCCCGTGTTTTTAAGTTCGGAGAGGATGCTTGCCCGCGCTTTTTTGAACTCCGAATTACCCGCTTTTACTTCCTCCACGCACTTTAAATATGCCGCCAGCCTGTCCGCGTATTTAACGACCGCATATTCCGCAGAAGAAGTATCGGGAAGAATATATTGTTTATACTCCTCTTTAAGTGTTTCGGGCAGCATTTCCGTAATTCTGCCGCACGCTATCTTTTCAA
Source organism: uncultured Clostridia bacterium (assembly GCA_944367535.1). Classification (GTDB taxonomy): domain Bacteria; phylum Bacillota; class Clostridia; order Christensenellales; family Borkfalkiaceae; genus UBA1259. Next base: position 7,131 of record CALVWQ010000030.1, read on the forward strand.
GATCTTTATACGCCGCGTTGATTTCCGGATTGAAATACTTTATCGGAGTAGGCAAATCGCCCGTTATTACTTCACCCACTTCGTGATACTGCGCATAAAGCACAATCTTCTCTATGTCGAGCGTGCCGCCGAAAAACTTGTTGCGTATAAGTCCCAAAGCGTGTGCTATCACCGCCACCTGCTGGCTGTGCTCCATAATGTTTTCTTCGCGCACCGAGCGCATTAGCGACCAACGCTTGATATATTTCATTCTGTTTAAATATGCAAAGAACTTAAACATCTTTTTCTCCGTGAAATATATTTTATCACATTATTTTGCTTGACGCAACATTTATTTGGTGATATTATATTGTTACAAAAAATTAAATATTCGCTATGGGTGCCGTTTTCGGCTGAGATTAAACCATTTGAACCCGCAAGATAACGCTTGAAGGGAAAGCAGAAAAAAGACATTGCGCGCGCCCTTTAAGGGCGCGCGTTTTTACTTAATAGCGAATGAAGGAGTGTTTTTATGTTAAACCATCTACTCATGTCGGGCTACGCGATAGACGCCGTCGAACCTTATCTTCTCTGGGTTACGGTAGGGCTCATCGCCGTGCTCATACTCGCGGGACTTGCGGTTTATTTTTTCAAGACTTTCCGCAGCTACTTAAAAGCCGCACTCGCGATATTCGTCTTTTACGCGCTTATTCTCGGCGTAGTCGTGCTTATAATGGAAATAGTAAAACATTACGACGCGGCTTATCTCGAAGAAAATGGCGTCAATAAAGACATTATACCTTATGTTTTTGTTCCGCTCCTCGTTACGGTTGCGCTCGCACTCGTATCGGCGGCAATGTTTGCGATATTGCTAAAATACCGTCCCGCCGCAGCCAAAAAGACAGCGATAGTCTGTTCTTTAATAACCTTGGTATCGCTCATCACGGCGATAGTTCTCATCGGAAAATATTACACCGCACACATTGTAGGCGACGGATACTATACCAGCGAAAAAGGCAAACTCAACTCAGCGATGCTGTATGTATGCGCCGCTGCTCTGGTCGTGGCGGCTACGGCCGCGGGATTTATTCTCGGCAGAAACGATAAAGGCGGCTTCGACACGCACTGTCTTGCCCTCGCGGGGATATGCGTTGCAATGTCTTTCGCGCTCTCTTATATTAAACTCGTCGACATGCCGCAAGGCGGCTCCATAACCCTCGCAAGCATGCTCCCCGTAATGCTTTTTGCTTATATTTACGGGCCCAAAAAGGGACTTCTCGTAGGTCTTGTGTACGGAATGTTGCAGGCGGTTCAAGACCCCTATATCGTACACCCCGCGCAATTTTTACTCGACTATCCGATAGCGTTTGCCATGGTGGGTTTTGCGGGAGTATTTTCAAACGTCACAAAACTCGAAAAAGCGCCGCAGGTCAAGTTCGGGCTCGGCGCCGCGCTCGCGGGTTCGCTCCGCTATTTTGCGCACATCCTTTCGGGAGTGTTTGCTTTCGGAGCGTATGCCGCCGACGAAGGATTCACCAATTTCTGGGCTTACAGCGCGGCTTACAACACCTGCATACTTATCGATGCGGTAATAGTAATTGTAGTGGGTGCAATACTTTTCACCTCGAAGAGTTTTAACGGAGAAGTCGCAAAGCTCAACAACAAATCGTTTGTATCCCCCGAAAAAAGCGAGTGCGAACAAGACGTTAAAAACTGAATAATCATTAAATCACTAAACGCAAATTTTATCATTAAACCAGCGGGCGCGTTTCCTTTTCGGAAACGCGCCCGCTGGTTTAATATTGTTTTTTTTGCTTGATTTGAAAATGAATTTTTGTTTTTGAAACTTCAAAATTATATCAGTGTAATTTTTAAAGATAAAAAGGAAATTTCTATTATGTCTGCGTATCACTGAACAAGACGCCGAAAAACTATTCTGCCAAAATATTTTCGAGAATTTCAGCCGCGAGTTCCACAAGTTCCGCGCATGGTCTTTTTTTATAATATTCCTCAGTACGCGTCTCGGGAACGGCGGATGTGTCCGCCGCCGCAGCGCCCGACAGAAGTTCACCGCAAACAAGCGAGCCCGCCCGCTTTTTAAACTCCTCGCAAGCCTTCTGAATAAGTTCGTATATTGTTTTTCTGTCTTTGCCGTCGGATTTTACCGCTCCGAGCACCATTGCCATCGCCGATACGGCGCCGCAAGTAAGTCTCTGACGGGCAAAACCGCCGCCGTAACCGATTGAAAGCTTTGCAGCGGTCTCCTCGTCAAGCCTCATCATGTCTCGGAACGCAAGCACAACCGAAACCGCACAGTTTTTACCCGATAAAAAATTTTCTTTTGCAATTTCTTTTCTCTTCATCCACTGTTCCCGTCCTTTCAACACGATTACCTTAAATGCTTTATTGAATATGTTTTATAATCCCATGCCCCTTAATAATCTTTATACAGCACGCACAATAAACACTGTAAAATCAAAAGTACAAGTCAATACGACAAAAAAATAAAAAAGTTTCCCCCCTCAATCAAATAAACTTACATACTATTATTACCCCTGCCCAAGTTATGACGGGTAAAATGATAAATATGGAATAGTAAACAACCGAACGCTTATAGCCTTCGTCGTTTTTTAGGTTTTTAACGGATGCAATCAGCCCTGCAATCGAAGAAATGAGAGTAACTATATACCCCGCCCCGAACATGGAAACGTGAATTATTAAAAAGAAGAAAAGCCGCGTCGCTTTTACTTCCTGCGTCTCCGCAGCAAGCACGTCCGCAAACAAGACGGCTACCAAGACCGTTACGACAAAATATGTCGCAGCACATATTACTTTGAGAGCGACGTTTATTTTCTTTTTCTTTTCTTCGGTCAGGCGCCCGTGTTTTTTATCGTTTTTATCCTTTGCCGTAACCTCTTCCGATTTTTCATCCGCGGAAATTTCGCATGATTCGGATTTTATTTCCGAGGTTTCTTCAAGTTTTTCCGAATTTGAATTCTGAATATTATCCATAAACGTATCCCCTTTTTTATATTTTAACATTCTTTATATAAGTTTGCAAGTTTTTTGTGCTTTTGTGATTAAATTATTCTACCCGATTATTATCTGCAATATAAAAATAAAAACTCCCTTTAAAATTCAAAAAGCAATAAACATGGTTTACTGCTTCCTGAATAATATATGATAAGGGGGAAAATGATGAGCTGTTTTTTGTCTTCGGAACACCTGTTCCGTTTGACAAGTATAATATACAACATTCGACTTTTTTTGTAAAGCGTTTTTCACCCGTTTTTAAAAAATTTTTGAAAATTTTTCACATATTTTTCCAAATAAAGCCAATTTGTGTCATAAATTAACATTTTTTGCTAATATATTTCAAAATTTAGATTTTCACAAAACTTACTATTTTTAAATAACCTTTGCCGAGAAATTTTTTAAGCGTTCTTTACGATATTAGTCACTTCGTTCAGCGTCAACGGATTAATCGGAGGAAGTACAAGACAGTTTCCTTTTGCGAACCCCGAATTCTCCAAAGTCTTTTGCAGTTCTTTCGCGTCCTCGTTGCTTTGAACGTCTTTTATTATGCCTTTTACAGTCTCGCTCTCGTCGAACATTTTCTTCATGTCCTCGACCGATTTGAACTCGACAATCAGAACAAACGTAGTGGAAAGCCCGTCTATTTTGCTCATGCCGTGTACGGTGATGGCGAGAGATTCGCTCTCGGCTTCTTCTCGGATGTCTTCCGCAATCGCTTCCAGAGTTTCGCTCTCCGTGTACCCCGCATCCTCAAACGCTTTTTTCAAAGCATTATATGAAGAACAGGCGGTAAGCCCCATAGCCATTACGACTATAATACATAAAGCCAGCACCACTGATAATTTTTTCATAACGATAAACTCCTTTCAGATAATATTTTTATACTTTCATTATACGTTATAATAAAATTATTGTCAATACGGAAACTTCAAAATATTTTTTAATTTATGAAAACGCTCTAAAACGCGTGCGCGGCGATTAAAATCGCCGCGCACGAAATTCTTCTAAAACAAATTAAAAATTTTTTTACCGCAAATTTTTTAACTCAAAGTTTTCAGTTTAAAAATTTTTTTGCAGTTTTTATTTGACGAAAACTTTAAGAAGCGAAAGTGCTCCCGCGAGGAAAGAACATACCATGGCTATAATTCCGCCATAAGCGAGAACGAAACCGTCTTTAAGATTTACGCCCAAAAAGGAGGAAACCGCGGCGGTTAAATCGTTGCTGATGATAAAGGAAGCTTGCAGAAGAAAGAAAACTCCCGCGACTATAAATGCCGCAGCCGCGATAAAGGAAGCAAATCCGCTGCCCTTTCCCATCGCGCTTAAAACCGCAAAAACGATACCGCCCACAACAAGTATGTAGGGCAAAAGGTTCATGAATGAAAACTTGAAAATTTCAAAATCCCCCACTACGGGCACCGTAACGGAATACCCGAAGGTTATCTGCAAACCGGTATAAGTCGTATCCGTATTCTTGACCGCGACGGCGGGAAGAAACAGCATCACGACGGCAACCAATCCCAAAAGTACGCTAAGCGCGGGAAATATCGGTCCCAAATTGCTTTTTTTCTTTTTAGCCATATTATCACTCTCCTGATAAAAATTATTTGAATACATTTTAAAATAAAAAAACCGTTATGTCAACGGTATTTTGAAAAAATATTTATTTTCATTGCATTTTAATAAAAACGACAATACGGGCGTCGGAAATTTTTCCGACGCCCGTATCAAATTAAATTTTAACAAATTTTAAGATTATTCGCCTTTGAACGGCAGAAGGTCAACAAGTCTCGCACGTTTGATTGCCGTAGCGAGCAATCTCTGATGCCGTGCACAAGTACCTGTCATGCGGCGGGGAAGAATCTTTCCACCCTCGGTGATATACTTTTTAAGAGTATTTACATCTTTATAGTCTATCCCCTCTGCCTTCGCCTGACAAAACGCGCAAACTTTCCTGCGCGGTATTCTCTTAATGAATTTTTTCGTTTCCTTCTGCTGAGGAGCAGCCGCAGCCGATTCTTCCTCAACGGGAGTTACAACAGTATTCTCTTCCATTTATAATATTCTCCTTCAATTCAAATACTTACAGAAGCCTGACATACCGTCCTATTAAAACGGCAACTGATTATCGTCAATCGCTTCCAGTTGCGGGCGTTCTCTCGTCGCCGAAGAAACACTCGGTTCATACGGCATATCTTCGCCCTGCGCGCTTTTCGGAGTCAAAAACTCGACTTCGTTCGCGACCACGTCGGTAACGTTACGTTTAATACCGTCCTTATCCTCATAAGAGCGCGTCTGTAAACTTCCGACTATCGCGACCTTGTTTCCTTTTTTAAGATACTTTCCGCAATTTTCCGCTCTGCCGCGCCACACTGTGATATTAAAAAAATCGGTCTCGCGCGTCCCGTCGCTGTTTGCATAATCTCTCGTAACCGCAATCGCAAACCTGCATACCGCAACGCCGCTCGGCGTTTCGGATAATTCGGGGTCCCTCGTCAAATTACCTACAAGAATCACTTTGTTCATAGTATTCCTACCTTATCTTTTGGTTATCAGTCTTCTTATGACGCCGTCTGTAATGCCGGCAATACGTTTAAGTTCGACAACCAAAGTCTTTTCAGCTTCGAAAGTCATGAGCACATAATAACCTTCAGATTTGTAGTTTATGGGATATTGCAGTTTTTTTACGCCCCAACGGTCAATCGTTTCAATAACGCCGCCGCTTGCGGTAACTAAATCCTCAAATCTTTTGACTATGCCCTCTTTCGCTTCGTCTGACAATTGCGTGTCTAGAATATAAAGCATTTCGTATTTAGTCATTTTTTACCTCCCGGACTTAATGGCTTAAAGCATTGCGCTTCAAGCAAGGTTTTTAAAATCGGCTGTTACGCGCCGATAAGTTATTAAATAATAACAGAATATTTAATTTTTGTCAATCATTTTGCGTGTAACTTCAAATTTTTAATTTTCCGTTTCCATTAAACGGACAAAATCTTTTTCCGCCAATGCTTTAAGCCGCGCCGAATCGTTCAGATACGGTTCCGCGACTGCCGCACGGAACAAAACTTTAAGTTCCTCTCCGAGCCTTTTACCTTTAAAACCCATATTTTCGAGTTCCCGTGCCGATATTTTAAGGTCTTTAACTCTGAACGGAGCGCCTTCTTTTTTCATTTCATTTAAGATGTCCAGCCATTTTTTAACTGTGGGAGAAGTGTCGGACGCATCTTTTCCCGCGCGGTAATCGGCCTGTTTTAAGGCGAGCAGGTCTTCCGTAAACTCGCTGTTTTCCGCCATAAACACCCTTATTTTGGCCGCTCGCATATCTCCTGCGAGGTCTTTCATGTGCGCGCCGGTTAAAAACACGATTTCACGAACGGTTTTTCCGTCCGCTTTAAGCCTTGAAAGAACATCCCGTGCGATTTCCGTTCCCGCCTTGTCATGGCCTTTAAACTTGCCGTAATTTATCATGCAGAACGGCTTTCCCACGTCGTGAAAAAGTGCGGCGAGCCTTATCTTCGGCGGCGCATACAAGACTGTTCTAAATGTATGTTCCAGAACGTCGTAACGGTGAAAATCCGCGCGTTGCGGCATATTTCTTCCCGCCGTGAGTTCGGGAATAATATAATCGAGCACGCCCGTTTCCGACAATATTTTAAGTCCCGCGTAATGACCGTCCGCGGGAGAAAAAGCATATTTTGTATCGGCGACAAGGGTCTTTTTAAGTTCATCGAAAACTCTCTCCGCCGCAATGTCTTTTATTAAAGCTGCATTTGATTGCGCCGCCGCAAGCACGTCCGCGGTGGGTCTAAATCCGAGCTCTCCCGCAAACCTCGCAAGCCGCATGAGCCTTAATCCGTCTGCGCAAAACACGCCGGAGGGCTCCACGACGGTGTCGAGCACCTTTTCCGAAATATCCCGAATTCCCCCGAGCACGTCCTCGGTTTTATCGTTTTTAATGTCATAATAAACGGCATTGCACTTGAAATCACGCCGTGCGGCATCCTCTTCTATACTGTCGGTCGGAATTACAGCGACGGGAGTGTGCGCGCCGCCTTTTTCATATATATCCTTTCTGAACGAAGTATATTCGCAGCGCAGTCCTCCGCTCTCCGCAACGGCGGTCGAAGTGTTTTTATAAACACACTTTACCGAAAACCCGCATTTCTCCGCCGCGGCACAAAACTTCTCCGCAGGCAATGCCGCGGCGATATCGACGTCTCTTGAAACCGTCCCGTCTATAAGATAGTTCCTGACATATCCTCCCACGATATATAGAGGTTTTTCAAGAACATCGGCAAGTATTCTCAGCCTTTCGTCCGCAAAAATTTCCATATCTGACCCCACACACTTTCCGCCGACAGTCTCAAAACTATAACGTCATGCTATAATCCGCTCCTTGACCGCCAAGTATCCCCGCCTCGAATTTTATATATTTCAATGTTTTACCATGACATTTTAAATTAAAGCGATAAATTGGCGGAAGTGCGTGTCTTTTAAATTTTTCCCGTATTTAATATTGTATCACAAAAATCTTGTTTTTTAAATTGTTTTGTAGTAAAATTATAAAGTCAAAAAAACTGAACGGTAAAAAAATGCTCGACATAATAGTAAACCCCGTCGCGGGCGGAAAAAACGGCAAAAAAATACGCCTTGCGATGGATAAAATCAAAAGAAAACTCGACGAACGCGGCATCCGATACGCCTTACACATGACAGAAAGGCCGCACCATGCCACCGAACTGACTTCGGCGCTTATAAATAACGGTGCGACCGATATAATCGTGGCGGGCGGCGACGGAACGTTGCACGAGGTAATAAACGGGTTTGACCGTTTTGATAAAGTCGCACTCGGAATCATACCGTGCGGAACAGGCAACGATTTTTCAGATTCGCTCGGCATACCGCGAAACCCTTTAAAGGCTTTGGACGAAATTCTCGACGGCTCTCCCGAATATGCCGATTTCATGCAGATGCCTACAGTCCGCGGGCTCAACATAATCGGAATGGGCGTGGACGTGGAAGTACTCAAAAAATACGCCGCGTGCAAGAAAAAAACCCGCTTTACATACACGGCATGCTTAATTAAAACGATAGCACACATAAAAACGACGCATTTCGACGCGGAGTTTCTCGGAAAAAGAAAAAGTTACCGCTCTTTTATCGCCTGCATAGCAAACGGCAGCACATACGGCGGAGGCATTCCCATATGTCCGGTGGCCAATCCGCGCGACGGCAAACTCGATTTCGTGGCAGTAGAAGACGTTAAGGGTCTCAAACTCATAAGCGCCTTCATAAAACTGAAAAAAGGCAAACTGCTCACCCTCCCGCAAGCTTACCACGCCACGACGGAAGAAGTCAAAATTTTCCCCGACGGCGATTATACCGTCAACGTGGACGGTGAACTGTATGAAAACATACCGTTTGAAATTAAAATAGTGAAAAACACGTTGAGAGTCTACAAGAAAAATCGGTAAAACCCGCTTTAGAGAATATTTAAGATAAATTACGGTTTGATAGTTCAGGTACATTTTTTAATAATATATATAGGTAAATAAAATTGCGCCCCGCTTACAAATAAGCGGGGCGCAATGTCAATACAGACAATATATTTAATATTTATACTTTTATTTTTAATAATTAAAAGAATATATAAAGATTTTATAAAAAACATTATATATTTTTATAAAAGAATTATATTTTAACAAACCTCGTATAAATATTTAAGCGTTTACGGCTATTCCGCAAACATCGCGGTGGAAAGATATCTGCCACCCGTGTCAGGCAAAAACACTATTACGTTTTTACCCTCGAACTCTTGTCTCGACGCCACTTTTATCGCCGCATAAAGCGCGGCACCCGAGGAAATTCCGACAAGCACCCCTTCTTTTCTCGCTATCGCACGCCCGGCCGAATACGCTTCTTCGTCTTTTACCTTTATTATTTCGTCGAAAACGGTGGTATCCATTACATCGGGGATAAAGCCCGCGCCTATACCCTGCAAATTATGTGCGCCCGCGCTTTCTCCGGAAAGCACTGCCGAATAAAAAGGCTCTACTGCCACAATGTGTACGGCGGAGTCTTTTGATTTTAAATACTTTCCCACGCCGGTAATCGTTCCGCCCGTTCCCACACCAGCAACAAATGCGCCTACTTCCCCGGACGTATCTTCCCAAATTTCAGGGCCGGTCGTAAGACGGTGGGTCTCGGGATTTACGGGGTTTACAAACTGTCCCGCAATAAATGCGCGAGGCAGACTGTTTTTAAGTTCCTCTGCCTTTTCAATCGCCCCCCTCATACCTTTTTTTCTGTCGGTCAGAACAAGTTCCGCGCCATACGCTTTCATGAGCAGTTTGCGCTCCTCAGACATATTTTCAGGCATAACTATAATAAGCTTATAACCGCGCGCGGCGGCGACCATGGCAAGACCTATACCCGTGTTTCCGCTCGTCGGTTCTATAATGACGGAATCTTTTCCGAGCAGACCGCGCTTTTCGGCGTCGTCAATCATGGCGAGAGCCACCCTGTCCTTGGCCGATCCTGCGGGGTTGAAATATTCGAGTTTTGCTAAAAGCCTTCCCTTCAAAGAAAATTCTTGTTCAAGATTTTGAAGTCTTAAAAGCGGCGTATTGCCTATGAGATTCGTGACGGATGTGAAGATTTTACTCATAACTTATCCTGTCCTCCCTTTTATAACATATCGATACGTGTTAAAAAGCGGTCATGTCTCACACAGAGACCTGACCGCTTTTAATTCCTTGGTGACCCCTACGGGAATCGAACCCATGTTACCACCGTGAAAGGGTGGTGTCTTAACCGCTTGACCAAGGGGCCTTGCCGCGCTGACGCTTATTAAAGTTCTGCGCTTTATATATATTCGGCTCTCGCCGTTTTTAACTGGTAGCGGCGGTCAGATTCGAACCAACGACCTGCCGGGTATGAACCGGCCGCTATAACCAACTAAGCTACGCCGCCATATCGCATCGTAATCCTTTTTACAAATGCTTATGTATTATATAAAAATTCATAAACATTGTCAAACATATTTTATGCTTTTGACAAAAAAATTTTTTTATCGCAAAAAAACCGACGTATAATTTATCGCGCCTTATAAAGCGAGATATCACGTCGGTTAATTTTGTATTTTAACAATTTTCTCGGAAAAATATTATTTTCTGTCGCGAATATTATCTACCGCTATGACGAGAGCAATAAGAAACGGCATATCCTTTTCATCCGCTTCGAGCACGAAACTGTCGGTTATATCCAGCGCGTCCGCGATGCTTCTCGGACGAAATGACATCGTCCCCATGAGTTCGCCGTTACGATATATCTGCGCAAGTCCCGTAAAAAATCCGCCTTCCACGACGATTTCGTCCTCATACCCCTGAACGTAATATACACCTCTCAAAGTAAAGACTTTTTCTTTGACTTTGGCGATTTTTTCTTTTTCGGCGTTATAGATTAACGCGCTCCTGACAAAAAATTTCCAATATTTGTTTCTGACCATGTACAGCATATTGCCTTCGAGGTCACAGACGTATTTTTTACGTGTTATACTGAACGCTTTACCTTTAACTTTAAATACGGGCACATTGTTCTCGTCCGTTACGGAAGAACCGCCGCCTATAGACATAAATTTGTTTTTTATAAGAACTCTCATTATAAATTTCTCCTTATCACTCTGAATTTTGATTCATGCGTCAAATCATATATATCTCGAAATAATCATTACTGCGGCGACAATAAGCGCAACCCAGCCTATCGCCTGCAACACGCGGACAACGCGAAGTCTGTTCTTTGCGCGGACATCGACCGTGCACTCGTTGACAAATTCCTCCACGGGCGCGCCTTCATTAAGTTCCAGTGCCCGTCCCCCGGCCTTGTTTGTTCTGAAAACAAGCGACAAATCGGTATTTCCCTCGCCGAGATATACTGTAAAACGACATTTTATATTAAGACATCGCCTTTCATAAGGGGGATTGAAGATTCCGAAAATACTTATAAAGTAAAATAATAGCGCCATAATCAGCCAAAGCCTTCCGCTCAGTTCGGGGAACTGTCTGATGACCACCTCGGCATTATCTTTTTCGGTTTTATGCTCTATCAAATAGTTACCGAACCTGTTCTTTTTGATTTTAACCGCTTTTCCGTCTATATAAATAACAGGTCTGAGCGATGCGGTGCCGTTACACTTGATTCTCAGAGTTCTCGTCATTTTTTAAACACCCCCGCAATCAATACCGCAACAAACAACACGATTATAATTAAAATAACAGACGAAATAACTATTCTGCCCGTATGACTGCGGTGCTTATCCGTAAGCAGCAGAACTATCGAAGCGGCCGCACAGGCAATCCCTATTCCCGCAAGATACGGTGCGGCGGCAAATACCGCTTCGGCAAGTTTTCCGAATACCTCTCCGCTCGCAAGCAGTTTATTCCAATAATCGGGGATTACGACGAATATAATTCCTAGCGTCAGAACTATAAGCGCCAATCCCAAAACAAACATCAGCCCGTAGGCGATGACCGAAACAACCGAAAAAAAACATATTACAAGGCATACAATGGATATATTAGAAAGAATGACCCCCAATCTCGTCATGTAAAGCCTTGTCATTTCTCCCGCGGGAGGAAGGTTGCTCAATTCTTTTTCCCTGTTCTTTTCCACAACTACCCCCTAATAATTTTTATCTGCATTATTATGTGTTTTGTTAGAAAAATTATAGCATATGCGTCATAAATTGTCAATACGGATTTTTTATGTTCACTCTTTGGCGGAAAAAGTATCTTCTGTGGAGGCAAAAGCGGAAATCATGGGCGCAAGAGGTTCTCCTCTTTTTCGCGCAAAATAGTTACGAGTAACTGCAACGGTCTGTTTGCTCAACACGACGAGCGCTATCAGATTAGGCAACGCCATAAGAGCGTTTGTCATATCCGAGATAAGCCACACAAAGTCCGTCCCGATATTGTCCTCGAAAAAATATGTTAATAAAGCGATGGCTATAATCAGAGTAAGATACAATACGTTAAACGCCGTTTTCCCGCCCTTATGATGCTTGCCGAAAAGATACTCTGACGACTTCGCGCCGTAAACCGCCCACGCCAAAATGGTGGAGAAAGCAAGGAGCGGAAGAATAATGCTGTACGCGACTTTACCGAAAATACCGAAAACACTTGTGAAAGCGCCCATTGCAACGGTCGCACCGTCGGATACGGCAGCCCCGTCCAAGCCGGAAGTAAGTACGAAAAGCGCGGTGAGAGTACATATTACAAAAGTGTCCAAAAAAACTTCGAATATTCCCCAAAGTCCCTGTTCCACGGGCTCCGACGTATCGGAAGAACTGTGCGCTATCGAAGAAGAACCGAGTCCCGCCTCATTGGAAAATATGCCGCGGGCAAAACCGTAGCGCATTGCCTGCGCTATTCCGTAACCCGCGAATCCGCCCAAAAACGACTTTGCGGAAAATGCCGACGTAAATATCGACGCAAACGCCGAAGGAACCGCGCTTATATTGACGGCAACGAGAACAATCGCGAGAATTATAAACAATATCGCCATGAACGGCACGATATACGAAGTAACCTTGCCTATTCTCTTTATTCCGCCTATTATCACGAGCGCGGTAAGAAGAACTATTATCGTCGCGGTAACGTATACGGGAATCCCGAACGCCTCCGACCACGTCTTTTCTATGGTATCGGCCTGTACCGAACCCATGCCGACGGCGGCGAGTATCGCAAACACCGCAAAAATCATGGCGAGCCATTTCCTGCCCACGCCGTTTTCTATATAATGCATGGGCCCTCCGATATATTCTCCGTCGGTATTTTTCTTTCTGTAATATACTCCTAACACGATTTCGGCGTATTTAGTAACACTGCCGAAAAATGCGGAGACCCACATCCAGAACACCGCGCCGGGGCCTCCGGACAGAATCGCTGTCGTAACCCCTACGATATTGCCGGTCCCCACCGTCCCCGAAACGGCGGTGGAAAAAGCCTCAAAAGGCGAAATGGTTTTATCCCCATTACCGCCCGTCTTGTTTCTTTTCATGTGTTTAACGGACAAGCCGAGCGTATGACGCATGGCATATCCGAATTTCCTGAGCTGTAAAAATTTCGTCACCGAAGAAAGAAATATACCCGTAAACAACATGAATATTATCATGGGGACACCCCATAAAATATTTCCGTCTATCCAATTCAGAACGTCGTAAATAATCTGCATAAAATCCTCGGAAAAAACAAAAGAGTCGCCGACGACGACTCTCGAAAATACCAAAATTGCTCCTTCCTTTTGCCTGAGAGATTCGGGAGAACCCTTGCACCTTCGGCACTCAAAGAGAGTTTCTCGGGAGTTCCTCGATTACCGGTAAATCTTCCGGCAACTTCGTCGGATATCCGAATTATAACATCGGACGCCGAAAAAGTCAACAAATACTACGCCAATACCTACTTTTGCCCCGTTTTTACCTTTTTTCCCCTCTTTGCATAAGATAAAATAACGATAAAAAAATAAAAAAAATAAAAAAACATTTGACAAACCAAAAAAAGTGTGTTATGCTTTTTGAAACCGATGAGGAAGAGTAAGTAGGTTTTACCCCTTTTCAGACAGAGAGCCGCAGGCGGTGGAATTGCGGCGGAAAAACTGAAACCGAATGGACTTCCGAGGGCGAACGGAAAGCCGTAAAAACGGCGAGTATGCGAGACGGAGTAAGGCTCTCCGTGAACAAAAGTCCGCGTATGACAGTACGTTAAAGAGGGCGCTTTTCAAAGCGTCAAGCCGGGTGGCACCACGGGAACGTTCCGCTCCTGTCCCAGCAATCGGGGACAGGAGCGTTTTTTTATCCTTTCCCCCGTAAAACGGCAAAAAATTTTTTATAAAGGAGAGTAAAAACATGGCAAACGAAAAAATCCCGTACAAAATCTATCTCGAAGAAAACGAGATGCCTAAATATTGGTATAACCTTCGTGCGGACATGAAAAATAAACCCGCACCGCTTCTTAATCCGGCGACTTTACAACCCATGACCGCCTCGGAATTATCGCATGTTTTCTGCGACGAACTCGTAAAGCAGGAACTCGACGACACGACCGCTTACTTCGAAATACCCGAAGAAATACGCAATTTTTATAATATGTACCGTCCCTCCCCCCTGGTGCGCGCATACTGCCTTGAAAAAAAATTGCAGACT
>CALVWQ010000031.1 GCA_944367535.1 uncultured Clostridia bacterium
AGATAATGTAGCGGTCTGAGAACGGAATTGTGTTCAAAGACAGTTGTTATGACGTGCCCGCCTTTTTTTAAAGTTCTGAATATGGCGGTGTTTAGCGCTTCGGTGCAGTTTTTGGTGAATATCGTACGCTCGGGGATACCGTCGAACATATCCGCAAGTGCTTCTCTGCACGCGAAAACGCAGCGTTCTCCCGTGAGCGAAAGGCGGTGTCCGCTCCTGCCCGGGTTGGCGCAAAGGTATTTGGTTACAGTGGCCGCGGCGTCGGTAACGGCGCGGGGTTTAAAGCCGCCCGTGGCGGCGTTGTCGAGATAAATCATTTTATTTCTCCGTACACAATATTTACAGAAACTTAATATTATATTGTATAGGAATTATTTTCCTTTTATGCCAAGGAGAAAAGATTTATGGAGTATATTGCGGTTACTTTCCGTTCGCGCTCGCATACGATTAAGTTTGCCGAATTACTGAGGAGAAACGGTATATACGGCGAAATCATAAATACTCCCAAAGAGGCGGGAGTGGGGTGCGGCCTGTCCGTAAAAATAAAAATTTCGGATTTCGTCGCCGTGAAAAAAGCCGTATGGATTGCGGGACTGACGAGTTTCGCGGGATTCTTTCTCGTTAAAATACATTACGGAAGAAGAACGGTGAGAAGTATTTGACAAAAAAACGCTTGTAAAAAATCCGCGCTTGTGTTAAGATGTTATAAGGTGATTTTATGGATAAAACAAAAGCCGAAAAAATAATCGAGACACTGGCGGGGATTTTCCCGGACAAGCCCGCGCTCAGATTTTCCGACGAATATCAGTTGCTTGTCGCGGTCATATTGTCTGCACAATGTACCGACGAGCGAGTGAATAAAGTTACCGCGGCGCTGTTTGAAAAATACGGCACGCCCGAAAAAATGCTCAAGCTTTCGCAGGAGCAGCTCGAAAAATATATTTTTTCGTGCGGGCTTTATAAATCCAAAGCCGAACATATCCTCGCCGCAAGCAGGTCAATTGTGGAAAATTTCGGCGGTAAAGTTCCCGATAATCTCGAAGGGCTGAGGTCGCTTGCAGGCGTGGGAAGAAAGACCGCCAACGTCGTTTACAGCGTGGCGTTCCACGGCAACGCGATTGCGGTCGATACTCACGTTTTCAGGGTCTCGAACAGAATCGGGCTCGCAAGCGCGGGGGACGTATTGAAAACCGAAAAACAACTCATGGATATTATAGACGAGAATAAGTGGTCGCGTTCGCATCATTATCTAATCTATCTCGGAAGAAGTTACTGTAAAGCGCAGAAACCCGACTGCGCAAACTGTCCGATAAGCGGGCTGTGCGAAAAAAATATCGTTAAAAGGAAATAATATAAAAGTATTTATGTTTGTCGACAGAGCGAGGATAACCGTTAAAGCGGGAAACGGCGGAAACGGTATAACATCTTTTTTACATTTTAAAGGGAAAGTGGGCGGCGGACCCGACGGCGGGGACGGCGGCAAGGGCGGCGATATAGTTTTTGTCGCGGACAAGCATCTTTCCACACTCGCGGATTATTATTACAAGACCAAATTTGTTGCAGAAAACGGTTCTGCGGGCGAACCGAAACAGTGTTTCGGGCGTTCGGGCAAGGATTTAGTACTTAAAGTGCCGCTCGGTACGGTCATTCGAGATAAGGAGACGGGCAGAATCATCGCCGACATGTTCGAGGACGGACAGAGAAAAGTCGTTCTCACGGGCGGAGACGGAGGAAAAGGCAACGCAAGATTCGCTAACGCGCGCCGTCATTCCCCGCATTTTTCGCAGACGGGCGAAAAGACGGAGAGCAAACAGCTTTTACTGGAACTCAAAACCATCGCAGACGTGGGACTTATAGGTTTCCCGAACGTAGGCAAATCGACCCTTTTGTCGGTACTGACAAAGGCAAGACCCAAAATTGCGGATTATCATTTCACGACGCTTTCTCCCAATCTCGGAGTGTGCGAGTATTACGATAACAGTTTCGTCATAGCGGATATCCCGGGGTTAATCGAAGGCGCGAGCGAAGGCGCGGGGCTAGGTATAGATTTTCTGCGGCACATAGAGAGAACGAGAATACTCGTGCACGTCGTGGACGTTTCGGGTACGGAGGGCAGAGACCCTTACGAGGACTATCTCAAAATAAATCTCGAACTGAAAAAATACAGCAAGGAACTTGCCAAGGTTAAACAGATTATAGTTGCTAATAAAACCGATGTGTACGGCGCGGAAGAAATCCTGGCCGCATTCAAGAAAAAACTCGGCAGAAAAAAGGTTATTGAAGTATCTGCCGTTACGGGCAGAAATTTGGGCGAGCTGAAAAAGCGTATGTTTGAAACTTTATCCGCGCTGCCGCCTCTTAAACCTCTCGAATTTGAAGAATTCAAATACGAAAAGCCCGAAAAACTCGAATACGAAATACTCAAAGAGGGCGAAACGTTCGTGATTACGGGTTCGCTTGTAGAGGTGCTCAAAAGAAACGTGGTGCTGGACGATATGCACTCTCTTGCATACATGCACAAAGTGCTGCGCGACAGGGGCATAATAGCCGAACTGAAAAAAATGGGCGCTACGGACAAATCTACCGTTATAATAGGCGGGGAAGAATTCGAATTTACCGAATAAAAAAATTATGGCCGCGCGCTCTTTTGCGGCGCGCTGACAGAAGCGGCGAGGCGAGCGGCATGCCAGAAAATAATGAAAATTATAAATATCAAAATGATAAAAAGGAGAAATTATGCTTACTTCGGGACAAAGGGCGCGTTTAAGGTCGCTCGCGCAGAAAGAGGAACCGGTTACTCAGGTGGGGAAGTCGGGAATCACTTCCGCTCTTTTAGAAGGACTTTCTTCCGCGCTTGAAAGGAGAGAACTGATAAAAATCACCGTTCTGGAAAACTCGGGGCTCGAACCGAGAGAGGCGGGCGAGCAGATAGCGCGCGGGCTCGATGCGGAATTCGTTTGCGCTACGGGCAGAAAACTCGTCTTTTACAGGCGCAGTTCAAACGAAAAAGTGAAACATATCGAGTTCTGACGTCATGCGCCCTTCTCGGTTTTGCCGAAAAATTTAAGGGTAAGCGCCATTATCAGCATGATGCTTCCGCATATAACATAATATATTTTTATTGGAACAAAATAACTCATCGCGAGAAATATGACGCCGAAAACGAAATAGTTTTTGGCTCTTTTTTTATCGAGCAGGTTAATAAGCGCCCGCCTTTTGTCATTAGGCGCGTCAATGTTGTATTTTTCGGGCGGGAGCGCGTCCGCGGCTTTCAGAACTGCGAATAGCTTTTTGCCGTCCGCGAGTTTTATTTTTCCGCCGAATCTTTTTGCAAAGTTTTCTGTTTCCGCGTTGAATTTTTCGGACGCTATTATCGCTTCTCCCTTTTCGTACACCAGATTAAACGTTTTGACTATGTCGGCTTTCGTGGTTTCGGTAAACCCGAAACGCAGAATAAGCACGGTTTTTTTGTCGGGGAAATAAAAATAATCCTTTTTTTTCTGAACGGCTTCTCCCGTCCTTTCGGCAACTTTCATGATGCAAGCCGCTCTTTCCGCATCAGTCATTAACTGCATTTGCAGAATAAATCGGGAATATTCGGCGTCGTCGCAAGACTTTGTATATTTGTTTTTTCTTTTTCCGTACAATACTTTTACACCTAAAAGAGTCAAGAGCGCCGCGAAAGTGCCGGCCGCGATAAACTTATATGGTGCGGGCATAAAGTAATTCATGATAAACAGCGCGAGTATAAATCCCGCGAACGCGATGAAAATACAGTCTGAAACGAACGATAAGGAAAATTTTTTCATAATACCGCCTTCATTAAGGTATGAATATAATCTTATGAATAATTTATTGACGCTTTTTGTGAAATTTATTCCTACCGCGTCGCGGTTAAGATTTATTGACCGCGAAAACAATTGCAAAAAACTTTAAAATGTGCGATAATTTAATTGTGAAAAAACTGGGGATTTTCGGCGGGACGTTCAATCCCGTTCATAACGAACATATAGCGATAGCGAAGGCTGCCGTAAAAGAACTCGGACTTGACGAACTCATAGTCATGCCGACGTTCATGCCGCCGCACAAGAGCTTGCCGAGCGTTTCCGCTACGGCGGAAGAGCGGCTCGGAATGCTTAAAGCGGCGTTCGGGGACGACCCGGTGATCACGGTCGGCGATTACGAGATAAAGCGCGGCGGCAAAAGTTATACTTATGCTACAGTGGAGCATTACGCGGCACAGCGGGAGCGCGAGGTGTATTTTATAGTCGGCGGGGATATGCTCTCCGATTTCAGGACATGGAAGAATCCCGACAGAATTCTCGCCGCCGCAACGCTCGTCGCGTTCGGCAGAGAAGATTTTATAACCGACTATGCGGACGAGGAAGAATATTTTCTTCGCACTTGGGGAAAGAAGTTTATTAAAATGACATATTCGGGAAAGAGTGTTTCTTCCACCGAAATCAGGGTATATGCTTCGCTGGGACTGGATATAAGCGGCATGACCGCGCCGTCCGTCGCGAAATATATATCCGAAAAAAATCTATATTCGGGCGGCAGGTGCGAAAACTTTATAAGGAATGTGCTGCCTGAAAAACGGCTCGTCCATACCGCGGAAGTGGCGGTTTGCGCGCTCAAAAAAGCATCGTCGCTCGGACTTGCGAAAGATAAAGTGCTTACGGCGGCACTGTTGCATGACTGCGCTAAATATCTGAATAAGGAAGATTTCCCCGATTTTAAACTGCCGGCGGGAGTGCCGGCGCCCGTCGAGCATGCTTTTCTCGGGGCGTATGTGGCAGAAAAAAAAGCGGGCATTACCGACGCGGAAATTCTCGACGCGATAAGGTATCATACTTCGGGCAAACCCGAGATGAGCACGCTCGGCAAACTTATTTTCGTGGCAGACATGGTGGAAAAGGGCAGAACATACGACGGGGTGGAAAGGTTGAGAAAACTTTTCGAAGGCGATTTCGAGGTCTGTTTTAAAGAATGTTTAAAGGAAGAAGTGTTACACTTGATAAATAAAAAAAGTTATATATATTCGGAAACGCTCGACGCATACGATTATTATATAAATGAAAAACAATAGAGGAATTATTATGGAAGCAAAAGAATTTACTGAAAACATCTGCAAAGTGCTGACAGACCACAAGGCCGAAAACGTCGTGGTCATCGACGTGCGCGGAAAAACCGAGATAGCCGACTATTTCGTGGTGGCGGGCGGCAGGAGCATGACGCATACGCGTTCGCTTATCGAGCACGTGGAAGAGGAAATGGAAAAGGCTGGCGTCGCGCCCGTCAGGGAAGAGGGCGTCAGAGAGGGCCGCTGGGCGGTTATAGATTACGGCGATGTCATCGTACACATTTTCAACGACGAAACAAGACTGTTTTATCATCTCGAAAGTCTTTGGGATGACGGTAAGAATGTTACGAGGTATACCGATTAAGTACCTTTTTCGAAATAAGAGAGCCAAATAAAGGGAAGGCGCGCCCTGTCGGGCGCGCCTCGAAAGAAAGAAAAACAAGAAAGTAAAAACGGAAAAAGCAAAAACCGTACCTTGTTCAACCCGTTTTTCTGACATATATGCGGTCCACTTGTTCGGGGTCGATTTCTATGCTGCGCACCGTCTTCGGTTTTCCCGTGCGGGGACGTCCGCGTTTGGGCGGGGCAGGCTTTTGCTCTTTTTCCGGTTCGGGTTTTTTAAATTGAGTGCGGACGACGTTGACGACCGTTTTTATTCCGACCACGAGAAAAACGCACAGCGCAAACAAAATAATAAGAAAAAAGGGACCCGCTACGTATGAGGGTATGCTTAAATTCATAATTTCACCATCCGGAAAGAATATATCATTTTATCGTGCGGTTATTTTAAGGTTATTTGTTGATAAATGAAAATTTTTATCATAATGTATGAGGGATAGTATATGCTCGGTCTTAAAAAGAAAGAAAAAAAAGCGGATGAAGCGGAAAAAAAGGTCGATTCCGCCGACGTAGATGTTATAATTCTGCCAGCTTCTCTGGACGAAAATACGGAAAATGTTCCCGCCGTGGCGGAAGAAGCGCACGTACAGACGGAAAAAAACGTGGCTTTGCGCGACACTCAGATAGAATCCGTGACGGAAGAAAAAGTTGTTCCCGCAAAGATTTACGAGGAAAAGCGCAAGGATAAAAAGGCGGATTTTTCGGCATTTTATGAACTTGCGAGACTTCTAAACACCGATATAGAAAGTTTTAAAGACGAATGTTGTCTTTTCCAGATTAAAAATCTCATGCACAGGCTCGGAAAGGTCATAATAAGATTGAATGTTACTGACTCCGAACTGGCTGCGGTGGTAGATAACAGCGCAAAACTCGAAACGAGCGAGATTCTGCTTTCGCCGGCGTATCTTCCTGCGCTCGTGAGGAGAGTGGAAAGGGAGAAACTGGAAAAACTAAATATCTGCGCACTGATTGATTTTCCTTTCGGGGAGAGTACATTTAAGAGCAAAATGACCAATGTTAAAGACGTCATCAAGACGGGAGTTGACGGCGTTACGGTTATGATGCCCGCGATGATGCTCGAAAGAGATAATCTGAAAAATTTTAAGAAGCAGTGCCGTAAGATAAGCCGCTCGTTGAAAAACAGGGCGGGTATAGCCGTGGCGGCGCAGGACTTAAACGAGGATGCTATTAAAACGCTGGTGAAAACGGCGGAAAAAACGGCGCTCGCTCACGTCACTTTCATTTTCGGCGAGGCGGGCGAACAGGAACTGAAATTCAAGTTCGGAACGATATTGAAGTATAAAAGCAAGAAAGTATGTTTCAAAATACTCGGCAACGTAATGCGACCCGAAGCCGTTATGGAATTGTTTAAAATGGGCGCTGAAACCATACTGACTCCTTATGCCGACGATATAGGAGAAGAACTTCTTAAAAGATTTAAAATAAAATGCTTAAAATTACGTTAATTTGCTTTACAAAACAAAAAAAGCGAGTAAAATAAACAGTGAGATATCGGAACAACCCGATAAGATGAAAATTCTATCAGGTTTTCCGCACAATAATAATTTTAATATTCTTTGGGGCGGGGTGAAATTCCCCATCGGCAGTATAGTCTGCGAGCCTGTTTAAGCAGGTTGATTCGGTCAGATTCCGAAACCGACGGTCAAAGTCCGGATGGGAAAAGAATGTTTTTAGTGCGTGAGTATGTCGTGAGGTTTTTGCGTCGGCTCGCGGAAAAGCGTTGTTTTTTGCGCGCCCCTTGGAAGAAGGGGCGTTTTTTTATGACAAACGAAACGACAAAAAAATTGGCGGGGACGGGAATTTTCGCCGCACTGGCATTTGTGATTTCGCTGCTGGAATTTCCGATATTTCCCGCGGCGGGTTTTCTTCAATTCGATTTTTCGCTGGTGTTCATTCTGCTTGCGGGCTTTATTTTCGGACCCGTATCGGGTATAACCTCGTCTGCGGTCAAAGAACTTTTGAGATTTGCAATAGGCAGCGGTACAGGCGGCGTAGGCGAGATAGCGAATTTTATCGTTACGGTAGCGTTTATAATAATCCCCACCGTCGTTTACAGGTATAAAAAAGGACTGCCCGTGGTAATAATTACGCTTGCCGCCGGCTGCATAATGCAGGTCGGGGCGGCAATGTTCGCAAACAGGTATATAAACTTCCCGCTCTATATGGGCGAAAGCGCAAAAGAGGTTTTTGCCTCGCTGTGGTATTACGTGCTGTTTTTCAATCTCATAAAAGCGGCGGCGGTGAGCGTTATAACGGTACTCTTATATAAACGCGTGTCCGCGTTTATCAAAATATGTTTCGGAGTACGCGGTACCCGTGCTAAAACTTATTCCTCTGAAAATGCGGCGGAAGGCGTTCCCGAAAACTCGGCGGACGAAATTATGGATTGTCCGTTCTGCGGTGCCTCATTCTCGAAACCCAAGGAACTTATGATGTGTCCGAGGTGCGGCGCGCCTCTCGGCACGCGCACAGGGGAGAAAAGAAAAACCGAAAAATCTTCCCCAAACGGCTCTCATTCCGCATAAGTTCGGTTTTGTTGTCAAAAAAATGTTTACAAAATCCGTCGGCAATAGTATAATGGTTTTATGGTAATCTGTACTAAAAGCGAGCGGGAAACAAGAACGGCGGCAAAAAAATATGCCGCAACGCTCTCGCGCGGTGACGTCGTATTGCTTTACGGCGACCTCGGCGCGGGAAAAACGGCGTTCGTCAAGGGCGTCGCGGATTATTTCGGCATAAGCGGAGTTACCAGCCCCACTTATGCCTATCTTAACGTTTACGGCGATTTTTTGTATCATTATGATTGTTACCGCCTTTCGTCGGGTGAGGACGCGGTAGCGCTCGGCCTCAACGATTATTGGGAGGGCGACAACATCTGTTTTATCGAGTGGCCCGAAAACGTCGCGGGCGCCTTGCCGGAAAACTGTAAAAAAGTGTTCATCAGAAAGACGGGAGATAACGAGAGGGAGATAGAATTATGAAATATCTCGCCATCGACACGAGCGGAAAAAATCTCACGGTCGTGGTCGAAAACTGCGGAAAAGTATATAAATATTACGACGATAATTGCGGGCTTAAACATTCCGTGACACTAATGCCGGTCGTTGAAAAACTTTTGAACCAATCGGGATTAAACCTTAAAGACGCCGATTTTATCGCTGTCGTGGTGGGCGCCGGTTCTTTTACGGGGATAAGGATAGGCGTATCTACGGTCAAAGCGCTCTGTTTTGCTTTTAAAAAACCCTGTCTTTCTATAACCTCGTTTGACGTTCTGGCATATAATAAAAGCGAGGGCAGAGTTCTTGCGGCAATCGACGCGGGACACGGCGGATATTATGTATGTCCGTATGACGACTCCGTGCCCGAAAAAGAGCCATCGTATATCATTAGAGACGAACTTATCGCGCTCGCCGCAAATTATATGGTCGTAGCTGCGGAAGAACTCGGTGTCGTGCCGTGTTATGTTGCGGATATGACCGAAGGGCTTATCAGTGCGGTCAGGGCAAAGTGCGGCGAAGCTTCGTCCGACCCCGATTCCGCAGTTCCTCTTTATGTGAGGAAAAGTCAGGCGGAGGAGGGAAGATGATACGGGCGCTCGACACGAAAGACATACCGTTTATCGTTTCCGCGCGCAATATTGATTTTTGCGACGGTTGGAACGGGGCAATGCTCGAATCGGCGTTCGCCGGCGGCAGGTTTTTCGGGTTCGTGGCGGAAGATTCGGGAAAAGCGGTCGCTTTTGCCGCGGCTGACATGGCGGCGGATACCGCCGATTTGGAATTTATATATACTTTTCCCGAATACAGGAAAAAGGGGTTGGGGACTTCGCTTGTCCGCGCCGTCTGTGACGCCGCGAGAGGTCGCGGAGCGGTAAAACTTTTTCTGGAAGTGAGAAAGAGCAACCTCCCCGCGCTCGCTTTGTACGAAAAGGCGGGATTTGTGAAGGCGGGTGAGCGCGCCGCTTACTACGGCGACGGCGAGACCGCAACGGTTATGGTAAAGGAGTTATAATTATAGGTAACTTGAACGGCGTTATCACCGAAGATAAACGGCAGATTCTTTTTCTGCACGGCTATCTCTCTAACGGCGGGAGTTTTTATAATCAACTTTCCTTTTTCGGGAGGGACTTCGATGTGTTTGCGCCCGACCTCAAAGGTTTCGGTAAAAATACGGGTATGTCCTATCCTTATTCTCTCGACGATTATATCGCCGAAGTGAGAGAATATATGTACAAAAACGGACTTGAACGGCCGAACGTGGTCGCTCATTCTTTCGGGGGAAGAATAGCGATAAAGGCGGCATATTCCGATCCGTTTTTATTTTCGCGGCTGGTACTTTGCGGCGCGGCGGGATTGAAGCCGCGTAAATCTTTGAAAAAGGCGTTCAAGAAATTCGCGTTCGGCGCGCTGAAAAGAGTGGTCGGAAGAGAAAAACTCAAAAGGTTTTATTCTCCCGATTATCTCGCGATCGATAGCGTCATGCGTGAAAGCTTCAAACTGATTGTCGGCGAATATCTCGACTATGCGCTGTGCGGTATAAAAAATCCGACACTAATCGTATTCGGCGAAAATGACAGAGAAACTCCCGTATATATGGCAAGAAGGCTGCATGCGGGAATAAAAGACAGCAAACTTTTGATAATCGAAGGTGCGGGGCATTTCTCGTTTATCGATAAACCTTTTAAATTCAATACGGAGGTAAAGGAATTTCTGCTCTCATAGAGATTCCGTAAATTATGCCATTTTCGAGTATTCTAAGCAGGGGAAATCTCATAATTTTAGTATGCATATCGGTCGTTAACGGGTTGTTGCTGTTTTTCGCCTCCATGAAATTCATGCTCTCGCTGCAACAGAGCGGTTATCGCGGCAAGCGCTACTTTAAGTGGCTCGCAAGTCCCGAGACCCCTTACCTTTCGCGGCTTATGCTTTTGTGTCTTTTGGGGTTTTTGTTTTTCCTCGTACTGTGCACTACTTTTTCTTCCATTGTCGGAGAAAAAATCGCTTCGTACGTCGGATTTGCCTCTTATCTGCTCTTTATAGTAGCTTATATAAGGACGGAGAGTGCAGTCAACGCGAAAGTTCCTCTTAAAAAGACGAAACGGCTCGTAAGACTTTGCGTTACTTTTATATTATGCGCCACCGTGATTTCTTTCGGGCTCATGCTGCTGCTCGATTTGATAGCGAGTTCGATAGGCTCTACGGTGGTGTATCTCGTCAGGTATTCGCTCATATGCGGTATGCCGATACTTACGCCTTATATACTTTTTTTGGCATATCTGATAAACGAGCCGTTTGAGGAAATAATAAAAAGATATTATTTGAAACGCGCCAAAAACAAACTGGATAAGAGCAAGGTGCTCAAAATCGGCATCACGGGAAGTTACGGCAAGACCAGTATAAAGGAAATATTAAAGACCATTCTTTCTCAAAAATACAGAGTGCTCGCCACTCCCGCTTCTTACAATACTCCGCTCGGTATAGCGATTACTTCCAAAAACCTCGACAGTACACACGATATTTTCATCGCCGAAATGGGCGCGCGAAGCAAGGGCGACATAAAAGAACTTGCGGCGCTCGTAAAACCGTCTTACGGCGTGCTTACGGGGATAAACAATCAGCATCTGGAAACCTTCGGTTCGCCCGAAACGATAAAGGATACTAAGTTTGAACTGTTTGAGAATCTCGCGGAAAACGGAAAGGGATTTTTCTCGACCGACAGCGAGGGCGCGCGCGAACTGTACGAACGTTTCGGAGGCGAAAAATTCTGCGCGGGACTTTCGGGGGAGAACAATCTCGTTACCGCGACGGATATATCGACGGGACAGCATGGAATGAGTTTTACGCTCGTGATACGGGGTGAAAAACCCGTAAAATGCAACACCGTCCTTCTCGGCAGGCACAGCGTAAGCAATATCTGTCTTGCGGCGGCGGTCGCTTATAAAATAGGGCTTACACCGCAGGAGATAGCTCAAGGCATAAACAGAATTCAATCGATAGGACACAGGTTGGAACTTATGCCTAACAATAAAAATATAGTGATAATAGACGACAGTTATAACAGTAACGAGGACGGTATAAAGGCAGCAATGGAGGTGCTCGATACTTTTTCGGGCAGGAAAATTGTGCTTACACCCGGGCTCGTGGAACTCGGCAAGATAGAGAACGTCGCAAACCTCGCGTTCGGAAATCTCCTCGCCAAACATGTCGATATTGTTATCATAATAGGCAAACATAACGCAGAAATGCTCATTAACGGGCTTACCGCGGGCGGTATGGATAAGAGCAACATCTTCTTCGCAAAGACGCTTAACAAGGGCAATGCCATGCTGAACGAAATGCTTCGCGAAGGCGACGTGGTTCTCTTCGAAAACGATTTGCCCGATAATTACAGTTGACTTTATATTGCGGTCGTCCCGCAAAAGATAAATATTTACATAAAAACGCCAAAGCAGAACCAAAGCGGAAAACTTATTTTGCGGAGGTGTTTTTTTAATTGAAAAATATAGCGGTCTTTTTCGGCGGCGTATCCGTCGAACATGAAATTTCGGTCATCACGGGCGTACTCACGAGTAATTCTCTCGACAAAGAAAAGTTTCGGGCGTTGCCCGTTTATGTGGACGAAAAAGGCGAATGGTATACGGGCGAATATCTTTTGGACCCCGATAACTATAAAAATTTCGATGCAAAGCGTGTGAAAAAAGTTACGTTGACCGCGGGTTCAAATAATTTGTATCTTGTGAAAAACAGACGCATAAAACCTATATGCGAGATTTCAGCGGCGATAAACTGCATGCACGGCGAGCGCGGCGAGGACGGAAGTCTTGCGGGAGTCCTTAATATGTGCGGAATACCGCTCGTATCTCCGCCGATGCTTCCGTCTGCCGTCAGCATGGATAAGTCGTTTACCAAGATTTTTTTAAAGGGCATGAATGTGAGAGCGCTCCCTGGCATAACCGTAAGGTCGGCGGGAGAGATGCCTTCAAAGAGGGCGGGGTTCGGTTTCCCCGTTATAGTCAAACCCGTATGCGGAGGGTCGAGCATAGGCTTGCGCAGCTGTAACGACAAGAGGGCGCTGGCGGAGGCCGTCGCGTATGCCCTTCGTTTCGGCGACCGCGCGATAATCGAACCGTGCCTTACGGGCTTTACCGAGATAAACTGCGCGGCATACCGAGGCAGAAAGGGAATAGCGGTGTCGGAATGCGAACGTCCCGTGGGTAAGACGGAAATCCTGTCGTTTAAGGATAAATACGAGTGCGGAAAGCGCGAGTTTCCTGCCGATATTCCTCCCGAAATTTCGGAAAGAATTAAAAAAATTACGGCAGAAGTGTATGAGAGGGCGGGTTTTTCGGGCATAGTGAGGATTGATTATTTTGTGTCGGACGACAAGATATATCTCAATGAAATCAACTCGGTGCCGGGGTCGCTCGCATATTATCTCTTTACCGAAACTCTCTCGGGTTTCACCGAAATTCTGACCGAACTCATAACGGTCTGCATCGAAAAATTCGCCGCGGAAAATACCGTTCAGAAGAGTTTCCGCTCGGGAATTTTGCGCTCTGTCGGCGGTAAGAGTTCAAAACGCTTGTAAATAAAGGCAATTTGTGCTACAATACTTTACAAATGAATTTTCGGAGCAAACCATGGAAAAAATAAAGATGAAAACGCCGCTCGTCGAGATGGACGGGGACGAAATGACCAGAGTCCTCTGGCAGTGGATAAAGGAAATTTTAATCGAGCCGTACGTCGATTTAAAGACGGAATACTATGATTTGGGGCTCGTGAACAGGGATAAGACGGACGACGCCGTTACCGTCGCCGCCGCGGAAGCGACGCGCAGGTACGGCGTGGCAGTCAAATGTGCCACCATAACGCCTAACGCGCAGAGAGTAGAGGAATATAACCTCAAAAAAATGTGGAAAAGTCCCAACGGAACCGTGCGTCAGATTCTCGACGGCACGGTTTTCCGCGCGCCTATTATCGTGGACGGCATAGCGCCGTATATCCCGACATGGAAAAAACCCATAGTAATCGCAAGGCACGCTTACGGCGATATTTATAAGGCGGTCGACGGCGCGGCGGGGCAAGGCAAAGCCGAACTAGTATTTACCGACAGGGACGGAAACGTCAGAACCGAACTCATTCACGATTTCGGCGGAAACGGCGTGGTCTGCGCCATGCACAATACCGACAAGTCAATAGAGAGTTTTGCGCGCTCCTGCTTTAATTATGCGCTCGACATGAAACTTCCGCTGTGGTTTTCCACAAAAGACACCATAAGCAAAATTTACGACGGCGAATTCAAAAAGATTTTCGCGGAAATTTACGAAAAAGAATACAAAGAAAAGTTCGAGGCGGCGGGTATAGAATACATGTACACGCTGATAGACGACGTCGTCGCGAGAATAATAAGGAGCGAGGGCGGCGTCGTGTGGGCGTGCAAGAACTATGACGGCGACGTCATGAGCGATATGGTCGCCACGGCTTACGGCAGCCTTGCAATGATGACGAGCGTGCTCGTGTCGCCCGACGGCGTATACGAATACGAGGCCGCGCACGGCACGGTAACAAGACATTATTATAAATATATAAAAGGTGAGGCAACTTCCACCAACCCCGTGGCTACGATTTTTGCATGGTCCGGCGCTTTGAGAAAGCGCGGGGAAATGGACGGGATAAAGGAACTGTCCGAATTCGCGGACAATCTCGAAAACGCCGTAAGAAAGACTATCGAGAGCGGCAGTATGACGGGCGACCTCGTGGGGTTATTTAAAAAAGAGGGCATAAAACCCGTAAAACTCGGTTCGAAGGAGTTTTTGCAGGCTATTGCCGAAAGGTTGTAATGATTTAATACGGCTGTTGCCGTAAATTGTTTTACGGAGTGTATGGATATGAAAGTAACCACGCGTGCCACTTATATAAAAAACGTCATTGTTCCGAGTTTCATACTGAGCGGAATTACGGGTATTCTGACGGGCGCGGTTATTTTCTTTTTTAAATGGGGCTCGGAGTTTTTTTCCGATCTGTCCGTAAAAATATACGCCGCGGTATGCGATAAACCGGCGTTTATCCCGTTGTTGTTTGCGGGGCTTGCGCTGCTTGCCGTAATAATGGCGTTTTTCATCAAGCGCGAACCCGTCGTCAGCGGCGGCGGCATACCGACAGCCGAGGGAATATTGCGCGGGCTTCTAACCTTTAAGTGGCTTAGAACGCTGATAGGAATGGTCGTCAACAGTTATATCGCGTTCATCGCGGGACTTCCGCTCGGAAACGAGGGACCTTCGGTTTTAATCGGTACTTCGCTCGGCAGGGGCACGAATAACCTTTTCAACAGAAATCCCGCGTGGGACCGATATGTCATGACGGGCGGCGCGGCTGCGGGTTTTGCCACCGTTACGGGCGCACCGGCCACGGGAATTATTTTCGCACTCGAAGAAGTACATAAGCGTTTTTCGCCCATGATACTCATGGTCGCGCTCTCCTCGGTAGTTTTCGCATCGCTTACTTCGGAAGCGCTCGCGGTTATATTTCAAAGAAACATAAGCATGTTCTCCCTTTCGGAATTCTCCGCTCTTCCCATACGCGATATATGGATAGGACTTGCCGCAGGAGTTGTTACGGGGATTGTAGCATTCCTGTTTATTAAGAGTTTTTCTTTTATGTACTCGCTTCTGGGCGAGAGGATAAAGGCCGTACCCATTGAAGTCAAACTGATTATTCTTTTCTTTATAATCGGAGCGGTGGGTCTTGTTCTTCCCGCAGCGTCGGGCAGCGGCCATGCGGTTATAGAAAATGTTCTTGACCACAATGTTCTGTGGTATATGTTGCTGACTCTTTTAATTGTAAAGATTGTAACCGTCGTGCTGTGCGGCGGCGCCGGGGCGACGGGCGGACTGTTCGTGCCAATCCTCACGGTCGGCGCGCTCTCGGGCGGAATACTCGCGGAAATTCTGGTGTCATGCGGTGTTCCCGCGTCTTATTATGAACTTATTGTAACGTTCTGCATAGCGTCTTTTCTCGGTGCGACGCTTCGTGCGCCCATTACGGCGGTATTGTTTTTTGTCGAGGCGCTCGGCGGGTTCAATAACATTCTGTTTGCGGTTTTGGGTATACTCGTGGCGTTTCTTATTGCCGAAATCACGGGCGTAAAACCCCTTTACGAGATAGTGTTGGAGCGCAGGCTCAAATCCATGTACAGCGGCAAATATCCAGAAATAATAAATGTGGACGTAGTCGTAAAGAAGGGCGCGTTTGTTATAGGCAAGGCGACGCGGGATATTTTCTGGCCTCCTTCATGTCAGGTGACGGCGGTTGTGCGGGCGGGTGCAAACAAGGTGAGCGACGCGCGCATGGACAAAGACGGCGACAAGATACTTAAAGAGGGCGATACACTCAGTCTGCGAATTCAGACTTATAACAGAGAAGAAAGCGAAAAACTCATAGCAGACCTTGTTGGCAGGCAGGACGTTGCCGAACAATAACCGATGTCGAAAAATATAAAAGTATTAGTTAAAACAAAAAAATTATTATATGGTCATAGCGACTTGTAAACAATATTGATTAAAATTTTTCAGATGCTTAAACGCGCCCTCCGCGATTTATCGCGGAGGGCGCATTATAATTCGGCCGATGCAGTTTATTCATATATATTTTAATTTCAGTGTTAATATTTTTATATAAATATTGTATTTTTTATATCTGAAAAATCCGTCGTTACGCCACTATGCCCTCGATGAGGTTTTTTATGGCGAGCGCCAGCAGTATTACCGCGCCCAGCCATTCGGCGTATTTCCCGAAAAGTTTGTCTAAATATTTCCCGAACATCAGTGCCGCAGCCACAACGGCAAACGTAACCGCGCCTATTATCGCCGCCGCGGCGAATACCGAAAATTCGAGGTCGACTGCGAATGTTATTCCGATAACTAGCGCGTCGATACTAGTTGCGACTGCCTGTATAATAAGCACCAAAAACGAAAATTCGGGAATTTTCGAGCCTTGTTCTTTTGCGGATTTGTCGTTTTCCGCGTTTTCATTTTCGCGCGCCTTTTTCAGATTATCTATTATTATCTTTAAAGACAATGCAAAAAATATTGCAGCCGTGATGAACTTTGAAACGGTGCCTATATATTCGGCGAACAGAGAGCCTATATAGTAGCCCGCGACAGGCATCGCAAACTGAAAAACGGCAAAAACTATCGGCATGGACCATTCTTTTTTCGGATTAAGCGTTTTTCCGTATGTGGCGCAGTTTGCGATTGTAAGTGCAAAAGCGTCCATTGCGAGCGCGAAGCCTATAAGGATTATTTCTGTTACGGTCATTTCGGCACCTTCTTTAAATTTACAATTATTCAGTATACAAAATAATATTGCATTTGTCAAAATAAAATGCTATATTATATATATGATAAAAATTACGCAAGAGTGGGACGAAATATTACAGGAAGAATTTTCTTCGGACAGTTATTTAAGACTGCGCGGCTTTTTAAAAGCGGAATATTCTTCGCGAACGATTTATCCTTCAATGTACGATATTTTCAATTCCATGAAACTTACGCCTTTCGGCGAGATAAAGGCGGTGATTTTGGGACAGGACCCGTATCATGAGAAAGGACAGGCGATGGGGCTTTCCTTTTCGGTGCCGAAAGGCGTGGAAAAACCGCCGTCTTTATGTAATATATTTAAGGAACTTCATGACGAAACGGGAATGGAGATTCCGCAGTCCGGCGACCTCACGGGTTGGGCAAAACAGGGTGTGCTTTTACTTAACACTGTACTGACGGTGAGAGAACATTCCGCAAACTCGCACAGGAATCAGGGCTGGGAACAGTTTACCGACGGGATAATAAAGAAAATTTCCGAAAAGAGAGAAGGCGTTGTGTTTCTTCTCTGGGGCGGCAACGCGAGGAGCAAAAAACCGCTCATCGACTGTTCGAAACATCTTGTGCTCGAATGTGCGCACCCCAGTCCGCTTTCGGCTTATAACGGTTTTTTCGGCTGCGGGCATTTTATAAAGGCTAACGAATATTTGATTAAG
Source organism: uncultured Clostridia bacterium (assembly GCA_944367535.1). GTDB lineage: Bacteria > Bacillota > Clostridia > Christensenellales > Borkfalkiaceae > UBA1259. The sequence continues at coordinate 17,534 of CALVWQ010000031.1, forward strand.
CACGGGAAATTACCCGTAGATTGGAGTAATTTATGAAATATGTTGTAATACTCGGCGACGGTATGGCAGATTATCCCGTTTCCGCTCTCGGAGGGAAAACACCGCTTGCCGTGGCAAAAAAACCATATATAGACAAACTCGCGGCTGTTTCGGAAGTGGGACTTTGTACAACCGTCCCGCACGGAATGAAGCCGGGAAGCGACGTCGCGAATCTTTCGGTACTCGGATATAACCCCGCCGAATGTTATACGGGTCGTTCTCCGCTCGAAGCGGCGAGCATAGGAATCAATTTAAAAGATACCGACGTTACGGCGCGAGCAAATCTTGTCGCACTGTCGGAAGAACAAAATTTCGAAGATAAAACAATGCTCGATTACAGTGCCGGCGAGATAACTACCGAGGAGGCGAAAGAACTTATCGATTATCTCGGTAAAGAATTGAACGATTCGGTTTATACTCTGTATTCGGGTGTTAGTTACAGGCACTGTCTTGTTATTGACCGCGGTGCGATTGCCGGCGATTTGACGCCGCCGCACGACATAACGGGTAAAAAGATTAAAGAGTTTCTGCCTAAGAGTGCGTCGGGGCTTAAATATCTTGACATGATGAAACGTTCATTTGAACTTCTAAAAGACCACCCCGTGAATGCCGCGCGGAGAAAGGCGGGAAAACTTCCCGCAAACTCGTTGTGGTTCTGGGGAGAGGGCACGAAACCCGTGCTGCAATCGTTTTACGAAAGATGCGGCATTAAAGGCGGTATGATTTCGGCAGTCGATCTTTTAAAGGGTATAGGCAAACTTACGGGTATGCGCGTCATAGAGGTCGCGGGCGCGACTGGAAATTATGATACCGATTTTGCGGGCAAGGCGAGAGCGTGTCTTGACGCACTCGCAGACGGGCTCGATTACGTTTATCTCCACATGGAAGCGCCAGACGAATGCGGGCATCACGGAGACCTCGAACATAAGATATACTCTATCGAACAGATAGACAGTGAGGTCGTAAGCCGTATAGTTGAGGGACTGGAAGCTCGTGGCGAGGAATTTTCTATACTCATTTGCCCCGACCATCCGACACCGCTTTCAATCATGACGCATTGCTCCGACCCCGTTCCTTATCTTATTTACAGGAGCGGCAGAAAGGTTAAAGGCGTTAAAAAGTACGATGAGGAAAACGCGGCGGGGACAGGGATTGTCCTGCAGTCGGGTGTCGAACTTGCGGCAAGATTTCTAGAACGCGATAAGTTTTAAAAATATTTTTAACGTCGTGAAAAGGAGTTAAACTATTTAATAAAATAAGTTTTTACTTTTACCGCAAATGTGATAATGATAATAATAACATTTTTATATATAATATGTTAATATATACTTAATAAGGGCGGCGCATTATGGCGCCGCCCTTAATTGTGTAAACAATAAACCCCCAGATAGTCTGGGGGTCCAGTAAAGGTTTACCGTTGAGAAAAATCCTCCGTTTGTG
>CALVWQ010000032.1 GCA_944367535.1 uncultured Clostridia bacterium
CAATTCCTGAACAAGGCGATATGCGGCGACGTACAGGATATAGGCGTAAGGAAAGCTCTCGTGAAATATCTTATCCGCGACATCATTCTTTACAACGATAAAATCATCATCAACTACTACTTCGCCGATCCGCTCAAAAAAAACAACCACAGAAAAGCAGTCCAAAGAGGCTGCTCCTTTATCTGACTTTCAAAGTTCGTACAAAGGCGATAACTCGCCGCCATTGAAAAAAATAATACGAACCTCTTTTTTAGGTTCGTATTATTTTTTTATAAACCTGACACGTTTTATTAAACAAAATGTAAATTAAAAATATTTTTTTATACTTAAAATTTGTATAGTTCATATTTATTTGATTTTTAATATTTATCATCAAATAAAGCAAAAATACTATCTTTATGAAATATTTTGATTAAGCCAGATTATCAGATTGGACAACAAAGGAACGCCGTTCACTATCGGAAAGAAAACCGAAGAATCCACAACGCCCGACAGAAAAAGATTAAATACATTATTCAAAGCCACGCATACACCGCAAACTATAAATACAACCGCCAAAGGAATCAAAATTTTTCTTAAATTTATTTTAACGGTAACATCGGAATTTTCCAAAAAAGTCTTTTCTTTACGTTTTAAAAGAAAATATATAACAAAAGAAAAAACAAAAGAAATTACAAAAGCCACAAACAAAAATTGAATAAGTTCATCTTTATACTCGGACGTCTGATGTATTTTTTGAAGCAACCCGATACCCGCACAGGTAATAAGTGCAAAAATACAAATAATAAACCATTGTATACTTGCTTTCTTATCTTTTGAATCGGACGTATCGACAGCCAGAAAAAAACATGCAAGCATAAGTATCAATCCTATAATTTTTGTTGCAGATAAAGTTTCGTCCCAAAACAATGCGCCCGATAACGCGGTAATCCCCGTCGAAAGATTTACTATTACCGTCGAATATCCGAACGGCCCCGTTTTGATTGCAGCCTCTCCCAAAACCGCATTTGCCATCGTAAAAACTCCGAACACAATACCGAGCCACAATGAATAGCCCGATAACATCAAATTAAATCCTCCCCACCGCCAGAAGAACAACCGCGCCGAACAGACTAATACCGCCGTTCAGAAGGTATAAACCGCTGTTATATCTTACGTGCTTTCTGATAAATAAAGCTTTATAATTACTGCACACAACGGCACACAGCAGAGTTATAAGAAAAAGCAACGCTATTGGCAATTTAGATAAATCCATACTTTTCTTTCCAAATCAAAATTTTTCTATAGAATTATTATAAATAGTTTCTTTCGGCGGCAACTTTTTGAGCAACACACCGTAGCATGACGTAATTTATTATATTATAAATAAAAACGCAACTGTTTAGCACATGTTTTTAACACATAACGCACTTTGATAAGGTTTTACTGATTTTGCCTGAAAACGTCGAATACTTATGCGCGTTTACGTATTATTTTTTATATTACTAAACGATGTAAAGCACATTACCTGACGAATTTTCTTTCAAAAAACTCTCCCCGCGCTTTTAGCCAAAAGCGCGGGGAGAGTTATAATCTTATAAATAATATTTATGATTATCAAAAATATAATGATAAAATTATATAATTTATCGTAAGCAGTAGATATTAACGATAAAACATTTACGACTTTTTAAATAAAAGTGCGGATTTCTATGTTTTGAATCGAATCGGGAATTCAAATTTTCTTCCTCCTAATACACTATATGCTTTCTACCATGAAATTATAATATTATAAATTTCCGCATAACCTCACAAAATCGTTATACTGCCGTCGGGATTTTTTATGACCAAATCCTTTTCGCATGTCTGATTGCGAACAAATTGCAAATATTCGTTTTTAGTTGAAAATACAGGCTTAAATGATTTTTTTATGGCTTTCGCGCGTTCCGCGTCATTTTCGAGTAAATTCCTTATCATGACCAACTGCAACACTGCGGAATTAACGCACGCCTTGACCGGGTCTTCTATATAATAGTCCATACCGTGCGAAGTTCCTTTTGCCCCCACGCAGGACGGATGAACCGCCGGAATGATAGACGAAATATCTCCCATGTCGATGGAACTCGGTTCCCATTTGTCATTATTCCTATAACATCCCTCACCACCTACTTCCTCAAACGACTCGCAGCACAATTTCAGAAGTTCGGGATCTTGGATTAGAGGCAGGCTTCCGGCAATATCCGAAATATGTACCGTGCAGCCGTTTGACGCAGCGAGTGAAAGCGAAGCGCCCGTTGCCGTAACCTTAAATTTCATTTATCTTTAACCGTATAAACCTTTCTTGTATCATTCTAACATTATATTTCGGTTTATATCAAGTACGAGATAATTAAATTTTCAAATCTTTATTGACGGTTTTTAATAACGCTATGTAATTTTTTAACGGCATATATTTTGCTATGGAGTTACCCGAGCCGAGTGCATAGCCGCCCTTATCTTCCGATTTTTCAAGCATGGCAAAACATCTTTTACGTATACTTTCTTCATCGGAACGGCACATAAAGTCCATGTCTATACCGCCGAGTATAGCTATTTTATCGCCGTAATTATCGTATGCAGTCTCTACGGGCATAATGGAGTCTTCAAAAGAATGTTTGCCGTCAAACCCTATTTTCTCGTAAAGTTCATTAAAAATCCCGCTGAAATTACCGCATGAATGCATTCCGATAACCTTGCCAGCCGCATGGGTCTTGGCGGCAATTCTCTTATAATAAGGATAAACGAGATTTCTTAAATCATCGTGAGAAATCATTGTGCTGTTTTTAAAGCCCCAGTCATCGTTGCAGAAAATCATTCCGACGCTGTCGAAAGCGATTGTTTCGGTGATAAACTTTTCAAGCCTCGAGCCGACCTCGTAAAATATACGTTCTGCGAGTTCATAATCGTCCGCAAACAAATAGCACAAATTTTCATATCCGCAAAGCGCTATGACATTTTCGAGAACGCCTCCCGGAAGATAGGACATTATCTTCATACCTTCGGGAAGAAACTTATCTGCAATCTCGAAAATGCGATAACTGACGTCTTCAATATTTTTCCATTTATACTTTTCAAAACTTTCCCGGTCAGTTATAACGCCGCCTTCGTTAAGCGAATATGTTTCGTCTAAATCATGCTCGTTTGCAGGAAACGCCAGGTCTCCGAGAATAAAAGGCACATAATCATACCCGGCATTATAAAATGCGGTTATCTTTCTTTTTATCCTCTCTTCAATGCTGTCGTTTTTCAGTTCGTATCCGGAAAGTACACTTTCGGCCTCTTCGGAAATAAGAAATTCAAATAAAGTAGGACGAGCGGGTTTTTGCTTCAATAAAACTTTTTTTATGTTGTTTTCAAAATCAGGATATCTCATTTAAATTTATCTCCCTAAAAAATAATTTTTCTTTATTAAACCAAAGACGCAATCTATTATGTCAGACATAATATGATGTTTAATCACTATATTTTTCCAACGTTTTTAGAAAAACACCGCTGAAAAATAAGTTACGGTATTTTCACCGTTTACATAATTTATCCCGAGCGTGGAAGCAAGTGCCACGACATCTATTCCGCACGCTTCGACCGATGTTTTCGCACGTTCCGGAAATCTGCACGGATAGGGAAAAGCGCATTTTTCGCACACATCGCACACCCCTGCTCCGAGTACTTCCCCGTTATACTCTTTCACCAGTTTACGTATCTTGTCCTCGGTGCGGTTGTGTCTCTTGCATGCTTCGAACATACCTTCTATGTCAAACGAATCTTCTATATTATGCACCGTCGTAAAAACAAAAACTTTTCCGTATTCCGAATACTTTGCTTTAAGAACAGAAAATTCCCCCACATTAGGCGGGCAACGCCAGCTCTTATTATAGTTACCGCAAAGATTTGCTTTGCAGGCGTTCACGACTTCCTGACTGAATTGAATATTCGAAGCGTCAGTTTCGCAATACTGCCAAATTTCATCTTTTATAATATTCAAGATTTCTTTACTTAATTTTTCCATATCACAAAAAATACATATTTGATATAAATGCTTCCGCAAAAAAACTATTCTGCGAAAGGTCTACAACATGAGCCGTACGGCATAAATCTTCTGCTTTATTAAGCATTACTTTATCCGTGAGCGCCATAACCGCTCCCTTTCCTGCCGTATTGCCCGAAACTTTTACCTTATCTCTTATTTCCCGCGGAATAAGTCCCGTCTTGACGGCGCTTTCTATATTAAGATAAAAACCCAGTCCGCCCGATATATAAACGTTATCGATTTGTTCGGGTTTTACTCCCGCCGAATTTAATAATGTTTCGAATCCCGCAGAAATTGCGCTCTTTGCCAACTGAAATTTTCGCACGTCTCTTTCGGAAACGAAAACTTTGTCGGTGATATAAAAACTCTCGCCCGAAACAAAGGCGCCTGTTTCGTCGATAACGCCGGTGTCGAGCATGACAGAAATCGCATCGACCAGTCCTGTGCCGCATATACCGCGAGGCGGTGCATTACCGATTGTCGTATAAGATATTTTGCCGCCCGCACTTTTGACACTGTCTATCGCGCCCACAACGCCGCCCATGCCGCATGTTATATCGGCGCCTTCGAGTGCGGGTCCCGCTGCCGTCGAAGTACAGTAGAGTGCTCCGTTAATATTCAGCAACATTTCCCCGTTCGTTCCCATATCGATAAGCGCGTTGTTTCCGCCCTTAATGTCTACCGCTACTCCCCCCGACACGACGTCGCTTCCGACAAACGCCGAAACGGACGGCATCAAAATAATTTCATCGGCAAATATTCCGAAGGCCCCATCATTATAACGCATCGTTTGTGTAAACACGGGTGTAAACGGACTCGCGCCCATGCTTGAAGGGTCAACGTCCGCAAAAAGGTGAAGCATTGTACTATTGCCCGTTACAATAAGCCTTTTTATTTTTTCAACGTCATTGTTTCGCATAAGTTTTTCGACGACATTTTTCGTCTCTTGCGCAATAAGGGCATGCAATTCGTGCGTACGTCCCTCCGTGGCATACTTTATACGGCTTAAAACGTCTGCCCCGTAAACACGCTGCGGATTTAGAGAACCTAATGTATCTATGACTTTACCCGTAAACATATCCACAAGATAAAAAGCGAGCGTGGTAGTACCGATATCGAGCGCTATACCGAAACCCTTTTCTTTAGAGTCCGAAGGTGAAATCGTGTCAAAAAACAACAAACCCGAGCCTTTTTCCTCGTTAAGGCGTATATCCGAAACGCCTTCGGCGAGAGTTTTACAGGCTAGAACTTTTTTAAAGACACCGTCACCGCGGGATATTTCAATTTCGCATTTTCCGCACTTGCCCGCGCCCCCGCAATCCGCCGGTATTCTGTATCCGTTTCGGCGCAGAACTTCAAGCAGGTTTTCCGCACCGTCTGCTTTTACATAACGTCTTTTATCCCCGACGTTTATCGCTATTTTAATGTCAGACATCTTTTTTAAGTCCCTTTTTCGTCATCTTGCCGTAAAATACTATTATTTATCCGAATAAAATTCTTTTATAGCATCAAAATACGCATCGATGTTTTCCCAGCGAGAGGAAGGCGGTATATCGCAGCCTGATGAAATTACGAAATTATCATAACGAGAACAATCTTCCAAAAGTTTCAGTGTTTCCGCCCTTATCGAAGCGGGAGTGCCGTTTTTAAATTGTCCTGCGGGGTCGATGTTTCCCATCGCCACCACTGATTCGGGAATTTTTTTAAGTACTTCACGCATATCGACGGCATTGCCGAAATGGAATGCTTTTGCACCGGTTTTAAGAAGCGAACTTATCATATTCACAGCATAATCGCCGCAATTATGATATATTACGATAAAATCCTCGGTCTGACAACTATCGACAATCATTTTTATATAAGGCTCCGAAAATTCCTCGGCAAGCGCCGGCGACAACATTCCGGTAAGCGGCTCGGCGATAACCACTCCGTTCGCACCAGCCTTTTTAAATTCATTTATATAATCGATTATAAAACGCGTACTTTTTTCAAGTACGATTTTCATCATTTCGGGTTCTTCATAACAGTTAATCATTGCCTCGGTGACTCCGACAAGTCTGCCCGCAAGCGAAAAACTGCCTATTACGCCCGCAAACACAGGTCTGTCTTTTATAAGTTTACAAGCCTCTCCGACGGCTTTAATATATATGGCGGTCCTACAATCTCCCGCCGCGGGTATTTTAAGCTGCTCGGCTTCCTCGACAGAACCGACGAGTTTTCCGACGACGGTCGGCACTTCATCATCTGAAAAAACAATTTCCGCACCGAAACATTCGGCTTCTACGGAAAGATCCATCAGGCTTACCGACGCCAAGGTGGGCAAACGGTCGCAAATCCTTTTCATGCCCTCCGCCTGTTTTAAATAATCCATGATAAGTTCTTTTACCGTTACTCCCAATAACTGATCGCTCGGAAAACTCAATATCGGCATGGATTTTTTCACTTTTGCAGTTCTTAAATCTTCAAGCCACTTATACATATTCATAATTTATATTACCCCGTAATTTTATATTTTTATTATAACTCATTTAAAATGATAATACTATTGATATTATTGTTTTAAAACAGCATTATTTTGTTATAATTAAAAGGTTTTCAGAGCTTGACAGCCCTAAAAACCTTTTCAAGCGGAATAAACATCACCAACACGGTAACGATAGCACATACCACCTGTGAAACGAGAACAGGTACGGACGCATAAAAATAAGCCTTTGTCGCCTCCGCCGTATAACCGAAATAAAAAGGTGTTATTACTGTATCGAGCAGCGTGAAAAAAATCGTCAGCACAGCCGCCGTTACGGAAAGTGCTATCAAACGGAAAACTGTTCCCGTCTTATTCAGGCCGCCGCGCAACAGTCCTATAACTATCGCAAATAAATTATAATATACTAGATACAGAATGATTACGGTGGGGAAAAAACCGAAAAACACGCATCTCAGAATCGAATATGCCGTCGCGGTCAATATCCCCATTTTAGCGCCGAAGCAGTAGCAGAACGTTAAAAAAATGACAGTAACTATCTCAACGCCCTTTACGCCGCTCAATACAAACTGCCCCGCTATCAGCAGCGCGACAGTAAGCCCTATTACCGCAACCTCTTTTGAAGTTCTGATCATCATAACGCCTGATAATACCAAATATAGGTCAATCCGTCTTTTATGACAAGCTCTCCCGCGCCTAATGCCGCAATGCCGTAGATTTTGCCGTCATATTCTATTTGTCCCCATGCGGTATTACTATTTTCCGAGTCGTCGGTATAAAGCATCCAATATGTACTCGAACCGTTCTTTACGCCGTTTATCTCGGTTATCATTCCGTCACTTATAATAAAACTTATTTCACCGTTTTCTTCGAGTTTATTCATATAATCGAGAAGAGTGGTATCTTCCGTTATTTCCATATATTCCGCATTTATTATTATAACAACTTTATCGTCGTTACCGGTTACCCCGCCGGTAGGATTATTATTCCTGCACGCAGCAAACATTACCGCCATAATAACTGCCAAAACGACAACCACAACATTCCTAAAAAACCTCATAACAGCCTCCATGAAAAAATATTTGTTTATAAAAATAAAAAACAAGGGATTCAGACAATAAGAATCCCTTGACCTTTACGGTTAACGTTTCTTCTCCACTGCCCGAGAAAATCACGAAAAACATTCCTCGTCGGGCAGGCTATCGGACTTTTACCGTAATGACTGTTGCGGCGGATTTGCACCGCGCTTCCCCTGCTCTCCGCCCGATATACGGGCGACTCCGACAAGTTTATTTAATTGCAATATAATTTCTTTTTATTCTTTTTTACGACTTGACGATTTCAGGCGCCGATTAAAACCGCCTTGGCGGCTTCTGCCGCACTCGCCGCGTCGGAAGTATAAATATCCGCGCCTATTTCGTCGGCAAACGCCTGAGTAACGGGAGCACCGCCCACCATGACTTTAACTTCATCGCGAACACCCGCCGCTTTAAGCGCGTCTATAATGTCTTTCTGATAAAGCATGGTAGTCGTTAGCAATGCGGAAAGACAAACTATATCCGCGTTATATTCTTTTACGGCATTGACGACCTTTTCTGCGTCGCAATCGGTGCCGAGGTCAATCACTTTTATCCCGACGCCTTCTATCATGAGTTTGACGAGGTTTTTGCCTATATCGTGCAAATCGCCCTTTACGGTACAGATAACGGCAGTACCGATAGGTTCAACCCCCTCTTTCGCCAGCACGGGTCCTAAAATTTTAAGAGCCGCATTCATGGCACGCGCCGCTATCAGCACTTCGGGAACAAATATTTCGTTGTTCTTGAATTTCACACCGACTACATTCATACCGGCCACAAGACCGTTAGTCAAAATATCGTTGGCGCTTACACCTTCGTCCAGCATGCCGGCAACAAGCGCCGACAAGTCTTTCGCTTTTCCTTTCTGCAACAGTTCTGATACAAGATTAAAATCTGCCATAATTCCCTCTCTCGGTTATTGTACATTTATTATACAACCGATTTCACTTGCACGCAATAATATTTCTTGCCGTAAATTTGTATTATTTTGCTGTTTTATCTTGTCAAACAAAATCATTAAAGTTCTGTCAGACTTTTTTTCTGATTTTGAAAATCGCTTTTCTCACCTTTTCGGGTCTTTCCGCAGTGAGCGACGGACAATGCAAAGTATCTGTATCGATTATGAGCAATTCGCCTTTTTTAAGTATTTTCTCGACGGCATCGCCGCAATCGGTATAAAGTTCCGCCTCATCCTCTTCGGTGTATTGCTGAATAAGTTTACCTTCATTTTTCGTAAGTAGAATTTTTTCCTCGCCGCTTATTATAAAGAATCCGTCGATATATTGCCTGTGCCTCTCGAAAACTTTTATATCGGGCTCGCTCGTTTCATATTCAGTTATGTTTACATAATCACCGTTGTCGAGTTCGTGTCTGCCGAGCGGCATATCGGTTAAATCTAGTCTTTTTAAATAATCTTGTATAATTGCCATTGCTTTATTTTCCATTTTATTTTACCTCTTGTTATTTTTTCCGCTTATTTTTTTCGAACGGTAAATACACACGCGACAAACAGATTATATCATAAAACATTATTAAAATCAACGTACAATAAAGATATTTTACGTACCTATATCTTTCACGCAACTTCTTTTTTGCCTTTCGTTGACAGCATTGATTACAACATTAATATAAATAACTTTTATTTACCCTTTCAATAAATCAGACACGAAAGAGCGATACTTTCTGCACACTATTGATTTATTCCGCTACTGTCATCTATTGTAAAGTCAAAATAAGCCACAGAAATCCCTGCTTTAAATCTGAGTCCGGAATCCGTTCCGTCCTCAGTCAGTCTTACGCTTGCCCCGTCTTCAACATATATTTCCGGCCCTGCTTCTACCGAAGCCGTTACAGATAAATTTAATTTTACAGATTCCGTTTTTCGGTTTCGCCTTGCTCGCACTGCATTTTAGAAGGGGCATTCTTTACCCTCCCGCGGCAAAGGATATTTTCCGATACAATTCTTTTAAGTGCGCGATACAGTTTTTTATTTCCCGTTCCGTATCCGAACCAAAATAACTGCTTCTTACCGCCTGATTCAAATTGTTTCCCTGCCGCTTTAGTTCCGCAAGTATTTCGCCGCCTCGCTCGATTACGATGATCGGTTTATCCGTGATAGAGCGTAAAATAAATTCTCGCATCGTAAGCCCGCTTGCGGATATTGCCTTGTCGATTAAATTCTTCTCTTTTTCGTTCGTCCTAAACGTGTAGGCAAACGGTCTCGTTCTGTTTTCTATAACGTTACCTCCCATAATTTTTTTATTTGTTCTATAAATTCCGTTTTACGGCGGGCGATAAAAATTGTAATAATTCATTTCTACTTCTCCTCGTCTTGATTTTGGGTATAAAAAAGCCGCCGAAACCTTTACGCTTCAACGACTTTAACCGTATCTGACAACTTTTTTGTCCTATGACGGTCAATCATTCTATTAAGTTTCGATTAAACTATTTCTTTCGTTTCTTCCTCGTTCTCTTTACCGCTACAAACAGATCAGTAATGACTTTTTACCGTATATTTTTATACAGCGGACCATACGCGGCGCAAGCGCGGTAGTCCTGTTCTTCTTTATCCATGCCGAAAGCATTCCACGCGGCGGGGCGGTATATATTCTTTTCGTCTACGTTGTGCATGCACACGGGTATGCGCAGCATAGAACACATTGTGATTAAATCCGCGCCGATATGCCCATAGGATATCGCGCCGTGGTTTGCTCCCCAATTATTCATTACGTCGTACGCGCTCTTAAACGCGCCTTTGCCCGTTACCCGCGGCGTAAACCACGTGCAGGGCCATGTGTAGTCCGTGCGTTTCCAAAGCTTATCCGTTACTTCATCGGGAAGTTTCACCGTCCACCCCTCAACGATTTGCAATACAGGTCCTAAACCTTTAATCAAATTTAATCTTATCATCGTGGCGGGCATTTCCGCGCGCGTTACGAAACGGCTCGAATATCCGCCGCCGCGGAAATATCCCAAATCCGCATACGGCCACGTGGTGGCGTTCATCATCGTATCGATGTCTTTTTCCGTTACTTCCCACCACTTTTTCATTACGGCGTTGCCGTTTTTGTCTTTGACTTCGCCGCAAGCGTCTACGCAACACGCGCCCGAATTGATAAGGTGTATAAACCCGTCCGCCTCTTTCGCTTTGCCTTCGATTTCGTAACCCGTTACTCGCTTCACCGCTTCGCCCGACCAGTACGTTCTTACGTCCGCAAACATCTGCGCTCTGCCCGTCAAAAGCTTCATAAACAACATACTTGTTGCGTTAAGCGTATCGTTTTCCGTGCCTAATATGTACGGTTCTCTCGCGCCGTTCCAATCGAACGAAGAGTTCAAAATACTTTCGGGGAAGTCACAGTTGGGATAGAAATCCGTCCATTGACGTTGCCCCTGGAACCCGCCGACAATCGCGTTATGCCCTACCGATTCTTCTTCGCAGCCTTGCGGCAGATTCTTATTGCCGTTGTACAAGTCCTTGATAATGCACGCCATTTTCGCCGTGAATTCCCAGTCTTTCTCTTTTTCCGCGGCACTTTTTTGCATTTCTTTCGGATTTTTATCGAAATCGGGCTTGCACTTCGCCTTTACCCAAGCAAGCGCTTTCTGATATTCTTTTTCGTCGTAGATTCCCTTTTCCATGCGGCGGATAATTTCCACTTCGTCTACGCTTTCTACCCGCATACCGAGATATTCCTCGAAAAATTCGGGCGAGATGATCGAGCCGCCGATGCCCATCGTTACCGAACCGATTTGCAAATAACTCTTGCCGCGCATCGTTGCCACCGCTACCGCCGCGCGGGCAAAACGCAAAATCTTTTCCTGCACGTCTGCGGGGATAGACGTGTCGTCCGCTTCCTGCACTTCGTGTCCGTAGATACCGAACGCGGGCAATCCCTTTTGCGCGTGCGTTGCCAAAACCGAAGCAAGATACACCGCGCCCGGGCGTTCCGTGCCGTTGAAACCCCACACCGCCTTAATCGTGAGCGGATTCATATCCATGGTTTCCGCGCCGTAACACCAACAAGGCGTTACCGTGAGCGTGATATCTACGCCCGCTTTTTTGAATTTATCTTCGCAAGCCGCCGCTTCCGCTACACGACCGATTGTAGTGTCCGCGATGATTACTTTCGCGTGTTCGCCGTTAGAATAGAAAACGTTTTCTTCGATGAGTTTCGCCGCGGATTTCGCCATATTCATCGTCTGATCTTCCAGCGATTCGCGCACCTTTATTTTGCCCCGTCTGCCGTCGATTGTCGGGCGGATTCCGATCACGGGATAACTTCCGATTAACCTTGTTTCTGCCATTGTTATTTTCTCCTTGTTTTTATTTGATTACGCCTTTTTCATACGTGACTGAACATTTTTTTATTTTTTTTGCTTATATTGAAAAATCAAAATCGCAATGCTTTAAAAATTCTTTCGCCATCAACGTAGCTCCCATCTGATTAGGGTGCACTCTGTCCGATGCTATAATCGACGAGTGTTTATAGTTGCAAAACTCGTCGTACATGCTTTGAAAGTCTACCAACTCACAATTATATTTTTGAGCCAAATAATTACATACCTTTATATATTCGTCCATCCTGTTTCTCATCAGGTCGCTTTTATTAGGTTCTATATAATACGGCGTACAAATAAAAATCCCTTTTACTTTATCCTTTATCTTTAAAATCATAGTTTCAAGATTTTTCTCATATTCCTCAACCGATACGGCATAATCTCTGCATGCGGGAACGTCAAATTGTCTCCATACGTCGTTTATCCCTATACAAATCGAAACCCATTGAGGGTTCAACTCTACAACATCACGATCAAATCTCTCCAACAAATCTTTACTGGTATTTCCGCTGATCCCCGAATTAGTTATGCGTATATTCAATTTCGGATACCAAGCCATAAGCATATTTTCTATGACCCTTACATAGCTTCTCCCAAGATTATCGAAAAGTCCTTCGCCGACAGGTCTCTCGCTACCCATGTCGGTAACGGAATCCCCTGCAAAAACAACCCTATCAAAATCACTAAAAATCATTTTTTCGTCCTCTTATTGTTCTCTTTTTATTCTATTACGCCTTTCTTCAAGATTATATTCGCGTATACCGCTTTTTCGCCCGTGGCGATCACCGCAAACGCGGTTTTCGCACGCTCGTAAAATGCAAACCGGTCGATGTTCCCGATTTTTACGTTTCGATCGTATTTGTTTGCGATTGTTTCATATTCTTGCCAGATCACGGGATTGATTTTGCCCCTGTCGCAATCCATAAGCTGCATTAAAATCATATTCGGATTCGAATACGTATCAAGCGGAATCAACGAAAGCACCGCTTCGAGCATTGCCGCGCCGCCGATTCCGTCCGCGCGTATCACGCGCTTGCCGAACGTTTCCGCGGGAAAATTTCCGTCGGCAATCACGATTTCGTCGCCGTGCCCCATTTCGCATAGCGTTTTCAATAACTCGGGCGATATTATTTTATTTATTCCTTTCAACATCTGTTTTTCTCCATTGTCTATGCTTTGCTTAATTGTATTGTAATTATACAATCAGCCTTAATCGCTGATTTATCTATTTTTACCAACCGTTCGTTGAAACAATCAACCGCTTTTCCGCCTATATCCGCGCTTGCGATTTCAGAGCCGTAACCGACGAATTTTATCGTTATTTTATGTCCGTTAAACGGCGTTTGTATTTCGGCGTTTTCATATTCTTTCGGAACGCACGGAATTATTACCAAATTGTCAAGCGTAAAGTTTATGCCGAACACCCACGAATAAATGGCGCGTTCTATCATCGCGACGCTTCCCGTTAAAAACGAGAATCCCGCTCTGCCGTAAAACGACGGCACCAAATGGTAACAATTCGTTATGGCGTACGGCGCGGCGTAAACTTTTTCGGGCGAATGTTTATCGGCATAAAGAGGCATCGCGTAACCTAAAACGTCGGAAATTTCCTCGTATCTTCCCGCCTTTGCGAGCGCGCGGAGCAAAAAACATTGCGAACCGTGGTTATAAACGCTTGCGTTTTCTGCAAAATACGGCTGAAAATCTCCCGTACCCATTTTGCCGATGCCGTCTATAAAACTTCCGCCGAGCGGCTCGGAGAAAAGTTTGTATCCGTCCGTCGTTTTAAGTTTTTCTATTTCATTAAAAATCGAATTTTCTTTTCCTTCGGCGACTCCGCTTATAACCGCATACGCGTTAGTCGGAACGTAAACGCGCTTTTTGCCGTCCTCGTCCTTCTCCGAGAACAACCAATTGCCGTTATCCGTATAAACGGCGTTATAGAATTTGCCGTTGAAAGAGGCTTCGTTTATCGCTTTTTTAAGTTTTTCGGCTGCTGTCGTATACTTTTCGATTTCCTCGCTAAAACCGAGTTTTTCAAGTATTTGCGTTAAATAATCGAGACACATAACGAGTTGGCACGAAACCATTACGCTTTCGCCTTTGCCCCGTTTGCCCACTCCGCTCAGGCAGTCCAGCCAATCGCCGCCGCGCATTTTCACAAGCCTGTGAACGCCGAGCGAATCTTCCGCGATAAGGTAATCCATGCCCTTTTTAAGGTGCGTCAATCCCGTTTCGGCGGCTTCGTTGTCATAATAAAGATATTTTTTTTCAAGGATAGAATAATCGCCCGTGTAAGCAAGGTAATCGTAAACGTATTCGGTAAAGAAACACGCCGAATCGACGAATTCTCTCAAATCGAACTTCGTCCCGCTTCCGAACGGAACCTGACGAGGATACCAGCCATCGCTGCGCTGCTTTGAGAAAATGTTTTCGATAACGTCTTTGCACATTTCTTTGTCGTAGCAAAGCATACCCTCGAAGTCGTTCGCGGCGTCGCGCACTCCGCGCATGCCCGTCGGCCAACCTCTGTCGAGCGAGGAAACCCAATACATTTCGAGCGGTAAAAATCCGTTTACGAACTTATCGAAATCGGCATTCCCTGTTTTTACCGTCCTCACCGAAAACAGTTCGTTATATTTCTTTTCAAGTTTTTTAAGTTCGGCTTTTTGCGCCGCGCCGTCGAAATATTTCTCCGCCGCCGCTATATCCTCCGAAACTTTCTTTTCGTCGTCGGTTACCGAAAATACTTGCGTAAAAGAATAACTTTCGCCGCTTCTCACCGCAATTTCGGATAACCCCGAAACGCATTGCTTGAACGCATATAAAACGTCCTCGGTGTTTTTGCCTATAACGCTCGGAACGGCGGTAAAATTCTTAGTAGACGTAGTAAGTCTTTCGAGGCTTAATTCACGATATTTTGGTTCGTCGCTTTCCGTAACGGTTAAATATCTTCTCTCTTCCTTTTTCCCCGCGACCGAAAATTTAGTCGTCAAAAACGCTTTTTTATCTTTTAAATATTCCGTTCTCGTATACCATTCGGGTTTATCCCACGGAGCCATCAAAAGTTCGTTAAGGTGCGGGAACGCGCACTTTAAAATCCGATACTTTTTATCTTCCTTTCCGTTGTTCGTTATCGTAACGTTCACGATAAAACGCTTGTCTTTTTCCGGAACCAAAATCTCAGTTTTGACAACCGTTTCACCGAAAGTGAGGCTATAAGTCGATAAACTCGGTAAAAAGTCAATCATCAACTTGTCCGCGGATAAAACGCCGAAGTTGTCGTAAACCTTTTCTCCGTCCGATATTAGCACTTTTACGGGTGAACCTATTTCTCTTTCTTCGCGCTTAAAAACGGCCTCGCCAACGGGCGGATTTATCTGCGCCGTTATTATTCCGTACTGATCGAGTTTTATAAGGATCTCGTCGTTTTTAAGTATATATTCGTAATTTCCCGCGTCGGACAACTTATCTATCGTATACCCGCCGAGTTCGTTTTTAAATTTTCCGTATACTTCCATATTTTTAAAGTTCCTCTCCGTTCGATTCGATTACTTTTTTATACCAATACGCGCTCTTTTTAGGGATTCGTTCTAACGTATCATAATCGACGTATACAAGCCCGAATCGTTTGGAATACCCGAGCGACCATTCGAAATTATCCATAAACGACCAGTAAAAATAGCCTTTTACATGATACTTTTCGGCAATTTCTTTCATGTTTGCGATATGCCGCTTCATATAATCTATTCGCATATCGTCGGGGATATCGCCGTTCAGCGTTTTCCATTCGGTAAGCGCGATGCCGTTTTCGGTGATAATAATAGGCAACTTATACCTTTCATAATAATATTTCGCAAGGTATTTAACAGCCTCGGGCGTTATCTGCCAATCCATAGCCGTAAGCATTTCGTTCGGAGCAATCGGTTTTCTTTTCATTCCGTGGGCAGTCTTTTCAACGTAAAACCCTCTATATAAATTTGCGCCGAAAAAGTCGAGATCGCTTTTTATTATTTTCATATCTTCTTCGGACGGATTATAATCGTACCTTTTGAACCATTCTTTATATTCGTCGGTAAATTCGCCCTTTATGAGCGCGTCCGTAAAAAAGCAGCCGTCGTAAAAATCGCCGCTCGGCGCAGTCGTCGATTTAAGAGACCATTCTACGGAATACTTATCTTTCCCTTTGCAAAGCAAAAGCCCTATCGTCGGATTATCCGCGTCTTTTTTAAGCGTTTCATCTACCGCCGTAATATAAAATTGTAACTGTCCGATAAAATCAGGCTTAAAATCAACTTCTTTAGTTCAACCACCACATAACATCTAAGTTCAAGATGATAAAACAACAAATCGATTAAATAATCGTTGTTCGGCGTAGAAATGCGATACTGATTCCCGACAAAAGAAAAACCTTTCCCGAGTTCGAGCAATACGGTTTTAATCTGCTCGAGCATTGCATTTTCTATATCTTTCTCTACAATTTTTTCCTTTAATCCGACAAGTTCGAAAATATACGGATCTTTGATTATATCTCTCGATAATTCGCTTTGCGGCGAAGGCAATCTGTCATTGAAATTCGCCAATTTTTTAGCCGAATCGGCTTGTCTTTCATATACATTCAAATCAATCTGATGATCGAGAACAACATGAGACAGCCGTTTTCTATACATTTTTCTGCATACCACACCCTCTTATCGATATCGTCCACTTTATCTATAAGCAGACAATTAAACGACCACGGTAATTTTGCCAACGGCGTTGGCAAAATTGACAAATCTTTATATGTCGTGTAGAATTTGCGCATTCTTGCAAGATTGCGCGGAGAATATCCGTCGCTGTCATGAAACTCCGTTTTCAAACTCTTTGACCGCTCGTTGACAAAGTTGTTTCCGTATTTTGTATTGTCGGCTATATTATAGCATAATTATTGATTTTTTTCAATCGTTTTCGGTTTATGTTCCAACAACACGTTTTTATTTTCAGTGAAAAAATTGCTCCGATTTCTCCAATTTTTAATTATTGTTCCCCATAAATCATTCCTTCGTCTACATGCTTTCGAAAAAAAGACCGAAACCGAAAACGCATACTATCCTGCCATATATGATAACGTCGTTTATAACTTGTTCGGAATCGGTGGAGATTTTCGCAAATCCGGGCATGGCAAAGTAAAAAATCAAAGCAAAAAGCAGCCACAAAAGCAATGCCAGCGGAGCAGCCATTCCTGCATAAGAATCTGCCTTGTCTTTTTCTCCCTGTCCGAATTTTGCCGCAACTATCGTGTTTATACCGACCCCCGTTCCAACGGCAAAAGCTATCATAAGCAACTGTATCGGATATACTATGGATAACGCCGTAAGCCCCGATTCGGAATATTGACCTATAAACAGACTGTCAACAATATTATAAAGAGCTTGGATAAGCTGTGCAAGCATTACCGGAGGCGCAAGTTTTAATAGTATTTTACTGATTCTGTCCTTTCCCCATGACTGAGTTTTATCGGTTATCACTTGATTTTACTCCTCCCGACAAAAAAATCATAAATTATCTTGACTGACTCTACTTAGCAAAGTTTAATAACGGTTACTATTTTTCATTTTTAGTATTTGACTACCTATAAAGGATATTGATTAAACTGTAATACTTAAATCATGTTTAATTTTTTATCATTTAAAGAATTCATTACTGTCTGAGCGGATAAGCATAAAAATAAAAACACAAGACAATAAAACGCTTGTGTTTTTTTGCTGACATCTTGTTCGTCAACGTATCATGGAGCTGCTAACCGGATTCGAACCGGTGACCTCGTCCTTACCAAGGACGTGCTCTACCTGCTGAGCCATAGCAGCATATGAAGTTTTTTGCTGAATTTTGAGGGATTTCGGCTTACCCATTTTTTGTCCCGATGTTCCTTACCAAGGACGTGCTCTACCTGCTGAGCCATAGCAGCGAATTTACTTTAAAACGCCTAATAATTATATAAAATAAATATATATTTGTCAATGAAAAATTATGCTATACTTTTATTTTTATGAAATATTTTTATATACGCACATAAATAAATATCCACCAGCCTAGCTGGTGGTTTTTCTTTTTCGGGCAATTAGCCCTAAACTATTCTGGCTTACGCAC
>CALVWQ010000033.1 GCA_944367535.1 uncultured Clostridia bacterium
TTTCAAGACCGCCTCGTTATGACCACTTCGATAAGCCTCCTTAATTGCCATATTATTTTATCAAATTGAAATAATATTGTCAATTAAATATTATCCGCATATTAAGTCTTTTATTGCTTTTGATTTACGGTAATATATGCCCCGCTGAAATATAAATTTTATACCATTCTTCTCGGGTTATTCTTGTATTTACTCCCTTCGATATGGATTGTAATCTTTCTGCGTTCATTGTACCCGTAACAATCTGTATTTCCGCGGGATGCCTAGCAATCCAGGCAGCAACCGTTGCAGTCTTATCCATACCGTACTTTTCGCCGACTTCGGCAAGTGTATCATTTAACTGTCTATATTCAGAATTATCTATATATACTCCTTTTATAAAACCGAATTGATAAGGCGACCATGCCTGTATCGTAATATTGTTTATCCTGCAATATTCCATAATACAGCCGTTACGGTCTGTTCCGCCATCCGTGAACATATTTGATTCTATACCGGAACTTATCATTGGTGCATGCACGGGAGAAAATTGCAATTGGTCTGCAATTATTCTTTGCCTCAACCCGCTTTGCAACAACTCAATTTGCAGGGAGTTCATATTTGACACCCCGAAATTTCTCACCTTTCCCGCCTTTTCCAGTTTATAAAAGGCCTCTCCCACTTCATACGGTTCCATGAGAGCGTCAGGACGATGTAATATCAAAATATCTAAATAATCGGTCCCCAAACGTTCAAGTATACCGTCTACGGAATTTAAAATATGTTCTTCAGAAAAATCATACATTTTTCCCGGCACAATTCCGCATTTCGACTGTATAATCATTTTATCTCTCGGAATCTTTAAATCTTTAACCGCTTTTGAAAAAATCCTTTCGCATTCGCCGCGACCGTATATATCAGCGTGATCAAAAAAATTAAGTCCCGAATTTACCGCATTTCCGATAAAGTGTTCCGCTTCTTTACCGTTAAGCGAAACAAGACGCATACAACCCACTGCAATTGCCGGTGCTTCGAGTTTTCCGCCTATTTTTATTTTCTTCATAAAATCCCTTTATTTTAAATCGCAATATTTAATCAGTTGAACATCGGACTGTGAAAAAAGGTCAAGCGCAAAATCATCGGGATAACCATTTTTATATATAACTTTTTTCACTCCCGAATTGATTATCATACGAGTACAAATTACACAAGGCTGATGCGTAACATACATAATAGACCCTTCAAGACTGACACCGAGCTTTGCTGCCTGAATAATAGCATTCTGCTCGGCGTGAACTGCATAGCAAACTTCCTGCATGGTTCCGCTTGCTATATTTTTAACACGCCTGAGACACTCACCACGTTCGGCACAACTTTTCAATCCGCCAGGAGCGCCGTTATATCCCGTAGTCAGAATCCTTTTATCCTTAACAATTACTGCGCCGACATGCCTATTATCCTGATAACAACTCGACCATTCGGCAACCGTCTCGGCAAGCTGCATAAATCTTTCGTCCCACTTATTCATATGTATCTCCTTTTCATTTTCCCTTTTTCATAATATTTTCAAGTTCTTTCATAAAAGAAGAAGTATCCGTAAAAGACCTGTATACAGACGCAAATCTCACATAAGCGACCTCGTCTATATCTTTCAGTCCTTCGCACACCATTTCACCGATTTCTTTACTTGATATTTCCTGTGCAAGTGAATTATATATTTTTTTCTGTATATCGTCTACGAGTTTATCAATCTTACTGGCAGGAACAGCTCGTTTTTCACAGGCCTTGATAATTCCGTTCTTTACTTTATTCGGATCGAAAACTTGACGCGCCCCATTTGACTTAACTACAAAAACAGGTGTGTTTTCAACCGTTTCGTACGTAGTGAATCTCTTGCCGCAATTTATGCATTCCCGACGACGGCGTATAATGGTTCCGTCCTCAGCAGAACGTGAATCAATGACTTTACTGTCAGGACATCCGCAATACATGCATTTCATAAATTTATCCTCCATGTCGTAAATTTCGGTGATTTAAAAATTTTAAAACCGAGTTACGTTTAAAATTTATAAATTTTATAAAAAAGCGTATACTAAAAAAGAAAATCGGTGATAAAATGCCTGTTTTAGTATATATAGTTTTCATTGTGTATATTTTCGCGGTAAACCTATACGGCGTGCTTATATTACATTTTCAGAAAAAATCCCGAGAGGAAGAAAGTTCCGAAAAAGTAAGCGACGCCAAACTATTACTTGCCGCAATACTTGGTGGCGCAACGGGCATATTCGTATTTATGTTTATTTTCAAATACCGGCTAAAAAGTTTGTTTTTAATGGTAACGCTTCCCGTAATTATATCAATAAACGTATATTTGATTATAATGGCTCTACGAAACGGTTTCGGATTTGTAATAGCATAAAAATTTATTCAAAATCACGACAAATCGTTTATAACGTCCGGCAACACAGCAGAAAAATCAGTTGCCGAAACGCAAAAACGGTTCGATTTTTTAACAGCATATTCTCCTGCTCTCCCGAAAAGATAACAACCGGAGGCGGCAGCAAACAATGTCTCCGTTTCCACTTTACCCAGCATGCCGCCGATAATTCCGCTCAAAACATCACCGCTGCCCGCTTTTGCCATCCCCGCATCGCCTGTTGTATTAAGATAAGTTTCTTTTCCGTCAGTAATTACAGTTGCCGCACTTTTTAATACAACCGTTATTCCGTATTTTTCGGAAAATCTTTGGGCATAACCGATAGAATCGTTTATAATATTATTCTTTTCTTCTCCCGAAAGCCTTGAAAATTCTCCGATGTGAGGAGTTATTACAATATCGCATTTTTTTTGGTAAAAAACATCAGTTCCGAAGGAAGATAAAGTATTAAGCCCGTCCGCATCTATTACCAATCTCCCGCTAAAATTTTTTATAATATGAGAAATTATTTTATAATTTTCCTCGGTCACCCCCATGCCCATACCTACCACAATAACGTCATATCTAAAAAGAGAGCCTATTTTCTCTCTGTCGAAAACAAGATTATTCCCGTCATCCGGTAAAACGGTAACCGTACACTCGGGATGCAGAACGGCACAGGCATTGTAAACGCAATCGGGAACGGCAAGATTAACATATCCGTTTCCGAGTTTTAATGCGGTAATTCCGCTAAGAGAAAGCAGTGCACTTCCCGGAAAATTCTTACTTCCGCCCAAAATACAGACTTTGCCGAAATTACCTTTGTGAACATTTCTTTTTCGTTCGGGAAAACATTTAATAACATCTTCACCGTTAAGTCTTTTTACGAAATCCTCTCCCCAAATGCTTATTCCTATATCACGCGATATTACCTCACCGCAGTAATCAGGTCCGTCATTAAGAAAATGCCCGAGTTTCAATTCCTGTATGGCAACAGTTAAATTTGCCTTAACAGCTACACCCATAACTTTTCCCGTATTACCGTTAAGACCGCTGGGGATATCACAGGCAACGACAAAAGAACCGCTGGCATTTATCTTTTCAATTGCTTTTTTATATATACCATACACTTCCCGATTAAGACCGGTACCGAAAATACAGTCAACAATAATATCGTATTTCTTATCAAACATTTTAAAGATACCGTTTGACACATTTATGGTGGCAACCGAAAAACCATGTGCAGACGAAAGCAATTTCGCAATTATTTTGCCGTCTTCACCGTTATTTCCTTTTCCGATACAAACCAAAACTCTTCCGCCGTAAAGACGTTTTTTTATTTCATCGGCAACTGCCGCAGCGGCTCTTTCGGTGAGTATTTCTCCTGAAATACCGAGAGAAGAGATAGTAAATTCATCTGCAGCACGCATCTGCTCAACCGTTAAAATCCTCTCCATCATTCCTCCCTCTGAGTTTTGAAAGTGCTTGCTCTGCATCCTCGTAAGAAAAACCTTTACCGATAAGGTAACGAAAAGTTTTAGAGAAATTTTCTTTTGTAGGCTCCTTATTTTTTAAATGCTTTTCCGCCAACATAAAAGCTTCCTCTTTCTGCGAAAAAACATTATCCCCGTATGCCGCCTCGATGTCGCTTTTACAAACGCCTTTCATCATAAGTTTATATTCAATCAGGTGCTTGCCCTGAGAATTCTTATAATTTTCAATATATTTTGCGGCATAAGCGATATCGTCGATATAGTTATAATCAGATAATTTATCTATAACGCAATAAACCACTTTGTCGGAATACCCTTTTTTCAGCAGATATTCTTTGACCTGACGTTTTGTTTTAGGCGTTTTGGAAATATAACCGACAGCCTTATTCAATGCCTCAGACCGCTCCGAGAGTTCTAAAAGATTACGAATATCCTTTTCATCGATATCCATGCCGACTTTAAGCCGAAGCCCCATGACCGTTTCAAGCGAAACGCCCGCAAAGAATTCACCGTCAAGATAAATATTTACCCGATTTTTATTCTTTGCCTGCAGCGAAACAGCCGTTATTTTAGACATAATCATACCTCAAAAGGATAGAATATTTCTGTTTTTTTGCAAATTTTACAGCATCCTTTTGTAACTTCACGAATCAGTTGTTCAAAATTTCCTGCGGACAATTCCGAAACCGCCTTAACGGCTACTTCAAGCCTCACCGAGTCAGTAAATGTACGTTCAATGATAATAAAACTTTCACTGTACTTCCTGCTTGAAACTTTAATATAGCCATCATAATCGGTTTCAATTTCAAACACAACCGCAGGATACATTTTTAAAAGTTTAGCGTTGTCTAAACATGAACAAACCGCTCCGCCATAAGCCCTGGCAAGCCCTCCCGTACCGAGTTTTATACCACCGAAATAACGTGTAACAACGGCAACGCTTTGGTAAACAAAACGGCTTTTCAGGACATTCAAAATAGGCATACCCGCCGTTCCCTGCGGCTCGCCGTCATCTGAAAACTTCTGTATGTTTCCCTTGTTATCCGCTATATAAGCGTAACAATGATGATTGGCGAGCGAATGCCTTTTTGTGATTTTACGAATATATTCTTTTGCCTCTTCTTCACTTGCTATGCTTTTAACATTACAAATAAATCTGGATTTTTCGATTACCGAAATCGATTCGTATTCATCCGCAGGACAATAGTAGAATTCCATAAATAGGTTATTTAAGGATTATTTTCAAGTGAGATTTTTTGCCTTTATGAAGGATAAACTCACCTTCTTTTCTTACCGCGTCAGGCAAAACGGCGAATGCGTCCGTGATTTTTTCATCGTTTATATAAACGCCACCGCCCTCTATAAGCCTTTTCGCCTCACCTTTTGATTTTGCAAGCCCAGCGGCAACAAGCATTTCGGAGACGTATTCTAAACTTCCGTCAACCGTAACTGTCTGCATATCTTCGATATTTCCCGAACCGAACGCCGCTCTTGCCTGTTTCTCTGCTTCGCGCGCCTTCTGCTCTCCGTGAACGAGTTTTGTAACCTCGAACGCGAGACGCTCTTTTGCCGCATTCATGCGCTCGTCGTTATACCTGGTAAGTTCCCTTATTTCATCTAAATCCATAAACGTCAAAAGACGCATACATTCTTCCACCTTGACATCTTCTACGTTTCTGAAATACTGATAAAATTCATAGGGGGAAGTCTTGTTTTCATCAAGCCAAAGCGCGCCTTTTGCGGTCTTGCCCATTTTTTTGCCTTCGCTGGTCAAAAGCAATGTAAACGTCATCGCATAAGCCTGCCCGCCCTCTTTCTTTCTTATAAGATTTGCACCCGCAAGCATATTGCTCCACTGGTCGTCTCCGCCGAGTTGCAGACAAACTCCGTAATCTTTATACAGTTTCAGAAAATCATAGCCCTGCATGAGCATATAATTGAATTCCAAAAAGGAAAGCCCTTTTTCCATTCTGGTCTTAAAACATTCGGCTGTAAGCATTTTATTAACCGAAAAATGCACGCCTATTTCCCTTAAAAATCCGATATAATTTAGATTTAAAAGCCAATCGGCGTTATTTACCATAAGGGCGGCATTATCTCCCTCAAAATCGATAAATCTGCCCATCTGCTTTCTGAAACAGGCGCAATTATGGTCTATTGTCTCTCTCGTCATCATGGAACGCATGTCGCTTCTTCCGGACGGGTCGCCAATCATAGCCGTACCACCGCCTATCAAAGCAACAGGCTTATGCCCGTATTTCTGCATCCATGCCATAGCCATTATAGGGATATAATGCCCGATGTGAAGGCTGTCGGCAGTAGGGTCAAAACCAACGTAAAACGATACTTTTTTACTGCCTAGAAGTTCGTAAAGTTCGTCTTCATAAACGGTCTGCTTTATAAATCCTCTTTTTTTCAAAACATCGAATACATTTTCCATTTCAGATTTTTCCTTTAATTAATTTCAAAACATAAGTTATAAGTCTAATTACGAACAAAAAAGATTAATTACAGTATTCTTTTATTTCAAAGGATTTCGCAACAAGCGAACGACCTTCCGCAAGATTTTTTATTACTCCGTCGGCAAGCATCAATGCGAGTATATTGCCCGTTGCAGTTGCCTCTACCGGACCTGTTACAACTTTTCTTCCAGTAGACTTAGCCGTCAGTTCATTTAAATAAGTATTCTGACATCCTCCGCCGACAATATTGATGGTGTTAAACTTTTTACCTGTTATATTTTCGATTTCGTTTACAGTCTGCTTATAACTATCCGCAAGACTGGAATAAACACACATAACAATTTCGCCGACAGTCTCGGGCACCTGCTGCCCTGTCTTTTGGCAATATTCCTTAACCGCTTTTATCATGCTGTCGGGAGAAAAGAACGACAAGTCGTTAACTTCAACTTTAGAAGTAAAATCACTAGCTTTTTTCGCTTCTGATACAAAATCGTCAAAACTGTACTTATCGTTATATTCCTTTTTGATACACTGTACCATCCATAATCCCATTATATTTTTCAAGAATCTTACGGTTTTTCCGTATCCGCCCTCGTTAGTAAATCCGGATTTTTCGGCATCTGCTCCCGTATTTTCTTCCGAAGTCTCAATTCCCATCAACGACCAAGTGCCGCTGGAAATATATAATGGCATATCGGAAGAAGGCACAGCCATAACCGCGCTGGCGGTATCGTGAGAAGCGGGAAGGCAAATCGCAGTATCAAACCCTACCTCGTTTATTATATCGAGTTTTAGACCCCCGACCACACTTCCGGGCATGGAAAGTTCCTTAAATAAACCCTTATCGAAACCTAACTCTTTCAATATATCATAATCCCAATTTCTGTCGGCAGCATTCAAAAGTCCGGTAGTAGATGCATCCGTATATTCGTTTTTCATTACGCCCGTAAGCATATAATTTAAATAATCGGGCATCATCAGAAAATGTCTCGCTCTTGCAAGTTTCCCCGATTTTTTATCACAATAAAGCTGATAAATTGTATTAAAAACCTGTTTTTGAATACCGGTACGCTTATAAAGCCTTTCTTTTCCGCAAATTTTATTGACCTCGTCAATAACGGCAAGAGTTCTTTCATCTCGATAAGAATATATTTCGTCGATAAGTTCACCGTTTCCGTCAAGCAACGCATAGTCCACTCCCCAGGTATCGATGCCTACCTTACACGGTATTTTATTTAACTCTTTACACTTTTTAAGACCCTCAACTATACTCGCGAAAAGCGCCTCATGATTCCAGACAAGTTTGCCGTTTTTAGATACCGCTCCGTTCTTAAATCTGAAAACCTCTTCAAGAACGAGTTTCCCGCCCTCAATATGGCCGAGAATATGTCTTCCGCTAGAAGCACCAATATCAATTGCCAAATAATACTTGTCCCTCATACAATACTCCTTAGAAAAATAAAATAATAGTTATATATTATAAAATATATATAGATATTATACAATAAAGAGGAAAATCTGTCAAAACAAAAAAGGAAAGAAATAACAATTTAAAATAAAAAAGGAAAGGTTTTTCCTTTCCCGTACCATGCTTATAGTTTTACAGATTATTCACAACCCTAAGCATTGAAATTTTACATTAAAAATTAAACTCTTCTCTTTTTATCTAAAACTATTTACTCTTTCTTCTTGCCCCGAGAAGAGAATATACGACAAGACCGAAATTTGCACCGACAACAACTCCTATAATAATACCGACCAACATATCTTACCTCCTCATAAATTATTGTCCATATTATTAAATTATATTCGTCAGCAACAAAAAAAGCAAATGATGTTAAATTATGTCTGACATAATAACCATAAAAATCGTTATTATTTTATTAGTATTTTACTTCTTGTGACGGTATTGATGAAAACGCATGAATCGCACTGGCCGAAACAGATATTCTGACAAGAAATGCGTCACCGCTTCTGTCTATATTTACTATAGGCAAACCCTTATAGTCAAAATAATCCCTCATTACCCTATCAAGGTCGCCACAAAGCAATTCCGAAAAATCGTCTTTCATGCTTAGCCTGTCGGTCTTAATCAGGTTCTCTATCCTTGCAATTTCATGTTTGTTTTTTTTCATATACTTTTTTTGATACTCCTTCTGATACTCCCGAAAAATCCGCTGTATTTATACGTTACGTCGAAAATCTTTTTCGTATGTTTATGTACGTTCATTGCCAGCATTTTATAAGCACGATATGAATCACTCCGTTTCGGAAGAGAATAACCGCTTGAAAGAAACACCGCATCTTCCTCGGGCAAAACGCCTATTATATCTGTCTTTAAAAGCGCCTGAATATCGGATGGCATCATCATCTTATCACTCATTATCAAGTCGCCCCTCGCCCTGTTTACAACCAGTCCTATAAAATCGGGTTTATAACTTGCAAGAACCGCAAGAACCTTATCTGCATCCCTAAGGCTCGGAAGAGACGGTGTGGCAACTACTATCGCCTCGTCTGCACACGATACCGCCCTGTGAAATCCCACATCGATTCCTGCGGGGCAATCTATAAGAACGTAGTCGAACATCGGAGATATATTTTCGATTATAAGTTTTATTTGTTGACCCGAAATTTGAGAAGATGATTTAACACTTCCGGAAGGCAGAATAAATAAATTTTTCTTTTCATTGTCTTGTACGAGAGCTTGTTTTGCCCTGCACCTTCCCTCAATTATATCAAGGAGGTCATACACAATTTTATTTTCTACCCCCATGACGACATCTAAATTATTTAAGCCAAAATCTATATCCACCAAAACCACTCGTACGCCCATTCCCGCAAGCGCAATCCCGAGATTTGCCGTAACAGTGGTTTTGCCGACTCCGCCCTTGCCGGAAGTTATTACAATTTTTCTTGCCACGACACAACTCCTTTCGATTTTTATTATAAATAAAAAAAAGCCGCAAATTTTGACCGATAAGGACAAATGCGGCGAAATTTTGTCATTTTGAATTTTATTAGTCGGAATTTATTAAAAGCTTCGGATACGAGTTTGTCACTATTTTATTTATCAGCTCTTCTTTACACTTCGCAAAAAACAACTCTTTATTTTCCATTTATTTTTTTAATTTACATTACATTTTTATAAATTAAATACGTTACGAAACAATCACCCTTACGCTTCGCACGCCCGTGCTAAAATGATTTACAGACTTTCAGCATAAATGAACACTATGGTTTAAGTTAATAAGTAAATATCAGTTCCGAAATAAGCGTTTGACAATTTACTTATATGCCCTTATTGTTTTAAGAAAAGTTTACCAAGCGTAAAATCAATTAACAAGTTAAAAAACAACTTAAAATAAAATTTACATTATAGTTATATTTTTAAAGCGTTAATACGTAAATTTCAGATCAGAATTTTAAGGCGATTTTTTTTAGAAGCTCTGAATCACCTAGCGCAATTCCACCACCAAGTGCCACTGCCGAGGCACCATTTTCCGCGATATTTATTTTCATGCCGAACTTTTCTTCATAGTAATGCCCGAGCCCGTATACCGAAGACTCGGCACCCGAAACATATAACCCCGAATGCCTGATTTCCGCGGAAACTTCGGGAGGAAGTTTTTTTAGTACGGACATTGCCACCTCGGCAATTTTATCGTAATATTTTTTTATAGGCACGGAAATTTCCATAGCCTTTACGGAAATTGCACGCGGCGCGCCACTCTCCATATCCCTCCCGTTGACCACCGCCGAAAGGGCATCTCCGCTTTCGAGGCTTCCTATCTCGCGTTTTAAGCGTTCAGCAGTCAGTAACCCGATTTGCAACCCGAAACGTTCCGCTATATAATCAATAAGGTCGGCGCTCAGTTTATTTCCGCCGAAGTTTACAGAAACCCCTGCTATAATCCCGTCCAAAGACAAAGCGGCAATGTTCGTAGTGCCGCCCGACATATCTATTACGAAACACGGCTTACTGTCGGTAAAAGGTATTCTCTGCCCGAGAGCGGAAAGCAGCGGCGTTTCTGCGAAATAAACTTTGCTTATGCCGCAATTTTTTGCAACTCTCCTGTAAGCGTCAATCATATTATAATCCGAACCGCACGGTACTGAAAAAATCGCAGTCGCCCCAAAGCCATATCCCGAAAATCCGATTTTTTTGAGAAAAGTGCCGAGAAGCCCGGTAGCAACGCGCTCATTTACGATTTCACCCTCAAAAACCGGAAAAACAATCGTTGTATTCTTACCCGTTTTACCAATAAGGCGACCAGCCTCTGCACCGGTTGTCTTGACGGCGCCTTTTTCGCCCTCTTCAACCGAAGCAACCGTGGGTTCGCTTAAAACAAGCCCGCTGCCGAGTTTATAAATATTAGTGTACGCGCTATCGAAATCGACAGCAAATTTTAATGCCGACATCTATCAATCTCCGTTTTTCTTCGGAATGTAAAACAGGCGCCGTGAACACCACGGCGCCGATTTCCCGTTTTTAAAGTATTTCCAGGTTTTTCTTAAACACTTTCCTGAAATCCGCCCCCACTTCGAGAGCCGAATTGATTTCAAGCGTCGCGTCCCCGTCGACCTCTGTTTTCATTATTACCGAATCGCCGAGAATATCGCAATTTATTCCCTTTACGACAGAAGAAAGGCTCCTGTCAAGACAACTCGCTATTCTGAGCATGACACCCATTTTTCTCACCGCGTCGACATCATCATCGCCGACAAGGTCATGATATCTAGCCCAATCCTGCGCAATAATGTCATCTATACCCGTACTTGATGCCACAAAAGATGCCATAACAAGATCTCTGTGGCTAATAGCATTGATATTAGAATTCATTATCATATACGCACTGTGTTTTTCAAAATTATAAAATCCTACCCTTTTTCCGGCATCATAAAGATACGCCGCAACTTTCAGAATTTTCAAATATTGACGCGGAAACTTGTGCAAAACCCTCAATTGCTTAAAGAGCTGAACGGATAAGGCAACGACCTGTTCCGTATGCGCACGGTTACAACCGTAAAAATCAACGAGAGAATTAAGACTAAACGTCAACACATCGGACACAGGCTTGTCTATCGTGGAAGGAACGGCATAATTAAACATTATACCCGTCCTCAAACCGCTGCCGCTTATAACTATATTACCTAAATTCATGTATTTTTTAAAAGCGGATATTGCCGCAAGTGCGCTCGGAAGTATATCCGCCCTGCCGCTGGATAGTCCTTTGATTTTCTTTTTTCTGTCAAGGTCGAGAGTTTTGATAAGGTCATACACATGACCGAAATCCGTATCTTGAACTACATAATTGTGTATAGTCCTGAGCGGATATTTTTTCATTATCTTTGTCATCCTGCAAAGATTACGGAAAGAACCTCCGACACCTATCAGCTGAACCTCCGGGTCAACTTCTTTTAACCACTCTATATTTTTAAGATGTTCGGTGAAAAATTCCTCCACCTTTGAAGCTTGCTCTTCAGGCGAAAGCCCGTCCCCGGCAAAAAGCTCCGTCAGCGTTATCGCACCGAAAGGAAGAGTTTCATAATTCAAAAGGTTTCTTCTGTTATAATAAATAATTTTTGTACTCCCTCCGCCTATTTCGAGAATAAGCCCCTTGGGAATATCCATTGTATTTATAACACCGCGATAAACGTAAATCGCCTCTTCCTCGGCACTGAGAACACGAAGTTTCAGACCGCATGTTGCGGAAACTTCATCGAGAAAGCTACGCTGGTTTTTTGCACGGCGGACAGCCGCCGTCGCAACAGCGATTATGCGCTCGATACCGTTGACATCGCACAGTTTTCTGAACATCTTCAATGTTCTTATTGTTTCCTGTATTCTCGCGGGTTTTAAAAACCCGTCGCGCTCCATACCTTCTCCTAACCTCGGAGCTTCTTTCAACTGGTCCACTATCTGAAAATGTCCGTTTTCGAGGACATCTACCAATATCAATCTTGCAGTATTCGAGCCTAAATCAATAATTGCAATTCTTTCCAAATCAATCACCAAACAATTTATTTATTATAAAAGCATGCGCTCCTATCAAATTCCTCGTGTATTATACCACAACATCTTGTGTTTGTAAATACCCCTTTTAGATTTTTGTGCACATTTTTTTGTTATTTTTTTACTTTTCTGAATTTACCGCAAAAACTGTATTTCATGATATGAATTTAATGATTTTTTTCAGATTTGGGACAATTTTTGACAAAATAATTTAATTTGAGCGTGTTTTTATCGTTAGGCAAATTGCACAAACAGTTATAATAACAAAACATCAAAGCAGCTCATTTATGAATATTTATTTTTATTTATGAATATTTATTTCTTATTTTTCTTTTTTAAACCTGTTACAATCTGAAAAACTGACAACAATAATAAAAATCCTCCGAAACACCTCCTTAAAACTTCCGAGTTCATAACTCGCGCAACATAACATCCTAATACACAGGCAACAAGTCCCGGTAAAATTATATAAAGAATACCTTTGAAATCGACAAGTCGATTTTTAAGATGAATAAGGAGAGCGATAACCGCCATAGGTATGAAACTTATAAGATTTATCGCCTGTGCAGTATGTTGCGTCACATTATAAAAAATACTTAAAAGCGGTATAAGCACCGTTCCTCCTCCCATGCCCATTCCGCCCAGCACGCCTCCCGCAATACCTGCCGCAGCATACCATATATATTCAAGCCAATCCATATTTTCTCCTTAAAAAATCAACATTTTAATTCCTGCGACAGCCATTACCGTCGCAAACAAAACCACAACCCAGCGAGATGAAAGTTTGTTCAAAATGAAAGCTCCAAAAATGCCGCCCGCAATAACCCCCGCGCCTACAGGTATACCTATCCTTAAATCAAAATTTCCGAACGCAGCATAAAACATGCCGCTGATTAAGGACATAGGCAAAATTATCATAATTGCAGTGGCGTGCGCGACTTTTGGTTCTTTTTTTAAAAGCGTCGTTAACATAGGTACTATTATCATACCGCCACCGCCTCCGAACAATCCGTTTGCAAGCCCCGCCGCAACTCCCGCAATTGCGCCATAAACATTCTTTTTTTTCGTGTTTTGTCTATCTCCTATTGCTTTATAAGTTTTTTTCTCACAATCTGTATTTTCGTCTTTTTTGTTTTTTCCGGATTTCTTCATAACTTTATTTTAAGCAAAATGAAAATTTTAATTATCTTTTTCGGTAAATTCGATTAAACTTGCCCTTATCGGTTGATTTTTATTAAAAAATACTTTATAATAGTTTCTAATGCGATTATTATTTCGCATCATAACCGTAATTCAAACAAAGGTGACTATATGACAAGAAACGACCGATTCAAAAAAATCAAATCCAGACTGATAATTCTTTTAGCGCTTATCTGCGCATTCAGTTCAACTTTTTTCGTTCTTACAGCTTGTAATAAAGGCGATGAAGCCTACAATGACCCTGATTACACATATACGGAAACGGATGACGGCAAAATTGCCAATGCGGATTTTGCCTATAACATGTCAGGCAAAGATTTTTCTGATTTCCCCGTAACATCGCCGACAGGCTGGTCAAAAACAACGGATAATTCAACCAGTTCTTCCGTCAATTCGGGCATTATAGACGTGTCCGAAAAAGGCTGGAAAGAATTTCTCGACACCCTTTATGAAGACGGTGATTTCGTAGATTATATAAAGACAACTCAAAAAGACGTTATAATAACCGCAATAAGAGAAGAAAAGGGCAACGCCGAGTACGAACCCACCGATACAGAAATCGAAGATTATATTGAAGAACATAAATCGGATTTTATTTCAAATCCCGGCAAATACTCCGATGATGCCGACGATTATATGTTTATGCTCAACAATTATACGACGGAAAGTTTTATAGGATTCGGTACCGCGCAGAAAGTTACTTCTTCATCTTCCGTTACTATTGAAGCGGGTAAAATTTACAAACTCGGAGTGAACGTTAAAACAGTTAATCTTTACGGCGCTAATTCTTCCGCCGAATATGCCAACATTCGTTTGACGAACAGTATCGGCGGCAACAGTCAGGCCGAATACAGAATCGGAAAAATAAACACGCAGGGCGAATGGAAAAATTATTCTGTATATATTAAGGCGGATAAAGATTACGACTCCACCTTTACCCTCGTTCTCGCTCTCGGGTATTCGGGAGAAAATTCTTCCGACGGAAAATATTTCACTGAAGGTACCGCATATTTTGACAATATAACATTTGATGAAGTGGACCAAATTCCTTCGTCCGTCGCCTCAACCGATGCGCTGACTTACGGTTCTTTGGATAAAATAGCGATTGATGCTTCAAGCAACACTTCAACAGAATACGTATATGATATGTCGCTGGAAAATACTTATTCAGATCTGACGGCAATTACTTCTTACGATATTCCCTTTGCTCCTACATCAGATAGCAATTCATACTACTTCACTAAATCCAACATAGCGGAAAACGGAACTTACCTTACAAGCAAGAATGTTGCACCCGACAGTTCTGCCGAAGCGGTATTGAATGATAATACGCTTAAACTTACTTTAAATAAAGCAAGTTATACCGTAAGAATCTCTTCCGAAGAGTTCAAACTTGCAGGTAAAACATTCGGTTTCGTAACGTTTGACCTTACGAACAAATTAAACAAATTAAGTTCGGTCGATATCACGGTAGACGTTTTCGAAAAGGTGGGAACGGAATATAAGAAGACTTCTGCCGTAACCACTTATTCGGAATCTTCCGACGATGCAATCAAATGCGAACTTCTCTTGAAAAACAATTTTGAAACTGCCGAACAAAAAGAGTTTTATATAGAAATAGTAATAGGTCCCGCCGACGTCGTTTCGACGGCAAATGCTTATGATTTCGCTACCGGTGAAGTAACCATAAGCGATATCGAATTTTTTAAGGGCAGTTTGGAATCGGAAAATTACGAGACGGCCGACTATATCACGGGCACCGATAACCCGGAGTACAAACTTTACAATTTTTTCAGTGCCAATGCGGACGCCACAGTAGCTCTTTATAAAGGTTATTCGTCTGATTACACCGAAGAAGACGATTCTGAAACTTATAGCCTTAATGTCGCATCCGGCAACATCGGAGATATCGTCTCCTACCCCACAGCGGCGCAAAATTATTTCGGCATCACCGCTAACCACGTTTATCTTAAAGAACAAGTGGACGGCGAAACACTTTCTACCGCAGTAAACGACAGAGCAGGTACTTTTGCCGGAAGTTTTGCGGGACTTATAAATACAAAATATTTGTCAACTTACAAAACAAACGGCGGAACAGGTCTTGCTGATGCACTTGAAGGTGCTTATAAAACCGACGAAAACATACAGCCGCTTGCTATTTACAACAATGAAAAAGACCATTACGGATTTGTAGGCATTTCAAATACTATTGCAGCAAGCGCTTATGCAAAAGTTTCCGTAACGCTAAGAGTGTTCGATATTTCTGCCGGCGAAAAAGCCACGGCTTACATTTATATTGTCGACACCTCCGGAAAAGATAAACAAGTTATGGAGTTTGTAATGGACGATAAATCGGTACGCAAACTTCAACTCACGGTTACGTCCGACATGATGGACGACGAAGGCTGGGTAACCGTTGACTTCTATATCGGAGTCGGCGCGACTTCCAAAGAATTCCGTGTGGAAGTATGGAACGGCGGCAGAGATAATGACGCCTCAACAGCATCTAAGGGCTATCTCTTCGTAAAAGATATTACGGTAACAACTTCCGGAGCATTTACCGAACCTACAAGCGCGGCTCAGGCATTTACCGTGCTTTCGGGAAATCCGCTCGCCGAAGCAACAAAGAGTGCATTCGACGACGATAAACTGCTCACCTATACCCGTCCTCTTACCGAAACGGAGATAAAATTTAACAAAGAATATCCCGACAGTGCAGTATCTTACAATGAAAATTATGTATGGGCTCAAAATGACGTTATGATTTATGCGATATACAACACCATTGACCCCGTAGAATCTAACCCGTATGATTCCATAGAAGATAATGAAGATACGGACGGAAGCGGTTGCAATGCCACAGGAGACCCGTCGGCGTTCTGGTTATCATTCTCCTCTATCCTTCTTGCGGCAATTCTGATACTCGCAATAATCGCCCTTATAGTAAAACACGTAAGACGCAGAATCAAAGCCAACCAGAGCGATGCAAAATCACACTTTAAGGTCAAGAGCCGTATAGAACTCAGTAAAGATGCAAAGAAACTCGCCGCCAAGAAAAAAGCGCGCGAAGAAAAAGAAGCAGCCGAAGCGGAAGAATATGACGTTAAAGAAAATGACGACATATTGCCTTCGAAAGACGATACCGCAAATGAAGAAAACAAGGAAACTCCTGTTGAAAATCAAGACTTGGATGATTATGTATACGGAGAAGTAGAAGATTTCGGAGACGCGGTTACTAATGAAGACACCGACAACGATTCCGATTCGGAAAATACCGAACCGCAGAATAAAGAATAATTCTTGCACGAATCCTTACAAACGGTATTGACAAAAAATTTTAGAAAACCCAAAGGGGGGTTGCTCATTTGCAAATGAGCAACCCCCCTTTATTTTGTGTTTATATGTTTTTACAAAATAAATACTGTATACACTTATTTATTTTACGCATATATATATTATATGGCAACTTTACTTCTTACAGGCGGCGGAACTGCGGGACATTGTACGCCCAACCTTGCAATCATACCTTATGCCGAAAAATTTTTCGATAAGATTTACTATATAGGCAGTGAACATGGTATAGAAAAAAATATTATAGAAAGTGCCGGCATTCCCTATTTTTCCGTCCCTTGCGCAAAATTAAACCGAAGCCTGACCCTAAAAAATCTTTCGATTCCGTTTAAGGTTTTAAGCGGAATTCATGAGGCTGGTAAAATAATAGATAAACTTAACCCGGATGTGGTATTTTCCAAGGGCGGATATGTATCTGTTCCGACTGTTATCGCTGCTCACAGACGCAAAATTCCTGTAATAGCGCATGAAAGCGATTATACCGTAGGACTTGCCAACAAAATTACATCGAGATACTGTAAAAAAGTGCTGACTTCTTTTCCCCACACAGCCGAGGAACTTAAAAACGGACAATATGTCGGGTCCCCTTTAAGAAAAGAGTTATTTAGCACAAAAAAAGAAGAAGCTTTAAAAAAATTCGGCTTTTCAGGTGAAAAACCGATTATTCTGATTA
>CALVWQ010000034.1 GCA_944367535.1 uncultured Clostridia bacterium
CCTGATTGGCAAGAAAGAAAAAAACAGCTTGATTATGAATTTGTGTTGGGAGTTTAATTTTTATCCGCTTAAGAAAGAGGAGAATCCCTTATGAAATTCAGTCTTAAATTATACAATCAGGTCTTACTCACGTTTGATTATGACAATCTTCCGCTTTCGGGTGAGGAGTGTCGTATCCTGTGGGTAGATGAGGATATATGTGCAATACTTGCAAGGAATAAAAACATTTCACTATGGATTTCGCTCATTGGTATTTTAAGTTTAATCGGAATTATAATTGTATTTTGTATTCATTCTCATAAAAATAAGTGCTTAAACTGTGGCAAAAAATTTAATTCGAAGGAAAAAATATGTCCGTATTGTAAAACGTCTGTTTCGATTGAAGAGGTATTTGGTGAAATAAAAGCTAATAATATTCGGTGAAATAAAAGTATTTTTTAAGCGTTTTAAATATAAGCTTAAAAGAAAAATTAACTTCGGCCGTTAAGTAAACGCGGTAAAATAAGCAGCTAAAAGTCGAGATAACGGCTTGTAGACGGAAGTTAAGGACAATGTCGGGGTGTGACGCGGGCGTATTAGGTGTTCCCGAATAAATTTAGTTTTAATACTGATTATATAATTTAGTCTGATTATAGTTTAAATTTTTAAAGTCGAGGCTTATCTGTTGATATGCCTCGGATTTTTATTTTATAATCATATATTTTTAAATTTATAACATTTTTTGTAAATTTTTTTAACGCGAATGAATTTTAATCGATGTTGACAAGTTATTGAACGAATGGTATAATTAAACTGAAAAATAAAATAATTGAAAGGCAAAGAATGAAGCAAGTTACGATACGCGGGATAAACCTGGGAAGAATATGTTTGGGGACGGCAAATTTCGGATACGGTGTCGGCGAGAAAGACGCCTTTCGCCTTATAGATATCTTTCGGGATTACGGGGGAAATCTGCTAGATACCGCCAACGTGTATTGTCGGTGGATAGACGGTGAAAACGGCAGCGAAAAATTACTTGGAAGATATTTGAAAGAAAGAGGAAAACATTCCGTCTATATCGCCACAAAAGGCGGGCATTACGATTTTTCAGAGCCGTCTAAAAGCAGGGTCGTGGAAAAAGAGGTGCGAAAGGATATAGAAAGCAGTCTGTATGCGCTGGGTAAGGAAAGCATCGATTTTTATTGGCTGCACCGCGACAATCTTGCGATTCCCGTCGAAGAAATATTGTATTTTTGCGAAAAGTTGAAAAAAGAAGGAAAAATAGTTAATTACGGGGCGTCAAATTTTTGCACCGAAAGAATGATTGAGGCGCAGAAAATTAGCGAAGAAAAGGGATATTCGGGTTTTTTCGGATTGTCCGATTCGTTCAGTTGCGCCGTAGAAAATTTTGACCCATCGGCGGATAAGACATTGGCAAAAACCGATAAATACCAGTTGCACTGGCTAAATGAAAGCGGGACTTTTCTGTTCGCTTATTCGGCAGGCGCGAGGGGATTTTTTGCAAAAAAATTTCGTGACGGAGAGAATTTCGATAAGAGAAGTTACGCGATGTACGATAATAAAGAAAACGAACGCAGATTTGAGATATTGAAAGAAGCGTCGCATATAACGGGAAGCAATATTTCGGCTTGCGGTTTGGCAGCGCTGCTTGCATTGCCGATAAATATAATTCCCGTTTTTTCCGCATCGTGCGAGGAACATTTGTACGATAATATTAAAGGCGAAGAGATAACTCTGGACGAAAATATAATTAAAAAGCTGAATTTAATGGGTAAATAAAATGCGCGAAAGCATCAGCTTATGGCATAAATCACTTTTATTTTGCGTACGTTTGTGATAAAATATAAAAAAACCGAAGTGCGGTAAAAGATATGTCCGAAAAACTGAAAGTCCTGGAAGCCATGGACGTTTATCTGCCTGATGTCGACGGCGTGATAAACTGCATGCATAATTATTGTCTTAACCTCTATGAAAGAGTTGACCTCACGGTCATGGTCCCGAAAAACAAAAAGGGATATGTGGATACGCAGCCTTATAAAATAACGCGGTGTAAAAGTTTCCGTTTTCCCGTGATAAACGATTATTACGGTCAGCCTGAACGGGACAAGGATTTTAAAAAAGAGATAATGAGCGGGGACTATGATATAATACATGTACATTCGCCCTTTAATATGGCGAAGTTTGCCTTAAAAGTGGCGAAAAAGAAAAATATACCCGCCGTTACCACATTCCATTCCAATATGTATTCGATATTTAAAGACGTCGTGAAAATTCCTTTCGTTCCAAAAATGCTCATAAGGCATCTTGGAAGGAGATATAATCGTTTTGACGAAGTGTTTGTCTGTTCGCCGCTCGTGGAAGAGCAGCTCCGTTTTTCGGGATATAAGGGAAAGGTTACGTATCTTCCCTTCGGCACCGATTTCGAGCGCTGCGAAAAGGTTGACGAATACAGCGAAGAAGCGAATAAGGTTTTCGGGATAGGCGAAAACGAGACTGTATTTATTTACGTCGGAAGGGTTATGAAATTAAAGCGTATAGATTTCATCTTACGCAGTCTGAAAAAAGTAAAAGAGCGCGGCAGAAAATTCAGATTCTACATAGTAGGGAAGGGCGCGGAACTTAAAAAACTGAAAAAATACGCCAAAAAACTCGGATTTACCGAAGATGAAGTGATATTCACGGGATTTTTGCCGCGTGAACAGTTTCCGCTTCTTTTTTCGCGCGCAGACCTTCTTCTCTTTCCGTCCGTATACGATAATTTCGGGCTTGTAAAAGTCGAGGGCGCGGCCTATGAGACGCCGGGACTGTTTATAGAAGGTACTTGCGCGGGCTACGAGATAGAGGACGGCGTGAACGGGTTTTTATCCAAAAACGACGAGGACAGTTTTGCCGAAAAAATAATGGTGGCTACCGAGAATAGGGAAAACCTCAAAGCAATAGGCAAAGCCGCTTCGGACAGCGTTTACATAAGTTGGAAAACCTGTACCGACGAGCTTCTTAAAAGACTGGAAGAGATAGTCGCCGAGCATAAGAGTGGAGAACAAGGGAATGAAGATAAGAAGTAAAGCGCCGCTGAGAATTGGCCTTGCGGGCGGCGGCACCGACATAGAAACATTCAGCAATCAGTACGGCGGCGTGGTATTAAACGCCACGATAGGCATGTATGCTTACTGCACTATTATTCCGCGTTCGGACGGAAAAATCAAGATAAATTCCTTCGATAACAAGAACGATCTTTTTACTGACGCAGTTCCGCGCCTCGAACTTGACGGCGATAAACTTATACTTCACCGCGGCGTTTATAACCGCGTGGTTAAAGAGTTTAACGGCGGAAAGCCTCTTTCTTTCGAGATGAGCACGTCTAACGACGCGCCCGTAGGCTCGGGTCTCGGCACTTCTTCCACTATGGTGGTTGCGATTCTCGAAGCCTTTAATAAATTCCTGGGACTTAATCTCGACCCTTACCGCATGGCTTCCCTCGCATACGACATAGAACGAAAAGACCTCGCGCTCGCAGGCGGAAAACAGGACCAGTATGCGGCTGTTTTCGGCGGGTTTAACTATATAGAATTCAAAAAGGACGGCACTACCGTCGTCAACGCGCTACGCCTTGACAAAAGCCGCCTCAACGAACTGGAAAGTTCTTTGCTTCTTTATTACGGCGGACACAGCAGGAGCTCTGCGAAGATGCAGCTGGAACTCACAAAAAATATAATTTCCCGACAGATAGAAGGCACCGCCAGCGGCGAGAGCAAGACTTTAAAGGCAATGCTCGAATTAAAAGACTCTGCGCACGACATGAAAGATTACATACTTACGGGTAACATGGAGGCGTTTGCGGAGAGCATGCGCCTCGGTTGGGAACAGAAAAAGCGCACTTCTGATATAGTTTCCAACAAAGAACTCGAAGAAACGATAAGTTTCGTGCTCGCAAACGGCGCGGAAGCTGTCAAGGTGTCGGGCGCGGGCGGCGGAGGATTCCTGCTAATATACTGCAATCCTTTAAACCGTCAGAAACTGATAAACGAAATGACGAGACTCCCGGGAAAGACTTATCCCGTAAACTTCACCAAGCACGGTGCGGAAAGCTGGATAGTGGACTGAACGCAAGAGTATTTTAGAACGCAAGGTAAAATATAATATGTACGCATTGCTTATGGCTGGCGGCCGCGGTACGCGGCTCGCCTCCGTTACCAAAGACGAAATACCGAAACCCATGGCGGAACTTTGCGGAATGCCCGTTATAGAGCGGGCGATTCTTTCGCTCAAAAAAAACGGCGTAGATGACATTTTCATATCGGTAGGGCATCTCGGCGAGAAGATAACGGATTATGTGGCTGACGGCAAGAAATGGGGCGTTCGCGTTCAGTATATAGTCGAGAAGGAGCCGCTCGGTTCGGGCGGCGCGCTCTATTATCTCAAAGATAAGGTAAAAGAAAACTTCGTGGTCTGTTCGGGCGATACTGTGTTCGATATAGACGTTTCACGCATGCTCTTTTATCACAGGCGGAAAAAAGCGGCGGTAACATTATTTACTCACCCCAATTCTCATCCTTACGACAGCGACATAATAGTTACCGACAGATACGGCAGAGTAAAAAAAATAGACCTTAAAAACAAGGCGAGAGATTATTATTACGACAACAACGTCAACGCGGGTTTTTTTATAGTATCGCCTGCGGCGCTTTCTTACTTTGAAAGCCCCGTAAAGGTCAATATGGAACACGATTTCGTCGCCTCACTGATTGCGGGCGGCGAAAGGGTTTACGCTTATAAAAGTCCCGAGTATATAAAGGACGCGGGGACTCCCGAGCGCTTCGCGCGGGTGGGACGGGACATAACCGAGGGACTGGTGGAAAGACGCAACCTTAAAAACAGACAGAGAGCGGTTTTTCTGGACAGGGACGGTACGATAAACGTATATAAGGGGTTTATCCGCCGTGCGGAAGACATAGAACTCGTCGACGGCGCCGCCGAGGCTATAAAACTCATAAACGAAAGCGGCTTTCTCGCGATAGTCGT
The DNA here is from genome assembly GCA_944367535.1 of uncultured Clostridia bacterium. Taxonomy (GTDB): domain Bacteria; phylum Bacillota; class Clostridia; order Christensenellales; family Borkfalkiaceae; genus UBA1259. Next base: position 5,023 of record CALVWQ010000034.1, read on the forward strand.
TTCCAATCAGCCCGTGATAGCGAGAGGCGAAGCCACGAGGGCGCAGGTGGACGAGCAGTTCAGAAAAATACAGACGCTGCTCGGCGAAAAGGGCGCGTATTTAGACGGCATTTATTATTGTCCGCATCACCCTCACTCGGGGTTCGCGGGCGAGGTGAAAAGATTAAAAAAAGTCTGCGATTGCAGAAAACCCGCGACGGGCATGCTCAAAGCTGCGTGCAAAGACTTTAATCTCGACATGTCCGAGTGTTGGATTATAGGCGATTCGGAGGCGGACGTCATGACGGGGAAGAATGCGGGTATTCCGCAGGTTCTTTTGAGCGGCGGGCTTTCCGATAAATGCACGGCGATTCCGACGGCAAAAGCGGAGAATATCCTTTCCGCCGTAAAATACGTTCTCAGGAGATAAAATGAAAACCGTTACGCTTAATTATATCGAAGAATATTTTAAAAGATTTCCCGAACAGGAGTATCTGAAAGAGAAGGTAATATCCTGCGTAGGCATACTGACCGCGGGCGCGGCGGAAGGTAAAATCCTTTTATGCGGCAACGGCGGAAGCGCCGCCGACTGCGAACACTTTGCGGGTGAACTTTTAAAAGGCTTCGAGAAAAAAAGGCCTCTTGAAGCATCCTGCCGCGCGGCGCTCGAAAAATTCGGCGCGGACGGCGCGTTTGTCGCAAACGGGCTTCAACAGGGATTGAGATGTATACCGCTCGTATCATTTTCTGCGGCGAGCACGGCGTTTTTGAATGACTGCGAAGAAAAACTTCTTTTCGCACAACTGGTTCACGCGCTCGGCGAAAGCGGCGACGTTCTCGTGGCGTTTTCCACGAGCGGCAATTCGGCTAACGTGGTTTACGCGGCGATGGCGGCTAAGGCAAAGGGTATGAAAGTCATTTCTCTTACGGGGATCGGCGGAGGAAAACTCAAAGACGTTTCGGACGTTTTATTAAATGTTCCCTCGGACAGGACTTATATGGTTCAGGAAATGCACCTTCCTTTATATCATCTTCTCTGCCACGCGGTGGAGAGCGAATTTTTCGACGAATAAATTTCTTTTAAGTGCGTTTACAGAACTTCGGCGGGAATTATTTCATAAAATGATGGTATGCTGAACAAAGCGTACGTCGATTTGGGGGCGATAAGGAAAAACGCCCTTTCGGTAAAAAAAATTCTGCCTGCGGCGACAAAACTGTGCGCCGTCGTCAAAGCCGACGCTTACGGGCACGGCGCTGTCATGGTCGCATCCGCCTTACATACTATCGCGGACTGTTTCGCGGTCGCAATTACGGAGGAGGGCGCGGAACTTCGGCTCGGCGGGATAGAAAAGGATATACTCGTATTCGGCAGGGCGTGCCGCGAAGATATTGAAAGAACGGTGTTTTACGACCTAACGCTTACCGCCGACGACATGTCAGACCTTTTTCTCGCCGAGAAAGAGGGAAAACGGCAGGGGAAAAAGGTAAAAATACACATCAAATACAATACGGGCATGAACAGGCAGGGTGCGGACACTCCCGAAGAACTTTCCGAAATGCTCGGTTATGCCGCAAAGGCGAGACATATAACGATAGAGGGTATTTATTCCCATTACGGCGCGCCCGAAAACGAAAAACTTCGGGACTCGGCGAACAGAAAGTTTTCCGTCGCTGAAAAACTCGTCAAAAGTTTTAACGAAAAAGCGATAGCGCATATTTCGGCGAGCGGCGGATTCTTGGCGGGAGAATACGCCGACATGGTCAGGATAGGCATACTCCTTTACGGTTATAAACCTTTCGAAACGGATAAAATACATGTAAAACCCGCGATGAAGATATTTGCGCCCGTCGTAAAGAACAGAAAACTTTCCGCCGGGGATACGGCTATGTACGGCGAGTGTCGTGCGGATAAAATGACAGACATATCTGTCGTGAGATACGGGTATGCCGACGGGCTGCCGAGAGAGAATATAGAGGGGCAGTTCAACAACAGATGTATGGATTTGACGGCGATAAAGGAAAACGTGGCGGAGGGCGAAATGTTTCCCGTTCTCACCGATGCGGACGCGCTCGCCCGAAAATACCGTACAATAAGTTACGAGATACTTACGAAAGCGTCGGCGCGAGCCGAAAAAATATACAAATTTTAAACGGAAGGATTATGAAATACTATATCAAAAATGCAGTTTTACCTTTTATTTATCTGTTTTTTATGGCCATAACCGCTCTGGGTATTCTGTCTATCGGGGACAACCTTCTCTGGCTCAAAGTGATATTGTGTATTTTGAACTTAGGGCTCTACGAAGTGATTGCGTGCGCATACGCATTTAAATTGGGACAGGATGCTCTTAAAGTGCGTTCCGCCAACGACCTTGAAAGAAAACAGATTATTATGACGGGCGAACCGCGTTCGCTGAAACTCGCCGAGGAGTACAAGACTTATAAGGGTTTTATCATAGGACTCATGACGTGCGCGCCGCTCATTATTCTGCTTGCCGTTCATACCGTCATAATTCTCTGCGGCGGCGGAAACGGGGCAGGCGTCGCGAGTTCTATAATATACCTCGTGGTATATTCTTTTTTCCGTCTCGGGACAAGCGCGGCGGTAACCGCATATACTTTTTATTTTGCGTTGTTTGCGCTTCCCGTCATAATAGTTCCAATGGGAGTTTCATATTATCTCGGCGGAAGGAAAATCGAGATGCAGCATAAAAAAATCGAAGAACAAAAACGCAGAATTTACGGGGACAAAAATTGAGGATAGTGGGCGGATATTTAAAAAGCAGAAAACTTGCCGCCTTTAAGGGCGAATTTATACGGCCCACCGCGGACAACGTCCGAGAAAGCCTTTTTAATATTATAGGAGGCAGAATACGCGGCGCGGCTTTTTTGGACCTTTTCTGCGGTACGGGCGCCGTGGGCATAGAGGCGCTTTCGCGCGGCGCGGAACGAGTGGTTCTAAACGACCGCTCCAAAGAGAGCCTCGCCGTCCTTAAAAAAAATCTTTCACTTTTAAATATTGCAGATAAGGTTTCGGTGAGTTGTAAGGACGCGGAAGCGTTTGCTGATATGTCCGCCGAAAAATTCGACATGATTTACATAGACCCGCCTTACGCCGCGGGAGAGAAAGCAGTTCCTCATAATATTGCGGACATACTCAACGACGGCGGCATTGCGGTTTTCGAGAGTGAAACGCCATTTTCGGGAGAAATAGAGGGACTTGCAATTTCCGACCGAAGAAAATACGGAAGGGTTCATCTCACTTTTTTTATAAAAACCGACGGAGACAAACAATGAAAAACTGCGTGTTCGCGGGGACTTTCGACCCTTTTACGAACGGACATAAGAAAATTACGGAGATTTGCAAAAGACTTTTCGATAAAGTCTATGTAGTCGTCGGCGAAAATCCCGAAAAAACTCCGTTTTTCCCGCCCGACGTAAGGCTTGCGGCAATCAGGTCGGAATTCGAGGGCGACGGTTCGGTTGAGACGCTCTTTTACTCCGATGTGGAAAATTATGCGGAGTTTCTGAAACAAAACGGCGTGGTGGCCTATATAAGAGGCATTCGGAATACCGAAGATTTTCTGTTTGAACGCCGCGCGGAAGAAAAGAACAGGAAAATTTATCCCGAAATCGTAACCTTATATCTTTCGGCGGACGGTTGCAAGGATATAAGTTCCACGGCGGTAAGAGGCGTGATACGCGACGGGGGAGATTTTTCGGGGCTTGTGCCCGAAAAGGCATACGGCGTTATCGCCGAATATTTAAGCAAGAAGAAAAGTTTATAAAACGGCAAAATACGTTTCATAAAAAGAGCGTCGAAAACAACAAGGCTATAATAAAATTTAAAACCGCCGCGCACATCTTGGCAGCAAGAAAAGGCGCGGTTTTTATTTTTGCTTTTTTAAGGTATGAAAAAGATTGGCAGATTACGGAAAGACCGCCCATGCCGCACATTGCGGCGGCGAGCGGCAGGGTCAGAAAATTTATTCCTCCGCGCGATAACTTTTTAAGTCCCTTTGTGCATTCGAAAATTCCGAATACCAACCCCTCCGCGGCGTTTTCGTCGCGCAATACGAGTTCGGCAACGTATATAAACGGTTTTAAAATGCCGACAGATGAAAGTATTTCGGTAAAGAGATAGAATATGGTTATCAGACCTCCGACAAAAAGTACGGAAGTTATCGCCGACCATACCGAATCGTATAAAACGTTGTCGGTTTTCTGCGGCGAAAAGATTTTTTCATCGGGAGTGTCTTTACGTTTGTAAAAGGAAAAAGCGATGCCTACGAGGAGCGCGGAGATTACGTGGCAGGAAAGAAGGCATACGCCGAAGCGAATGTTTTCAAACATTATAGTTCCCACGCTGCCGATTAGGAACATGGGCGAAGAAGTGGAACAGAAAGCCGCTGCCCTAACGCTCTCGCTTTCCGACAAAAGCCCCCGCGTTTTAAGGTCGGATATCATTTTCGCGCCTATCGGGTATCCCGACAGTATGCTTATTAAAAATACATAGGCGACTATTCCGCCCGTATTGAAAAGTTTTCTCGTCGCGGGCGCGAACAGTGCGGACAGTTTTCCCGTTACGGAAAGCGACGAGAGTACCGCGGTGATGAAAAAATAGGGGAAAAGAGAGGGCAGGACGACCGCCGCCCACAGTTTTATGCCGTCTAGGACGAAAAAGGAATATTTCCCGCTCGACGCGAGTATGCCCGCCGTCGCGACGAAAAGCGCGAAAATGAGCGCCTCCGCCGAGTTCTTCATGCTTTTAATCATATTATATTGTATTATGAGTTGAAAAAAAATATAAAATATGTTAAAATAAATTTCATCGGCGGGCATAAAAATCTGTCCGCACGGGAGAATTATGGATTTATTTGACCTGGCAGGCAACGCCGCCAAAAACGTTCCGCTTGCGGAACGCATGCGAGCCAATACTCTTTCCGAATTTCTCGGTCAGGAACACATAGTCTCGGAAACGGGGCTTCTTCGGCGCGCCATAAAACTCGACAGACTGGGGAGTTGCATTTTCTGGGGACCGCCCGGGTGCGGTAAAACTACTCTCGCAAATATCATAGCGCACGGCACGGACGGCAATTTCCAAAAGTTAAACGCTGTTTCGAGCGGCGTCGCGGACGTCAAGCGCGTGATTGACGAGGCGAGGACGAACGCCAAGTTGTACGGCAAAAAAACCTATCTTCTGCTCGACGAATGTCATCGTTTCAACAAGGCGCAGAGCGATTCGCTATTGCCGGCGATTGAGCGCGGCGATATAATATTTATCGGTTCCACGACCGAAAATCCCTATGCATCGATGACGCCCGCGATAGTTTCGAGATGCAGAGTATTTGAACTGAAAAGACTTTCCGACGAAAATATAAAAGCGGCGCTTAAAAGAGCCGCATCGGATAAAACAAAGGGGCTGGGAAATTATAACCTCGAAGTGGAGGAGGCGGCTTACGACCACATAGCGCGCGTTTCGGCGGGGGACCTAAGGGTCGCTTACAATGCGCTCGAACTTGCCGTCCTGACGACCGAACCCGACGGCACCGGCAAGATAAAGGTAACCTTAAAAGATGCCGAGGAATCCATTCAGCAGAAAGCGCTGTCTTACGACGAGCAGATGTATTACGATATGCTTTCCGCTTTTTGCAAGAGTCTTCGCGGCAGCGACGCCAACGCCGCACTTTATTATATGCAGCGCTTGGTGAAAGGCGGCTGCGATCCTCTTCTTATCGCGAGGAGAGTCATCGCACATTCCGCCGAGGACGTCGGAATGGCTGACCCCAACGCGCTGGTGGTGGCGGTCAGCGCATTCGTCGCGTTCGAGAAAATGGGGCTTCCCGAGGGGCTTTTGCCTCTCACCGAAGCGATTATTTATGTCTGCGAGGCGGAAAAATCCAATTCGGTCGTAATGGCAATGGACGAGTCTGCGAGGGATGCGGTCAACGTGAAAGACGACAACGTGCCGCCATGGGTTAAAAACGCCGTGTTCGGTTCGGAAGAGGACAAAAAAAACGCCGCCAAATATCTGTATCCGCATAATTTCGGCGGGTACGTCGAGCAGCAGTATCTTCCCGACTCGCTGAAAGACAGGGTCTATTACACGCCGCAGAACAACGGGTATGAGAATACCGTTAAGGAAATAAGAAAAAGAAAAGGTAAAAAAAGATAAAGGAAAAATTATGGACTATTCAGTAAAACTTGCAGGCGAATTCAAACTGCGCGCCGACCATTCGGCGAACATCATCGCGCTTATCGACGACGGAAACACAATCCCTTTTATAGCGCGTTACAGAAAGGAAATGACGGGCTCTTGCGACGACCAGGTGTTAAGAGGGTTTTCGGACAGGCTTAAATATCTCAGAAATCTCGATAAACGCAAGGCGGAGATCACCGCTTCAATAACCGAACAGGGCAAAATGACGGACGAAATCGCGCTCGCGCTCGAAAAGGCGGAGACGATGACCGAGGCGGAGGATATATACCGCCCGTATAAACAGAAACGTAAGACGCGCGCCTCCGTGGCGGTCGAAAAGGGTCTTGCGCCACTCGCCGAGTATATTCTCGGTCAGGAAGAAAAGGACGGCGAACCAGAAATCGTGGCGGAAAAATACATAAATCCCGAAAAGGGCGTCGAGACGGCAGAGCAGGCTTTGGCGGGCGCTTCCGACATAATTGCCGAAAAAGTCTCCGACGATGCGGAACTTCGAAAGACTTTGAGAAAGAAAATGACCGAAGTTGGCGAGATAACCTGCAAACTCCTCGAACACGAAAACGCCAAAACTTACGATATGTATGCGGATTACAGCGAAAGAATAGATAAAATTCCGTCGCACAGGATACTTGCCGTAAACCGCGGCGAAAAAGAAGAATGTCTTAAAGTATCCGTTTCGGTGGACGACGAGGCGTTTATTTCCGCCGTGCAGTCCATTTACGTTAAAAGCGGGAACAAGAGCGGCAAGATTGTCGCGGCGGCGGCAGCCGACGCTTATACGCGGCTCATATTCCCGTCGATTGAAAGGGAAGTGAGAAACGACCTTACGGATAAGGCGAACGAACAGGCGATAAAGATGTTCGAAGTCAATCTCCGTCCGCTTCTTTTGCAGCCTCCGCTAAAAGGCAAGACTATTCTGGGACTTGACCCCGCGTACAGGACGGGCTGCAAGATAGCGGTCATAAACCCCGAAGGAAACGTGCTCGATACCGCGGTTATTTTCCCGACCCCGCCGCAGAACAGGACGGAAGAAGCCGAAGCAAAAGTGCTAGCGCTCGTAAAAAAATACGGCGTGGACGTCATATCCATAGGAAACGGCACGGCAAGCAAGGAGTCGGAAATTTTCGTCGCGGGACTTTTGAAAAAATGCGACAGACCCGTTTCATATGCCGTCGTCAACGAGGCGGGCGCTTCCGTTTACAGCGCGAGCAAACTCGGCGCGCAGGAGTTTCCCGATTTCGAGCCTGCGCAGAGGAGTGCGGTTTCGATTGCGAGAAGATTGCAGGACCCTTTGGCGGAACTTATAAAGATAGACGTAAAATCGATAGGCGTGGGACAGTATCAGCACGATATGCCCGAAGCAAGGCTGGAAGAAGTGCTGGGCGGCGTCGTGGAAAACTGCGTAAACAGCGTGGGCGTGGATTTAAATACCGCGTCGGCAAGTCTATTGTCATATGTCGCGGGGCTTAACAGCGGCACGGCGAAAAGCATTGTCGAATACAGGAGAGAAAGAAGGTTTGAAAGGCGCGAGGACCTTCTTAAAGTCAAAAAACTCGGCGAAAAAGCGTTTGAACAGTGCGCGGGATTTTTACGCATACCCGGCGGATTCGTGCTCGATAACACCGCCGTGCACCCCGAAGATTATGCGGCAACAAATAAATTGCTTGAAATTACGGGATATTCGCTCGAAGATGTGGAAAAGGGCAGGATTTCAGATATAAAGGAAAGAATAGACAAAAAAGGTTATTCAGCCGTTGCAAAGGAATGCGGAATCGGCGAGCCTACTTTAAGAGATATCGTGGAAGAATTGCTTAAACCGGGCAGGGATATAAGAGATTCGCTCCCGAGCCCCGTGCTGAGGAGCGACCTTATGGATTTGAACGACCTCAAAGAGGGCATGGAACTGACGGGTACCGTCCGTAACGTCATTGACTTCGGCGTGTTCGTAGATATCGGCGTGCACCAGGACGGCTTGGTTCATATATCGCAGATTTCGGATAACTATATCAAACATCCCTCAGACGTTCTCAAAGTGGGCGACGTCGTCAAGGTTAGAGTGCTCGGCGTGGACGGCGTCAAAAAGAAAATATCGCTTACCCTTAAAACCACCGACGCACCTCACGGAATAGGCGGTAATCAGAAAACCGACCGCGAGCGAAAAGAGGGGAGAAAGGCGGCTCAGGCAAAGCGCGATAACCGCCACGAGAGGGACGAAGATCTTCTCGCCGCGCTCTATAAAAAGTTCGGCAGATAAGTTTTGCTCGGCAGAAAATCGCTGAATCGCAAACGGTTTTAAAAGTAAAAACATTGTCTGTTTTTTGTGTTTTCCGATAAAAAATAATTTAAAAGCATTGCGCCTTAATAACTTCCGCCCCGCCCGAAATTTCGGGCGGGGCGGAGCTTTTTAAGTACAAAATTTTTTTGCAATAAATAAGTTTTTATGGTTATACCCTGTGATTATTAAGGTATTTTATACCGTTATAAAGTTTAGTCGCATAAAATGGTCATAAGTTAAAAGTAAGATACAAAGGGTACACGGGAGAAAGGCGTTGCATAAAATAAAATTATTCCGGTTTTTCGCCGTAAAATTTTATCCGCGTTCTGGGGAGTGCGGTTTCTGCCGTGCCGAGCGGCTCGTTTGCACGCCTATAATCGTGTTTGTCGCAGAACGCTTTAAGTTCCGTTTTTATGCGCTCAAAATTTTTGCTCTGTACCGAGGAGAGAGCGGCAAGGTATTGTTTTGCGGCAAACCCCGCGGAAGCCGAGTATTTTAACAGTTCGGCGTAGTGGTGCATGCAGAATCCCTTGCAGGAAAGCAGCGTCTTTATAAAATTTTTTTCTCTGACGAAAAGTTGTGCCACGGTCTTGTAGTATTTAACCATGCTTTCTTCCACAAGTTCGCATACGGCGCAGCCCGACAGCGATTTTTCTATCTCCGCAGCGCGTTTTTTTGCTGCGCCGACACCCGAAACGGGGGTAAACAAATGTGTTATTTTATCAGCGCGAGTGCCTATTTGCAGCGCGACAGACAGTTTGTTCCGCCGCGAAAAGAGCATATCGAAATGTTGGGCGCAGAACCCCGTTTTCCCGACTTTGATGCGCGTGTTGTCCTCCATCACGGCATCGTTTAAAAATTCGTGAAGGAATTGTTCTTCCGCCACCTTTTTAATGGCGCACAGCGGACATTCGGAAGTTTCGACAAACTTTTCTTTTATAAGACCGGTGTCAATGTGATAACTCATATAAATATTTTAACATAAACAACTTTTTAATTCAACTTTTAAAGGTTAAAATATTGATTTAAATCATTGCGTGTGCTAAAATTATTATAAGATAATTTGCGGAGTTAAAATATGCTTTTTAAAAGAGTGGATTTATACGAATATTTCGGGCTGACCCGTCCCGAGAAAGGCGCGGGGTATCTCGACTGCTATGTCGCGGCGCCTTCGGTGTCGTATCCAGCGAGGATACGCCCTGCCATGCTCGTTATAGCGGGCGGAGGATATCAGGGCGTTTCAGACAGGGAGAAAGAGTGTATTGCATTTACTTTTCTTGCACAGGGCTTCTGCGCGTTTGCGCTCGAATATTCGGTGTCTCCCGTCCATTATCCCGCACAGCTTATAGAAGGTTGTATGGCAATGGCTTATATACGCGAGAATGCGGCGGAGTTCAGAATAGACGAAAACCATGTAGGAGTTACGGGGTTTTCGGCGGGAGGACATCTCGCTGCTATGCTCGCTACCATTTATGATGAAAAAGAGGTTAAAACTGTGCTTGGACACAAGGCATCTCTCTGCCGTCCCGATGCTGCCGTGCTCGCTTATCCCGTAATTTCGTCGGGCGAGAAAGCGCATTTCGGAAGTTTTGACAGCCTTTGCGGGGACGACTTGGCTTTAAAGGAAAGACTTTCGCTTGAAAAACGGGTAACTCCTGATTCTGTTCCCGCGTTTATATGGGCGACGGCAAACGACGGAGCGGTTCCCAGTGAGAACAGCTTGATGCTTGCGGCGGCTTATAAAGAAAACGGCGTGCCGTTTGAATTGCATATTTTCGAAAACGGCGTACACGGATTGTCGCTTGCTACCGAAGAAACGGGGAACGTCAATGCGCCCGTCGCAGCATGGGTGGGTTTGTGTATTACTTGGCTTAAATCGCACGGTTTTACGGTATGCGATGCGATTAAAAAACGCGAAGTTTAAAGCCGGGTTTAAAAATATTTGGGAAGTTTGATAAAAACTGTTGATATTTTAAAAGTTTTATGGTAATATTATTAGGCTGTTTCGTTAAAACGGAACAGATTGCTGGTGTGGCTCAGTCGGTAGAGCAGCTGATTCGTAATCAGCAGGTCGGCGGTTCAAGTCCGCCCACCAGCTCCACAAAAACGGGTGTAAAAAACACCCGTTTTTTTATGTAAAAAACTGACGATACGGTGTATTTCATAAATCTTTAATCATTAAGCATTTAAGTAAAAATACGCATAAACAGCGAAAAATTTCGATGAAAAGCCTCGGGAATTATCCCGAGGCTTTTCATCGAGTAATAATATTCGAGTAAAACACGATGACGCAAAAAATCAAGGAATAAAATTCATTTAGCGAAATATTCCTATAAAAACAGATTTTTTGTTTGCGCTTAAAAACGTTTCGTTTTACGTTGTGTTTATAAAAAATATATTCAGTATAGACTTTTCCGACAGTAAATGATATAATATAACCGAATGAAACGACCGTAACCAGTATTATAATGTTTCTGGGAGATAATAATTATGGACAGGACAGAAAGAACAAGGGAAAAATTCATGGAACTTTTCGGGGCGGAACCGACGGGGCGCGAGGGCACGGATTCTGAGTTTATGCGCATTTTACAGCGTTTTATTTTTGGAGAAGTGTGTTATGTCGGCTCGCTCGACAACCGTATGCGCGAACTCGTTACTATAACCGTTCTCACGGTAAAACAGGCGCTTCCGCAACTTAAAGCGCACGTGGGGGCGTGTCTCAACGTGGGAATTTCGCCCGTCGAAATCAGGGAAACCGTCTATCAGTGCGCGCCTTTTATAGGTTTTCCCGTAACGCTTAATGCTATCGCCGCCATAGACGAAGTGTTCGCGACGAGGGGGATATCACTCCCGCTTGAAAATTGCGAAACAGTCAACGAACAGACGCGTTACGAAAAGGGACTTGCATTGCAAAAGCCGGTTTACGGAGACGAAATAGCCGAAAGATACGGTTGGCTGCCCGAGGATTTCTCAAAAAACATACCTATATGGTTGACCGAACTCTGCTTTTCGGATTTTTTCACGAGGAAAGGTCTGGACGGGAAAACGAGGGAACTGCTGACAGTTGTTATTCTCGCGTCCATGGGCGGAGCGGATATGCAGGTGCGTTCGCATGTGGCGGGTGCGCTTAAAGCGGGAAGCACGGCGGAGGAAATAGTATGCGCGCTTTCTCACGCTATGCCGTATATGGGTTTTCCGAGGCTTTTCAACGCTTTGAACGTGGCAAAAGACGTTCTCATGAAAGAGGTGAAAAAATGAAAAATACGGAAAGAGAATTCGATATTCGGAACATCTTCGGAAAAGGCGGAGAAAATACCGCTTATGCAAAATATTTTGTCGGGAAATCTTATTTAAATCCCCTGACCTCGCCTTTAAGCAGACCCTTTTTTGCAAACGTTACGTTTGAACCCGCATGCCGCAACAACCGGCACGTTCACCGCGCGGAGAAAGGCGGCGGACAGATACTTCTTTGCGTCGCGGGGAGCGGGTGGTATCAGGAATGGGGAAAACCCGCAATAAGTCTGAATCCGGGCGACGTCGTGGAAATACCCGTAAACGTCAAACATTGGCACGGCGCAAAAAAAGACAGTTGGTTTTCGCATGTCGCCGTTGAATTGCCGGGCGAAAATACTTCCAACGAATGGCTGGAAGCCGTTTCGGAC
>CALVWQ010000035.1 GCA_944367535.1 uncultured Clostridia bacterium
TTGCTGGTGTAGCTCAACTGGCAGAGCAGCTGATTTGTAATCAGCAGGTTGCGGGTTCGATTCCAGTCACCAGCTCCAATCGTCCCCCCCTATTAACTTAATATAAACGGAAGGGTTCCCGAGCGGCCAAAGGGAGCAGACTGTAAATCTGCCGTCAGCGACTTCGGTGGTTCGAATCCACCCCCTTCCACCACCAAACCCCCTTATTCTAAAATCGAATAATGGGGTTTGGTTTTTCTTTATATCAATAAAAAAACCCTGTTTTGGAAAAACAGGGTTTTTTAGCGTTAAAAATAAACGTCAATCTTCGGGTTTAACTTCTAATTTAAGGTCAAAGTCGCCGAGATGTTTTACCTTAAATCCGTTCTTTTTATATTCTTCATAGTTAAAAGCCTCGAGTTCGTCGATGGCAAGCTTATGGAATTCATAAAAATTATGCCACCATTCATAACCTGTGCCGAGTTCGGCGTTAAGATATGCGTCGGCAATATCGCACCCCATCTGCGGAGCGACATAGAATGCTCCCATTGCAAGTACGTTGACTCCGTTTCCCGTAATAGCGCGAAGTGCGGCGGGCACGCTTTCCACAACACCCGCGTGAACGTGAGGACATTTGCTTGCGGCGATATGTATTCCCATACCTGTTCCGCAGAATATAAGCGCTCTTTCAAATTCACCTTCAGAAATTTTACTGCCTACGCGCAATCCTACCCTATGGAACATATTTTCCGTATCGTTCGGGTCGCTGTCCGCGGTAACGCCAAGGTCAGTAATTTTCCAGCCTTTCGCCCTCAAATGTGCGCATACCGCTTCTTTTAAAGGATAACCCGCAAAATCCGCGCCTACTACAAGATATTTGTCTTTTACTTTTTTCATATTGCACTTCCCTCTTTGTTTTTACGTTTTCACGTATTATGAATATTATACTAAATAATCTTTATTTTGTCAGTAAAAATAAGAAAAGTTCCTCTCTGTCGAGAAAATTTTTTCAATTTATTTCAATCTTTGGATTTATAATAAAGTTTACAATGACAAAAACCCTCGAATTCCGGGTCATTTATTTGGTCGCGGAATTCTTTGCACATACACTTGTAATCTTCGGTTTTCTGTACTCTGCACGGACAATATCCGCCTTTAAGGCGTAGTCCCTCCTGCACAGCTTTGACTATTTCCTTATCGGGATTTAAAGTTATTTTCATACTAAGCCTCTGATATTTAACTTTTTTATATTATTATACACTATAATCAATAAAAATCAACAACAAAACAAATATTTAAGAAAAAACGTTGAAAAAAATGTTACGGCGTGATATAATAAACAGGCTTGTGAATTTGCGGAGGAAAAAATTATGAATTACGACGTTATAATTGTCGGCGCGGGTCCCGGCGGGATATTTGCCGCTTATGAACTGACAAAGAGAAAACCGGAAATAAAGGTTGCCGTCTTTGAAACAGGTCATTCCCTAGAAAACAGAAAATGCCCTATTGACGGCAAAAAAATCAAAAGTTGCATATCGTGCAAAACCTGCTCCATAATGTCCGGTTTCGGCGGCGCCGGTGCCTTTTCTGACGGGAAATATAATATTACAAACGATTTCGGCGGTACACTCCATGAGTTTATAGGAAAAAAAGAAGCGATAGAACTTATGGAATACGTAGACGAGCTTAACATGCAGTACGGCGGCGAAGGTACTAAAATGTATTCCACCGCAGGCACGCACCTCAAAAAAATATGCCTGCAAAACAAACTTAACCTTTTAGAAGCAAGAGTAAGACATCTAGGTACCGATAAAAATTATATAGTTTTGCAAAATTTTTACAACACCCTTAAAAACAAAGTGGCGTTTTATTTCGATACTCCCGTCAGCGACATAAGAAAAAAAGAGGACGGATTTATCGTTTCCGCAAAGAACGGCGAACATTTCTGTAAAGACTGTATAATCTCTGTCGGCAGAAGCGGCAGCAGTTGGATGGAAAACCTTTGCAAAAAACTGGACATCCCCACAAAATCCAACCGTGTGGACATTGGCGTAAGGGTTGAACTTCCCGCCGAGATTTTTTCAGCGCTTACCGATGAATTATACGAAAGCAAGATTGTATACAGAACGGAGAAGTTTGAAGATAATGTAAGGACATTCTGCATGAATCCCAACGGTATTGTCGTTAACGAAAATACAAACGGGATAGTTACCGTCAACGGGCATAGTTTTGAAGACCCCAAGCGAAAGACAAAAAATACTAATTTTGCCCTGCTCGTTGCCAAACATTTTTCAGACCCGTTCAAAGACAGTAACGGCTACGCTGAAAGTATAGCGCGTCTTTCAAACATGCTCGGCGGCGGCGTCATCGTGCAGAGATTCGGCGACCTTATCCGCGGAAGAAGGAGTACCGAAAAACGAGTTGCGGAGAACGTAACGATTCCTACACTTTCTGCAACACCCGGTGATTTAAGTCTTGTATTGCCCAAAAGAATACTCGACGGTATAATCGAAATGATTTACGCCCTGGATAAAATCGCGCCAGGAACTGCCAACGACGATACTCTGCTCTACGGTGTAGAAGTTAAGTTCTATAACATGCAGGTTGAAATAGACAATGATTTGCAGACCAAACTTAAAGGCCTTTATGTTATAGGCGACGGAAGCGGTGTTACCCATTCGCTCTCTCATGCTTCTGCAAGCGGCATTTATGTAGCAAGGAAAATTACGGAATAAAGATGTCCGTATTCATAATAAAGATATTTATATATTTTTAATTAAAATTTGTTATTATAAAAAACCGGGGCGCCGATAAAAATCGGTGCCCCGAAATAATTTAACCATAAAATTTTTTAATGTTAATAATTTATAAAATTATGATAATGCCGGTAATGAAGCCGCCGCAATACTCTGTCCAACGCGTTTGTTCGACTCATCAGGCATAGTAATATTGATATCGGCGTACTGCGGAAATTCGGCTTTTAAGACCTCTTTTGCCTTTTCCATAATTATTGTTCCGCCCTCGCCGCTTGTAACGCGTCCGAGTAAAAGCAGATGTTTTATTTTATAAAACTCGCAATAATACGGTATGGCATATCCGAGATACACTCCTATATCGGAATAAATCTGCCGCGCCATTTCGTTACCTTCCGCCATGAGTTTCTGTATTTCTTTAAGTTTCTCCGCGGGAGATGCGCCTTCTGCAAATTTATACCCTGCATTTTCGGCAAGTTTGATAACCCCGTCTTGCGAAAAATATTTGACTCCGCATCCATAGTCGCCGCTCCACTCGTCTACCATGGCATTTTTATTGAAATCGACGGGAACAAACGCCACTTCGGAAAGCCAACCGTTTAAAAGCCCCTTATCGTTTATATACCCTACCGCTTCGCTCGTACCCATGGCAATGCCCAAAACACAGTTATCTTTTAAATCCATTGCTCCTGCAAGTGCGGTAACGTCTCCGTCGTTCGCAACTTCTATGGGCGCGCCCAATTCTTTTGCAATATCTATATACATTGTCTGAACGTGCTTTTTATATTCTTCTTTGGGGACTTTAAGGAAAAGTGAAGCAACCATTATCTTGTTATTTATGTAAACACCGGCGCTGGAAACCCCTATAGCATCCACTCTGGGCATTTTAGATGCAGCGGTAAGCATTGCCGTTTTAATTCCTTCGTAATGATATTTCCAATCGGAATTGATTTTCGGGAACCATACGACTTCTTCGCTGTAAACCACCTTTCCGTCTATAACCGCGCTGACCTTTCTGTCGCTCCCGCCGGCATCGAAACCTATGCGGCAGCCTTCGAGATGTCCGCCGATACTTACACTGCACGGATTGTATGCTGGAACATCATCCGCACAATATATAACTTCAAAAGGCTTTTCATATACTGTCTGCATAAAATCGACATCGAATGCGCGCTTTCCTTTCGCAGTATAATCGTCTTTAATTCTGTTGTAAATATACTCATCTCCGGAAATATAAATCTTATAACCGCCGACAACCCATAATATCGATTTGATAATGCGCTCGGAAATATCGTAATTTTTCTCGCGTTTTTCAGGAGACGCAAAAATATCGAGTGAGTAAACATAGTTATAAGAATCATTTCTTTCCACGCAAATTTTAAGCGTTTTGCTTTTTTCCGATTTTACTTGTTCTTTGTAATCTCTCAAAACAATGCTTATCGGTGTGAATTCTTTTTCGTAAACTGGTGTAAATTTCATTTTTATATCCTCGTAAAATAATTTCAGATTATTGATAAAGCAGGGCGGCAGCGCCTATAATTCCAGCATCGTTGCCGAGTTCTGCGATTTTTATTGCAGGTTTAGGACTTCCCTTGTAACCGTAATGGAATCTTTCGCAATACTGTTCGATTCTGTCCGTCAGATATTTTCCCTCGCCGCATATACCTCCGCCCAGAATTATTACTTCGGGACGGAAAATATTCATCATATTCATTAAACTTTCGGATAAATACTTTATGTATTGAGACACAACATTTTCAGCGGTAGAATCACCTTGTTTTGCGCAGGAAAAAGCTGTTTTTCCGTCAACTTTTTCAATATCGCGCGAAACACATTCCCACATCATCGAATCCCTGTCGCTTAGCATAGCTGCCTTGGTTTGTCGAATAAGCGCTGAAGCGGAAACATAACATTCAACACAACCATTTCTGCCGCAGGTACATTGTTCTCCGTCTATAATTAGTGTCGTATGGCCGAGTTCGGCACCCTTGCATTCTGTACCCTCATATAATTTTTTATTTATTATGATTCCTCCGCCGACACCGGTTCCGAGAGTAAGCATGATACAGTCGTTATAGCCCTTTGCGCACCCGTACAATGCTTCGGCAAGTGCAGCAACGTTTGCGTCGTTAGAGAGCCTTACTTCGGTATCGAAATATTCTTTTATTCTATCCGCAAGCGGCACGTTATACCATCCGAGATTAGGAAGAATATCGACGACTCCTTTATATCCCGAAATTGCACCGGGACAGCCTATTCCTATACCCTTTATATTTTCAACAGTCAGACCTCTGTTATCCAACAAAGAGTTTATCTGTTTTGCCATATTTACAATCACTTCGTCAGCGGTTGCGGCACTTTTAACGGTATTTTTTTCCAAAATTTTACCATTTTCATCCACCAGTCCCGCCTTGATACTCATTCCGCCTATATCAATACCTATTGAATACATTACTGATTTCTTCCTTCCATCATCGATTTGACTTTCATAAGCCTTGTTCTGCTGCCTCGGTCGTTTTCTTCGAGCTTCATTGTTATATACTTTATTGTTTCCTGTAAGTTAGGAATCATAATGTTTTCAAGTGCGTTCACACGGCGTTTTCCTTTTTCTATTTCATCGGCAAGCATTGCGGTCGTCTTTTCGATTTCGGCGAGCCTGACTAATTTAGCAATGATTTTTCCGACAAGTTCAACCGAGTAATCGGCTTCGGAAGTTACTGCAGCAAAAGAGTATGGATATACGTTTTCGGCTCTCGATTCTTCAAGCGAAAGTTTAGGTACAGCCACACTCATAACGTTCCCCGTCGTACATTCGACTTTTAATGAAACTGACGGCATGGAAAAAGCCAATTCTATGTCCGACCTGCGCATAAGGCTTCTTGCAACGGAAAACTGCGCAAGGACGGCCGAAACCTCCTTTTCCACAGAATCGCGCAAAAGCTTGTTTTCTTTTATAACCGACGTGAAACGGCGTATCATTTCGTCCGTTTTGTCTTTTAACAGTTTATATCCTCGCGTTGCCGTTTTCAGTCTTGCTTTAAGCCTGTTAAGCTCCATACGCGTAGGATTGACGTTCATTCTTGCCAATTAAAACCCCGTAAACTTTTATTAGTCCTGACTTGCACCAAGATATTTTTCGATATACTTTTCTTTTATACGTTTTAATTCCGAGCGTGGGAGAATTTTCAGCAGTTCCCAACCTAAATCAAGCGTTTCCTCGATTGACCTGTTGGTGGTAAATCCTTGGGAAATATACTGTTTTTCAAATGCTTCTGCAAATTTTGCATAAAGTTTATCAATGTCGGTGAGCGCCGCATCTCCCAAAATTGCGGCAAGTTCTTTAGCCTCTTTTCCCCTTGCATAAGCCGCAAACAACTGGTTCATGGTGTCCGCATGGTCTTCTCTCGTCTTTTTTTCGCCTATTCCTTTATCTTTAAGTCTCGAAAGCGAAGGCAGAATGTCGATAGGCGGGGTTATGCCTTTTTTATACAACTCTCGGGAAAGAATAATTTGTCCCTCAGTTATATATCCCGTCAAATCGGGTATGGGATGAGTTTTATCGTCCTCGGGCATGGTCAGAATAGGAATCTGAGTAATAGATCCTCTCTTGCCTTTTATTCTGCCCGCACGCTCGTACATTGTGGCAAGGTCGGTATAAAGGTAACCGGGATATCCGCGTCTTCCTGGGACTTCTTTTCTTGCCGCAGACACCTCTCTTAAAGATTCGCAATAATTTGTTATGTCGGTTATTATGACTAGAACGTGCATTCCCAAATCGTAAGCGAGATATTCCGCGCAAGTAAGCGCCATACGCGGAGTCGCTATACGCTCTATCGCGGGGTCGTTTGCAAGGTTTGTGAACATTACCGTTCTCTCTATCGCACCGGTCTTTTTAAAGTCCTGTACGAAGTACTCCATTTCTTCGTAAGTTATGCCGACGGCTGCAAACACAACCGCAAATTTTTCACTGCTGTTTAAAACTTTTGCCTGCCTTGCAATCTGTGCCGCAAGTTCTGCATGCGGCAGACCTGACATACTGAAAACGGGAAGTTTTTGTCCCCTGACCAGAGTGTTAAGGCCGTCGATTGCGGATATTCCCGTCTGAATAAATTCATTAGGATAATCTCTTGCGGCGGGATTGATGGGTTCTCCGTTTATATCCATGAATTTTTCGGGGATAACGGGAGCGCCGCCGTCCCGTGGGTTTCCCATACCGTCAAATACTCGTCCAAGCATATCTTCCGAAACGGCAAGTTCCTGACTGTGTCCTAAAAACTTTGCCCTGCTCGTGGAAATCTGCAAACCCTGCGCGCTCTCGAATAATTGTACGAGCGCTTTATCGCCGTTCACTTCAAGGACTTTTCCGCGACGTATATCGCCGTTTTTCTGTATAATTTCCACGAGTTCGTTATACTTGACGCCTTCGACGCCCTCGACAAGCATTATAGGCCCAACGACCTCTTTTATAGTTTTATATTCTCTGTTCATCGGTACCTCCGTCGGCAAGCGCTTTAAGTGCGGTTTTTACTTCTTCGTCAATATCGTCTAATTCGGCAATATTGTTTTCGGGAATATATTTAGCCCTTCCGATTTTTTCGCGCACGGGTAAATTTATTATATCGTTGAATTCAGCGTCGCGTTTAAGCGCATCCTGAGCAAAACTGTGAAAGTCATAGATAAGTTTAAGCATTTTATATTGTTTTTCGAGCGAAGTGAAAGTATCTACTTCGTGGAACGCGTTTTGATGCAGGTAATCTTCTCGGATTGACTTTGCAGTTTCCATGGTAAGACGATCCTTATAAGAAAGGGCGTCCGCGCCTACGAGCCGCACAATCTCTTCGAGTTCGGATTCTTCCTGCAAAATTCCCGCTGCGAAAGCGCGAAGTTTCGAAAAATCCGCAGATACGTTCTGATTGTACCAATCGGCAAGTTTATCCGCATAAAGAGAATAACTAATCATCCAGTCAATTGCGGGAAAATGTCTTCTGTAAGCGAGAGCAGAAGAAAGTCCCCAGAAAACTTTGACGATTCTCAAAGTTGCCTGAGATACGGGTTCCGAAAGGTCTCCGCCCTGCGGGGAAACCGCACCGATGGCGGAAACAGAACCCATTCTTTCACCCGAACACATTACGTTTACTATACCCGCCCTTTCATAGAATTCCGCAAGCCGCGAAGAAAGATATGCAGGGTAACCTTCTTCACCGGGCATTTCTTCAAGTCTGCCGCTCATTTCGCGAAGCGCCTCCGCCCAGCGCGAAGTGGAATCTGCCATGATTGCGACGTTATATCCCATATCCCTAAAATATTCCGCTATTGTTATGCCGGTATATATTGAAGCTTCGCGGGCAGCAACAGGCATGTCGGAAGTATTGGCGATGAGAACCGTCCTTTTCATGAGCGGTTCACCCGATTTGGGGTCTTTAAGTTCGGGAAATTCATTGAGAACGTCCGTCATTTCGTTACCGCGTTCGCCGCAGCCGACATAGACTATTATATCGGCATCTGCCCACTTTGCAAGCTGATGCTGAACGACGGTTTTCCCGCTTCCGAACGGACCCGGGACGGCCGCGACGCCGCCTTTTGCTATCGGGAAAAGCGTATCTATGACCCTTTGTCCCGTAACCATAGGCATGTTAGGATTTATTTTGGATTTATAAGGTCTGCCGCGACGGACAGGCCATTTTTGCAGCATTGAAATATTGACGTTTCCGTCTTCTGTATTTACAACCGCGACGGTTTCTGTTATATTATAATCGCCCGACGAAATTCTTGAAATTTTACCCTCGATTCCGTGGGGTATCATTATTTTATGACTTACTATGGAAGTTTCCTGAACCTCGCCTATAATATCGCCTGACGAGACAACGTCGCCCACGGCAACCGTTGCCGTGAATTTCCATTTTTTCTCGTGGTCTATACTGTTTACTGAAATCCCTCTGCTTATTCTGTCGCCGTATTTTTCATATACTTTGTTAAGAGGACGCTGGATCCCGTCGAATATGCTTTCTATAAGCCCGGGACCTAATTCGACCGATAACGGCGAGGAAGTGCTTTCGACAATATCACCTACTCCGAGACCGCTTGTCTCCTCATAAACCTGTATGGACGCCTTATCGCCGCGAAGTTCTATTATTTCTCCTACAAGTTTCTTATCCCCGACTCTTACAACGTCGAACAGTTTACTGTCCGCCATATTGTCGGCGACAATCAGCGGCCCCGCAACTTTTATTATTTTACTTTCCATTTTTTCAGTGACCTTCCTCTTCGTCGTTTTTATTGAACAGAATGTCTATTCCGAGCGCCTTTTCCATGGCTTCTTTTATAAGACTTTCACCGTAACCGTTGCTACCGGATTTTGAAGGCACGGAAATAATCACTGGATACGGGCTCGTAAGATATTTTTTTATTGTTTCGTCGTTATCTTTCGCGATAACGTCAGTAATAAAGATTATTTTATAGTTTTTTGCGAGTTTTTTTATCAGCTCCGCGGCGTCGGTGCTGTCCTGTACGGGATACGGGTCGATTCCTACCGCCGAAAATATAAGGACGCTGTCTCCGTCGCCAATTATAGCCATCTTACCCTGCATAAAATGTCCTCAATCTCGATTTAATATTATCTCCGAAACCGTTTAGGAGTCCTACCATAATAATCCTGACATTGGCAATATCTGCAAGTTTATAGAAACAGTATTGCATGAATGGCAAAACACCTTCCGTCGCATACCTGAAACGGAGTAGATATGAAACGGCAAATTCGTCGGCTTCCTTTTCAAATTCCGATAAAGGAATTTTCTTCTCCGCCGCTTTTATCGCAGAAGCCGCCATTTCGGCACGCGGCGAAAACCTGAATTTGGTTTTAAGGACGTCGAACTGTTCTTCGTTCAGTGCTTTAAATTCAGAAAGCGTTATAGTCCCGCCGTAAAGATAATCCTGTTTGGC
Organism: uncultured Clostridia bacterium; assembly: GCA_944367535.1. Classification (GTDB taxonomy): domain Bacteria; phylum Bacillota; class Clostridia; order Christensenellales; family Borkfalkiaceae; genus UBA1259. Next base: position 9,672 of record CALVWQ010000035.1, read on the forward strand.
GACGGCAAAATTTCTGGTACGAAGCGCTGTAGAAATATTGGCGCTGTCGACCTTGGCCTTATAAATTTCCGATAATTTTCCGTTCTTTTTTGCAATATCCGCCATGTCGGCAAAAAACGCTTTTATGAATTTGGCGTTTATGCTTGCCCCACTCGCTTTAGACGCGGCAAATTCGGCGTCGCATTCCGCAAGCGCTTTTTTCATGGGCTCGGGAAAATCCCTATAATCGTCCGACATGATTTTTTCGCGCATTTCGTCCTTATCCAAAAGCCCGTTTTCAACGGTAAATTTTTCGGAATCAGTTTTAAGATACTTGCTTTTTATAAGAGCCTCGGCATTATGATAATCGTATTTTTTCAGCAAAAATGCCTTTAAACTTTCGGACGGACAAGCCTCTTTGATAAACGCAATCAGATTCTTTTCTTCTGCATTTGTAAGGATTTCGAAATCATTAGCCGAGGCAACGGCAATACCCCCTCCGAAATTTACTTCGGCGAGTATTTTCATCGCTTCGGCAGGGTCGCCCGAATCTATCATTCTGTTGATTCTTTCTGCGCCGAACAGGCTCTTTTCCAAAGACCTTGCCCGAGCATTGGAGTAAACGGCATTCGTCATAAATATTTATCAATTTTCCCGCGGAAAAAGTTCTGCGGCGAGTTCTGCGGAAATCCTCGAAGATTTATCCGCTATTATACTTTCAAAAGACAGGTCTTTGTCACATATTTTTCCTGCGAGTTTGATTCCGCCTTTAAAATCTCCGCGTATTTTTGAAACGGAGAGTCTCTTTATACCGAAAATTTCGAGTTTTTCTATATCGTTTGAATTTATAACGCCGTCAGACGAAAGTATGACCGTATCGCCCTCATCACAATTCTCGGCAAGAAGTCTGCCGATAAACTTAATATAATCGGCTTTATTCATCGAGCAGAGTTTGACGAGCGCGTGAGAACGCGCTTCAGCTATGAGCGATTGTTTTACTTTCAACGAATTTTTCCGCGCGTCGAGTTCGGCGACGATTATTTTTCTGTCAACGATTTCTTGAAGTTCTTTTTCAAGCAATTCGGACTGTGCCGCCGAATATTCGCGTGACCATTCTTCCGCCTCGCTTTTCTTTTCGGCGGCATATTTTTGCGCGTTTTCAATTAAATCACACGCTTTTTTTTCGGCGTCTCCGATTATGCGCGCTATAATTGCTTCTTTACCTTCCATGGCAAACCTTTAAGACATCAAGAGTATTGAAACAACCAGTCCTAAAATCGCGTATGTTTCTATCATCGCGGGGAAAAGTATGAGTTTCCCCGAAAGCGACTCGTTTTTGGCAATCGCATAAATTCCGCCGACGGCTGTTTTTCCCTGGAATATTCCCGAAATAAGACCTGTTATTGCGAGCGGCATCGCCGCAGCAAAAAGCTTAGCGCCTTCTAGAGCCGACATGTCAGGCGTAATTCCGCTTAATCCCAGAATCGCGAAAACAAAACCGTAAATACCCTGTGTTGCAGGAAGAACGACGAGAATAAGCACTTTACTGAATTTTTTTGGCTCTTCCGCGAGTACGCCCGCGGCAGCTGAACCCGAATAATAAAGACCGAGTGACGAACCGAATCCGCACAGTCCCGCGCAAAGCGCAAGCCCCAACGTTGCCAAAGCCGAACCTGTCATAATAAAATAACCTCCGTTGTCATTTTGTCAGATAAATATATTTCATATCCGAACCGAGGGGCGCGAATTTCTCGCCCTCGCCCGTATAGAATTTAGAGAAAAATTCGATATACTGCAACCTGCTGTCATGAATGTATGCTCCGAGAACACCCATTGCTATGTTGAAAGTATGCCCTAGTCCCATTACTATCGGTCCGAAAACATAGCCGAGTCCTCCGCCGGAAATCAGACTTCCGCCTATATCGTTAAATGTCGTGGCAATTATCATACCTGAGAGCATAAGTCCGAAAAGTCGCGCATAAGAGAGAATATCGCTCATAAGGTTAATAAGCCCGTAAACCGCGCCGAAACCTTTGCTGAACTTTCCGAATCCCTTTTCGTTTCTGCCTGCAGTCAGCGCGGCAAGCAAAACCGTAACTCCGACGATTATCACGCCCGGCATGGTAGCCGCTTCAAAAAACGCACGAATACCGGGATTCATCGTGTTTATGGCGTCCGGCATAAGATAGCCGACCAAAAAATTAAACGACGCCAGGATAAAACCTATAAAGAATATTACCCATAAAAGCCCGTCAAAAATACCGCCCGCTATATCTTTATGTCTAAAACAGTTTAGAGCTTTGATAAAATATCCCGAAGCTATATGAACCACTCCGAGTGCAAGGCAGCCCAAAAGAATCGTCATGAGCCCATCCGTTCCCGTCCCGTCTGGAACGGGGCTCGGAAGTATATTAAACGGAAGAATTGCGACCCCGAACAGCGAATTGAATAATGCTCCGAATATAATCGAGAAAAATCCGCCGATTGCAACCAAATACCATAACCTTCTCGTCCCGTTATCTACCTTAATTCTGGATGCGAGCGTTATGCCCAAAACAATCATTATGAGCCCATAACCGATATCCGCTATAATGACGCCCATAAATAGCATGAAAAAGAAAAATACCGCTTTATTCGGGTCTACTTCTCTGTAATTGGGAACAGAATACAAATCTGTTACAAATTCGGTCTGCGTAACCAATTTATCGTTTTTTGTAAGGGTCGGAGGATTATCGTTTTCGTCCGGCTCGGAATATTCTATAAATACGGCATCTGATACCATACTGACCGTGGTCTTGACCTCATCTTCCTTGCCGGCGGGAATATATCCCTGCAAAAGAAAGGTTTTGCCCGTACAGCGGAAATTTTCCGCATCTTTTTCTTTTTCTACAAGAAAAGCATAGTAATCCGCAAGTATTTTAAGGTCTTTAAGCAAGTCAGCGTCAGTACATATAGCTTTATATATTTCCTCTTCTTTATCTGCGATTTCCTTTAATTTTAAATCTATTTCTATGAGTTTTTCTTGCGCCGAAACATCATACGCAAAAGGACATGCAACAAAAGCGGTTTCGGAAAGTTTTTTTTGAACCGTATCCCTTACTTCTTTTAAGCATACTATTAAAACGACGGCGTTCTGACGTTCGGATAAAACCTGAACTTCTGCAAGTTCCGTATCGTTTTTAAGGTCATTTAGAGATGAAAGCTGTTCCCTTTTTACCGTACCGAAAAAGACGCATGAGGTTTCAGTGTCGGAAAAATCTGAAAATTTTTCGTTTATATCGGAAAAAGCGAGCAACTGCGTGCGGAGATTATTGAGTTTTATTTTTTCCGCGCGCATATTTCCTAGTTTCGCCTCATATTCGTGCATCAGCGTCGCACGACCGGAAAGTTCGCTCTCTTTTTCTGGCGTGGATATAAACTCGTCGTAAGAAATGAAAACTTCGGAAAAATATTTATCAGATGCGGGATAATAGGGTTTTCCCTTTGATTTTTCAATAATCTCCGTGGCAAATTCCACTGCGCGAGAATAATCGGCTAATCTGTGCGAGAGTTCAGTTGATGATTCGACCTCTTGCGCACGGAAAGTATCGGCAAACTCTTCTGTTGCCGACAGTTCGACACAACCCGTTTTATGCAGGGCGTTCAGAATTTTTTCCTTATGATATGTCATTCCCATAAGGAGTATTTTTTTCATGGGAACAATTGCCATTTATTCCATAACCTTTTTAATAATCAGTGTAGCGGCATCTTCTATACGATTTTGTGCCGCGGCGGCAAATTCTGCCGTCCTGTCATTCTCGCGCGCGAGCACTTTTTCATATTCTGCTTCCGCTCTTTTTTCCGCTTCGCGCAATTTTTTTGAACGGCTTATTTTGAACACGCCGATTGAAGCGCTCACTATCTTTTCGGATTGTACATCGCCTTCCGCTCTTATTTTTTTAGCTTTCTCGTTTGCAATCTCAATTATTCCGTCCGCTTTTTTCTCCGCTTCCAGAATCGAGGAAATGATTTCAACCATATTACTCCTGTAAAAAGCATAACTCTTTATTGTTTATTATAATTTTTATGCGGCAATTAGTCAAGTAAATTATACAAATAATAAGTCATCATATAACTTATCCGCAGTTAATGGCTATAAATTGATAAGTTTTAAATTCAACATTTTCATATTTTTTGCGTATTATATACCGGATGAAAAAAAATTTTCTAAAATTTTGAAATTGCGATTAAAAACACTTGCCTTTTGCGATTAAATTTGATATATTATATCAGCAAAAGCGAGTTGCGGGAGCATAGCTCAGCTGGGAGAGCATCTGCCTTACAAGCAGGGGGTCATAGGTTCGAGCCCTATTGTTCCCACCAATATTCGTTTTGATATGCGGGAATGGCTCAGTGGTAGAGCGTTGCCTTGCCAAGGCAAATGTCGCGAGTTCGAATCTCGTTTCCCGCTCCATTTTTTTATTACGGGGTTTTCCGAGTAAATGAAGGCGCCATAGCCAAGTGGTAAGGCACGGGTCTGCAAAACCTTTACCCCCAGTCCGAATCTGGGTGGCGCCTCCAAAAAAACGCCGAAGTGGCGAAACTGGCAGACGCAAGGGACTTAAAATCCCTCGGTGGAAACACCGTACCGGTTCAAATCCGGTCTCCGGCACCAGACAAGAATAATACGAACCAAGATGACAAGTCGAGGTTCGTATTATTTTTTGCAAGAGATTTCTTTGGTTTAATCTTTAAATTGAAATAATTGAAAAGTACAAGGCGAGATTTTTACTCGCCTTTTTCTATCTTGCATAAAGTTCTATAAGTTTTTCTATTGCCTTTTCGCTATAAAAACCCTTTTTTGAGCTTTTCGGGTTAAGCGGATTGAGTAATCGCACCATAAACCACTCTTTATTTTCCTTGATCAATTTCAGGTAATTATAAAACTGATTATTCAATTTAATATCGGGAATTTTCTCTTTAATCTTTCTTTGTAATTCTTTATAAGAATACGGATATTTTTGCTTTATTAATTCGGTTTCATCTACTCTGATTGTAGGAACACTAGGATTATCAGTAAATCTATATTCTTTTGTTAATGCAACGGCATCATAATTAGATGGGTCAATTGCTGCAATTATATCAGCATTCGATATGTTTTTTACATTATTTACAAACATGTTAAAACCAACAACAATTGATTCAGTAATACCGTCATCATCCAATTTTTTTATTGTTTTAATTACATCCCCCATAAATGAATTGGTAACTTTGTTTGTGGACTTTTTACTGAGATATTCAACTGGTTCAAAAGGCAACTTAAAACCTATAGGTAATATTATTAAGTTTTCGTTATCTGTTATTTCACGATGGAAATATTTTTCCAGAAAAGCATTAAAATTTAACGTTGCTTTAGATAGCAACATAAAAATTATGGGGTCGATTTCGCTTTCAAAATAGTGCGTGTTATTATTTCTATATTCTGACAGCAAAAACAAATTTTCCTTTACGGAGTTAAAGTTTTTATTCCCTTCAGTATTGTTTATATGCTCGTGTACATAAACTAACGCTTTGCTAAAATTAATTGTGTGGTTTTTATCTGTAAATATTAGTTTTTTACCAATATATTTATAAATATATGCTTTAAGCGCTAATTCCCACGCATTTATAACGAGTAATGTTGCTGTTGGGTAACGATAAGGAATACGGGGTTTATTATGTATTTCAATGCCTGCGAATATAGCCGATTCTGCAGAGTCAATTAGGCTTTTAACCACATTTTTCTTTCTTGACATTACTTGCACCTTCGTGATTTTTTGTATTATACAATATTTTGCGTTAAAAATCAAGTTGGCATACCATATCTTATGTTGTATCTATCGCGATAATTTAACACAATGCATCCATAAACATTAACAGCCAAGAATTTTATTAGGTCATTTATTTAACGAGATTAAAATAATCCTCCGAATTTGCTTTTTCGGGAGGCTTAGTTTTGCATAGTTCCTCGCGGACGTCAACGGCCGCAAAATCGTCGCTTAAAACATCGTCTATAATAGACTTTTAGAGCCGCGTAAGGATATTTCCTCGCTCGGCTCTTTTGCTGTCTATGACGCGTTTCCTGACCTGTACGCAACGATTTTGGCTTTGTCCCGTTGACTTCCGCAGGCTCGCTATTTAGTGCACTGATATTTACCGTCCTATGCACCTTCGCCTCTTGCCGAAAAAGGCAAATCAATTCGGAGGTGT
>CALVWQ010000036.1 GCA_944367535.1 uncultured Clostridia bacterium
CGAAAGAAAAAGGCTTTGTAACAACCGCGACGGTCAGGATATTCATGTCGCGCGCAATTCTCGCGATAACCGAAGCCGCGCCTGTTCCCGTTCCGCCGCCCATTCCCGCAGCAATAAACAGGAGGTCCGTGCCTTCGAGCATTTCGGCAATCCTGTCCTTGGATTCTTCCGCCGCAGCTTCGCCGATGTTGGGGTCGCTCCCCGCGCCGAGACCTTTCGTGAGAGCCTCGCCTATCTGCAAACAATTATTTGCTTTAGAGAGAAGCAGCGCCTGATTATCCGTGTTTACTGCGATAAATTCTGCGCTGGTAACATTCGATTCTATCATACTGTTGACCGCATTACAGCCGCCGCCGCCAACGCCCATCACTCTTATTACCGCTGAACTTATTTTGTAATTTTCCTGTCCGTACATTTTTTATCCTCCTAAATTCCGTACAGTCTTATTATAATACTCGATTAACCGAGAGTCAAATCTAACAAAGAATACATTGAAGCTTCCGTAGGCCTTATCCCGACGGGAATTTTTTGCGGTGCTTTTTCCACCACAAAGCCGAGCCGCCCCGAAAGATGCTCCTTCGCGCCGCGCAAATAGGATATACCGCCGCCCGTTACCGTAATAGGCACGTATTCCGGAATCAAATACCCCGAATCTTCTATACATTCGCTTACTTTTTCGCATAGAATATCGAGACTCGCCTTAATCACCGCGCGCACAGAATCCGCGTCACAATAGTCGTTTGCGCCCATAGGTATGATTTCCGAACCGTCCTCTGAAACACGACTTAAATTTATTTTTCGTTTAAGCGCTTCGGCAGTCGGAAAATCAATCGTGAATCTCTGCGTGAGAGCGGCGGTGATATATCCCCCGCCATAATCAAACGAACTCTGATAAATTATCCCGTCTCCCTGAATGAGCGAAAAAGTTGAAGATATATATCCTACGTCTAAAATTATCGCGATTCTGTCGCGTGTCTCCGCGTCTATCAGATACATCGCTTCTGCAAGCGATGCCGAAACAAACTCGATTTCTCTGAAACCGCAGGATTTTAAGACGGGTTTAAACAGGTCGATAAAATAGTTTCTGCAAGTGATAAACGAGAGTTTCCCTTTCAGGATTTCGCTCGTTTCCCCGACAGGATTTGCAAGCCTTCTGTAATCATCAAGCTCATAAACTATCGCCGAACGGTTTATCAGCGTGCTTTTCGACGAAGAAAGAACAAAAGCGGCGTCAAAAAGCGAATCGACGTCGTTCTCGTCTATCCTTTTTTTCCTCGGAAAGGAAATTTGACTGTCGCGCACCGTGACTTCGGTAAATTCCCCGGGAACACCGACATATACCGTTTCTATTCCCCGCACTGAACTGCTCAGAAATTCACCGCAGAATCTGAGCACCCTTTTAAGTGCTTCGACGCTCAAAAATTCGCCCCCGCCGTACCCGTCGTACTCGAAGTCCCTGCGTGCTTTTACGATAAAAGTTTTATTGATGCCGCGCTCTCCCACGACCGCCGTCATTTTGGACGAGCCGACATCAAGGACGGCAACCTGCTTCTTTTGCATATCTTTACCCCTTGGGATTTTCCCACGTCGCTGTTATCTCACCCGTCGCCTGCTCGATGACCAAAATTTGTGAAAACGTCTTATAATAATCCACCGTAACGTTATCGTAAACGTCAAACGCTTTTATCATTTTGTCAAGTCCCCTGACATCGGGCTTGTCCACAATGATTTTAACCCCCGTATATGTCTGAAAAACAACTTCTTTTATCTCCACGCTCTTATCGTCTCTGAACGTTACGGATTTGATACAATCTGTGAGATTTGCGTATTTGGCCATTTCCAGTACCGAAAGGAAAAAACCCTTCTCAGACGTTTCGAGAGCCTCTCCTAACTTCGCGGAAATTATCCCGATTCCGTCGAATTCTATTGCGATTATGTCTCTGTCTTCCGAAAATTCCGTCGCGGTATCGATTATAAAACCGGTTTCATCCATACAATAAACGACACCTTCATATGAAAACCTGTAAACTTCTCTGCGTTCTTCTATATTGACGTTTATCACGTTAGGATATGACTTGTCCACAGAAACTACCTTGAATCTCGTATACCCCGACACCGCAGACCTTATGTCGTTTTCCGATACAAAGAAAATGTTTTTGCCATTAAAAGCGTCAAGGGATTTTTGAATTTCTGACACGTCGCTTTCAGAATAAACAGAATATACCGTCCGAACTCTGCTGACGGAAAATAAAAATACGCATGAAAAAACGAGCGCCACCAAAAAGGCTATCGCAATCATAATCGCGTAAATTTTACCGTTTTTCATATCGACTCCGTTTTTCTTTGGTTATTTTTTAACTATATCCGCCCCTAGCGAACGCAGTTTTTCTTCAAAACGCGCATATCCGCGTTCTATGTATTTAATATCGTGCACAATCGTCTTGCCTTTGGCCGCAAGTCCCGCAAGAACCAGCGCCGCACCGCACCTCAAATCATGCGCATAAACTTCCGCACCGCACAGTCCCTGCACTCCTCTAACGATAGCCTTGTTTCCGCAAAGCGTTATTTCGGCGCCCATTTTGGCGAGCTCGTGAGCATGGCAAAATCTGTTGGCAAACACATTATCCTCTATCACGGAAACTCCTTCCGATACCGCCGCGAGCACAGTCGCTATGGCCTGCATGTCTGTCGGAAATGCGGGATACGGTCCCGTAATCACGTCAAAAGCCTTTCGTGCCCGACTGCTACGCAGATATATTATATCATTTTTTACCGTAACTTTACAACTATTATCGCAAAGTTTACCGATTAAAGGTGAAATATTTTCTTCTTTTACGTTGCCGAGTTCTATCTCTCCGCCGGTAACTGCCGCCGCCACAAGAAAAGTTCCCGCCTCTATCCTGTCCGGAATAGGCCTGTAAACCGTGCCGTGAAGTTTTTTCACCCCCTCTATTTCTATGACCGAACTGCCCGCGCCGCTTATTTTCGCACCCATCGAAACCAGCATATCCGCGAGGTCTTTTATCTCGGGTTCCTTTGCGGCGTTATATATGCAGGTAGTCCCCTCGGCAGTCGATGCGGCAAGCATGACGTTTTCGGTCGCACCGACAGACGGAAAAGGAAAAACGAGTTTTGCGCCGGAAAGTTTTTTTGCACTGCATATAAGTTTGTCGCCGCGCTCGTCTATATTCGCGCCGAGCATGCCGAGAGAGGCGATATGTATGTCAATCGGTCTTAAACCGATATCGCAGCCCCCGGGATAAGATATCAGCGCCTTTTTTGTACGAGAAAGCAGCGCACCGAGCATCAGTACGGAAGTTCTTATTTCCTTGCCGAATGATTCGGATACGCTGTACGACGATAATTTTCCTGAATTTATTATGAGGTCACTCTCGCAAAAATCAACCGACGCCCCCAACGCGGCTACTATCGCCGCCATGTTTTTGACGTCGCTTATATCGGGACAATTCTTTATTACGACTTCTTCCTCCGTCAGAATCGCCGCCGCAATCATAGGCAATACAGCGTTTTTAGCACTCTCCGCACATATCTTTCCGCTTAACTTTTTGCCGCCTCTGATTAAATATTTATCCATACCGTTCCCCCAAAAACGCTGATACAACATTTTATGGGAAAAACGTTTAAAAAGTTAATGCGCCGTTCTTGGATATATTGAAAATTACGCCCATTTCCGCCATAAAAATTATTATAGCCGTGTTTCCGCTTGAAACGAGCGGAAGCGGAAGTCCCGTGGGCGGAATACTTCCCGTAACCACGAGCGCGTTGATTACTGCCTGTATACCGAAAATCATAGTTATTCCGAGAGCGAGCAAAAAACCGAAAAGGTCCTTTGCGCGCGACGCCGCGCGCATCCCGCGATAAACGATAAATCCTATCAAGGCAAAAAACATCAAAAGACCTATAAAGCCGATTTCCTCCCCGATGACCGAAAGTATAAAATCGGATTCCGCAAACGGTAAAAAAGCATATTTTTGCCGCGAATTGAAAAGTCCCACGCCGAACCAGCCTCCCGAACCCAACGCGTACAACGATTGTAATAACTGATAACCTTCACCCTTAGGATTTGACCACGGATTCAAAAAGGCTGTAAGCCTGCTTAACCTGTAAGGTTCCATAAGTATGAGCAATACTCCCGCCCCGATTGCGGGAATAAGCATCAGTACGGCATGTTTTATGCGCATTCCCGCCGCAAAAAGCATTGTCATCATAAGAGTCGCCACACATACCGTAATAGACATGTTCGGTTCGAGAATTATAAGAAGGCATGTAGCCAAACCGAAAAGCAAAACGGGTAAAATACCCAAAAAAGTCTTTGACCTATCGGGGTGAGCGGAAAAATACGACGCGGCAAACAGTATCAGTGCAAATTTGGAAATTTCGGACGGCTGCAAAGTTACGGAACCTACTCCAACCCAGCGTTTAGCGCCGTAATTTTCCACACCGATACCCGGGATAAACACGAGTACAAGAAGTACAAAAGATGCTATCGACACGGGAATAGTGAACTTTGCCAGCTTTCTGTAATCGAAAAAACACATGAAAATCATCACGGCAATGCCTATCGCAATGCCTATCGCCTGTTTTTTTACAAAATAAAAGGCGTCGCCGTAAGTTGCGGAAGCTGAATAATTGCTGGCAGAATAAATGAATACCACTCCTAAAACCGCAAGAATAATAACGGCTACAATGAGAAGTATGTCACCCCTTTCCCTCTCGCCGCCGCGGCTTAATTTCATCAGTTTCGGCATTCTTCCACCAATTTCACGAATGTTTCGCCGCGTTCTTCAAAACTGCCGAAACTGTCGAAGCTCGCGCAAGCGGGACTTAAAAGCACCGCGTCGCCTTCCTCGGCAAACATATCGGCTATTTTTACCGCCGACCTGAAATCGCCCGTTACCGTAACGGCGGAAACGCCGCATTTACCCGCCGCCTCAAACATATTGAATCTCGAAGTGCCTGTTATAACCGTATGTTTTACTTCCGATAATTTTATCGCTTCGAAAAGTTCCTCGTATTTTTCTCCCTTTTCGCTTCCGCCGAGTATCAGAATCGTCGGGCTTGTCATGCTGTGTATGGCGGTTATCGCGGAAGCTGTGTTCGTCGCTTTCGAATCGTCGAAATATCTGACCCCGCGTTTTTCCGCAACAAGTTCTACCCTGTGCGGAACGCCTTTGAAATTTTTGAGCGCCGACACTATGCTCTCGTTATTTATTCCCATGATTTTTGCCGCCGCAACGGCAAACAAAGCATTATATACGTTATGCTCGCCTCTTATCGCGGTTTCTCCGAGTGTGGTTATCGGTTCATCGTCGAAATATAATCTCCCCTCCGAAAAATATGCGCCCGAAACTTTTTCCCGCACCGATACCCAGACGGTTTCCGCTTTAAGACCTTCCGCGAAACTTTTTACGGTCGCATCGTCGTAATTTAAAACGGCGTATTCGCTCTCTTTAAGATTTTTAAGCAGCCGTCTTTTAAGATATATGTAATTTCCCATTGTATAGTGTCTTTCGAGATGATCGGGCGATATATTGGTAATACATGCTATATGCGGCTTGAAATCGGACATGCTTTCAAGTTGGAAACTCGATATTTCCGCCACGCAGACGGTATCCCTTTCTATTTCCGACAGTTTTTCGCATACAGGGACGCCAATATTACCGACTGCCACGCATTTTTGTCCCGCCTCTCTGAAAATACCGTCAATAAGCGTTACCGTAGTCGTCTTGCCGTTTGTTCCCGTAACCGCTATCGTCGGCGGGAAAAACTGCGAAAACCCGAACTCCGCCTCGCCCACGATACGTTTCCCCGCCTCTTTGAATTTTATCGCTATACCGTGATTTATAGGGACACCCGGACTTATCACGAGCACGTCCGAGGCGTCAATCGCCTCGTCTTCGCTTTCCTTTGAGACGCGCATAGCGCCCATGCCCGTAAGCTCATCTATCGCCCTGTCGATTTTGGGACTTTTAAGTTCTTCGTAAATATAACATTCTCCGCCGTTTCCGAGAATGTATTTTGCCGCGGCAAAACCGCTCTTGGATATACCGAGAACAAAAAACACCTGCGATTTTACATACATAATTTAACCCTCCGCTCATATATAGAATATGACGGACAAGGCCCCCAATATGCAGGTTAAAGCAGAATAAAAATATGCTATTTTACTTTCAGAGTATCCTTTCATCTGAAAATGATGATGAATGGGCGCCATCAAAAACACGCGGCGATGCATCCTTTTATAATGCAGTACCTGAATTATAACGGACAAACTCGACATGACAAAAGCAAAACCTATCACCGGTATGAAAAGGCTGTTGCCCGTAAATATGCTGATTGCGCCCAAAAAACCGCCGAGCGAAAGAGAGCCGGAATCGCCCATGAATACCTTCGCGCGGCTGACATTGAATATCAGAAAACCGCACAACGCGCCGATAAGACACGCCGACAGCAAAAACATGCTTTCATATTCCTCCGCCGTCAGCAATCCGAAACGGAACGCCGCCGCTTCTGCGGCGGACAGTGCCGTAATAAATATAAGATACGATACAGTGGTTCCGCCCGCAAGCCCGTCAAGCCCGTCGGTCAGATTAACACTGTTGGTTATAGCGATGAAAATAAAAAATGCGAGCGGGATAATAAATACACCGATATCCGCAGATTTGACGCAAAACGGAATAAAAACCTCAGTTAATCTGTTCCTGTATGCAAAAAATCCCGCAACTAGCGCGATTGCTGTCTGAAAAATTATCTTCTGATACGCTTTCAGCCCCTCGTTTTTGTGAAATCTTATTTTTAAGAAATCGTCTATAAAGCCCACAGCCATGAACGCAAGCCCGAAGGAAACCGCAACGACCGCCGTCTTTGCCTTTCCGCCGCCAAAGACGAAAAATATAATAACTGCACTCAAAATAAAAAACAGCCCGCCCATTGTCGGCGTTCCGTCTTTATCCTTGTGCGTTTCCACGTATTTTAATACCGGTTGTCCGGCCTTTAATTTTTTTAAGAGCGGGATAACGGTAAATCCGGACAAAACGGTCAGGAAAAAAGCCGCCATACCGCTGAGTAAGATAATTTTCACTTGTTTTTGCCTCGCAATATTTCCTCTATGGTATCTTTGTCATTATATAGGTGTTTTATACCGAAAATGTCCTGATATTTCTCACTGCCCTTACCTGCCACGAGCACAACGTCACCCTTTGCCGCTGATGACAGTGCGTATTTAATCGCTTCCGCCCTGTCTTGCACTATGACGTAATTTCTGCTCTTTTCAAGCACTCCCTTTTCTATTTCCCAGATTATATCCATAGGGTCTTCAAACCTCGGGTTATCTGTTGTTATAACGGTAAAATCTGCAAGTTTGCCGCTTATCGCGCCCATTACCCTGCGCTTTTTCTCGTCTCTGTTCCCGCCGCAGCCGAAAACGCATATAAGCCTGCCGCAGCATACGGGACGCAATGCGGTAAGCGTTTTTTCGAGACCGTCGGGTGTATGTGCATAATCTATATAGACGGTATAATCTCCGCTATATACGGATTCCAGCCTGCCGCTGACGCCTTTCAGGTCTTCGAGTCCCTCTGCCACTTTCTCCGTCGGTATGCCGTAAAGCGCGGAGACGGTAGCCGCCGCGAGCGCGTTATATACGTTAAAGCGACCAATAAGGCTTAATTTTATGTTATATATACAGTCGAAAAGATTAAGTACGAAATCCGTGCCGTATGTCTTTTCCTTTATCTTTATTGCAAATACGTCTGCGGGATTGTCAATTCCGTAAGAAAGTGCCTGTTTGATGATGCCGCTTATTTCACGGCCTGTCGCGTCGTCACTGTTTGTGACGACGTATTTACATTCGTTTTCACGGAAAAATTTGAGTTTTGCCCGTTTATAATTCTCCATCGTCCCGAAAAAATCCAAATGGTCATGTGATAGATTTGTGAATACCGCAATCTCAAATCGCAGACCGCTGACTTTATCGAGATATACGGCGTGAGCGGATATCTCCATTATGACCGTTTCCACACCCTTTTCATACATGTCCGCCAAAGTTTTATGCAATACTATTGGGTCGGGAGTAGTCAGTGAGGGTTCTAAATATGTATCCGCATAAAAAGTACCGAGCGTTCCTATAAGCCCACATTTAACCCCCGCTCTCATCAGAATAGATGTAATTAGATGCGTAGTAGTGGTTTTACCGTTTGTGCCCGTAACTCCTATAAGTTTCATTTTTCTGTCGGGATTACCGAAAAAATTCGCCGCCGCGATACTCATGGCTTTTCTCGAATTTCTGACTATTATCTGTGTAAGCGATGTTTCAAGTTTTTTTTCGCATATTACAGCAACCGCGCCGTATCTTTCTACCTGCGATATAAATGAATGTCCGTCGTAATCTTTTCCGTTCAGACATATAAACAAACTGCCCGCGGTAACGGAATTGCTGTCGGTACTAAGGTCTTTTACTTCAATGTCTTTATTTCCGACAATTTCCAGAACCTCTGTATTTGCAATAATCTTTTCAAGTTTCATTTCAGTCCTCTCATTCGGGCAATGGTATATTTTTTAAATCTATTATGCCCTCGAACACGCTCTTTGCAAAAGGCGCGGCGACGGTACTTCCGTAATATTGTCCCTCGGGCTCGTCTATTACGACCAAAGCGAGATATTGCGGGTCATTTGCCGGGAAATACCCTACGAACGATGAAACGTATTTGCCTGCCGCAATTATTCCGTTCTCGTACTTTTGCGCGGTACCCGTTTTCCCCGCGACTCTGTAACCCTCAATATACGCCTGTTTTCCCGAGCCGTCTCTCACTACGCTTTCGAGCATCGAAGAAAGAATTGTCGATGCTTCCTCACTGATAACTCTTCCTTTGCTCTGCGGCTGTATTTCTTCGGCTATTATCCCGTTTCCGTCATATATCTCGCTGACAAGATGCGGCGTGTAATAGATACCGCCGTTAATAGCGGCGGCGGTAGCCGCCGCAAGTTGCAGTCCGGTTACCGCTATCGTTTGACCGAACGCTATTCTCGCGAGGTCGACGTTCTGCACCGCCGATACGGGCAAAACCATGCCCTGCGCCTCGCCGCTGAAATCTATCCCCGTAACGGAACCGTAATTGAACGCCTCGATGTATTTATACATTGTTTCTTTGCCGAGCGACATGGCTATATCCACAAAAATGGGGTTACAACTATTATTGAGTGCGCCCGCAAGATTCAGCGCGGCATGCTTGCCCTTTTCATGAGTGCTCCAACACTTGACTTTCTGCCCGTCTACATATCTGTATCTCGAAGAACTGAATATATGCTGCGGAGAAAACGCCGCTTTATTGCCGTTAAGATATTCTTGTATATTGGCCGCCGCCGTCAGTACTTTGAAAGTAGAACCGGGCTCATAAATATCGCATACGAGCCCGTTTCTGCTTAAAGCATGCAGAAGCGATATATCGTCTCGCGGAATATCGTTAAGATTATAAGAGGGTTTACAACACATTGCCCGTATTGCACCCGTATTCGGATCAATCACAAGCATCTGCGCCGACTTCGCCTTATGCACTTCCATCGCCTCGTCCATAGCAGCTTCGCAAAGACTCTGAATTTCGTAATCGATTGTGAGTTTCAGATTAAGACCGTCCGTTGCCGGGATATAAGTTGCTTTGCCGCCGTCTATTTCGACGCCGACTATATCGGTTTCATAAAGTATCTCGCCGTCTATACCTGAAAGATATTTATCATAATACAGTTCAAGCCCCGACTGACCTTTTCCGTCAGTGGACGTAAAGCCCAAAACGGAGGTCAGAAATTCGTTATATGGATATATGCGCGAATTATCTCGAGAATAATAAACGCCCGAAAAATTATATTCGAGCAATTTGTTTATCTTGTCTTTCGTAACCTGTTTTTTTACGGTTACTTCGCTCGAAACTGTGCTATTAAGCCTTTTATATACGTAATCATACTCCATATCGAGCGTCTCGGACAGTGCGGCACACAATTTATCCATATCCTCAACCGCGCGCTTTCTTACAAATACCGTATAAGTATCTGCATTCCCCGCAAGAACCACGCCGTTTACATCCGTTATCTTGCCGCGCGCGGCGATAACGGGTATCTCGCGCGTCCACTGGTCAATAGCCTTTTCCTGCAAATCTTCGCCCCAAATCACCTGCACATAAAACAAGCGCCCGAAAACGAACAAAAATAAAAAGGCTACCGCAATTGTTATCGCGAATAACCTCTTTCGTAAAACAGTCAATGAAAATTCGTCTTTAATTTCAGTTTTCTCCTTTTGCTTTATACATTAAAATGTATTCGGCAAAAAGCGATTTAATTACCTTTTGACCATATTATATTCGTTTTCTGCAATATTGATAACATATTCGTCAGACGAAATGGTCTCGATACGCTCGGTAAGTTCCGCACGAGCGGTATAAAGTTCGGATACCGTCGCACTGAGCGATGTGTTGCTGTTCTTTATCGAAGCAAGCACACCCGTATTGATGATTATAAGTGCAAGTATAACGGTAACTGCAAGCGCGTAAAGCGCAACTACTATCTTGCCTTTCCCGTTTAATTTATAACTTTCTTTAACCGCCTCGCGCGATTTTGTAAGGTCATTATATACGTTGTCGATTTCGCCGTCGCCGAACTGCATGGTGGTAGAAGTCGGTCTGATATCCTCCTCCTGTGCGTCGGCAACTACATAAGTCGCCTGTTGCATCGTCGTTTCCCGTACTTCCTGTACGGGCGCCTCTGCTTCCGCGACGACCTGTTCGGCTTGTCCGAATTCCTCGTCAAGCCTGTCGTAATTCAAAAGCCTATTTAAATTTCTCTGCATTCTCTCGCGGGCTTCGTCTTCGTTTTCCGTAGGAGCGGCCGTAGTACTGTACTTCTCGTCCGGTGTGCTGACGGCTTTTCTTTCCAATAAATCTATTCCCGATGATACGCTTCTCTGCTCTAAAACAGAACTGTTTTCCGACCGCATTGTGGTTATCATAATTCCTCCTTCACGGATTTTCCCGCTTAAACTATTTGTATTTTAAATTGTTATCTTATACCTTTTCCGCTATACGCAATTTTGCGCTACTCGCACGGCTGTTCGATTCGAGTTCCGCATCGCCTGCCGTAATCGGGTGTTTTGTCAGAATTCTGACCTCTCGTTTTTTTCCGCAAACGCAAACCGGCAAACTTTTATCGCATATACAATCGGTTTCCAGTTCTCTTAATGCCTGTTTTGCAATTCTGTCTTCCAACGAGTGAAAACTTATAACCGCTATCCTTCCGCCTTTTTTTAAGCCGCGAGCCATGTCCATAATGGTCTGATAAAGGCTGTCGATTTCTCCGTTTACTTCTATCCTCAATGCCTGAAAAGTTCTTTTCGACGGATGTCCGTCGTGCAAAAACTTTTTCGGAATACTTTTCAAGATTATCTCGTTGAGTTCACCTATTGTTTCTATCGGTTTTTTCGAGCGATAATTCACAATATTTTTTGCAATACTTTTTGAGAACCGTTCTTCGCCGTACTCCTCAAGGATAAATTTCAGTTTTTCTTCGGGATATTCATTCAGTATTTTTGAGGCAGTCAACGGGTTTTGCGGATTCATTCTCATATCAGGCACTTCGTTGTCAGCTAAATAAGAAAAACCACGGCTTTTGTCATCTATCTGAAAACTCGATACTCCGAGGTCCAACAAAATTCCGTCAAAGCCGTCGATACCTAACCTGTTTTTTATGCCCGAAAAGTTTTTGAAATTATCTTTTAAGAGAGTAAATCGCCCGTCGAATTCTTTTAACCTTTCGCTCGCTCTTTTAATAGCATAATCGTCCAAGTCGGTTGCCACGAGCTTTCCGTCGGGCGCGCTTCTTTTCAGAATTTCATACGAATGTCCGCCGCCTCCGAGAGTCCCGTCAAAATATACGCCCCCGTTCTTTATGTCAAGCCCCTCGATACATTCATTAAGCAATACGGGAACGTGTATAAGGTCACTCATCGGCTTCCAGTTCGTCCATAGCGTCTGCGAGTTCTTCGAAATTCACGTCGTTGAAGTATTCGTTCCAAACTTCCTCGCTCCATATTTCGACGCAATTCGGACCTTTAAATACTATTATGTTTTTTTCTATTTTAGCGTATTTTCTGAGGTTTTCGGGCAACAATATCCTGCCCTGCTTGTCCTCTTCCGCCTCCCAAGTATTGTAGAGAATAAATCTTGCCGCTTTCAGTTGCTTTTCTTTATACTTGTTGATTTTAGCAAGAGTTTTCTTGACCTCCGCCATCTGCTCTGCGGAGTATACGTAAAGACATCCGCCGGAACCTACGGTTATACTATAATTGCTTCCGAGTTCCTCGCGGAGTTTGGCCGGTATTCTCATTCTGTTTTTCGCGTCGAGTTGATGCGAATAATTTTTACCGGACAAAAAACTCTCCTCCCTTTTTTTAGTATCTAAATTGTATCACAAGTTTTGACCACTGTCAACCACTTTTTACAGATTTTTGTGGAAATTTTTATTTTTAATTATTCAAAAACAACATTATTAACCACCGAAAAAAAGAAATCCTGATTTATCTCAGCATTCTTTCCTATAAATTTTATTTGATTTTTACTGATGTTTTTTAAATTTATTTTTTTTTCGAGATATCTTTTTATTGCTGCTGCGGTAAATTCATTTCCACACACCACTTTGCGGGGTCGAAAGTGGTCGATAATTTTATTTTTTATAAAGACATAATGCGTACACCCCAAAATCACCGTATCATATTTTTCACCAAAAATTCCTTTATCTTTGTAAAAATCGCATTGTAAAAGATTTTTTTCTATATCTACTCTATCCAGACTGAACTTATTTTTCTCAATATCTTCAGCCAGTCGCGGAACACCCAAAATCTCGGCGCCATATACTCCATCATACTTCTGCGCCGTCAAAGGCGTACATAAAAGCAGCGTCTTTTCTCCTCGCATAACACATCCCTCTACGGGCGGATATACACCGAAGGTTTTTACCCCCGCATAATATTCAAGTTTATGTAGCAAAGTCGCGCTGAGCGTATTGCATGCAAGTACAAGAATTTTTACACCGTAGGACATTATGTAATTTATATTTTTAATTGATAATTCAAGAAGATTGCGCTCGGTTCTGTTGCCGTATGGAGCGTTATCGTTGTCACCGAAATACAAAAACCGCTCGTCAGGCATCAGTTTCCACAGTTCTGTCAATAATGAAATGCCGCCGATTCCGCTGTCAAGCAGTGCGATATAATTATTATCCATGCTTAATTGTATGATTTTAAGGTCTAAATAAGTTAAAAATAGAGCAAAAAGAATAAAATCACATCGAAATGTAGTTGCAATAATCGTTTTTTTGTGTTAAAATATACGGAGATTATAATGATAACCAAGGAGTGCATAGGATATGCCAAACATCAAGTCCGCAAAGAAAAGAGTTTTAGTTAATCAAAAAAAGACAGAACAAAATAAAGCCATTCGTTCCGAAGTTAAGTCGGAAATCAAAAAAGTTCTTAACCTTATAAAAGAAAACAAGTTGGAAGAAGCCAAGGCAAGTCTTTCTTCCGCTTACGCAGTGATTGACGCTGCCGCCAGCAAAAACGTAATTCACGACAACAATGCCGCGAACAAAAAAGCCAAACTCGCAAAGAAAATCGACGAAGCCTTAAAATCCGAATCCGCACACAAAGTCGAAGAGACTGTAAAAGCGGAAGAAGTCGCCGAAACCCCCGCCCCCGCAGAAGAAGCGCCGGTAAAAAAAGTCAAAAAGACCGCGACTAAAAAAACAGCCGATAAAGCCGAATAACGATTTTTACTTTTGAGGTTATTTGCCTATATCAATGAATTAAAACAATTTTATTTTGAGTTGAAATAAAACCCCCGCCGGTTCAGTAATTAGAAGCCGGAGGGGGTTTCTTATTTAGTCAGTCAACTGTTTATTTCTATATTCTTTGAACTTAAAGTTTAAAGTCCTGTTTTTATAAATATTCGTATAATAAAAATATTTTATTTAAGAAATTTTTTTGACAGATTTAAGATTTATTATCATCTTTTTTATCTTCGGCCTTATCAATTTTATCTTCGGACACATTTCCCGAAGGTATTTCAGTCGTTAAGGAAACATTATCCCCCGCAACCCCCGTCTCTTTCGCGGTTTCAGCAGCAGGCTGTTCTTTCGGCAAAACAAAAGGAATTTTCTTAACCTTATAAATTATAAGCAAAGCAACTCCTCCGAGCAAAAATACTATCGACTGCCATTGTGAAGGATATAACCCGAGGAAAAAACCGCGTTCAGTTACATCGCCGCGGAAATATTCGATTATAAATCTCCAAATTGCGTACGAAATAAGATATATCTGCATGAGGACATTGCAACGCTTGAAATATAAAACGGATAAAACGGCAAAAAGGATAAACAGGAAAATCGACTCATAAAGTTGAACGGGAATCCTGTTTGCCCCGCTATTATAAATCGTGAATCCACTGTTAGATTCCATACCGTAACAGCACCCCGCACACATACAGCCTATTCTTCCGAATGCATGAGCGACGGTAATGCAGCAAGGCGCGACAAGTACGATTTTATTGAATTCTTTTAGATGCAGATTTTGATTTACACCGTTTTTAAAATAATATTTCCCCCCGACAAAATATGCGGTGGCAAATGCGGCAGCACCGCCAATCAAACCGCCCATAACAGTTATTCCGCTGTATTGAAAAACACCGTCTGATATCCATTTATATACGGACTGAAACAAAACTCCGAACGCGAATCCCACCACAATCGCGATAATCGCCACAAAAAAAGAGAAATCCTGCATTACGGCGGGCATTTTTTTCTTTTGCGTATAAATAAAGAAAACAAGAAGACAAACGAGGATACCTACGGCAATACAGATACCGTACATGTTTACTCCTCTGCCAAAAATAGTAAATAAAGTTTTATCGAACATAAGCCCTCCTTTCCGATACATTATATCGCGAGAATAAAAAAAAGTCAATAATAATAAATTAAAGTAAAATTTTATTTGCAATTATTTTATCTTTTGTGTATAATGTAAAAGTACTTACGGAAAAGTATCGAAGTGGTCATAACGAGCCGCACTCGAAATGCGGTTGTCCGGTTTCGGGCACATGGGTTCGAATCCCATCTTTTCCGCCATTAGGGAATAATACGAACTCTGAAAACGGGTTCGTATTATTTTTTGCCGTTGATTATTTCGGCATCATCGTTGAACGAAAATAAACGCTCCAAATTTTGCCGTTTCGTGGCGGCTATCGTAGCACAGATTTCGCAGAAGTCAATGCGAAAAAATATCGCTTAAA
>CALVWQ010000037.1 GCA_944367535.1 uncultured Clostridia bacterium
TATCCATGAGGTTAACCGGTTTGGTTCTGCCGAGCGAACTGCGCATTCCGAGGTATTCTTCATATTCTTTTTGCAGAAATGCGTCCTCGAAACTAACTTGGTCAATCGTCGTCAAAAAAGTGGTATGACGGCAGTGATCCGACCAATAAGTATCAATCATTCTTATTTCGGTTATCGTGGGGTCTCTTTTTTCGCTCCTGAAATAATCCCTGCAAAATTGCAGGTCGTCTTTGTCCATGGCAAGCCCGTAACGAACGAGGAATTTTTCGAGTTCGGCATCAGAATAATTTATGAAGCCCTCGAGGGTTTTTACGGAATCAGGAACGTCGTAAACACTGACGAGCGTTTCGGGGAGTTCAAAAGACGCCTCCCGCGACTCGACAGGATTTATTACGTATTTTTTTATGGCCTCTATCTGCTTTTCGGTAAGGTCTCCGTAAAGAGCGTATATTTTTGCGGTACGCACGAGCGGACGCTCTTTCTGCGATATAATCTGAATACACTGCGCCGCGGAATCCGCCCTTTGATCAAACTGTCCGGGAAGATACTCCACCGCGAAAGTTATAGCCCCCGTAAAATCGGGATCTATAAACGTGTCGTCGACCTGAGGTTCGGAAAAAACCGCCGTACACGCATAGTCGAAAAGTTCGGGGTCGATGTTCTCCACGTCGTATCTGTTGACCACGCGCACGCCTATTAAATTCTTTATGCCGAGAAATGTCTTGACGTCCGAAAGCAAAGACTGTGCCTCGCTGTCAAAACCTCTCTTTTTTTCTACGAAAATACGGTATACCATACTGATACTCTCCGCTTTAATTTTTCAGGACGGAAAGCGCTTTCGCGCCTATATCCGTT
The DNA here is from genome assembly GCA_944367535.1 of uncultured Clostridia bacterium. GTDB lineage: Bacteria > Bacillota > Clostridia > Christensenellales > Borkfalkiaceae > UBA1259. Next base: position 856 of record CALVWQ010000037.1, read on the forward strand.
CTCATATATTTATTTTCAAAGTCAATTTTCGAGGCGGCGGCATATGCCTTATTTACCGCCTCCGCGAGACTGTCTGCGACGGCGGTTACTCCGAGCACGCGACCGCCCGAGGTCTTTAACAAGCCGTTATCCGACGCCGCTCCGGCATAGAAAATATCCGCGTCAAATCCCTCTTTGACGGATATTTCAAAACCGGTAGAATATTTCTGCGGATACCCCTTTGAAGCGAGTACCACGCAGCACGCGCACTTTTCGGAAAATTCAGCTTTAGCGTCTTTCAACGTGCCGTTAGTCGTGGCGAGCATTATTTCCAGAAGGTCGCTTTTTAAAAGCGGGAGCACGACCTGTGTTTCGGGGTCTCCGAAACGGCAGTTGTACTCTATCACCTTTGGTCCCTTTGGCGTAAGCATGAGCCCGAAATACAGACATCCTTTAAATGTTCTGCCCTCGGCTTTCATGGCGCGTATCGTGGGGATAAAAATTTCTTTCATACACCTTTCGGCGATTTCAGGGGTATAAAAGGGATTCGGCGCTACCGTGCCCATTCCTCCTGTATTGAGGCCGGTATCGTTGTCGCCCGCGCGCTTATGGTCCATCGAAGAAATCATGGGGACAATAGTCTCTCCGTCGGTAAAGGTAAGCACCGATACTTCGGGACCCGTGAGAAATTCCTCGACCACTATGCTGTTACCGCTCTCCCCGAAAGCCTTATCTTCCATGATTAAACGCACCGCGGCTTCCGCCTGCGCCGCGTTTTCCGCTATTATAACGCCCTTACCGAGCGCGAGCCCGTCCGCCTTTATAACGACGGGATAATCCGTTTCGCGCACATAGGAAAGCGCGGCGTCTTTATCCGTGAAAGTCCGATATTCCGCCGTGGGAATACCGTATTTTTTCATCAGATTTTTTGAAAATACCTTGCTACCCTCTATTATTGCCGCCGCCTTATCGGGGCCGAAACACGGAATACCCTTTGCAGTCAGCGCGTCCACCGCTCCGAGCACGAGGGGGTCGTCGGGTGCCACAACGGCATACGAAATTTTGTTCTTCACCGCAAAATCGACTATTTTATCTATTTCTTTTGCACCGATAGGAACGCATACGGCGTCCGCCGCGATACCGCCGTTGCCCGGCAGAGCGAAAATCTCGCTTACTTTCTTATTCTTCTTCAATTGTTTTATTATGGCGTGTTCGCGTCCGCCGCCGCCGACGACGAGTATTTTCATGGAATAACTCCTTAAAATTTTATCTTATCTCAGTAAATGGGGAATTTTGCGCACAGATTCTGTACGGCGGCCGAAACCTCTTCTTTGCTATTTTCGTAATCGGTGATTATTCTGTAAATCCACTCGGCAATAAGTTTCATTTCCTCTTCGCCGAAACCTCGCGAAGTAACCGCCGGCGTGCCTATACGCAATCCGCTCGTCACGAATGGGCTCTGCGGGTCGTTCGGAATAGTGTTTTTATTTGCGGTTATATGTACCTCGTCGAGGCGTTTTTCGAGTTCTTTTCCGGTTATGTTGAACTTTACGAGTTTTAGAAGCATCAGATGATTATCGGTGCCGCCCGAAACGAGGTCGACGCCGCGAGCTGTAAGAGAGGAGGCGAGAACCGCGGCATTTTTAACGATTCTTCTCTGATAATCCTTGAATTCGTCCGTAAGCGCCTCTCCGAGAGCGACGGCTTTGGCGGCGATAATGTGCATGAGCGGTCCGCCCTGCGTGCCCGGGAACACCGCTTTATCTATCTGCTTGCCGAGACTTTCCTTGCAAAGAATAAGTCCGCCGCGCGGCCCTCTCAACGTCTTGTGCGTGGTCGTTGTAACGACGTCGGCATAAGGTATTGGAGAAGGATGAAGCCCCGCCGCAACGAGCCCCGCAATGTGCGCTATATCCACCATTAGGTACGCGCCGACTTTGTCGGCGATTTCGCGGATACGCTTAAAATCTATAATTCTCGAATATGCAGACGCGCCTGCAACAATCAGTTTTGGTTTGCATTCAAGCGCGATTTTTTCCATTTCGTCATAGTCGATTGTTTCGGTCTTGTCATTGACGCCGTAAGGCACTATGTTGAAATATTTACCCGATATATTGACGGGCGAACCGTGGGAAAGATGTCCGCCCTGCTGTAAATTCATGCCCATTACGGTGTCGCCGGGTTCGAGCAGCGCGAAAAACACCGCGAGGTTGGCGTTGGCACCGCTGTGCGGCTGAACGTTGGCGTATTCTGCGCCGAAAAGTTTTTTCGCGCGCTCAATCGCAATATTTTCCACGACGTCCACACACTGGCAGCCGCCGTAATATCTCTTTGCGGGATAGCCCTCAGCATATTTGTTGGTAAGTACGCTGCCCGCAGCAAGGAGCACGGCTTTGCTGACGATGTTCTCGGAAGCGATTAGTTCGATGTTATGCTGTTGTCTTTCGAGTTCGCTCCTGCATGCCGCCGCGACGTCGGCATCGTAGTTTTCAAGTTCTTCAAAAAAATTTCTCATTTATGTATACCTTTCGTAAAAATTTTCTTATTAAACGCTTAAAATCAGTGATGGAAAAGCCTCATTCCCGTAAATGCCATAACCATGCCGTACCTGTCGCACGCCTCTATGACGAGGTCGTCCCTTATGGAGCCGCCCGGCTCCGCAACATACGAAACGCCGCTTTTTTTCGCGCGCTCTATATTGTCCCCGAACGGGAAAAACGCGTCTGACCCGAGGGAAACTCCCGTAATCTTATCGAGATATGCGCGAATTTCCTCGGCGGTGAAGGGTTCGGGGCGGGTCTTGAAATATTTCTGCCAGTTGCCGTCCGCGAGCACGTCCTCTTCGTTTTTGTTTATATATCCGTCAACGACATTGTCCCTTTCGGGTCTGCCGAGAGTATCGATGAAAGGAAGATTCAAGACTTTTTCGTGCTGACGCAAAAACCAGGTGTCGGCCTTTCCGCCCGCAAGTCTCGTACAGTGAATTCTCGACTGCTGTCCCGCGCCGACTCCTATCGCCTGCCCGTCATACGCAAAACATACGGAATTAGACTGAGTGTATTTTAACGTTATCAACGATACTATAAGGTCGCGCTTTGCACTCTCGGGGAGAATTTTGTTTTTGGTAACGATATTCGAAAGAAGGCTTTCGTCTATCTTGAAATTGTTTCTGCCCTGTTCAAAAGTAATTCCGAATACCTGTTTTCTTTCCCTTTCTTCGGGGACGTAATCGGGGTCGATTTTAACGATATTGTAATTGCCCTTGCGTTTCTTTTTCAGAATTTCGAGTGCTTCGTCCGAATAGTCGGGCGCAATCACGCCGTCGGAAACTTCCTTTGCGATAAGCCTTGCGGTTACCGCATCGCACTTATCGGAAAGCGCGATGAAGTCGCCGAAAGAGCATTGTCTGTCCGTTCCCCTCGCTCTCGCATAAGCGCAGGCGAGCGGCGAGTCGTCAAGTCCCTCCGCGTCGGCTACAAAGCATGCTTTTTTCAGTTTTTCGGGAAGTACGGTGCCGACAGCCGCCGAAGTGGGGCTGACATGTTTAAACGAAGTAGCGGAAGCAAGCCCCGTCGCACTTTTCAGTTCTTTTACAAGCTGCCAAGCGTTAAATGCGTCGAGAAAATTTATGTACCCCGGCTTGCCGCAGAGAATTTCTATGGGCAGTTCGCCCTTTTCCATAAATATTCTTGAAGGCTTCTGATTAGGGTTACAACCGTATTTCAGTTCGAGTTCTTTCATCTAAAAAATCTCCGTGAATTTTATCTTTATATAACCAAGCGGTTAAAATTTTATTTCCGAATTGAAGTTTATCTTTTTTCGTCAGTTATAATACGATTATTTGTTTTTGTTAATTATAATCTGACGCGGCGTACCGCCTGCAAGCGGTACTTCCCTGACAAAAAGAGAAACCTTGTTATCTTCATTCAGACTGTCCCATACAATTTTCGAAAGTTCCTCGGCGGTGTCGGGAAGTTCAACTTCCTCGGGCTCGCCGTAAAAAGACGGTATGGGATTGCCGTCGGAAAGGTAGGTATGTATGAAATGTCCGCGACCCGCGAGCGCGGAATAACCGAAAAAGAACCTGTCGCAGCAAGTCGGGTCGGAAGCACTTTTAAGAATCGAAAGTTTATACGAAAACGAACGTCTGTTAAAATCGTAATCGAGAATAGCGGATATGCGCGGCGTATAATTGGGCGCGTCGGGCTCGAACTCACGAGTATAGAGCGCTTTTTCAAAGGCAAAACCGTCATCGCCGTTTTTTGCTATATAATCGTATATTGTATCGGTCTGGTCTCCGTTGGTAACTATATCCGTGTCTAATATAGCTCGGTAAGGATTATAGATAATGAGACTGGAATCGGAAAGTTTTGATTCGTCAAACGCCTTTGTACGCATACCGCCGTCAAACAATTCGAATATGCGGTTTCTGCTGTTGACGCTCCTGCCCATAATAAAATATGCGATGAGCGCGCTTTTCCCGTTCCGAGACATACCTGCGACTATTCCGCGACCGGGATAAGCGTTGTTTTTTAAAAGTTGTGAGAGATTGAATTTTGCCATATTTATACCGTCCTTTCGCCAATAATGCGTTTTGCGACCGTTTCCGCCGCCATCGGCAGAATAATCCATTCAGCCTGTTCCATAACCCTGCGTTGAAGCGTTTCGGGGGTATCGCCCTCGCACACATCGACTGCTTTCTGTAAAATAATTCTTCCGCCGTCGGGCACCTCGTTGACGTAATGCACCGTCGCGCCCGTAACCTTGACGCCGTAAGCGAGCGCCGCCTCGTGCACTTTGAGTCCGTAATAGCCCGCCCCGCAAAAAGAAGGGATTAGCGATGGGTGCACGTTGATTATTCTGTTTTTGTATTCATCTACGAAATTTTCGCCGAGTATCTTCATAAACCCCGCGAGAATAATCATTTCCACGCCGTATTCGCGCAATTTTTCGGAAATCTTCATCTCGAAATCCGCTTTGTCCGCGCAGTTCTTTTTCAGCACAACGGCCGTGTCGACGCCTTTAATTTTCGCGCGTTTCAAGGCGTAAGCGTTTTCGTTATCCGAAAGCACGAGAACTATTTTCCCGCTCTTTATTATACCTGTTTCCTGCGCGTCCAAAAGCGCCTGCAAATTGGTGCCGCCGCCCGAAACGAGTACGGCAATTCTGACTTTATCCATAAAAATACGCCTCTGAATTCGCTGATCAGCGGAATAAAACGCCTTCGCCCGCCACGGTTTCGCCCATGACGTAAGCGTTTTCGCCGCACTCTTTTAAAATCGCGAGCGCATTCTCCTTGTCTTTTTTAGCGACTATTATGCTCATCCCTACACCCATATTGAACGTATTGAACATATCCCGCTCGGAAATGCCGCCTTTTTCCGCGATAAGACCGAAAATCGGCGGAATACGCAGAGCCGACTTATTTATCTGTGCGGCAATTCCTTTCGGCAGACTTCTCGGAATATTCTCGTAAAACCCACCGCCCGTTATGTGTGAAACGGAGCGCACGCACACCTTTTCCAGGAGCGCGAGTACGGGTCTGACGTAAATACGAGTAGGTTCGAGCAATGTTTCGCCTATCGACTTTCCGCCGAGCGCGGAAACGGGAGAGGAAATATCCTCGCTGCCCACACCGAACACCTTTCTTACGAGCGAAAAACCGTTGCTGTGGACTCCCGACGACGGGAGCGCTATTATGACGTCCCCCTCTTTTACCGACGAGGGGCTTAAAATCTTACTCTTATCCACGACACCCACGGCAAACCCAGCGAGGTCGTATTCGTTTTCGGGATAAAAGCCAGGCATCTCGGCGGTTTCGCCGCCTATCAGCGCGGCGCCGCTCTGCACGCAGCCTTCCGCGACACCCGAGACGATTGCCGCTATTTTTTCGGGTACGTTCTTTCCGCACGCAATATAGTCGAGAAAATAAAGCGGTTTGGCTCCGCAGCATATAACGTCGTTCACGCACATGGCGACACAATCGATTCCGACCGTGTTGTGCTTATCAAGCAAAAAAGCGAGTTTGAGTTTTGTTCCGACACCGTCAGTACCACTGACGAGCACGGGCTTATCCATACCCGTAACGTCGAGTTCGAAAAGTCCGCCGAATCCGCCGACGTCCGAGCATACACCCTTTGTCATGGTGCGCGCGATATGCGCTTTCATAAGTTCTACCGCTTTATATCCAGCCGTTATGTCGACGCCTGCCGCCGCGTAACTTTCGCTGTAACTTTTCTGCATTGTTACTCTCCTTTTTTGCCGATTTTCTGTTCAAACTTATATTTTTGCGTATCGGTGCAGACTTCCGTGGGATAATTACCGTCAAAACATGCGGTACAGAATCCCTTATTATCCTTGCCTACGATTTTTTTAAGACTGCCTACGCTTAAATACCCGAGCGAATCCACTCCTATCATTTCCGCGATTTCTTCAACGCTGTGTCTGCATGCTATAAGGTGTTCTCTCGAATCTATGTCAGTACCGTAATAGCAGGGATTAACGAACGCGGGAGCCGTTACTCGCATGTGCACTTCTTTCGCGCCCGCATCTCTTATGAGTTTGACTATGCGTGCGCTGGTCGTTCCGCGGACAATAGAATCGTCGATGAGCACAACACGCTTGTCTTTAACCACGGACGAAACGGCGTTGAGTTTGATTTTTACTAAATCTTCTCTCAGAGTCTGTTGCGGAGCGATAAAGGTTCTCCCGATATATTTGTTTTTGATGAACCCTATCTCATAAGGTATTCCGGATTTTTTGGAATATCCCACAGCGGCGTCGAGTCCCGAATCCGGAACACCGATAACGACGTCCGCCTCTACGGGGTGTTCCTCGGCAAGAATTCCGCCGGCCTTAACCCTCGCATCGTGCACCGAGTCCCCGTCCAACCGAGAATCCGACCTCGCAAAATAAATATATTCGAAAATACAGAAAGATGGCTTTACGATGCCGCAATGACTTCTGTCCGAAACAATTCCGTTTTCGGTAAATACTATTATTTCACCGGGATCAATTTCCCTTATGAATTTAGCCGCCACCGCATCGAGAGCACAACTCTCGGAAGCGACGACATACGACCCGTCCTCCTTTATGCCGTAACAGAGCGGACGGAACCCTGCGGGGTCGCGCGCCGCTATCATTTTGGACGGCGACATTATAACGAGCGAATATGCACCCTTTATTGTATCCATTGTGCGGGAAACGGCCTCTTCGATAGAACGGCTCGACAGCCTTTCGCGCGTGATTATGTAAGAAATCACCTCTGTGTCACTCGTGGTATGGAAAATCGAGCCTTTGCTTTCGAGTTCGCTCCTTAAAGCATAGGAATTAGTAAGATTGCCGTTATGACACAGAGCCATGTTGCCCTTCATGTGCCGAACGACAATCGGCTGTGCGTTTTCTCTGCCGCCCTTTCCCGTAGTACCGTATCTGACGTGTCCCACCGCCATATTGCCCTTTCCGAGCGTACTGAACGAATGGTCGTGAAAAACCTCGTTGACAAGTCCCTCGTCCTTATATGCGGTAAATACTCCGTCGTTGTTGACGACTATGCCGGCAGATTCCTGTCCGCGGTGCTGCAAGGCGAGAAGACCGTAATATACGTATTCCGCAATGTTTATGACTTTCTCGGCGAATATGCCGAATACGCCGCATTCTTCGTTTAATTTTCTCACTTTGATTCTCCGTTTGACTGATTATTCTCCGAGCACTCTCTTCATCATTTCGCGATACGCCTCCTCGACACCGCCGAGGTCTCTGCGAAAACGGTCTTTGTCGAGTTTTTCGTTGGTATCCGCATCCCAGAAACGGCAGGTATCGGGAGAAATCTCGTCGGCGAGGACTATTTGTCCGTCGCGCGTCCTTCCGAATTCCAATTTAAAGTCGATAAGTTTTACTTTCAGTCCGGCAAAATATTCTTTTAGGATTTGGTTTATTCTGAAAGCCATGGACTTGATTGTTTCAATTTCCTCTTTTGTCGCGAGTTTTAACGCAAGCGCATGATATGAATTTAAAAGCGGGTCGTGCAGATCGTCGTTCTTGTATGAAAATTCTATTGTAGGCTCGTCGAAAACTATACCCTCTTCCACGCCGTAACGCTTTGCAAACGACCCGGCCGAAACATTCCTTATAATAACTTCAAGGGGTACGATACTGACTTTTTTGACAACCGTTTCCCTGTCCGAAAGTTCCTCGACGTAATGAGTGGCTATCCCCGCCTTTTCCAAAAGTCTCATGAGATAATTGGACATACGGTTATTAACAGAGCCTTTGCCGGAAATTTCACCTTTTTTTAAGCCGTCAAAAGCCGTTGCGTCGTCCTTATAAGAAACGATGACGTAATCGGGGTCATCTGTGGCAAATACTTTTTTTGCCTTGCCTTCGTACAACTGTTCACATTTTTTCATAATGAATTTCTCCTGAGAAAAAATTTCGGCACCTGCCGTAATGATTTTTAAATTTAATAATTGTTTTTGCCTTATTTGTTCACGAAATTACTGCCGCCGTTCAAGGCCGTATCTTTGTCGAGAATTTTTCGGTAATCCGCCGCGCGTTTTTCGGCAAGCGCACCGGCAAGAATTTCATCCTCTACTGCGAGAATCTGTATACATAACAAAGCGGCGTTGACTGCCCCGTTTATCGCGACCGTCGCAACAGGGATGCCGGAAGGCATCTGCACGGTGGATAAAAGCGAATCAATGCCGCCGAGTTTACCCGACTCTATCGGAAGTCCGACCACGGGAAGAGTTGTCTTTGCCGCAATGGCTCCCGCAAGGTGTGCTGCCATGCCTGCCGCTGCGATTATTGCGCCGAAACCGTTTTCGCGCGCCGCGGCTGCGAATTCCGCCGCCTTTTCGGGAGTTCTGTGCGCCGAATATATGTGCGCCTCATAAGGGACGCCGAAAGACGAAAGTGTGTCCATCGCCTTCTGCACAATGGGAAGGTCGCTGTCGCTGCCGATTACCAGACCGATTTTTTTCATAAAACTCTCCTGTGTAAATCTTTTAAATTAAATCTGTATGTAAAAATAAAAAAACTTTTCCGTTTTCCCTCTTTCCCCCGTTCCGAACGTCCGATAAACAATTTGCCCGACTTTTAAAATAAGGGCGCACTTACGGCTTACAAGTAAGTGCGCCCAGACGGTCGGCATTAAAAAATCCTTTGTTTCTCCGTGGTTCTCCACTCTCTCCGTCAGTCGCAAAGGACTATCATTATATCAAGCGAAAATTCGCCCGTCCGGCACTTGCCGGACGAGCAGATATGCGCGTATAACCGGCTAACCTTCACATTCGCCATTATACCACTCTGGCGCCCTCGTTGTCAACAACTTTGGAGGAGGCAAACCAACTCGTTTAAAAAACTTTTTAACCTTTACGGTATCGCTTACGGCAGGACCTTTTCGATTGCCGCAATATTTAAAAGCCTTTCTTTTAATTGCCTTACGTTGAAAAAGTAATGATTGCTCGCCTCGTAACCTATCGTCGCGTCTTTTTGCTGAATTTCTATCATTTTCAGGACATCGTTTCTGCAAGATTTCAAAATCTCTTTTATCTTATTCGCATTTGCCGCAATGTCCGATTTGAGTATCGAATATTCGGTCTGAAAAACATCGGACCGTATTTGAAGATATTCTGCTTCCGCATATCTCAATAGCCGCGCCGCGCTTTTTCCCTTTGCCGCTCGCAATTTTGCAAGTCCTTTTTCCCAGCCTTTTAGCAACTTAACGAAAAGGTCAAGATATACGTCAGCCGGATACGGTTCCGTCCACTTTTTATAGTCGTCGAAAGAATAAAACATCATGGTAGACTCTTTATGTTCGGGTCTGATATCCCACATATTCCCGTAACCGAGATTTTTGGGCGACATGTATAAAACATACATGCTTACAGGATAATTTTCAAAAGCCCGGCAGAACTCTTTTACGGCGTCGTGGACGATTTCCGCGTCTTCGCCGTAACAATCGCGATACCACTCGTCTAACCCTCTCCCGTCGGCAAAAGCGGCTACAAGCGACAACGCTTCAGAAGGATACCCCCCGAGCGTCCATGAAGCCATATAATCCTCCACCCCTATATTTTTCAGATTAGTAAGATGCCTGTAAACAAGATCGTATAAAGGAAGTACGGGCGCGACCGAAAGTTCCCAACTGTTGTTAACCTGTATTTTAGCGTAAATTTTATGCCCCAGTTTCTTTGCATAAGCGAGACTCTTTACGGTCACCATGCTCGGCCCGACGCAGGAAAGAGAATATTCCGTAAGACGGCTCCTGACGCCTCCCCGCTCCACTTCGGAATCGAACTCGGAAACACTTAACACGGAGATGTCTTTATCGAGTGCGGCTATTCCCTTGAATGTATCCTCTTCGGTAAAGCCCATATACTCCGCCCAACCCCAAAGATTAGCAATAAGCTCTCCGCCGCAGCCGCTGTCGCGTAAGGCGCGCATAATAATATTATTCACTTCCGCCGCGAGCTCCCATTTGGGACGAGAAGCACACACACTGCAATTACATTCCGTCATAGACTGACAGTGTGTCATGTTTTCGCTCATGGTGATGGTGATGATTCCGCCGAGACCGGAGAGTTCGCACAAAAGATCGTAAAACGCATCGTAAAGATAGTCCCGTACCTCTTTATGAGAAAGACACAGACATCCTCTTAACTCGTTTTTATGACCGATAAGATAAGATTTATCACCGAACTTATCGAGCGCAAGACACCGAGGCTCGTTAAAGTACAGGAAAATTTTTATAGAGTATTTTTCGCAAAGGTCGATGAGCTCTTTAAGATTTTTTCGCCTCGTTTTGTAATCCGCCGAAAGCGCGGGATCAAACGGGTAAGGCGCAAGCGATGACAGTACACCGTGAATCCAAATACCGTTGACGCCGACCCGCCTGTATTTTTCTAAAAGCGCGTCGTCAAGATACGTTTTTACGTCCTGCATAAACACATCACCGCAAGGTGAAAGATAGCCGTGAACTATTCTGTTTCCGGGTGCATCGGCAAGGCTTTTACCCGTACTGATATCGCAGTCGGCAAAAAAATCGAAAGGTACTCCCTCGTCATCCGAAACGCCGGAAAGTATTTCCGCCGCCCGCCTGGTTTCTTCCTCCTCTTCGGCGGTGAGGGGCGAATATCTCACAATGTCGCAAACGGGTTTGATACATCCGAGTTTGACAAACAAAAAATCTTCCTCTTTTAATATATAATCGAGATTTTCTTCGGAAAATCCGAGTAGGTTTCTGAGTTGTTCGAAACCGAGCAGATACCAGTTATTGCGTATTATACTAATATACCCGGACTTTTCCCATTCGGGATTATACTTTATATTTCCGAGTCCTAATTTTTTTGCCTCCGCAACGACTGTATCCGCGTCACATCCTAAAATTTCCGCTATTTTTTCGGTTTTCACAAACCCGTAATTTCTGTAAATCACGGTTTGCCATGCGGTAGGTAAATTAAGCATGGGGAGCAAAACTTTTTTTTCTTCTACAACCATATTATTTCCGCCTTTCTACTCTGATAATAAAAACAATTTCTATCATTATAAAGTTATTTTTTTAAACTGTCAAGATTAAATAAAAAATCAAAAAGAGTAAAAAAGAAAATTAAAAATTCATTGACTTTTTTTGTTAATAATTTTATAATATTGAATGTGAATACTTATTACAGATATTTTATCAAAAAGAACATAAAAATACAGAACATCGTAACGATTGAGTACCTCGACATAAATAAAAATTTTCATTCCGAAGAGGAGACTCACCCGTTTTCCGAAATAGCGTATGTAGACAGCGGCGCGATTATCTGTGTCGCTGACGGCAAACAGACAAAACTAAACCGCGGAGAATTGTACTTTTTTCTGCCAAACACTCCTCACTACTACATTACCGCCTTCGAACCTGACACGAAGCTTTTTATAATCTGCGCAAACTGCAAAGCGGCAATCCTCGACATTATAGGCGGGAAAAACATTCCCGACGACAGCGAAAAAAAAGAAATCACCGATATTTTTTCCGAAGCGAAACGAGCATTCAGATTTCCCTTCGATAAAAAGCTTATTCCGCTGGAAACATCGGATTTCGGCGCCCAGCAGCTGACCGAAGCGCATATCGAAATACTGCTCACCAAACTCATACGCAAAAAACTTTCCGTCTCCCCCGAAGTAAAATTCGTAACCAATTCCGAGGATTTTAACGATAAACTGGTCAGCGACATTATCAAAATGCTCAAAAGCGGAGTTTACGAAAAACTCGACCTCGGCGATATAACTAAAAGCGTTCACTATTGCAAAACATACATAAACAGGATTTTTAAACAGAACGTCGGAACGACGATAATGCACTATTACTACCGTTTAAAGACCGAAGAAGCGAAAAAACTGCTGAATAAAGGGCTTTCCATAAACGAAGTTTCGGACCTGCTTTGTTACGACAACCCCAATTATTTCGCAAAGGTATTTAAATCTTCCACCGGCATGACTCCTTCAAAATACCGCAAAACCATCGACAAATAATAGTTGTATGTATATATGCACAACAGTAAAAACATTATAAAAAATTTATTATAAAA
>CALVWQ010000038.1 GCA_944367535.1 uncultured Clostridia bacterium
TTTTGGAGTATGACGAAACTGTACAGGTAAAAGACGGAGTGGATTTTAAGTCGCTAGTCTTTATCGAGTGGAATAAATATAAAAACGACTTTTTCGAGCGCAAAGTTCTGGTTTTCGAGGAAAAACCTTTTCCCGAGCTGCCCGAAAAATCAAACGTGCGATACGTTACTCAGGGAAACGTATTGTTGACATACGAAATTTTATCCTGAAAGGAGAAAAATAAATGAGAGCGATTGTAACAGTTATAGGAAAGGATAAATCCGGAATAATAGCCAAAGTGGCTACGGTACTTGCGGATAATTCCGTGAACATAGAGGACATAAGTCAGACGATAGTGCAGGGCAACTTTACGATGATAATGCTGTGCGATTTGTCGGGCAGCAGTCTGGCGCTCACGGACCTATCTTCGGTGCTCAAAAAACTCGGCGAGGAGATAGGCGTGTCGATACACGTTCAGCACGAGGATATTTTTAACGCAATGCATAAAATCTGACCCTTACGGCGGTATACTGAAATGATAAGCAGAAAAGAGATTATAGAGACCATAAACATGGTTGAGAAAGAGCACTTCGATGTTCGCACCATAACAATGGGCATATCGCTTCTCTCGTGTATACGCGAGAGCGCGGAAGTTACGGCGGGACTCGTGTATGACAGAATTTGCCGCAAGGCGGAAAATATCGTGAAGGTGGCGGCGGAGCTAGGCGAATTATACGGCGTGCCAATAATAAATAAACGCGTTTCGATAACCCCCGCGAGCATAATATGCGCACCTTTTTCCGGCAAAGAGACGGTGGTCGCGAAGGCGCTCGACAAAGCGGCGCTAACTTGCGGCATAGATTTTCTCGGCGGGTATTCCGCCCTTGTGGGAAAGAGCATGACGGGTTACGAGAAATCGTTTATCGAGAGTATACCGGAGGCGCTGTCGACAACGGAAAGGCTGTGTTCTTCTGTGAACGTCGGTTCTTCCAAAACGGGTATCAACATGGACGCGGTGCGGCTTCTCGGCGAGATAATCTTAAAGACCGCCGACCTTACGAAAGATAAGGACGGGCTGGGCTGTGCGAAGTTCGTTGCGTTCTGCAACGCTGTCGAGGACAATCCGTTCATGGCGGGCGCGTTCCACGGCGTCAGCGAGGGCGAAACTGTTATAAACGTAGGCGTTTCGGGGCCCGGGGTCGTTCATTCGGCGTTGAAAAACATGGCGGGCGCGTCGACGGAGGAAATCGCTGAAAAGATTAAAAAGACGGCGTTCAAGATAACGCGCGTCGGTCAGCTTATCGCAAAAGAGGCAGCGAAGAGGCTTGACGCCGAGTTCGGCATAGTCGACCTTTCGCTCGCGCCTACTCCCGTGATGGGCGATTCGGTCGCCCATATACTCGAAGAGATGGGGCTCGAATCGGTGGGGGCGCACGGTACGACCGCGGCGCTCGCGATGTTGAACGACGCGGTAAAGAAAGGCGGAGTTATGGCGAGTTCCATGGTCGGCGGGCTTTCGGGCGCGTTTATACCCGTAAGCGAGGATATAGGAATGATAGACGCGGCGAAAAGCGGCGCAATAACGCTTTCCAAACTCGAAGCGATGACGGCGGTGTGCAGCGTGGGCATAGATATGGTAGCGATACCGGGAGACACCCCCGCTTCCACCATTTCGGGAATGATTGCAGACGAAGCGGCGATAGGAATGATAAATAACAAAACGACTGCCGTGAGGGTGATTCCCGTGCCGGGCAAGACGGTAGGGGACAGCGTGGAATTCGGCGGACTTCTCGGAAGCGCGCCGATTATGGCGGTGTCGCCGTATTCTTGCGAAAAGTTTATAAATAGGGGCGGCAGAATGCCTGCACCAATTCACAGCAATAAAAATTAAAAACAGTAAATGCAGAGAAAGGAGAAATTCCGTGGATAAAAAATACGTCTGGGCAACCGAAGAAATATACGCGAGCGTCAAAGATTGGGAAAGAGAATACGCCGAAGTTGCTTCCGCGCTCGATTTTTCCGAATTTAAAGGCAGACTCGGCGACCCGAATCAATTTCTCGAATGTATGAAAAAAGAGGAAAGACTCGGTAGGAAAGTCGAAAAACTCAGCGTTTTCGCCATGATGAAACATGACGAAAACACAAAGGATTCGGTATACGACGCGCTTTTATCGAAAGTGATGTCGCTTTCCGCATCGTTCGGCGAAAAGACGGCGTTCATACTTCCCGAACTCACCGCACTGCCCGAGAGTGTGCTGAAAGAATATATGCAAAATCCCATGCTTTCCGATTACGACTATTCGCTTAAAAGAATACTCGACGAAAAGAGCCACGTTCTTTCGGAGGCGGAAGAACGGCTTTTGTCCATGAGCAGCGAAACTCTCGCTTCGTTCAGGGATATTTTCACAAAGACAGACAATGCGGATCTGCCCTTAAAGCCCGTATCGCACGGCGGAAAGAGAATCGCGCTCACGCACGGTACTTACGGGGTGATAATGAGAAGTCCCGACAGGGAGTTGCGCAAAAAGACGTTTAAAAAATATTACGGCGCTTATATCTCTCTTATAAACGTCATTTCCGCCACTTATTTCGGCAGCGTCAAAAAGGACGTATTTGCGGCAAAAGCAAAAAAATACGCATCTTCGCTCGATATGGCGCTCTCCGGTGAGGACGTGGACGTAAGCGTATATAAAAATCTCATACGTTCGGTAGACGAGGGGCTCAAATATCTACACGAATATATGGCGGTGAAAAAACGCGAACTCGGGCTCGAAGAAATGCACATGTACGACGTATATGTGCCGACCGTCGAGAACGCCGAAATAGAAATCGGGTACGACGAGGCGTACAGCCTTGTGATTGAGGGGCTGCAAGTGTTGGGGAGAGAGTATTCGGAACTCCTCAGAAAGGCTCACGACGAGCGCTGGATTTCGGTATACGAAACGGAGGGGAAGCGCAGCGGCGCATACAGCGTGGCGGTATACGACATTCATCCGTACGTGCTGCTTAACTACCAGAAAACCACGCACGACGTGTTCACGATAGCACACGAGATGGGGCACAGCATACACTCGTATTTTTCCAACAAAAATCAGCCGTATGCGAAAGCGGACTATAAGATATTCGTCGCGGAAGTCGCGAGTACGGTCAACGAAGTATTGTTGTTAAAATATCTTCTCCGCCGCAGTACGGATAAAAAAATGAAAAAATATCTGCTCTCATACCTTATGGAAATGATAAGGACGACGCTTTTCAGACAGACGCAGTTTGCCGAATTTGAAGAATTTTCGCACGGCTCGGTGGAAAACGGCATACCGCTTACAAAGGATATGATGTGCGAAGAATATCTGCGGCTCAATAAGAAATATTACGGGGACGCGGTGGTGTCGGACGACGAAATAAAATACGAGTGGGCGCGTATACCGCATTTTTACCGCGCGTTTTACGTGTATAAATATGCCACGGGCATCATAAGCGCCCTCGCAATTGCGGACAGGATACTGACGGAGGGGAAATCCGCCGTGGAAGATTACTTTAAGTTCCTGTCGTCGGGGGATTCCGCGGGGCCGGTCGAACTGTTGAAGATTGCGGGTGTTGACCTGACGAGCGAGCAGCCTTTTAAGGCGGCTTTCGCGGCGTTCGGCAAGGCACTCGAAGAATATAAAAAATTGTAAGTCCGAAAAGGAGAAAGGGTTATGTCTAAGAATCTTACGGGGGATATGCCGCACAGTCTCGAAGCGGAACAGGCGCTCATAGGCTGTCTTCTCCTCGACACCAGAATACAGGTCGAGGTGGCGGCATATATAAAAGAATCGGACTTTTACGCCGAGTCGCATCAGTATATTTTCAGCGCTATGCAGGATATTATCAGGGCGAATATGCCCGTTGACCTCGTAACTCTCACCGACGCGCTCGAAAAGAAAGGCACGCTCGAACAGGCTGGCGGAATAAATTACATAACGGAACTCACGAATGCAATGCCTTCCGCGGCGAACTTTCAGCGGTATCTCGATATAGTAAGGCGCGACAGTATGCTGAGGTCTCTGATAAAGGGCGCGGCGGAAATAGTGTCGGTCAGTAAGTCGAGCACGGACGAAAAAGCCGCGCTCGCTTATGCCGAAAAGACGGTATACGACATTTCCAACACCGCCGACACGAGCGAGATAGTCAAGATAGGCAGCGTCATACCCGAAGTAATCACCAAATTCGACGAACTTTCGAAAGACAAATCGAAATTCAAAGGCATCAAAACGGGATATAAAGGACTTGACAATATACTTAACGGTCTGCACGGGAGCGATTTGATGATTCTCGCCGCCAGACCGGGTATAGGTAAGACGTCGCTTGCCATGAACATAGTTGAAAACGTCGCTTTGCAGGGCTATTCGAGCGCGGTGTTTTCGCTGGAAATGGGCAAAGAACAGCTTGTACAGAGAATGCTCTGTTCGGTAGCGGGCGTGAGTATGGAAAACGCAGTAAAGGGCAGGCTTAATAAGACCGAGTGGCTGAAAATAGCAAAGGCGAGAGAATTACTGTCGAACGCCAAAATTTACATAGACGATTCGTCAATCATTCGTCCGTCCGAAATGCTGTCCAAGTGCAGACGCATAAAGCGTAAAAACAACGGACTGGATTTGGTCATGGTCGACTATATTCAATTGATGACTCCCGACAAGAGCAGAAGCAGCGACAGCAGGCAGAACGAAATAAGCGATATTTCGCGTAACCTGAAAATACTGGCAAAAGAACTTAACGTTCCCGTGCTCGCCCTCTCGCAACTTTCCCGTGCGGCGGATTCCGAAAAACGCCGCCCGCAACTGTCGGATTTGAGAGAGTCGGGTGCAATCGAGCAGGATGCAGATATAGTTATGTTCATTCACAGACCCGACCGGTTCGCCTCGGAAAAAGACTTTTCCGAGGGGAAAATACAGAAAAACGTCGCGGAACTTAACATCGCGAAACACAGAAACGGTCCTCAGGGTACTGTAAAACTTTACTTTAAAGGCGAATGTACTAAATTTATCAATCTCAACGAGGAGACCGGCGAACCCGAAGGCGAAGAAGGCGAGTCCCGTCCCGCGGCGGAAAAAGGCAGAGTCGAGGGTACGGAGGATATTTCCGAGGCAAGTATACACGGCAATGAGGAGGCACCTCCCGAAGAGTACGACTACGGGTATGAGGGAGAAGGCGAGGCTTTTGACGACGACGGATATTCCGATGAGGAAAAAGATTCTTCCGTAGACGACGAGATATTCTGACATGATAACGGAAATTAAAACGATAAACGAGCGCAGTATAGCGGAAGCGGTCAAAATATTGCGTTCGGGCGGAGTGATAGGCATGCCGACCGAAACGGTGTACGGACTTGCCGCGATAGGTACCGACTCCCGAGCGGTAGAGAAAATTTACGAGGTAAAAGGGCGACCGTCGGATAATCCGCTCATAGCGCACGTTCACCGCGATTACGATATCGAAAAACTTGTCTTTGTCGAACAGGATTACATCCCGCGGCTTATGAATGAATATATGCCGGGTCCTCTGACGCTGGTAATGAGAAGCCGCGGCATAATATGTAAAGAGGCAGTTTGCGGTGGCGATACGCTTGCTTTGCGTATACCGTCGCATGAGGGATGTCAGGCACTTCTGAGGGCGGCGGACGCGCCGATAGTCGCTCCGAGCGCAAATATTTCAAAGCATACGAGCCCCGTGACGGCAAGGCACGTCTATGATGACCTTAACGGGAAAATACCGCTTATACTCGACGGCGGGAAATGCTCGGGCGGAATAGAGAGCACCGTGCTCGACGTTACCGAGAAAGTTCCGAGGATACTTCGGGCGGGGCTGATTACAAGAGAAATGATAGAAAAGGTGGCGGGCGGCTGCGAAATAGCCGAGCATAAAGATGGGGATAAAGTAAAATCCCCGGGAGTAAAATACCGTCATTACAGGCCGCGCTGCCGCACGGCGCTTTTTAAGGAAGACGAAATCGAAGAGGCTAAACTGCTTTACGATAAAGAAACCGCGTCTGGAAACCGCGCATATATAATGTGCAGAACGCCGCTCGCGAATTATTTTGAGGGTAAAAACCTGCTTTTGCTAGGCACAGGCGGCGAGGAAATAGCCTCTAATCTTTACGAAAGGCTTTTGCAGGGCGAAAAAGAGGCGGATATTATAATAGCGATAGATATGCCGCGCGAAGACGGGGTGTATCTCGGAATAACAAACAGGTTGAGGAAGTCTTGCGGATGAGTGTAAAAAGAATTTTATTCGTCTGTACCGGCAATACGTGCCGCAGTCCCATGGCGGAAATCATACTGAAAAGGAAACTGAAACTTGCGGGGATAAAGGATGTCCGCGTGTCCAGCGCGGGGCTTTCCGCCTGCGAGGGCGATAAAATCAGCGTTCATTCGGCAAAGGCTTTAAAACAACTCGGTTATAAACCGTATTCGTTCAGGTCGAGACTGGCCACGGGCGCACTGCTAATAAACAGTGATATAATTATATGTATGACGGCGGAACATAAGAGCCGTATAAGCAATTTTCCAAACGTTTATACGATTTCTGAAATTTCGGGCGGTGAGGATATACCGGACCCTTACGGGCAAGACCTCGGGGCATATATAAGAGTTTCGCACATGCTTGAAGATGCATGCAATTCTATTTTGGATAAAATACTGGAAAAAAAGGAGAAATAAAAAATGAAGATAGCAATAGGGACCGATCACGGCGGATTTAATCTTAAACCCGTACTTAAAGAATATCTCGATAAAAAAGGAATAGAATATAAAGATTTCGGTTGCTACGGACCGGAATCGGTAGATTACAACGAATATGCTCTCGCCGTTTCCAAAGCCGTTGCAAGCGGAGAATATGATTTGGGTATACTTATTTGCGGTACCGGCATAGGTATGAGTATAGTCGCAAACAAGGTAAAAGGTATACGTTGCGGTCATTGCCACGACGTGTTTTCTGCGAGAATGACGCGTCTTCATAACGACGCAAACGTGCTTGCTTTCGGCGAAAGAGTGATAGGCCCCGGTCTTATGATTGATATAGTCGAGGCATTTATAAGCACTCCTTTCAGCGGAAACGAACGTCATGAGCGGAGAGTCAATAAAATAAAGGCGCTCGAAGACGAGAATTTCGTAAAATAATATATACAGGGGAAAAAGAAAAATGAGTTTAAAGATTAAAAAGGCGCTGATACCGGCTGCGGGGCTGGGTACGAGATTTCTGCCCATAACCAAGGCGGTGCCGAAGCCCATGCTTTCGGTTCTGGATAAACCCACCATTCAGTATATAGCCGAAGAGCTTATTTCGGTTGATATTGAGGATATAATCATTGTGGTAAGTCCCGGGTCGGAGGTTATCGGCAAACATTTCGGACCCGCGGAAGCGCTTGAAGCGCGGCTTCTTTCGGACGGAAAGAAAAAGCTTTACGACATAGAGCGCGAGACGCAGAGGTTTAACGTAAAATTTGTCGTGCAGAAAGTAGCGAACGGGCTTGCGGGCGCGATACTTTGCGCGGAAAAATATATTAAAAACGAACCTTTCGCGCTTTTGCTCGGCGACGAACTCATGTATGCTTCGGGTAAGGAAAAACCTTGCATGAAACGTCTGACTGAGATTTACGAAATGACGGGTAAAAGCGTTATCGCCACCATGGAGGTTTTCGGAGACGATATCTCTAAATACGGCAACCTCGGAATAGGCGGGGAAAAAGACGGATATTTCGAAGTAACCGAAATAAAGGAAAAGCCGAGCGTGAACGAAGCGCTTTCGAATTATGCGCTCGTCGGAAGATACGTTCTTTCGGGCGATATTATGAGTAAACTGAAAAAGCTCAAACCGCGCAACAATGAAATATATCTTACCGATGCGCTTGACGAAGTGGCTAAAAAAGGCGGACTTCTCGCTGCGCCTTTCGAGGGTATAAGATACGATGTCGGCGATAAATTCGGGTATATCCGCGCCAATGTGGAGTTTGCGCTCAGAAGCAAAGAAATAGGCGAGGATACCAGAGAATATATAAAACAACTGGCGGAAAAACTTTGACCGCCGCGGCAGGGAACATGTACGAAAAATATTGCGATATTTGCAAGACTTCGTTATCGGATTTTTACCGTACGGGAATGCTCGGGTGTCCCAACTGCTACAAGGTTTTCGGGAAGGAACTTGCGGCGGTTTTGACTGAAATACAGGGCACCGACAGACACGTGGGCAAACAACCGAAAATACAGGGGCTTAATAAAGAATTGCTTTCGGAATACGAACGCTTGAAAGAAGAAAAAGAACTTGCGGGGCTTGAAGGACGGTTTTCGGAGATGGCGGAACTCACCCGTGAAATTTTCGACCTGCAAGCCGAACTCGAAAGGAGGGGGCTGATATGACGATCACTCCCGACCTGATGTCCGGAAGCATAATAACCACTCGCATAAGGCTCGCGAGGAATTTGAGAGGATATCCTTTCAGGATAACCGATGTTTCCACGGCAAAAAGCATAATAAAAAAGGTAAATCGTGCTTTGATAAAAAGCGATACGTTCAATCTTTATTATGTGTCGAATATGGACGCCGTTTCGCTCGAAGCGATGAAAGAACGGCACTTAATAAGCCTTAACCTTATGGAGAACAGGAGTTGCGGCGCCGTGCTAATAAATACGGATGAAAGCGTTTCCGTAATGGTGCATGAAGAAGACGTTATACGCGAACAGTGTTTCATGAAAGGATTAAGGCTGAAAGAGGCGTATAAGCGTCTCGAAAGAATCGACGATGACCTCGCCAAAAATCTCGATTTTGCGTATGACGAAAAATACGGGTATTTAACGGCGTGCCCGACCAATGTCGGGACGGGAATGCGCGCGTCGGTCATGATGTTTCTTCCCGCTCTTTCCGAAACGGACAGAATAACGGAAGAAAAGGTAAGGTGTGAAAGAAACGGACTGACCGTGCGCGGGCTTTACGGCGAAGGTACGAGCGCGGAAGGATATATGTATCAGATAAGTAACGAAGTAACGCTCGGTGTATCAGAATACGATGTATTGAAAAAGGTCGAGGATGCGGTCGTAGGCCTTTGCGAGAAAGAACGCAGGCAAATGGAAAGGCTGTACGGAAAGAATGAACTTTCGACGATGGATAAGGCTAAAAAATCATTCGGAGTGCTAACTAATGCCGTCATGCTTTCGTACAACGAGTTTCTGTCGCATATTGCAAACGTCAAACTCGGCGCGATGCTGGGTATGATAGGCATAAGCGACATAGAGCGGATTGACGATTTGATTGTCGCGGTCAGACCCGCTAATCTTTGCAAACAGTACGGTAAGGAACTATCGGCAACGGAGCGCGACCTTTTCCGTGCCGAGATTGTGGGGAAAAAACTTTTGAAACTCAAAGACTGACATGAGGAGGATAAGAAAATGTATTACGACGCGTTTTCCCGTAACGTCAATCAGGTAATAGAACTCGCGACCGCGCTCGCCAAGCGTTTCGGTTGCAGATATATAGGCAGCGAACACATACTTTTCGGGCTTATAAACGTGCCCGACGGGCGGGCTGGCGCGATACTTCGCGAGGCCGAGGTCGATAACGACAGGTATCTTTATTATTTCCGAAAAACGGTAGATACCGACGTTATAATTCCCGGTAACATGTTCACGCCGCGCACCAAACATCTGTTTGAAAAGGCGGTAGATATATCGCTCAAAGCACATTCGGGATTTGTGGGAACAGAGCACCTTTTGCTCGCACTTCTTCTCGATACCGACAGTGTTGCGGTAACAATACTGAAAGCCATGCGCGTCAATGTCGATGCGATGGCGCAGGAAATAGCAGAAGGGCTTATGGGCGAAGAGGATGACGAATATGAAGACGATGAGGGCGATTTTGCACACGAAACGCCGAATTCGGGCGCAAAATCGCAGCAGAAAGGCAAAGAAAAGCGCGGCGACGACGGAGAATTCGGCGAACTTTCCAAATTCGGCGTTAATTTAAACAGGCTCGCCGAGGAAGGGAGGCTCGACCCCGTTATAGGCAGGAAAAAAGAAATAGACAGAGTCATTCAGATACTTTCGAGGCGTACTAAAAACAATCCCGTATTGATAGGTGAACCGGGCGTAGGAAAAAGCGCGGTGGTCGAGGGGCTTGCGCAGGCGATAGTAAAGGGAAACGTCCCCGAAATACTCGTGGATAAAGTCGTGTTCTCGCTCGATATTGCGGGAATGCTCGCGGGCGCGAGGTATCGCGGCGATTTCGAGGAAAGGCTTAAAAAGGCGATAGAGACGGTAAAACAAAACGGAAATATAATACTTTTCATAGACGAAATTCACAACATCGTCGGCGCGGGCAGTACCGGGGAGGGCAATATGGACGCGGCAAACATTTTAAAGCCCATGCTCTCGCGCGGCGAGTTGCAGACAATCGGCGCGACGACTATCGACGAATACAGAAAATATATAGAGAAAGACGCCGCGCTCGAAAGAAGATTTCAGCCGATTATGGTAGAGGCGCCGAGCACCGAAGAGACGGTGGAGATACTGAAAGGGCTGCGCGATAAATACGAATCGCATCACGGCGTGAGTATTCCCGACGACGCGATAGTTGCCGCCGTAACTCTTTCGGACAGATATATAACCGACAGATTTCTGCCCGATAAAGCGATAGACCTCATCGACGAGGCGGCTTCGCGCGTGAGGCTCGACAGTTATAATTCGCCTGTTGAAGCCAAGCAGAAAGAAAGCGAACTGAACGCACTTATCGCACAGAAAAACGAGGCGAAGCGCCGTGACGATTTGGAACGCGCCATAAAGATAAACAAAGATATAGAGCGGGTTAATAAAGAACTTGAAGAAATACGCGCAAAGGCGAGCAAGACGACTACCAACCGCGATAAACTGAAACTGACCCCCGAAGACATAGCTAAGGTGGTAAGTAACTGGACGGGAGTGCCCGTCGTCAAACTCACAGAAACTGAGGCGCATAAGCTGCTCGGACTCGAAGCGGAACTGCATAAACGAGTAATAGGACAGGAAGACGCCGTGCGTGCCGTTTCGGACGCGATTAGGCGTGCGAGAGCCGGACTTTCCGACCCCAACCGTCCCGTCGGCTCCTTTATATTCGTCGGACCTACGGGTGTCGGAAAGACCGAACTGTCCAAGGCGCTCGCGGAGGCGGTATTCGGAAATGAGGATAATCTTATACGCGTCGACATGAGCGAATATATGGAAAAACATTCTGTGAGCAAAATGGTCGGTGCGCCTCCCGGATATGTGGGTTTTGACGAAGCGGGCCAACTGACCGAAAAAGTGCGCAGAAAACCCTATTCGGTCGTTTTGTTCGACGAAATAGAAAAAGCGCATCCCGATGTCTTCAATATCATGTTGCAGATATTGGATGACGGGCGTCTGACCGACAGCAAGGGGAGAGTGGTAAGTTTTAAAAATACCATAATCATAATGACCTCGAACGTGGGCGCTTCGGAAATTCAGCACAGAAACACTTTGGGATTTTCGGGCGGCAATAATGCCGAGTACGAGAATATGTGCGAAAGGTATATGGACGCTCTCAAAGAGAAATTCCGTCCCGAATTTCTCAACAGGATAGACGATATAATAGTGTTCCATAAACTTACGCGCGACGAAACCGCAAGGATTGCGGAACTGCTTTTGACAAGTCTAAGGAAACGCCTCGCCGTAATGGAGGTAAAACTCGTCGTTACTGACGCTGCCATGGACCTTATAATAGAAAAGGGGTACGACAACGATTACGGAGCAAG
>CALVWQ010000039.1 GCA_944367535.1 uncultured Clostridia bacterium
GTGCGTAAGCCAGAATAGTTTAGGGCTAATTGCCCGAAAAAGAAAAACCACCAGCTAGGCTGGTGGATATTTATTTAATGCTTTTTCATGATAAATTTACCTTTCAACTTTTACCGTTTACCATGTAAGTTTTTCTATTTAAAAAAATTTCATGCACAATGTGTCATAACGCATTTTTTTCCCGCATATATTCTTATGGACGAACAAGAAAAGGAGAAATTGTTATGAACGAAAAATTACAGTATGCGACGATGCTCGAAATACCGGTCAACACATGCAACATCACTTACAAACCCGTCAGGAAAAAAAGGTCGCGCAGGAAAAAAGCGGATAATCCCGAAGAAGTCAAGCGCGAACTTTTGCAGAAAGTAAACAGTGCCGCCGAGACGGAAACTTTTGCGGAACAGGCGCCTGCGGCCGAGGTCGCGGAAGGGCCGTCTTATGCGGTTTCGCCCGCGATTCATACTGACCTCCCGGTTATGCCCCGCGAGGAATCGAAGAAAAAACGCGGCTTTACTTTTTCTGCGGTAACGCTGGAACTCGTCATAATAGGCGTCCTTCTCGCGGTAATCTTTCTGACTAATGCTTTTTATCCGCAGAGCGGAATCAATACCTTTATTAAAAGTGTTTTTGATCCCGAACAGACCGAAGAACTCGTGGATAACAGACTTTACGGCGAATTTACTCCCGTCGTTGCTTATGACAGTGAACAGGCCCCTGTTATAGAAAACGGTATGATGACTATTTCCGCACAGGGAAGCGTATATTCTCCTTGCGACGGTAAGGTTGCGAGCATAACCGCCGACGGTGAAGGCAAATATACAATGGAAATCGCGCACAGCGAAAACTTCAAATCGGTTATAATGGGTCTTGATTACGCTTACGCCGCAGTGGGCGATACCGTTTACGGCAATATCCCCGTGGGATATGTCGCCGAAGAAGGATTCAAAATGTGCTTCATGGGTGCTGACGGGGCGATTATTACGGGATATCAGGTGACAGATAACACCGTCGTATGGGCGGTATAAAATTAAGCGTACATCCGCTGTTTTTCGTATTCGGATTTTATTATGCGCTGACAGGCAGAATTTTCGAGTTCGTGATATACACCGTTACGGCGGTGATTCACGAACTCGGTCATTCTTTTGCGGCGGCGCGGGCGGGTTACAGACTCGACCGTATGGTACTTATGCCGTTCGGCGCGGTGGTTAAGGGAAATATAGACGGCATGAAGCCTTCCGACGAGATAGGCATTGCCCTTGCGGGACCGTTCATAAATCTTGCGACGGGTATTTTTTTTGTGGCGGTTTGGTGGATTTTCCCCGAAATTTATGCCTTTACGGATATAGCGGCGTCCGCGAATTTTACGATGGCGGTCATCAATTTTATTCCCGCTTATCCTCTCGACGGCGGCAGGATTCTTTCCGCGCTCATAGGGAAGAAAACGGGGGAGGACAGGGCGTTCAGATTATGCCGTATCCTCGGCGTGTTGTTCGGCCTGCTTATTATGGCGTTGTTTGTTTTAAGTTGTTTTAGGACAGTTAATTTGTCGTTTCTGTTTTTCGGGCTGTTCGTGCTCGCGGGGGCTCTCGGCAGGGCAAAAGACAACGTCTATGTAAGAATGTATACTGCCATGAGCGAAGAAAGGCTCATGCGAGGCATGCCTTATAACCGTATCGCCGTAACAAAGCGTATGACGGTAAAAAAACTCATGCGGCTTTTGGATTATAACGCCTTGAATGAGGTTTCGGTATTCGACGGCGAGAAAAAAGTCGCATTGCTTTCACAGAAAGACATAAATAAAATTATAGAAAAGGGCGATATATACTCTACTCTTGAAAAATTTATTTTGAACGATTGAATAAAACGAGAATGTAAACCGTTGGCGCTTTTGGAAGTCGGATACTTTCAGAAGCGCTTTTTTTGTAAGGTAAAAAACGGACAAAACGATTTCGGTATTCGTGCTGTAATCATAGTGAAAAAGCTTAATAATGAAAAAAATAAAAAGGGGTTGATTTTTGATCGGTTTTGTGCTATACTGAACCTGCGCTATAATTTAATATTGCCGTATAGGGATTGCACAAAGGCATTATTGTGTATTCCTTATTATCCTTATACGGATAAATTATAGCGCAAACTTTTTAAGGGATACGCGGATATGCGGGCGTCCCTTAATCGGGGCGCTTTTTTGTAAAGCGCGTGCCGGAAAGTTTTTTTAGTCGGGACACAAGGAGGTATGTATGCGCAAAGGGTTTAAAAAATTTTCGCTTATCATTTTATTGGCGCTGATTTTTTCATTCGCTTGCATTTTTTCTGCATGCAGAAAAAATGAGGCAAACGTCGGCGGTGAGCAAGGCACGGAGCAAGGCGGTGAACAAGGTGGCGAGCAAGGCGGCGAACAAGGCGGCGAACAGGGCGGCGAACAAGGTGGCGCACAGGGCGGTGAACAAGGCGGTGAACAAGGCGGTGAACAAGGCGGCGAACAAGGCGGCGAACAGGGCGGCGATTTGATTCGTGATTTTACCTTCTTTCTGTCCGGCGATAAATATATTTTGACCGGATATTCCGGCGAAGACAAGGAAGTGATTATTCCGTCTGAATATAACGGCAAAAGGGTCGCCGAAATAGGAGAGCGCGCTTTTTTTAACAACCTGGCCATAAAAAAGGTCGTAATTCCCGCAAGCGTCAAGGTTATCGGCAAATCGGCTTTCGATAACTGCGCCGGGCTTATCGATGTCGAAATTGAAGAAGGAACGGTAACCGTCGGCGACAGCGCATTCTATAATTGCGGCGGGATTGTCTGCATTGAGATACCGCACAGTGTGGAAAATATCGGCGAAAGAGCGTTTTATTCATGTGGCGCGCTTGAAACCGTGTCCTTGGGGAAAGGACTGAAAAGCGTGGGAAACAATGCTTTCGATGGTTGCGACAGACTGACGGATTTACATATTGATGACGTTGCGGCGTGGTGCGGCATAGAATTTGCAAATGCCGAAGCCAATCCTATTTATTATACGAGCAGATTCGGTTTGGACGGAGAAACGGTATCCGCACTCGAAATACCCGATAACGTAACCAAGATAAACGCTTATGCTTTTTATAATGCCGCAAACATAAAAGAGTTGACGCTTCCCGAAGGACTTATGACTGTCGGAGACAGAGCATTTGAAAAATGTATCGGAATCGAAAAGGCGGTTATGCCCGTATCGGCGATTGCCTCTGTCCCGAAAGAAAACCTGGAAGTCGCCGTTATAACGGGCGGCGGGGATTTGGAGGACGGTTCGTTCTCTGGTTGTTCCGCTCTCACGGACATAGAATTGCAGGGAGTAGTCAATATAGGAAAAAACGCATTTGACGGATGCTCCAATCTTACCGCAATAGAAATACCGCAAAGCGTAAAAAGTATCGGCGCGCATGCATTTTACGGGTGCGCAAACATCGGGCGCGTCTATATCGACGATATTGCGGCATGGTGCGGTATAGAGTTCGCGGACGCATATTCGACGCCTCTTGCAAATTCGTCGGCGCTCTATCTTGACGGTGCGCTCCTGACTCGTGTCGAAATACCCGCGAGCGTCGTAAAAATAGGAAATTATGCTTTTTACAACTGCAAATCGGTTGCCGAACTCATATTGGCGGACGGGACGGAGGAGGTAGGCGCGCAGGCGTTTAGCAGTTGCAGGGCGTTGACGAGCGTAGTAATACCCGGCAGCACGGCAATTTTCGGCGAAAACGCGTTCAGATATTCTTCCGCGATAGAGTATGCGAACATACCCGCGGCGGCGATAAAATATATTCCCAAAGACAACTTGAAATCAGTCGTCGTAACGGGCGAGGGCGGCATATTAAAAGAGGCTTTTCAATCATGTAATAAACTCGAAAGTGCGGAGATTGGCGACGGGATAGCCGATATAGGCGAGCGCGCTTTTTACGGTTGCAACGCACTTGCGGAGGTAACTTTCGGAAAGGGTGTACTCACTGTCGGAACTTATGCATTCTACGGTTGCACGGCGCTTAACCGCGTTAATATTGCCGACGCGGATGCGTGGAGCGGCATCGTGTTTGCCGATTATATGTCAAATCCTCTGTATTATGCACAAAATCTTTATATTGACGGACAATTGCTTTCAGAACTCACCGTTACGTCTGACGCGGCGGGAATAGGTGCTTATGCTTTTTATAAGTACGATAAACTTACGAAAGTAGACCTGAACGGGGTGCAAAATATAGGGAATTACGCTTTTTACGGGTGCGCGGCTCTCTCGGAGGCGGCGCTCGGGTCGGGAGTGCGCGAAATAGGCAAATACGCATTCGGAAATTGCGTGCTTATTGAACGGATTGGCATTCCCGACGGCGTAAATAATATCGGAGAAGGTGCGCTCAGCGGCTGCGGCGCACTTGAAAACGTGTCCTTCGGACAGGGAGAAATGACCGTCGGCGCCAATGCTTTCGGCGGTTGCGAAAAACTCACGGGCGTGTATATACAGGATATAAGGTCGTGGTGCGAAACGGAATTTTACGACATGACTTCCACACCTCTGTATTATGCTGATAACCTTTATTTTAACGGCGCGATTTTGACAGACCTCTCCGTCCCCGTTGGGACGGCGGCGATAGGGCGGTACGCATTTTATTGCTGCGGCGAGATTGAAAGCGTGAGTATTCCGAACAGCGTCAAATCCGTCGGCGAATATGCGTTCATGAACTGTTCGAGTCTTTCGGAAATCGTTATGCCGGAGGGGGTTTTAAGTATCGGAGACGAGGCGTTCAGAGACTGTTCGGGACTTATGAGCGCGTTTATACCCGACAGTGCGACCAATATCGGGTCGGCGGCATTTTATAACTGCACGAGTCTTAGCGATTTGAAGATTGGAAAAGGCATAATCGACATTCAGGCATATACTTTCTATAACTGTCCGCTCGAAGAAGTTTCGGCTTCCGCGTCGGTGCTTTACGAATTGCCAAAGACAAGTTTAATAAGCGTATCGGTTACGAGCGGTAATTATATAGATGAAAACGCTTTCAAAAACTGCATTAATCTTGAATCGATATCGATATTAGGCGGCATAACGGGCATAGGCCAGAATGCGTTCGAAGGCTGTTCCGCCATCAGTGCGGTGTATATAACGGATATTGCCGCATGGTGCAAAATCAACTTTTCAAACATTGCGTCGAATCCGCTTAAAAATTCGGCGAATCTGTATCTTGACGGCGTGCTCTTAACCGAACTCGATATTCCCGAAGTCATAACCGTCGTCAAAGATTACGCATTTTACCATTGTAAAAGTATTGAAAGCGTTACTATACCCGACGGCGTCGTAAGTATAGGAATGAGCGCGTTTGACGGTTGTTTAAACCTTAAAACCATAGAGATGGGCGCAGGCGTGTCAGATGTGGGAGATTATGCTTTCAGAAACTGCACCGCTCTTACGGGCGTGTATTTTACCGATATTTCGAAATGGTGCGCGATAAGTTTCAGTGACTATGATTTAAGTCCCCTTTATTATGCGCAAAATGTTTATATTGACGGGCAGCTCGCGGAAAATCTTATTATCCCGCAGGGCGTAACCGCAATAGGAAGTCATGCGTTCGAGAACTGTGCCGCTGTCGAAAGCATAACCTTACCGGAAGGAGTCACCGAAATAGGAGCTTACGCTTTCGGCAATTGCGCCGCCCTCACTACCGTTACGTTGCCTGAAAGCGTGTCGGTAATCGGCAAAAGCGCGTTTATAAACTGTAACGCTCTTTCGGACGTATGCATATCCGACCTCGCGGCATGGTGCGTTTTGGATTTTGCCGATTATTCATCCAATCCGTTTTGCTACGGCGCAAATATCTTTCTGGAAGGAGAGCCTTTGACGATTCTCGTCATTCCGCAGGAAGTTTCCAAAATCGGAGATTATGCGTTTTATAATTGCGGCGGTATAACGCGCGTTGAATTTCATGCGGGCGTAACGGAAATAGGAGTTTATGCCTTTTACGGGTGCGGCGACCTGGTTTCTGCGGTATTTGCCGATACGGTCGGCTGGAAGTGTTACGGAACTGCTTCGACCGTAGGTATGAGCACCGAAACGTTGTCCGACGCTTTAAAGGCGGCTGAATGTCTTAAAAATTACAATGCCGGTTACAGGTGGCAAAAAGAAGATAACGTCTGAAAATTGTCGGATGTTTTAAGGATACGCCCCCGCGCACAATATTTTGTGCGCGGGGGCGTAGTTTGTCCCGAAATAACCTCTATACGGATTAAAGTTCAAAAAAAGCGTTAAAATATGTAAAAAAAAGCGCTAAAAACCTTGACATGCGCCGAGATAAATGATAAAATAAATCAGCATCTCGGATTTCGGGGTGTAATTTTTTCATGTTCGGAAGGTGCATTATGGCTGCGAAAGGCGCAAGAAACAAGATTACTTTATCGTGCACGGAATGTAAGCAGAGAAATTACGATACTTTTAAAAATAAAAAGAACGATGCGGAAAGATTGGAGATGAAAAAGTATTGCAAATTCTGCGGTAAGCATACCGTTCACAAAGAAGCGAAGTAATTTTTCGTCGCGGCTCGCGAAGAGCAATGAGCCGTATAAAAGGGGCAAATAATGGATAATAAAAAGTCGGCGCAAGGCGATTTCATAGATACGAATCCCGCCGAAGCGCAGAAAGAGCAGAAAGAGTTAAAAGAGCAGAACGATAAAAAATACGCAAAAAATGCGAAGAAAAAGAACGGCAAGCCCGGCTTGTTTAAGCGGATCGGCGCCAAAATCAAGGATGTTTTTTCGGAACTCAAAAAGGTCAGCTGGCCTACTTTTCCGAAAGTCGTCAAAAAGACGGGCGTCGTTATCGTGGTCGTTCTGGCGTTCCTTGTCGTCATAACCGCTTTCGATTACGGTTTGGGACAATTGCTCAATTTGCTCTATAAATAAACTGTAAGCGAGAATACTCATGGCGATTGAAGAAGCAAAGTGGTACGTCATTCACACGTATTCCGGTTACGAGGCGATGGTCAAGGACAGCCTTGAAAAACTGATTGAAAACAATAATTTGCAGGAAAATATTTTCGAGATTCAGATTCCAACCGAGGAGACATTGGAAGAAAAAGCCAACGGAAAGAAGAAACTCGTGGAAAGAAAGAAATTTCCGTGCTATGTTTTCCTGAAAATGATTTACAGTAACGATATCTGGTATCTTGTTACCAATACCCGCGGCGTAACGGGGTTCGTCGGCCCGCAAGGAAGGCCTCTTCCGCTCACTGAAGAGGAAGTCGTAAGGATGGGACTTACAAAAGTCGCTGTAAACGTGGACTTTACTGTGGGAGACGAGGTACAGATAATGTCGGGTCCGCTCGAATCTTTCTGCGGCAAGGTGGTTTCTTTAAACGATGCCACGCAGAAAGCCATGGTCAACGTTACCATGTTCGGCAGGGATACGGACGTAGAAGTTGATTTCGTACAGGTTAAAAAAGTAAACGTCAAAGAGAGCGCGGATAAATAATCTGCG
This sequence comes from uncultured Clostridia bacterium, assembly GCA_944367535.1. Lineage (GTDB taxonomy): Bacteria > Bacillota > Clostridia > Christensenellales > Borkfalkiaceae > UBA1259. Next base: position 7,491 of record CALVWQ010000039.1, read on the forward strand.
TTTAAACGCCATATACGCAAAGCGGCGATAATGGCGCATAAACAAAAGCTATTCAGTCGGTCAGTCCGACGCTATATATGAGTGGGAGTTGCGGATAAATTTTTACACTGGCGCAACGATATTACCACCGAGGAGGTTATTATGGCAAAGAAAGTTACAGCAATCGTAAAACTGCAATTGCCCGCAGGCAAGGCAACGCCCGGTCCGCCCGTAGGTTCGACGCTCGGTCCGCATGGCATAAATATACCGGGATTTACGAAAGAATTCAACGCGAAAACGCAGGACCAGGCCGGTCTTATAATTCCGGTCGTCATGACCATTTATCAGGACAGGTCTTTTACTTTTATTCTCAAAACTCCGCCCGCTCCCGTGCTTATCAAAAAGGCATGCGGTATTGAAAAGGCGAGCGCTGCGCCCAACAAGAACAAGGTCGCTAAAATCACGAAAGCACAGGTCGAGGAGATTGCAAAACTCAAAATGCCCGACCTCAACGCAAACAGCATCGAGAGCGCGGCGAGCATGATTGCGGGTACCGCGAGAAGTATGGGAATAGAGGTCGTAGATTAAGGAAATAACGTGGGAGGGGCATCGCTCCGAAAGTACCACGGGAGGTATATAGTATGAAACACGGAAAAAAATATATTGAAAGCGCAAAGGCCATTGAAACGGGTAAATTATACGATGCGGAAGAGGCTCTGGCACTTGTTATCGATACTGCGAAAGCTAAATTCGACGAGACGGTGGAACTTCACGTCCGTCTGGGCGTAGACCCCAAGCAGGCTGACCAGCAGGTCAGGGGCGTGCTTGTTCTCCCCAACGGAACGGGTAAAGAAGTCAAAGTGCTCGTTCTCGCCAAGGGCGAAAAGGCCGATGAGGCGAAAGCCGCAGGTGCGGATTTCGTCGGAGCGGAGGACATGATTCAGAAGATTCAGACCGAAAACTGGTTCGATTACGATGTTATTATAACGACGCCCGATATGATGGGGCTCGTCGGAAGAATCGGTAAAATCCTCGGCCCGAAAGGTCTCATGCCCAATCCTAAATCGGGTACCGTTACTATGGATGTCGTGAAGGCGATTAAGGATAGCAAAGCAGGTAAAGTTGAATACAGGCTCGACAAAAACGCTATCATTCACTGCGCTATCGGCAAGAAAAGTTTCGGTAAGGAAAAACTTAAAGAAAACTATGACGCGCTCATGGAAGCCATCGTCAAGGCAAAACCCGCCGCGGCAAAGGGGCTTTATTTAAGGAGTGTCACGGTTGCGAGCACCATGGGCCCCGGAATTAAAGTTGCCGCTAAAATTTAGTTGACAACTTTCGCGGGAGTATGGTATAATTATTTTCGTTACAACAAAATAGCCTGAGACAGTAGGTTTTTAATATGCGTAAGACGCATTCCCACCGAGGCGGATTCATTTCAAGGCATTTAATGCCCTTGTTTTCCGTTCGGTTAGCAAGGGCATTTTTAATTCTATCAAGGAGGTAAGATAATGTCGGCAAATTTTGAAGCAAAAAAACAGGTAGTTGAAGACATCAAGCAGAAGATTCAGGATTCCAAGTCGGTTGTTTTCGTAAAGTTTGCGGGACTGACCGTCGCAGAAGATACCGAACTTCGCAGAGAATTCAGGAAAAATAACGTAGAATACAAAGTTTTGAAAAATACGCTCGTAAAACGCGCGTTCAATGACCTCGGAATCAAAGATTTCGACGACGATTTGAACGGCCCTACGTCTGTCGCTTTCGGTGCAGACGAAACAGGGGCTTCCAAAGTCATTATAGACGCTGTCAAAAAATATGAGAACAAAGTCGCGGTAAAGAGCGCGTACGTTGACGGCGGAAAGGTTGACGTAAACGGCGTGAAGGCTCTCGCTTCCATGCCTTCGAAAGAAGAACTCATTGCAAAAATGCTCGGTTCGTTGCAGGCACCCATCGCGAATTTCGTGGGCGTGCTTTCGGCAATGCCGAGAAGCCTCGTTATTGCGCTTAACGCGATAGCGGAAAAGAAAGCACAGTAAGTGTCCGTTCGGTTTTCAGACCGCGGAAAAAATAAATTTAAAAAAAGGATTTTTGGAGGATAGAACAATGGCAGACATTCAGAAAATGTTGGAAGAAGTAAAAGGTATGACGGTATTGGAACTTAACGAACTCGTTAAGGCTTTGGAAGAAGAATTCGGAGTAAGCGCAGCCGCTCCCGTAGCAGTTGCAGCTGCTCCCGTGGCGGCAGCCGAAGCGCCCGCAGCGGAAGAAAAGACCGAATTCAAGGTTACCATCAAGGATATCGGACCCAAGAAGATTGACGTTATCAAAGCGGTCAGAGAATTTACGACGCTCGGTCTCGGTGAAGCGAAAGCGCTCGTTGAATCTCTCGGCGTAATCAAAGAGAACGCGACCAAAGAAGAAGCCGACAAGATGATTGCCCGTTTCAAAGAAGCAGGTGCAACCGTCGTTGCCGAATAATTAAAATCAAAATCCCGGGTTATAATCCGGTCTGCAAAACACGGCGCGTCCGACGCGAGGTCGGACGCGCCGTGTTTTTGTCTGCACAAGGATGGTTTAAGGAGTATATAAACGTCTTTTAATATAAGAAAAAAGGTAAATTTCCCCAAAAAGATTATTTTTTATTGACAAGAACAAAAAATACAAGTAAAATAATAAGGTAACAAATTCATTACGGAGCGATATATGAAACGTATTTACAGAGTCATGATAAATGTTTTCGCGGCAGTCATGCTTTTTTGCATGTCGCTGGGGCTCACCGCCTGCGAAGACATCAAGACCCTCGAAGTCAAAATAAGCGCGGACGGGGCAGAATATACTCTTACTGTCGATTTATACCGTCATCTTGCGCCCAAAACCGTGGATAAAATCATGGGGTATGTCAACGACGGTTATTATAATGAAACCGTTTTCTATAAAATGGACGGATATGACAGCCAGTTGATGATAGGCGATCTTAAAGTCGAAAACGGCGAGATAGTGCAGAATGCTTTGCTTGACGAAATTTACGGCGAGTTCGAGAGCAACGGCACGAAAGGCTCAAATCTCACTTCGTCGAGCGGCTCGATAGGACTTTGGAGAAGTTGGTATGCGCACGACGATTCTTATACCACTTCGAGCGCGGCGCGAGATTCGGGTCGTGCAACATGGTTCATCCCCACTGCGGATATAAGCGGATATAAAGGTTATTTCTGTATTTTTGCGCAGTATGACACCGCTGATACCGATAATTCTGACGCCATAACCGCGATAACCGATATATTTGCGGACGAGGATAAATATTCGGAATATTATATTTATTATACGGGCGAGTATAATGCGGAAGACGCTAAAAACAATTACGGTCTTACATTTCACTGTGTGCCCGCAGACGAGTATGATGCGGACGCGATTGACAATTTGTTCGTAGCGGACGATAAAGAAAATCAGCTGGTGCAGTATAATGCCGTAAAAGTTGATATCCCTGTCGGTTTCTCCGCTAAAATCCTTTCGATAACGGTAAAATAAAATATAACTTAATTTTTATGTTAATCGCCGAAACGGCGATTAACAAGTATCTGAATTTATATACTCTTAATTGTAAAACTTACGGCGAAGCCGCATTTGCGGCTTCGCCGTTTTTTGTGTAAACAATAAACCCCCAGATAGTCTGGGGGTCCAGTAAAGGTTTACCGTTGAGAAAAATCCTCCGTTT
>CALVWQ010000040.1 GCA_944367535.1 uncultured Clostridia bacterium
CCGACCTCGGTAATCCCCGCAAGAGAAATGGCGCCCGCATCCGCCGCGCGTTTCTGCGCACCCGACCTCCTGACCGCAGAGAGCACGCTCGACTTCACGCATGTGTAGGCATAAGTTTTAAAACTCGATGCACCGTTAAACGTCTTTACCGCCTTATAGAGTCCGAGCCTTCCCTCCTGCACGAGGTCTTCCTTTTCGGCGCCCTTTATAAAATACGGCTTCACGACAGAATGAATCAAATCCTCGTATCTGTCAAGGAGCACACGCTGTGCGTCTGAATCGTCTTCGCCGCGGGCTTTTTCGGCGAGCAGTTCGTCAGATAAATTGCCGTAATTCATTTTATCTGTCCAATCTTTGTCTTACCGCTTCGTAAACGGCGACACCGCAAGCGACCGAAGCGTTGAGAGAATTGACCTTACCGAACATCGGTATGGAGATTATACCGTCGCATTTTTCTTTCGTGAGTCTTTTCACGCCGCTGTCCTCGCCGCCGATTATCAGACAGATTTTGCCTTTTAAATCGGTTTTATAAACGTTTTCCCCGCCTGTTTCCGCGCCGTATATCCAATACCCGTTTTCTTTAAGTTTATCTATCGCGGAGTTTATGTTGGTAACTCTCGCCACTTTAACGTGATTCAAAGCGCCCGCGGAAATACGCATGACAGTATCGTTCACGGACGCGCTCCTGTCCTTGCCGATAACAAGTCCGTCGACACCCGCACATTCGCACACCCTTATTATGCTGCCGAGGTTATGCGGGTCGAGAATCTCGTTCAGCATGACGATAAACCCGTCTTTGTCCTTTGCCTCGGCGATTATCTCTTCGAGTTCATAATATTTATAATCAGAAGTAAACGCTATAAACCCCTGACTCCTCTTGCTTTCGCTTTCCTTGTCTATAACGTATTTATCGACAGCCTGTACCTTAATCTTATGAGAACGAATAACATTCACAAGGCGTTTGCTTGCTTCGTCTTTTAGGTCCTTCTGAACGAGTACCTTATCTATTTCTTTATCGGTTTTAAGCAGTTCGTAGACCGCGTTTCTTCCTTCGACTTTCATATTATATTCCTTATTCGGTATTTCCTTTGTTAAGCAAAAAATTCAGTCTATCTGTTTCTCCCGTAAGATAAAGATAGCCTAAAACCGCTTCCAACCCCGTCGAGATATTGTATTCGGCGACGGAAGCGCTTTTTGCCCGCGTGGTTTTTTTGGCGTTGCGGGCGCGTCTGAACACCGCAAGTTCTTCTTCGTTTAAAAGTCCCGAAATTTCCTTAAAAAACCCCGACTGCGCGGTCGCCCTGACTTCCGCGGTCGCGAGAGCATTGAGTTCCCCCGCCTTGCAATCGCTGAAAAACGTCAGTTTTTCGCGCACGAAAAGCGAATATACCGCGTCGCCCACGAACGCAAGAACCACCGGATTGATATTATTGGCTTTCGCTTTATCCATTATTTCGCCGAGATGAAACAATAACTATCTCCTTAATTTCCGCAAACTTTCCTATGTTAAATCATTATACAATATTTTAGCAAAAAACACAATAAAAAACCGAACATTTTACCTGTCCGGAAAATTTAAACTTTATTCGCAGGAGATAAACGCGTCGTTTTCTTATTTTTTAAGTATGCCGTCCAGCAACTTACGCACATCGCTTAGCGGAAGTCCTATAATATTATCGATACTTCCCGTATATGTATCAACGAGCGGGAACCCGTCCTGAATACCGTAAGCGCCCGCCTTATCGAGCGGAAGCCCGCTCGCGACATAATCCTCGATAAGTTTATCGGATAAACCCTTGAATGTCACTTCCGAAACGGAATATCCGCTATTTAATCCTCCCGCCCAAGCGACTGCATAAGCGGTTATCACGCGGTGCGTCTTACCCGAAAGTTCACGCAGCATTTTTTTCGCGTCCTGCGCGTCGGCGGGTTTACCGAGTATGCGTTTTTCAAGAAAAACCACGGTATCCGCACCGAGGACGGCGGCTTTTTCATCGCCGAGCCTGTTCCACACGTCGAGCGCTTTACCCTCCGCATTGTTCACGGCTGTTTCGACAGGGTCTGACGACGTACGTTCGGCAAATTCAGACACCACTATGTCGAATTTATATCCCGCATTTTGCATGATGAATTTTCTTCTCGGCGAATTACTCGCAAGGATAAGCCGTTGCGCTTTTATTATTTCCATAAAAAATCATCCTCTTTGCAAAATATTCAATTCTTTGATGTCGTCAAACGAAATTTTTTTCTTCACGACTGTTATGTTCCTCATGTATATATTGACCCCCGCGACAATTCCCTCGTCCGTCAGGTATCCGTTCCCGCAATAATATTTTATACGCACGATATCGCCTTTTTTCACTTTTTTTACGGCCTCGGAAAGCGCTGCCGCGTCTTCTTCCGTCAGTTCGGATTTTGTCTCGGGAACAATCTCCCGCTCTCTAATCAACTCTTCGAATCCCCTGAGCGCCGCAAACGGCATAAATTGTTTTGCGCGCTCCGCACGCGTCATCTTTTTTCTATTCACCGTTGTGTCCGCCTATCATATTGTTTCTTTCGCGCTGCGTCGCGCAGGGCTCGTAATTAGTGCCTTTCAAAAGTGAGTTTTTACCGTATTTGTTCTTTATGTCCACGACTGTCTTTTGTAAATCGGTTTCTTTTTTCTCTTTTTCGGGGTCGGAAAAGAAATCGTAAATTTTCTAAATTTCGTCCGTATGCTTGTTTAGCCCTACGGTTATCTTGCGTATTTTCGCGTTTTTCGGCGTGGTTTCGTCATATAGATTTTTAAAATAACCTATAATTTTGCCGTATGCCTGAGTGCTTTCGCCGAGTTTTCTTGTGCCTCCCGTATGCTTTGCTTTGCGCTCGGCATATCCGACCGACAAAGATATCGAATCGGTAACAAGGTTTTTTTCCGATATTTCGAGAACGAGTCCGTATACCATTTCTTTTAGAATTATATATGCTTCGTCGAAAGAATAATCGGAAAAAAGTATTTGGCTGTTTGAAACCGACGCGGTCTTGGATTTATAGGCATGAACATCTGCAATAGTGCAAGGTTCCAAACCGTTTGCGTGGTCTATCAGAAGCTCGGCATTCACGCCGAATTCTTTATAGAGTATATCCTCTCTGCAATGCGCAACACCGTAAAGGTCGTTTATGCCGTATTTCAAAAGTCGTTCTGCAATTCCATGCCCGATATTCCATATATCGGTTATGGGACGGTGGTGCCAGATTGTGGATTTAAATTTTTCTTCGTCCAGAAAGCCCGTGAAGTCTGGAGAATGTTTTGCCGTTATGTCGAGGGCGACTTTCGCAAGGAACATATTGGTCCCGAGCCCTGCCGCCGCGCGTATGCCCGTAACCTTATACACTTCGTCAGTAATCGTCTTTGCGAGCTCTTGCGGAGTTTTGCCGTATAAATGCATATACTCCGAAAAATCGAAAAAACATTCGTCAATCGAATAGACTAAAATATCCTCGGGACTGATGAATTTTAAGTATACCGAATATATTTCCGCTGATTTTTCCATGTAGAGTTTCATGCGGGGCCTGGCCGTGATATATTCGATATTTTTCGGGATTTCAAATACTCTGCAACGGTTTTTTACCCCTGCTTTTTTCATTGCGGGGCTTACCGCAAGGCAAATGGTACCTCTGCTTCTTTCGGGGTCTGCTACCACCAGATTTGCTTTAAAGGGGTCAAGTCCGCGTTCGACGCATTCTACCGACGCGTAGAAACTTTTAAGATCGATACAACAAAACACTTTCATGAGTTATACCCCATCGCCGCAAATTTTATCCTGTTATGACGGCAAAAAATCAGTCTATGCGTTTTGCCTCGTATCCCGCCTGAACCACTGCGGAAATAATCGCGGCCTCGTCAGAATCGCCTTCCGTTTTCGCGGTTTTCTTTTTTAAGTTTATTTCCACACTTTTAACGCCTTCGACCGAAGAAATCGCGTCGAAAACTTTTTTTTCGCAATGTTTGCACATCATTCCTTCAATTTTAAACTTCATAACTGCTCCTTTCGAACCGCAATTTATGTTAGCGGTGCGCTTATAACTCCTTATTCTTAAAGCATTCAATACCACGAAAAGCGAACTTACACACATGCAAAGCGACGCTATCGAAGGCGTAATCGTAAAATTCGCAAATGCAAAGACGCCCGCCGCGACGGGAATAAACAATAAATTATAGAAAAAAGCCCAGAAAAGATTGCTTTTTATTATATTTAGCGCCTTTTTGCCGAGTTTCACGGTATCCACAACCGCGGCAACGCTCCCGCCCGCAAGAACCGCATCTGCGCTTTCAATCGCTATATCCGTCCCCGTACCCATGGCTATTCCAACATCTGCGGTGGCGAGAGCGGGGCTGTCGTTTATTCCGTCGCCGACGAATGCGGTTATAAAACCTTCCTTTCTATACTTCTCGACCTCGGCCGCTTTTCCGTCGGGAAGAACACCTGCCCTATATTCGGAAATACCCAGTTCGTCCGCGATTACTTTCGCAGAACTTTCGTTGTCGCCAGTAATCATAACCGTTTTAACGCCCAATCCGTTCAATTCGCTTATAGCCGCTTTGCTGTCGCTTTTCAGGTTGTCGAACAACGCAAACAGAGCGATGAGTTTATCCTCCTCCGCAAGCGTTATGACGGTTTTTCCGACGTACTTTTCAGCAGACGGCGGAACCGAAAAATTGCCGAGCCTGAATTTTTTACCGTCTACTTCCCCCGTAATGCCTTTTCCCAAAACATATTCAAATTTATCGGGCTTACAATCGGTCTCACCGCAAAATGCAAGCATGGCTTCCGCAAGAGGATGATTGGAATTACGTTCGAGAGCGGAAACAATGTTTTTTATATAATTATCATCGTATTCGGAATAATTGACAAAATCCGAAACCTTCGGCTTTCCCTCAGTCAAAGTGGCGGTTTTATCTAAAAGCACACAGTTGACAGCCGCCATTTTCTGTATCGATTCGGCGTTTTTGAAAAGTACGCCGACAGACGCCGCTTTTCCCGTTACTGCCATTATTGCCACAGGCGTGGCAAGTCCCAAGGCACACGGACACGAAATAACAAGTACGCTTATACCATACTTAAACGCGGTATAAATCTCTTTATCTATAATTATCCATAAAACGAATGTCAGAATAGAAATAGCCGTAACAACGGGCACGAATACAGAGGCGATTTTGTCGGCGAGTTTCTGAACGGGAGCCTTACTGGCACCCGCATTCTTAACTATTTCGACTATTCCCGCAAAAAGTGTATCTCCGCCGACTTTTTCGGCTCTTACATAAACATATCCGCTACGCACTATACTTCCCGAAACAACCTTTCCGCCGACCGAAACTTCTTCCGGAATACTCTCGCCCGTTATCGCCGACTTATCGAGAGAACAATATCCTTCCACCGCTTCTCCGTCCACGGGAGAATAATCGCCCGTACGCAATATAACTATATCGCCCACAACCAATTCGCCCGTGAGTACGGTCTGTTCTCTGCCGTCGCGAATTACCGACGCCGTCTTGGGTATTAAAGAAGAAAGTTTCTCTATTTCCGCGCCCGTCTTTCTTTTTGATATTTCTTCCAGCCATTTGCCGAGCGTAACGAGCGTAACGACCATCGCCGACGCCTCATAAAACGCGTGAGAATCGCTCAATATGCTACCCGCAAACAGCATTATCGTTATGACAATACTGTACGCGAGGGCAGAAAAAGAACCCATGGCGACCAACGTGTCCATATTAGGAGAACGATTGATTACCGCTCGTACTCCGCTTGTATAAAATTTGAAATTTATTCCTATAATTATCAGAGAAAGCGCTGCCTGTATAACATAGTTTACTTTCATTTCTGGCACGACGAGACCTATCATGCCACCCATAGAAAAATACATGAGCGGCAAAAGAAAAATAAGCGAAACCAAAAATCTTCCGCGAAGCTTCAGGGCCGCGTCGTCTTTTTCGACGGCGCCGAAAGGAGATACGCCGTATCCGAGTTTCTCGACCGCGGCTATTATTGTGTCTTCTTTTATCACGGACGGGTCGAATACGACGGTCATGCTCTTACCCATGAGCGATACCGAAGCGTCCTGAACTCCTTCGAGCCTTTGCAACGTTTTTTCGATTCCCGCCGAACATGCAGAACATGTCATTCCGCTTACAGAAAATTTTTTCTCCATAAAATCCTCGTACAAATATTTTACCATATATTCCCTTTCATTTCAACAAAAAAACTCCCGCTATTGCGGAAGTTTTTTTGTTTCATCGTCCGACTTTGCCTCCCTCGTCTTACTCGCGCAACAATTACACCCGCACGACGAACAGTCGCAACCGCAGGAATTCCTGCCTTTCTTTCTGTTTATCACGGCGACCGCCGCAACGCTTACCACTATCGCCGCGGCGACAATAATAAGAAGAATTTCTATCAGTTTCATGTTCTTATTCCTTTATTTTCACATTTTTATTGCGGACAACTATAAACGCTATCACTCCCGCAAGGGCAGCCGCCCACAAAACCGCGCACCACGGCCACGAACCGACCGTATATACCAATGACGAAACAATATAAGATGTAAGAAGCCAGAATAAAAGCGTCAGTTTGTATCTGGATTTCGAACCGAGTTCCGCTTTCGCAGTAGCGACAGCCGCAAAGCACGGAATGGTAGTCATGTTGAAAGCTATATACGCTATAAGTCCCGGCACACCTATTCCCGTAACCTGTATCATCGCTCTTACCGCGTCTATACCATCTTCCGAATTTATGTCGAGCCCTGTAATATCGAGCCCCGCGACAGCTACAAGACATGCACCGAGCGTGGCAAAAGTAGCAATCACGTTTTCCTTTGCAATAAGTCCCGCTATCGCACCTACGACAAACACCCAGCCGTATTCGCCGAGCTGACTTCCGAATCCGAGCGGCGTGAAAATCGGCTGAAAGAGTTGACTTATTCCCGCCATTATGCTTTGGTTTATCTGTTCGTCGGCAAGATATTTCCAATTGAACGAGAAATGCGTGAGCACCCATATGACGATAGTCGAAGCAATGATTATCGTAAAAGCCTTCTTGACAAAATGTTTGGTCTTATCCCAAAGATGCAGCATAAGGTTTTTAAACTGAGGGGCGTGATATGCGGGCAGTTCCATTATAAATGGCGGAGTTTCACCTTTAAGAGTGGTTCCGCGCATTATAAGTACGCTTAAAACGGCTGTCAAAATTCCGAGAAGATACATGCCGTACGTTATAATATCGGCGTTACCAACTCCGAAATACGCGACAATTCCTCCCGCAATCGCCGTAAGAATAGGCAATTTCGCGCCGCATGAAAAGAACGGGATTACTCTTATCGTGGCGGTTCTCTCTTTTTCGTCAGCGAGTGTTCTCGTATTGATTATCGCGGGGACCGAACAGCCGAATCCCATTATCATGGGCATAAATGCCCTGCCCGAAAGCCCGAATTTTCTGAACATTTTGTCGAGTATAAACGCAATACGCGCCATATATCCCGAATCCTCGAGAATTGAAAAGAATAAGAAAAGCGTCAGTATCCACGGCAGGAACGACAGAACGCTCGATACACCGTCGATTATACCGTTATTTATCAGTCCCGTTGCCCATTCGCTCATTCCGCTGTTTTCCACGCCGCCCTGAATAAATCCGAACAGTTCTCCGACTATCATGTCGTTCCAGATATTATTGAATATCACTCCAGGCGAATAAACCGCACCGTCATAAATACAGGCAAGCCATCTGACGCCGTAATTTATCGCTTCTCCCTCGGCGTTTATAAGCCCCGCGTCTTCTAACGTCGGCAGATTGAAAATCGAACCGAGGTATAGGAAATTTTCCGAAAAAGTAAGATGAAATATTGCAAAAAGCACAAGCAAGAATATGGGTATGCCCCAAACTCTGTGTGTTATGACCTTGTCTGCTTTATCCGAACGGCTCTCGACGAATTTTGCCTCGCTTTTACGCTTCAAAACAGGTGAAAATTTACCCGATATATATTTGTATCTGCCGTCGGCGATTAGAGCCTCGAAATCCGTACCGAAAACATCGTCTTTAAAAGTTTTCTTGAATTCGTCTATCATGGGCAGCGTTTCTTTATGCGCGGATACTTCGAGTTCGTCACCTTCGACGAGTTTTACCGCGTGAAAGAGCGGATTTTCCACGTTCTGACCCGAAAGCGCTATTCTGACGTCGCCTATGAGATGTTTGAGAGCGGACTCGCCGAGAACCGTTTCGCCCTTTCTCTCAATTTTGCTCGCCTCATAGGCACGTTTCATCAATTCGTCAAGCCCCTGTTCTTTAAGAGCGGATATCTTCACCACGGGAATATTGAGACGCTTTTCCAACTCTTTCGCGTCAATCTTGTCGCCCGCCTTTTCCAGCGCGTCAATCATATTGAGCGCAATGACCATAGGCACGTCAATTTCCATTATCTGCGTCGTAAGATATAAATTTCTTTCGAGATTTGTGGCGTCGACTATGTTTATGACGCAATCGGGTTTCTCATCAAGTATGTATTTTCTCGCTATAACTTCTTCCGGCGTATAAGGAGAAAGAGAATATATCCCGGGAAGGTCTATAACCGAAACAGGTTCTTCGCATTTCTTATATATGCCCTCCCTCTTGTCGACGGTAACTCCCGGCCAATTCCCGACGTGCGCGGTAGAACCGGTCAGCGAATTGAATAAAGTTGTCTTTCCGCAATTCGGATTTCCTGCCAAGGCAAATTTTATCATTTTATTTTACCTCCATGTTCACGCATGCCGCTTCGGTCTTTCTGAGCGTAAGCTCGTAATTTCTTACTGTAATTTCGATTGGGTCTCCGAGCGGCGCTTTTTTTCGGAGTAGTATCTCGGCGCCGTTGGTTATGCCCATGTCAAAAAGTCTGCGCTTGATTTTTCCTTCTCCCGAAACACTCTTAACGATTCCGCTCTCTCCGACCTTGAATTCATTCAAAGGTTTGTTCATAAAAAATCTCCCGATAAAATAAATTTTTAAATATTTAAACCACAAAAATTTTCGTGGCGACGTCCCTGTCCAGCGCGACTCTCGCGTCGCAAACCTTGCAAACCACATTCCCCCCGGTCGATAAAACGATAATTTTTCCGTTTATCGTGATTCCGAGGCTTTCCAGACGCTTTTTGGTTTTTTCGTCTGACATTATTTTGATTACTTTCAACTCTTTGTTTGTCGGCGCTATTACTATCGGCATATCTACCTCCGCATAAAATGTGAAATAAAATTCATATTTCGTCGATTATTTTACCACATTATAAACCTCGTGTCAAGGAAAATGTGAAACTTTTTTCATGTTTATAAAAATTTTTTCTTGCATTTATCTTTAAAATGGTATATAATAGGAAAAAAACAAAAAAATACAATCAAAAAATCATGAAAAACGCCATACGTCAGCCGCGTCAGGAGCGGTCTATCGAAAAGAAAAACAGAATAATCGAAGCGGGTTACGAATTATTTTCGGAAGTCGGATATTACGGCACGAATACTGCCGAAATCGCAAAGCGCGCGGGTGTGTCGACGGGTATAGTTTACGGGTACTTTGCCGACAAGCGCGACATTCTTATATGCGTGCTTGAAATTTATATTGACGAAGTTTTTAAGCCGATTGCTAATTTATTCGATACTCTTACCGCCCCCGTAGACGTCGCGCTGATAATCCCCAAGGTTCTCGACGAAACAATAAGAATGCACAAGAAAAAATCCAAAATTCACGAAACGCTGCATTCACTCGCCGGTTCCGACGAGGCGGTCAACGCAAAATTTATAGCGCTAGAAGATAAACTTACTCTGAAAATATATGACATACTTTCAAATCTCGGCGTCGAATACGAGGACCTTAAAGAACGAATACATTTCGCCATGGGAATAATACAGAATTTCTGCCACGAATATGTTTTTGACAGCCACGAATACATAGACTACAAAGCGATGCGCAAAATGGTAAATAAAACACTGACACATTTATTTTCATGCAAGGCGTAATAAGAATTCTTAATAATCCGCATAATCTGTAAGAAAATATATTTAACTTACACAAAAAAATAATTATCGGAAAAAATCAGAAAAAACACAACCCCCGCAGCCGTAATTGCTATAAAGGCTGCGGGGGTTTAAAATCTCAAAATTAAAACTTTTTATTAACTCAGATTTTTTATTAACAGTTCTATATTATTTTTTACCGAACAGTTTACGCATAAATGCGGGCAACTCCCTTCCTCTCGCGTCCTCGTTCACGTTCGATGCGGGAGCAGGTTTTTCGGCAGCGACGGGAGCGGATACCGTAGGCGCGGCAGCCGTCGGAACCGCAGCGGCAGTACTGTTTATACCCATACTCACATTGCTTTGTTCGGGTCTTACTTCCTGTCTCTGCTCTCTCATTATCTGCACGGCAGAACTTTCAGGCATGCTTGCCCTCGCAATATTGATTGCGGGTTTCACTGCCTGGGGCTGTTGTTCAGCGGTAATTTTTTCTGCGCTCACGCTCTCTTGCGCAGTACTAAAACCCGTCGCTATGACGGTTATTTTTACCTCGTCCGACATGGTTTCGTCGATAGTCGCGCCGAAGATTATATTAGCGGAAGCATCTATGATCCCCTGTACAAGCACAGCCGCTTCATTCACTTCGCTGAGCATGAGGTCTTTTCCGCCCGTAACGTTAAGAATTACCGACTTCGCACCTTCAATGGTGGTTTCGAGAAGAGGACTGGAAACAGCCTGTCTGACCGACTCAATCACCCTGTTTTCGCCTTTTGCGCGTCCGATTCCCATATGTGCCAATCCCTGATTTCTCATTACGGTATTGACGTCCGCGAAATCGAGGTTAATAAGAGATGGAGTAGCAATCAAGTCGACAATGCCGACAATTCCCTGTTTAAGCATATCGTCCGCAACCTTAAAAGCATCAAGCATACCTATCTGTGCAGGCAAAAATTGCAGAAGTTTGTCGTTAGGTATTATGACAAGAGTATCTACGTATTTTCTGAGGTTAATTATACCTTTATTTGCGTTTTCGTTCCTTACCTTTCCTT
>CALVWQ010000041.1 GCA_944367535.1 uncultured Clostridia bacterium
GCAAAGATATATCGAAGATAAACTTTCGGAGAAGATACTCAGCGGCGAACTGCAAAACGGTTCTTCGGTAACGGTGGATGCAAAGGCCGGCGGATTTGTTTTCTTTAACAGTTAAAGTAATATAAAGAAAAGGATTTTGCGCACATTCGGCGTATAATTATATAGGAGGGATGATTATGAAAATCGAAATCGTATCAAGAAATCATGAAGTCAACGAGCATTTAAGAAAGGTTATCGAACAGAAACTCGATAAGCTCGACAAGTATTTCGATGAAGAGGCAGACGTGAAAGTAAGCCTAAAAAAACAGGCGCAGTCGCTGACTACCGAGGTGATGCTGGATTATTGCGGTAGACTTGTGCGCGCTACTGCGTCGAGCGATAATTTTTATGATAATTTAGATATAGTTTTGCCTAAACTTGAAGGTCAGATAAGAAAATATCGCACCCGTTTTGATAAACATAACAAAAACGCCGCGTTCCGCGAGGCAGCGACTTATGCGGGCGTCGGCGACGAAAAGGCGAATAAAAATGTTGTAAAAGAAAAAAAATTCAGACTTACACCAATGACCGTGGAAGAGGCGGCAGAAGAAATGGAACTTCTGGGACATTCGTTTTATGTATTTTTGGAAGCAAAAAGCCACACTGTACAGGTGCTTTACAACAGGAACGACGGAGATTTGGGACTGATAGAACCGGAGTTTTAGAATAAATCATGCATACAGGCATATCCACCGCGTCGCTGTTCGGACGGTTTCAGACCGAAGGCGCGATACAGGAACTTAATCGTGCGGGCGTAAAGACCGCCGAGGTATTTTTGGAATCTTTCTGCGAGTACAGCAGGGTGTATGCGGAAACCGTCAGAAAACTTGCGGCAGATATAGAAATACATTCAGTGCATACTCTTACCACGCAGTTTGAACCGCAGTTGTACAGTATAAATAAGAGAGCGCAGGAAGATTCTTTCAGATTGTTGGAAGAGACGATGGACGCGGCGGAGGCGCTTGGCGCCCGATATTACACTTTTCACGGCGGCGCGAGGTTTAAAAAAACGCCGTACATAATAGACTTCGATAAATGCGGCAAGATTACCGAGAGAATTACGGAAGTATGCGAGCGGCATAGGGTGTCGCTCGCATACGAAAACGTGCATTGGGGGTATTATAATTATATAGGCTTTTTTTCGGAACTCCGTAAACGTGTTCCGAATTTGAAAGGCACGTTCGATATTAAGCAGGCAAGACAGTCGGGGATATTTTACGGCGATTTTATAGACGAAATGGGCGACGGAATTGTAACGGCGCATATTTCCGACGTAAAGAGCGACGGTAAGATGTGTCTTCCGGGCAGGGGAATAACCGATTTTAACGAAGTGTTTTCAAGGCTTTGCGACGTCGGTTTCGACGGCGCGATACTGCTCGAAGTCTATCCGTCCGACTTTTCGGAACTGAGCGAATTATACGACTCGCTTTCTTATATAACCGCGGTTGCCGATAAAGTTTTCGGGAAACGTTAAAAACAATAGAATTTAAAATAATAAAAAAGAAATTTTTTAATGCCGAATAGGGCAATGCAATTAAATTAAGAGAAAAAATTTCCTTTAAAAAATTTCTTTTTATAAAATATTTAATAATGTGTAATGTTTTTAAACATGAACGAATCTAAAATAAAACTAAAACACGGAGTTTTAACTCCTTGTTATAGTTTTATGGCAATTTTTAAGCAATTATTGTACAATGATAACGATATAATTTAAAAATCGACAGGGTGTATCGATCTGCAGTCTTATTAGGCTTAAAAAAATTTTTAAGTAGAGGAAATTTTTTAAATTATTGCCTTATTCATGCGAATTTTACCGTTTTTAAGGGCAAAAAAAGACAATCGCAGTTATATAACGGGCGATGTGAGCAGTGCGGTCGTCTTGTTCAGGGTAATAAAATTATTCCTGAGGTTTCGCCTTTTCTTGTTCAAAAGCAGAAAGTATAACTTTAATAAGTTCTTCTCTGGTTTCGGTATTGATGGGGTGTGCGATGTCTTTATATTCGCCGTCGCCTGTTTTGCGGCTGGGCATAGCGATGAAGAAGCCTTCGTTTCCCTCGATAATCTTTATGTCGTGAATAACGAAGCAATCGTCAAAAGTAACGGAAGCCACGCCTTTAAGTTTGCTGTCGTCTTTTTTAACGATTCGCACTCTTACGTCGGTAATTTTCATGTTGACCTACCATCCTTAACATTTACTTACTATATTTTACCATACAAATAAAGTAATTTCAATATGTTTTTAAAAATTTTTATCGAATTTTGGTAAAATTTTATTTTAAATCATAAAATAATGTATGAGAAAAAACAAAATTTGCGGAAAATACGGACAAATCCACTTTGTGGGCATACTGGGCGTATCTATGAGCGGACTTGCGAAATTTTGCCTTCGCAAAGGCGCGGGCGTAAGCGGGTCAGACAAGGCGAGCGGAGATGAGGCGGAAAAACTAAAAGAGTGCGGTGCGCGTGTTTTCGAGGAACACGCCGAGAAGAATGTCGGAAAAGCCGACCTCGTGGTATATACCTCTGCCGCCGACGACAGTAATCCCGAGATATTAAAGGCAAAAGAACTCGGAATCAAGTGTATGAAAAGGAGCGAGTTTTTGGGCACAATAATGTCGGAATTCGGGCGTTCGGTGGCGGTTGCGGGAAGTCACGGCAAGACTACGACCACCGCTATGCTTTGGGAAATTTTCGTCCGTGCAGATAAAGACCCGACTGTGTTTGTGGGAGGAAACTACGGCGAAAAAGGGAATTTCAGGTACGGCGAAGGGAATGTAGTCATCACTGAGGCGTGCGAGTATAAAAAGAATTTTCTCGACTTAAAACCTGATTTGGCGGTCGTACTCAATATTGATAACGACCATCTCGACAGTTTTGAAAGTTTCGAGGGCGAGGTTTCTGCATTCGGCGCCTTTGTCCGCGATTGTGTCGCGGTCTTAAATGCCGATGACGAGAATGCGTCGCGCCTCAGCGTAAATTCGGTTACGTTCGGCATAAAAAACCCTGCGGTATACATGGCAAAAAATATACGCAAAATCAGCGACGGGTACTCATTTGTTTTTTACGCTTACGGAAAAAGAATTGGAAAAATAACTTTAAAGATAATAGGGAAACATAATATTTATAACGCGCTCGCCGCGGCGGCCGTCGCGGATATGTCGGGGATACCCTTCTCGGTTACGGCGGAGGCGCTGGGCTCGTTTTGCGGTGTTCAAAGAAGAAACGAGTATCTCGGCGTGTTGTGCGGGTTACCCGTTTTTGCCGATTACGCGCATCATCCCGTCGAACTCGCGGCGACACTTTCGGCATACGCAGAAAACGGAAAAAATCCGATAGTGGTTTTTCAGCCGCATACATATTCGAGGACGCGCATACTCATGGCCGATTTTCTCCGCGTTCTGGGAAGCAGGGAAAAAGTTATAATTTATAAGACATTTCCCGCACGTGAAAGATACGACGAGGCCGGGGACGGAATGACTTTGGCTGAAAATTTAAAAAAACTTACGCATTGCGAATATGCGGAGGACGATTCTCGTCTTATCCGCGAAATAGGGGATTTGTCCGCGGGGTCTGACTGTATTCTCGTTCTCGGCGCGGGAGATATTTACGACACGGTAAAGCAATATTGTCTGCACGTAGCAGAGGAGAAAAAATAATTTGGGAAAAAATCGGAAATCCTTGTCAAATCGGTTGCAATATTTTAATTAAAGCGTTATTATATATTATGAAAAAATTATAATAGGAGAGAATCGGCAAAAGATGAGCATAAAAAGAAAAATATCGATACTCGGCACGGGAAACGTGGGCGCAAGTATTGCGTACAATCTTACACTTTCCGGAATCTGTTCGGAGATTTTATTGGTAGACATCAATAAGGAAAAGGCGGAAGGGGAAGCCCTCGACCTTTCACAGTGCGCTGCAGTTGTTCCTTCCGTTAAGGTACGGAACGGCGAATACGAAGATGTTGTCGGTTCTGACATAATCGTTGTTACTTTCGGGATTGCGAGAAAACCCGGTCAGTCGAGACTCGACCTCGCAAAAGTGAATGTCGGAATATTAAAGAGCGTCATGCCCACTGTGGCTAAATATGCTCCCGACGCTCTTTACGTCATAGTCAGTAACCCCGTCGACGTCCTGACCTATACGACGCTTAAATGCACCAACCTTAAACCCAATCAGGTTATAGGAACAGGTACGCTTCTCGATTCTAACAGGCTCGTTCAGTCGATAGCGGGTTATTGCAAAGTGGACGCTTCTAACGTCAACGCATACGTTTTCGGCGAACACGGCGATTCGTGTATGGCGCCTTGGAGTCTGTGCACCGTGGGCGGATATAAACTTAAAGATTATTGCAAAAACATTATGAAAGTAGACGAGGCGACGATAGATGCCGAACTCGAAACGCTTTATTCGGAGATGGTCAAGGCGGGTGCAAAGGTTATAAAGGCGAAAGGCGCGACTTACTATGCGATAGCCGCTTCTGCTGTGAGCCTCATCAAAGCGCTTTGCTCTGATACGCATACCATACTTCCCTTGTCCACTCTTTTAAATGGTGAATACGGCGCCAAGGATTTGTGCACGGGCGTTCCCTGTATGGTCGGAGCGAACGGTGTCGAAAAAGTAATCGAAATCCCCATCACCGATGACGAAAAGAAGGTTTTCGACGAGAAAATTGCTTCGCTTAACGCGACGTTCGATGCGCTCGAAATCAGAAACTGATAGTCAAAATAATAGTTTGTTTATATAAGTAGAAGGGAGTAGTCATCGCGTTATCGCGAACGTGCAGCCGTCAGTACGGTTTTAAAACTCGGTTGCTCGGAGTTGCTTTTTTGAGTGATTTTGACAAGACTTTTACCGCAGAATATTAGCGGTAAAAGTCTTTATTTATTATGTTATTATGAAGATATTTATATTGATTTTATTTATTTGCGTATATGTTCTCATTATCGCACTGCCGAAATACAAGGCATATATAACGGGCGGCGCGGCGCTTATTTCCGCAGTCGGTTGTCTTATAGCGGGCATTATGACATTCGGGGAAATATTCTCGGCAATAGACTATAACGTGGTCATGATGCTTTTGGGTATAATGCTTACAGTGGGTCTTTTCACGCAGTCTGGAATGCCGAATAAACTGTCGGACAAACTCATCTCAAAAATACCTAACGCACTCGTGGCGCTTGTTTTGCTCGCGGTCTTAAGCGGACTCGTCTCTGCTTTTATAGATAACGTGGCAACTGTTTTAATGCTTGCGCCCATCGGGCTTGCCGTTGCAAAAAAGACGGGAGTTTCGCCTGTACCTGTGATTATAAGCATAGCGGTTTCTTCAAATCTTCAAGGAGCTGCGACGCTGGTGGGGGATACCACATCCATAATGCTCGGCGGGTTTGCAAACATGAGTTTTTTTGATTTCTTTTTCTTGGACGGAAAAGTTTCCATGTTTTGGGCGGTAGAATTCGGTGCTTTGCTTACTGTTCCCGTTCTGATATTTATTTTCCGTAAAGACAGTAAAAAACTCATATATTATCCCGAAGACATCAAGGTTACAACGATAGTCCCCACGGTGTTGTTGATATTAAATATCGCTTTGCTCGTAATATTTTCGTTTGTACGGGAAAAGAGCGAGCTGACGAACGGCATTATCTGTCTTGCGATAGGTATTGCAGGGCTTATATATTATGTAATAAAATTCAAGGGTGATTCTTTTATACAGGCGGTAAAATCGATAGATTTCGAGACGGTATTTTTCCTTTTGTTCCTATTCGTAATTATCGCCACGGTCGAGAAAGTGGGAATAATAAACGATATAAGCAATCTCTTTGTAAAGGTCGGTAATAAAAACGTATTCCTATTATATACGTTGATAGTATTCGGTTCGGTGCTGCTTTCGGCGTTTATCGATAATATACCTTATGTCGCAACCATGCTGCCCGTGATAGCGGGATTGTGTGTAGGGCTTCCCGACGTGTCGCCGTATCTTTTATATTTCGGACTTCTTTGCGGCGCGACGCTTGGCGGGAATCTTACGCCCGTCGGCGCATCGGCGAATGTTGTCGGTATCGGCATTTTAAGAAGAGAAGGTCATGAGGTTAAATTTAAAGACTTTATAAGAGTAGGACTGCCATTCACGCTTTTTGCCGTGATAGGCGGATACCTGCTTATCTGGTTTGTTTGGGGATAAGAAACTCACAATAATTTACTTTTTCCCCAATCATAAAGCTAATCGGTTTTGTTAAAGACGGATTGTATATAAAAACAGGTTTTGTTCAATCTGTTTCATTAAAAATCAGATTAAAAAAATATATCGAGTTAAAAAAATATATCGAGTATAAAAACCCCGCTGTTTTTCCAAAAACAGCGGGGTTTAAATCGTAATACTTTAAAATTATATTTAAATATGAGTTTTTTAATTCAGAGTATTTTGAATGAATCAAATATAAGAGTAAATATGTTTTATGCGATTTTACGTAATTTTCAAAATTTATTTATTGATTTATATATTGATATTTTAGTAAAAATCGAGCCGATGCCTACTTTTCATGCACTTCCACGCCCGTCGGGGCAAACATAAATATATTTTTTTCCATTTCGTAAACCCCGCCGCCGAGCGCGTATATCGCGCCCGAGAGCATGTCGAGAATACGGATGGCAGTTTCTGTTTTCAGTTCTGTGAGATGCACCACCGCGGTTTTGCCGTTTTTGAGCGAGTCTATAATTTTTTCCACTTCTTCGTAAGAGGACGGCACAAATACCGACACCGGACTTTTTCTGTCCGTCTGAGAGTTTGCAGACGCAAAGGACTGCGAATCCTGAAAATCGAATCTGTTGTTTTTTGTTTTCGGGTCTCTGCCGAATAAATCGAATACGCCCATTATCTTCTCCTTAATATCTTTTTCCGAATATAGTGCTTCCGAGTCTTATCATATTACTGCCGTTTCGAATCGCCGTCTTATAATCTGCGCTCATGCCGATCGACAGATGTTCAAAGGGGAGTCCTTCGTTTTTTAATCCGTCGTAGAGCGCGCGCATATCGCGGCAGAGTTTTTCCCTGACGACCTCGTCGTCGGTTTTGGGGAGCATTGCCATAAGTCCCTTGACCGAGAGAGAGGGGAGAGCGGCGATTTTTCTCGCCGCTTCGGCGGCATTTTCATGAGTAAACCCGCTTTTAGACAGTTCTCCGCCTATGTTTACTTCAATGAGGATATCCTGTGTTATGCCTCTTTTTACGGCGAAAGCCGAAATCTCTTCGGCAAGTTTATAACTGTCTACCGATTGGATAAGCGTAACCTTTCCGACGAGATATTTGACCTTATTTGTCTGTAAGTGTCCGATAAACTGCTGTTCGGCGCCCTTGATGATGTCGTACTTTTCGCGGAATTCCTGAACCCTGTTTTCCGCCACAGTTCTGATTCCGCAACTTATTGCGAAGTTTACGGTTTCGGGCGGAACGGTCTTTGTCGCGGCGACAAGAGTTATCTTTTCGCCGAGATTGTTGCCCGCCGCGATTTCGTTCAGAACTCTTTTTACGTTTTCTCCGATAATCTTATCTTCAAGCATTTTCTTCGCCGAGTAAATCGTCCATATTGTAAAGTCCGGATTTTTTGCCGCAAATAAATTCTGCGGCTTTGACCGCGCCGTTTGCAAAGACACCTCTGTCCGCAGCGGAGTGGGCGAGGGTGATGACTTCGTTTTCACCCGCAAAAATAACCTCGTGTTCGCCGACTATGTTGCCGCCGCGCACGGCGTGAATGCCAATTTCGTTCTTGTCGCGCTGTCCGACAATACCTTCTCTGCCGTAAATGCAGAATTTTTCGGGCGCAACTTTTTTTATCCCGTCGGCGAGCATAATCGCCGTGCCGCTCGGCGCGTCAGCCTTGCGGTTATGGTGTTTTTCGATTATTTCTATATCGAAGCCTTCGAGAGCCGCCGTCGCCTGTTTGACAAGACGCAAGAGAACGTTGACGCCGAGCGACATATTGGCGGAGCGGAACAGCGCGACTCGCGCGCTCGCCTCGTTGATTTTTTCAATATCTTCTTCTGAATAACCCGTTGAACACAATACCGCCCCGACGCCGTTTTTAATGGCATAATCGAGGATTGCGTCTAATGATTTGGGAGAAGAAAAATCTATGATGACATCGGCTTTTTCGCCTATTTTAGAAAAATCGGAGTAAACGGGGAAGTCTTTATCCGAAAAATCCTCGATGATATCGACGCCGCATACCGGGCGGCATTTATCCGAAATAGATATGGCCTCTTTTACCTTTTTTCCCATTTTACCTTTTGCGCCGACTATTATGACGTTAATCATTTTTGCTCCTTTTAATCATACATGGAAATCGAATTCCGAAAGTATTTTTATCATTTGTTCGGTGTGTTCGGGTTCGAGTTCGGTAAGTGGCGCGCGCACGATGCCTTTGCCCAGGCCTACTATTTCCGACGCTTTTTTTACGGGAATGGGGTTTACCTCGCAGAACATTATGTCGATGAGGGGAAGCAACTTTTCCTGTAAGGCCGTGGCCTCCTGATTTTTTCCCGCAAAATAGAGTCTTGCGACGTCGCCCACTTCCTTGGGCGCAATATTCGACGCGACCGAAATAAGGCCCATGGAACCTACCGACAGCATGGCGAGATTGAGGTTATCGTCGCCGGAATAAAGTGCCGTTTTGCCGCGTATCAGCCTCGCCGTTTCGCAAATCTGTTCCATATTTCCGCAAGCCTCTTTAATTCCGCCGATGTTTTTATGCTCGGCGATTTCCGCCATGGTGCGGGGGAGTATGTTTACACCCGTACGGGCGGGAACATTATAACAAAGGACGGGAATATCCACGTTGTCGCATATGTCGTTGTAATATTTAACCAGGCCTTTTTGCGTGCATTTATTGTAATAAGGCGTAACGACGAGAAGTCCGTCTGCGCCCGATTTCTGCGCCAGCTGGCTTTTTTCTATTGCCTTTTTCGTGCAGTTGGTGCCGCTTCCGAGAATCAGCTTTACTCTGCCCGCAATGGTGTCATAGGCAAATTTTGCGATACTCTCGTATTCGCTGTCGGTGATAGTGGGCGCTTCTCCCGTGGTGCCGAGTATACATAGTGCATCTATACCGTTTTTTATCTGATATTCGATTTGTTTTTTGAATGCCGCATAATCTATGCCGTCTTCCGTAAAAGGGGTGATGGCGGCAGTGCAGGTGCCTTTGAAAATTACTTTGTTCATAATAATCTCCCGAACGCGGTAACAGCCGCGAAAATTTAAGTTGCGGTTTTGTTGTGGAAAAGCGGTAAATTATACGTTTAATTGGTCTTTGACCGCGCCCATTTCAATCGCTTTTTCCGCTATCTGCACGGCGTTTGTTGCCGCGCCTTTTCTTATGTTGTCGGCAACGACCCAGAAATTGATTCCAGATTGCACGGTGTCGTCAATTCTGATTCTTCCGACGAACACTTCGTCTTTGTCCGCGGCGGTGATAGCCATGGGGTAGAGCAGTTTTGCCGGGTCGTCCTGAACGACGACGCCTTCTGCTTTTCCGAGAACTTCTTTGACCTGTGCCAACGTGCAGGGTTTTTGGAATTCAACGTTTATCGATTCGCTGTGTCCGTAATAAACGGGTACTCTAACGCATGTTGCGGTAATTTTGAGGTCGGGGTCGCCGAGGATTTTTTTGGTTTCGAAAATCATCTTGTCTTCTTCGCGGGTATAGCCGTTGTCGAGGAATACGTCGATGTGCGGCAAACAGTTTCCGAAAATAGGATAGGGGAATTTCTGAGGCGCTTCGCCGCAGATGCCGCCTTTAAGGTCGTTGAAACCTTTCACTCCCGCGCCCGACACGGCCTGATAAGTGGAATAAATTATTCTTTTAATGCCGAAAGTCTCGTGCAGAGGTTTGAGCGCGACTACCGCCTGAATGGTCGAGCAGTTGGGGTTTGCTATAATGTTTTTATGTAATAATATATCTTTTGCGTTGCATTCTGGCACGACAAGCGGGACATCGGGCTCTCTTCTCCACGCATTGGAGTTGTCTATGACTAGCGTGCCGCATTTGGCGAACACGGGCGCAAACTGTTTGCTCACGTCCCCGCCTGCCGAAAACAGGGCGATGTCGACTTTGTGCGCCTTGATGTTTTCTTCGTTCAATTCGATGACGGTATGGGGTTTACCCATAAAATCTATTTTCGAGCCCGCCGACCTTGCCGAAGCGAATAAATAATAATTTTCGACGGGAAGTTGTCTTTCCGTAAGTACGTCCAAAAACTTTCTGCCAACCATACCGGTGGCGCCCACAACGGCGACGTTATACTTTTTCATAATATGTGAGTTGCTCCTTAAAAAAGTAATATTTTAATATATAGTAACATTCGCGGGCGAAAAAGTAAAGTTTTTTTTTGCAAAAGGGTGATTTTTGTTTGGAAAATCTCTCAATTTGTTATAAACTATTATAGAAAAGAAACGGTACCGCGGCACGCGAGCGCGTCTTGCGTTTGCCGGGGAGTTGCCGCGGTGCGCCGCGCAGGTGCTGTTTCGGTAAAGACGACGGAGAAAAAAATGGCTGCCAAGAAAAAACGCGGTCTTATAGACAGGCTGCTTTTGGGTTCTGAAAAATCGGAAGGGTATGCGAGAGCATCGCTTCCTTCAAACAGATGGGAACTGTTCTGGGATATTTTTAAAGGGCGGTTCTGGAAACTCGTTATAATCAATCTGCTGATTCTAATATTCTTTATTCCCGTTGCGCTGATATTTTTCATGCGTTCCAACGCAATATCGAATTTAGGTGCGCTGTATCCTTTTTCGCAGAATTTCGGGATAGGCTATCAGGCGCCGCTTTCCATGGTGGGGTATGCGGAGAATATAGTTTTCACCGTAGATTCCATGATATATCTTTTTATGCCCGTCGCACTCGTTATTGCGGCGATAGGCGTTTCGGGCGGCGCTTACGTCATCAGGAATATGGTCTGGACGGAGGGAATATTTGTCG
>CALVWQ010000042.1 GCA_944367535.1 uncultured Clostridia bacterium
GCGTTAAAGAAAAGCCTTTATGAAATTAAAAGCGTTAAAAAGGCAGGAAAAGGCAGAGAAGAAAGCAGGGAAAAAGACAAGAAGGCTGTAAAGAAAGCGCAATGAAAGATCTGTTTGACAAAAAATGCATTTCGCCGATGCTGCTTAATCAGTCCGAGCCTTTTGACGACAAAGATTATATCTACGAACTTAAACTTGACGGAATAAGGTGTATAGCTTATCTTGACAGAAATAAAGTCACTCTGCAAAACAAACGATATAAAGATGTTACCGAACAATATCCCGAACTCAAAGAAATGTTTAAATGCGTTAAAAACAGGGTCATTTTAGACGGGGAACTTGTAATGCTGACTGACGGCAAGCCCGATTTTTACGCGTTGCAGACAAGAAGTCTCATGACCGATAAGTTCAGAATAGAAATTGCCGCAAAAAGGAATCCCGTTCAGTACGTCGCTTATGATATTTTATATAACGACGGAAAAATTTTAACCGATTTGCCGCTTTATCGGCGAAAGAAAATACTTTCCGAAAACGTTGTTGAAGGGAACAATCTCTCTATATCGAGATTTATAGAAGAGCGCGGAAAAGATTTTTTTAAATTAGTAAAGAAAGAGAATCTCGAAGGTATTGTGGCGAAAAGGAAAGACGGGCTTTATCATATAGGGAAGAGAACGAGCGACTGGATAAAGATAAAGGTAATGAAAGACGAGGAACTTTCCGTTTTAGGTTATAAGCCCGATGATAACGGTGAAGTTAAAGATTTAATACTCGGTGATTACGATAACGGTAAAACAGTATTAAAAGGTTCCGTATATTCAGGGATAAGCCGTGAAGAGAAAAAAATAATAAAGAAATATGCCGAAAACAACAGGGGAACTCCGTATTCCGATAAATACAAAGACGCCGTATGGATAAAACCCGGACTTATAGGAACCGTTCAGTATATGGCAGAAACAGATAAACACAGTATGAGGCAACCCGTTTGGAAAGGTCTCAGATTTGATTGATAATTAAAAATAAAAAGCCCGAATTTCATCAAAATTCGGGCTTAATATTTTATCAATTACAATATGTCTGATTTGTCGGGAATATAACAGCGGTTTTGTACGCTAATTGCTTTATAAACAGTTCCTTGAACGGAAAGAGATGTGTAAAGCGGTTCACCTTTTGCATAAGCACGTAAAATACATTTATCGGAAGGTTCTGTTCTTTTAACTGTTGCGTATAAAAACTTTTCATCGTTTCCGACTTCTATGATTTTGAAACCTTTCGATACCATGAAAGAAGAGAATTGCCATAATTTATCAAACATTCCGTTTGAGTCCATAATGACCGAAAGATTTTCTTTCGGGTTATATGCCGTGATTCTGAAATAGTTTGTCATTTTTTAATCTCCTTTTGTTTTATATGATTGTGGTTCAAGCCGCGATTTGTTTTAATTTTTTGTTGGCGTAAGGCAGCCAGATTTTGTTAACGTAATGCAGAACGTCATCGCTTGGTTTACGGTCGTGCTCTCCGTAACATTGCAAGACTTTTCTGTATTTTATCGAATATTCGACTGTTACGAACGGCATATCGGGATTATATTTGTTTCGTATAAAGAATATGAGCGATTCTTCTCTTGCAAAGCGTTGGTCGTAATTCATGCGTCCTACGCAGTGGTGTAACGCTTCGCCTTCACGGATAAGGTCGGCGGGGGATTTTGCGATAATGCAGATAAAAGCGTTCCGTTTTGCATGTTGCAGGGACAGGTACTTTTCCGCGACAGATGCGAATCGGGAATAAAGTTCTTTTCTCTTCTCTTCGTCTTCTAAAGCCTTTTTCGTGGAATATTGGTCTATACGGATGTCGTGCCAGCGCTTAAAATCGCGGGGGAAACGATTCTTATCCTCGGTCATGTCTAAATTTAAATATCGGCAGGCTTTCATATAGTCGAGATAAGTATTGGGATTGGTTTTTTGTTTCACTATATAATCGAAAAACCGTTCAAGTGTTTTACCTCGGAACGCTTCTTTTATGGGATTAAGGCTACTGTCGTGAACGAGCCTGAGTTTTGCTTCCTTGTAAGATTGCAATTTTTCAAGCGGCTTTTTCGTTTTGTACGCCCGTATTATTACGTCGATATAGTAGTGTCTGCTTTGAATTAACTCTTTGTTTGTAATAAGCCATTTGCAGAATGCCTTGTCTGTTCCGCAACGCTTTAATATTGTTGTACTCATGGCAATTTTCGTAAAGCCGAGTTTCATCAGCATTTCGAGTTGCGGATACTGCCGGTAAAGTCGTAAATATTTAAAGATATTACAGCCCTGATAAAGTTTATACGCGCTGTATCGGAATTCGGGCAAGCGGTCTATAAAGAACGAATTGATAAGCTCCGCATACGGGTCATAGTATTTGTCGTCTGCCCGGCACCAACCGCGTTCGTACCAGTTTTCGTATTTTTGCAAGCCTTCTTCGTACCAGCCGAAACGAAACCCCATGCCCGTGCAATAGCAATATTCCATATCTTTCACAAAGCATTTGTCCGAATTCAATCCGTGTATAGCTACTTGTTTGCAATACCATTTTTTGTAACGGTGCTTGACTGCTACTGTAACTTTTATCAGTTCTTTTTTCCAAGCGGTGAGGTAAGCATAACAGCGAACATGACCGTCGGGATTGGGGTAGAGGTCTTTATCTTTTTTTCTGATTAAGTTTAATATATATTTGGGTATAGGCCTGATATCGGTTTCTTGCATTTTCTTACCTCATTATCAAATTATCGCCGAAAATTGCTTTTATTTTTTCAAGCGTTTCTTTATCGTAAAGCATATTTTCTTCTGTTTTGGAGTCTTCAAAATTTCCGCTTAATTTCCGATTTTCATTTTCGGGTAATACACCGTAAATTTCATCGTCTATTATAGTTTCCGTCGGTTTTTCTTCCGTATTTTCCGTAAGTTCATGCAGAGCCTCGTCGATATCTTCTTCTGTAAGCTCCTCATATTCCGTTTCTTTTTTATCGTTTTTCATAAAATCGAATAAAGATATCTGTGGTTGCGTTTTTGTCGGTTCAGTCTTTTTAACGGTAACGGGCTTTGGTTTTACCGTATAGACTTCGCCGTTCTCGTCGAATAATTCTCCTTCGAGGCTGTCCTCTTCAAAATAATGGATTGCCCAACCGTAAACGACCCTGTCTTCTATGCAAGCGGAATTTGAGCCTTTGGAAGCAAGTTTTCTTGCCTCGTCCGACGCATACTTCATAAAACCGTCAAGATTTTTGACGTTTCTAAATTTCTTTCCGTCTTTTTCTATAAAAACGCCGTTGTTTATTCTTTCGGCAAGCATCTCTTGAACATTTTCTTCCAGATACGTTTTTACGAGTTCTTGTTCTTTTGTTTTTGCTTCAAGATTCAATTTCATAATAGTCTCCTTAAAACGGCATATCGTCGAGCAGTTCGGCGGCTTTTCCTTCCAACCTGTCGAGAGAGGTATAGTGATTGAAACCGCCTCTGTAATCGACTTCGTTTTGCGCCGTGCGAATGAGGATATGGCTGTACCATTCGTTTGAGAAATACCTGACGTCGCTGATGGAAATGTATACGTATTTGTTTTCTCTTCCGCCTTTGATAAAGGCTGAAAAACAGTAATGGTTTCTTCCGACGTTGACGAGCTGCCAGTGATTTTCTTTGCACATTGCTTTCAGATAGTTGATGTATTTGTTCTGAAAGGATTTATAGTCTTCGCCCGTGTAACAACCGGACGAAAATTCGTAATTCAGATACCTTTTGAGTTCCGCTAATTTTGCCATTTTTTATGCCTCCATATAATATTTTTCTAAGATCTCATATCTGCCTTTGTTTCGTAAGGTTTTCCAGCGTTCGGCGACGTAATCGGCTAAATCTCCTAGGTTGGTTCGGTTTGAGTCAGACATATAACATTCGTGTACAAGGGCAACGTATTCAAGTAAAATTTCCGGTTTGCGAGAGCCGATTCCGTTGTAAATTCCGGTATGGAAAATATAGACTTCCGAGCCGTATTGAAAAGAGTAAACAGTTCCTTTGTACGTTGCGGTAAATTGCGGTTCTTCTAAAATTTTCATTGTGTTAATCCTCCTTAACGAGAGCATAAACGTCGTCTGCATAATATTCGCAAACGAACCAATTAAAAAGGGCATGACACTTCACGCCCTTATAATCTACAATATAGTCGTTATCTCCGACCTTTTCCAGTATTGTTATTTCATCCATCTTCCCATCGAGGGAATGGATATGCGCCGTTGTTTTGTAGGGTTTCATTATTTATATTCCTCCAAATATTGTTTGTATCTCGTATTTCTTTCTAATAATTGTGTCACTTCAGGCAGTATCTGTTCTTTTGTCTTTCCGATGCAGGCAAGTGTAAGAAGGTTTGTATTCGAACCGAACAGTCTGCGGAAAGCGTAATCAAGTACAAGGGCAATATCCTTGTCCTCATGCTCGCTTGTTCGATTGATGGCGAATACAGCTGCCAAAATGGTTTGAATTTCGTTTGTGTGTTTCATTTATTTCACCTCCAATTGTACGATGGCGATATAATCGTGCATTTGCCAGTTATATTTGTTTGTGATATCCCAATACGCATAAGTTTCTAAGCGCATATCTGGTTGGCATTCATCAAAATCATATCCGTCAAGAATTTCGTCGTTTTCACCGAAAGCTTCATGCACCCAAGACAGGCATGTCTTTTCTTCTCTAATGCGTTCATTAAACCTTATAGTTGCTTTCTCATAGCTGGCAAAAGCTTCAATATCTACGTCTGAATCATCTTCGGTTGACCACTCAAATATAACTAAAAATACTTTCATATTACACCTCACGCAATTCTTCTTATACCGCCGCCGAAACTCTGTACGGTAACGCTGCCGAATTCCGAGCACCAGTCGTCGTCTTTATTCCAGACGTAGGCAAAAGCCGTATGACGGTTTCCTTGACTGTACACGAGCGTATCCCATTCTTCGGGATAGTCTGTTACGATAAGGAAGTCGTAAAGTTCGCCGAATTCGGTAAACTCGTGCGTAACTGCATAAACTAAACATTTGTGTTCTTCTTCGATTGCTTTCATTTTTGCGTAGAGTTCAGGCTCTTGGTCGATCCAAAAGCCTCCGAATTGTTCAAAGAAACATACTTGGTCACGTTCTCTAAATCCACGTATATACGGCTTGTAAATGTCCATTTTCTTCATGATTTCGATTGCCTTTTCTTTTTTGGTATTGTTTTTGTTTTCCATTTTTTTATTCTCCTTAAATATACTTTTTTAATTGTTCAAAGTGGTATGCAATGTTTCTGAGCGTTTCTTCAAAGCCAAACCAAGCCAGTAAATTTTGATTATATGTGTCTTGCGCAAGCGGATCTTCCTTATCCCACTTGTCGCCGAATATTTCGGAAGGGGAGTATAATCCCGTTCCGCTCATTGTTTCATACAAAAGGTCGTTAATTTCATCTCTGTATTGTTTGTAGAATTTTACAGTATCGGTGTAGTAGATCAGTTCGCCTACGATACCCGATTGACAGCCGTGATAGAGGACATCAGTAAAGATAGTCTTCTTATCCGAATAATCGCTCCATTCGCCTATAACATAGTTACAAACCCGTTTTGTAAGAGGACTGTTTGAGTTGCGTTTCAGTTCTTTTATATTGGTAAGTGTCAGTTTCATTACATTACCTCCTTAAAATTTTTTAAATAAATTTTTTCGAATACACGATCGTATTCAAAATAGATGCCTTTTTTGTCTTTGAATAAGTCGTATTCTTTATGTGCAATTCTTCCGTTTGCTTGTACTATAAGAGATATAGTCTTTTTCTTTTTATCCAAACTTAACACGTCAAAATAGATAAAATTTTCACCGTCGAAGTAATCGTATTGTTGTATATGTTTCATTTTCTATCTCCTTAAAGTGCATCGTCCGTTTCTTGGGGATTTGTCCAATCTCCTTCTACATCGCTGTAAATTAGGTACCATGCTGAAAGTTCGCTGTAACCTTGACTTATTAAGTTTTCTACCTGCTGTAATTTGTTCATTTTCTTTCTCCTTGTTAAATTATTTTGTACCAGACTTTGTATTCCGTCTGAATTTCGACGGTCTGGTAATTTCCGAATTTTGTTTCTACTTCGATTTCGTTTATTTCGTCGTAATAACCTTTGAATTCATTTGTCTTATAGGGAATAGGTTGGCAGTATTTTGTTATATCTTCTAATACCTTGTTTCCGAACATATGTAAGTTCGTTCCTATAAGCTTTCCGATACCTTTATAACGGTAATTATCATTATCGCAAAACTTAGTAACTGAGTAAGCTACTTTCTTTTCTTCCATTTTTTTCATCTCCTTATTATTTTTGTTTTTTGCCTTTTTCGGCAGGGGGAAAAGTATCACAATCGGCTGAGTGTGTTATTTTTCCTTGACTGACATAAGTCAATGAAAAAGATAAAAACGGTGCGTAAAAAGAAAAAGCCTTACTCGAATGAGTAAGACTTAATTTCAAAATTCAAATTTTAAGTGCCATTTTTAGCCATTGACTTATGGCGCCGATTGTGATATACCCCCGTACGCGAAAAAGCAAAAAGGTGCAAATTATAATTGTAAAGGCCTTTGTTTGATTATTAAGATCTAAACAATCAAGACAATAAATCTTTACGAAAAAACATATTTTCAATAAAATCTTTACTTTTTTAAAATAATATGTTATGATATCTTTACTTTAAGGAGTTCATATGATTGTAAGTCAAGAAAAATTAAAAATGCTATTAAAAAAACAAGCTCTCACAAAGTCTGCTTTATGCGAAAAGATAGGTATTTCTTCCAGGACTATTGCTAAAATCGGAAAAGGAGAAGATATCGCGGAACGAATACTTAAAAAGATTGCCGAACATTTAGATTGTGAATTAAAAGATTTAATTCAAAGTAATGAGATTTTACAAACATTGCGTGATGAAAAAGCACATGGCTTAAAAGGGGGGCTTTATCATGAAACGCAAATTCGTTTGACGTATAATTCAAATCATATTGAAGGCAGTCAGCTAACAGAGGATCAGACAAGATATATTTTTGAAACAAAAACACTCGGAAATTTACCGTCTAATGTTCCGATTGACGACGTAATAGAAACGAACAACCATTTCAGGTGTATCGATTTCATAATCGATTTCGCGACAGAAGATTTAAATGAAGAGTTGATTCTTAAACTTCAAGCATTATTAAAGACGGGAACAAAGTTTGCAGACTATTATGGCGCGGGAAAGTATAAATCGCTTCCTAATACGGTTGGCGGCGTTGAAACTTGTAAACCGCTGGAAGTTCAAAAAGAAATGAAGAAACTTCTTAATTGGTATACTGCTCTAAAAAAAGTTGCGTTTGATGATATAGTTGAATTCCATTATCGGTTTGAAACTATTCATCCGTTTCAAGATGGTAACGGCAGGATTGGCAGACTTATTATGTTTAAGGAGTGCTTGAAAAACGATATTGTACCGTTTTATATAGACGATAGATATAAGTCTCAATATTATAACGGATTAAGGCAGTGGAAAGAAGAAAAAGGTTTTTTACTTGAGACCTGCCGTTTCGGGCAAGATTTATATAAGCAGCTATTAGATTATTTTGAGGTAAAATATTAAAAACTGTTAAGTTTTTTATTGTTTGTGTTGATTTCGGTATTCTTTTGGAGAGATACCGATTCTTTTTTTAAATTGATTTGTAAAGTAGTTCGAGTCGCTGAAACCTAAATCATAAGCGATAGCGCTTATTTTTTTGTTCGAATAAATCAGTTGGTTAATGCTTTCGTTTATTTTCAGGTCTATAATATATTGTAAAATCGATTTGTTGTTGAATTTTTTGAAAATATGGCAGATGTAGGATTGGGAATAATGACAGAACAGGCTGATATCGTATAAAGTAATATTGTTGCGGTAGTTTTCAGCTAAATAATTTATTATGGAAGCATAAAGTTCATTTTCGTGAGAAACGTTTTTTGTATATTCACTTTGTATTGCGATTTGTTGGTGGTACAATTCCAGCATCGCGACAAGGGGAAATATAAGTGAAGAAACGCCGTCTAATTTCGGTATTTTGACGTTCAGTTTTTCATATTCTTGTTTCAATTTCAGAACCGGAACGTCGCATCTTTTCGACAGCTTTTCAAAATCTAATTTTTCGCTTGCTAAGCGATAACCGGAAATACTTACAAAATTAACGGTTTTTTCGTTAAGAATAACGGGAAACACATATTCTGCTACTCCTGCGAAGCACGACCCGAAGAAAGGCTGATTTTTACATTTATTTATTAAATGCGATTTTTGAAGAAGACAATATTTCATGCCTCGTTTTTTAATACAAGAACAGAAAGAATTTGCATGTAAAATATTCTTTTTTTGCAAGAACAATATGTCGGCTAAAGGAAAAGCTGTGTAATTAAAAGATACTTGAAGGTTATAATCATTGTTTAAAACATTTATATAATTAACAATATTTGCCAAAATATTATTCATTTTATATCCTCTTGATATGATATTAGAAGAATTTATAGTTTTTTGTGCAAATTTATCAAGGAAATTTGCAAATTTATATAATAAAATTATATTATCATAAAAAAATATCATTGTAAAGAGATTGGATTGAAATGCAGGATTATTATTTTGAAAAAGAAAAAAAACTGGAAGTTATTGACAGCGCCGATGTCCTGGTGGTAGGAGCAGGACCCGCGGGGGTTGCCGCTGCAATTTCTGCAGGAAGATTAGGCGCAAACGTGATTCTTGTGGAACAGAATTGCACCGTCGGCGGAGTTTCAACTATCGGAAGTATGAGTCATTTTGCGGGGAAAGTAAACAGTCGTTTATACGATGAAATACTTTCGCAACAAAGTGTTTTGGAAAACAGAAAAGATCCCGCGATTACCCGAGAAACAATCAATCCGGAAATTTTGAAAGTAGTATATTTGCAGATGCTTTCTCAGGCGGGGGTAAGAATAAAGTTATACACCTTTGTCAGCGATGTTATTTGTGAAAACGGAACGGTGAAAGGTGTGATTGTTGAAACAAAATCAAAAAGGGGCTTCATTTATGCGAAAACAGTTGTCGATTGCA
Organism: uncultured Clostridia bacterium; assembly: GCA_944367535.1. Classification (GTDB taxonomy): domain Bacteria; phylum Bacillota; class Clostridia; order Christensenellales; family Borkfalkiaceae; genus UBA1259. Next base: position 9,094 of record CALVWQ010000042.1, read on the forward strand.
GTGGCGATGGCGACGTGGCTGCAAAATCCGGCGCTGAATATTATTTAGGAAGAGAAACGGACGGAAAAATGCAACCGGCTACGCTTATGTTTAAAGTAGGCGGAGTCGATTATTCCAAAGCCGTTTTTCCTTGCAGTTTTGAATCTTATGTAGAGACGGAAAAAGGGGAATTGCAACACTTGGCTAAGGAAAAGCTAAAATTTCCTATGGGACACGTTTTGTTATATAAAACAAGTTTGCCCGGCGTGGTTACTTGCAATATGACGAACAGTATCGATGTTGATGGAACAAATTCGGAAGATTTGACCAGAGCAGATATACAATGCCGTTTGCAAATGTATGAAATCGAAAAGTTTCTGCGAGAATATGTTCCGGGTTATGAAAACTGTTTTATTATCAGTTCCGCTTCATATTTGGGAGTAAGGGAGACGCGGCATTTTGTTGGAGAATATGTTTTGAATGAAGACGCTGTGTATCATGCAAAATATTTTGAAGATTGGGTAGTAAAGGATGCGTATTTCAATTTTGATGTGCATAATCTGACTGGCGGAGGGATGGAT
>CALVWQ010000043.1 GCA_944367535.1 uncultured Clostridia bacterium
GGCAGTCAGGGTGCGCAGGCGATTAACCAAGCAGTATCAGAAGCAATCCCCGAGCTTTTACCAAAATTCGATATAATTCACATTTGCGGAAAAAACAATTCTAACGGCATCAAGAAGAAAGGATATTATCAGGCAGAGTATTTAAACGATATAGAAAATGCGTTTGCAGCCGCCGACGTATGTGTAACGCGCGCCGGATCAAACACGCTTTTTGAGCTCATGAGCCTGAAAAAACCTTGCGTGCTTATTCCTCTGCCGAAGGGTGTTTCTCGCGGCGACCAAATATTGAACGCAAGGTATTTTCAAAAACTCGGTCTTTCTTTTCTTCTTACGCAAGACACGCTGACGACCGACTCTCTTATTTTTGCCATAACTTCCACCTATGCCAACAGATATAACATTTTGAGAAATTTTGCCAAGCACCCCATAACCGATGCAAGCAGTAAAATAGCGGAAATTATCGCCGATTACAGGCGCTGAACATATCACGGTAAAACTTTTCCCTGTCGTCGAAAAACTTTTGTTCGATGGCTTTTCTTTTTTCAATGCTCGCGAGAGCGTTTTTCATTTCTTCTCTGTATGAATTTCTTTTTTCGTTTTCGGATTTTTTACCGGTTCTATTTTCCGACAAACAAGCAGTTTTATTTACGTTTACATATTTTATTTCGCGACTACCGTCCCGTCTTAAAACCGTAACTTTCTTTTCGGACGTTTTGATGTTTTTCCTTACAAAAAATAAACTTATGATTTTTTCCAGCATTATTTTCTCCTTGTTATCGATATAATATCACACATGTGTGACATACGGGTGTCATGTTTAAAAAAGATTTCTGACAAAGTTGACATTACTTCACTTTTATTCTAAAATATGATTAAAGGAGAAACTATATAATATGAAATTTGAAATTCTCATAAATATTCTATTTGATATTTTGTCGAATAAAAATACGAGTGCGCCGCACCTTGCCGAAAAATATGATTTAAGCAAAAGAACGATTTACAGATATATAAAATGTCTCGAAGATGCGGGAGTGCCGATTTATTCCTTGCCTGGTCGGCATGGCGGAGGTTTTTCCATAGTAGATACATACAGACTTTCTTCTTCGTTTATGACCGTCGCGGAGTTTGAGCAGACTATTCAGGCACTGACTTCGATAACCAACAGTGTACCCGATAAAACTTTATCCTCCGCACTGAACAAACTGAAAGCCGCGGTTAAAAACGAGTACGGAAAACTCGATATACAGAGCGGCAGTCTTCTTATCGACGCAGGTCCTTGGGGCAATACGCTCGGTTATAAGAGTAAATTAGCGGTATTAAAGAGAAGCATAGAAGAAACAAGGCGGCTTTTTATCAGATATCATGACAGGAACGGAGAAGTTACGGAGAGATTTATCGACCCGCACATTATAGTTTTCAAACAGGGACTTTGGTATATATATGCTTTTTGCCACTTACGCAACGAATTCCGTTTTTTCAAACTCGGAAGAATCGAAAATGCCACGGTAACGGAAGAAAAATTTACCAAGCAGAACTTATCCGAACAAGACCTTCCCCTTGATTTCTGGAACAACAACTTAGTAGCGGACAGAATTGAATTGCAGATTGAAAAGTCGGTACTTTCCGACGTTGAAGAATGGCTCGGAATAGAAAACATCGAAAAAATCGGAGAAAATTTTATTGCCAGTGCTCCTCTTGCCATTGATAACGGACTTGTCAGCAAAATCATGTCGTTCGGCGGCGGCGTTAAAGTCGTTTCGCCAGAAAAATTACAAATAATGATTAAAGATGCTGCGGAAAAAATAATAAGCAATTATAATCAATACTTCAATAGGTCGGAAGCAAACTGATATGATAAAAAACAGCAAAAAAAATTATCCGAAATGACATTGGAAGAATTATGGCGGCTTTTCCCCATCACGCTTAAAAAACACGACGGTTTATGGTCTTTATATTATGAGGATATGGAAAACCAATTACAAAAGTCACTTAAAAATAATCGGATAATAAGCATAAACCATATAGGCAGCACGGCGATACAAGGAATATCGGCAAAACCCATAATCGACATACTTATAGAAACCGATACCCCGAAAAGCATAAAAGATATTGCCAAAATTTTAGAAAAAGACGGATTTACAGTCATGAACGAGACAAAAGACAGGATTTCTCTGAATTTCGGATACACCGAAAACGGCTTTGCCGAAAAAGTCTATCATGTACACTTACGCCTTATAAACGACAACGACGAACTTTATTTCAGAGATTACATGAATGAATTTCCCGAATGTGCAAAACAATACGAAAAACTTAAAAAAGCGTTAAGTAAAAAATACAAATACAACCGCGACGCATATACTGCGGCAAAATCAGAATTTATAGCAGAATTTACCGCAAAGGCAAAAAAATGCTATCAAGGCAGATATACTGTTTGAAATATAATAATTTTCATTCGTGTGCGAATATTAAAATACTCCCGCGGTTCTGCAAAGATCTTGCAGAACCGCGGGAGTATGTTTTTACATTCTATAATCTATATTAAATTACATTATACCTTTACTTTATATATCTGGCAAAATAAAATAACGTTTATTTTAATCGATAGAAAAGAATTAAACCCTCTGACCCGCTTCTCTCATTCTGTCGTATCTTTTATTGATAAAATATACTATCAGGTTGCAGACAACAATCACAAGGTTTAAAAGGTACATCGCGAGAACGAAATTAAACTGACCTCCTATGAATTTTGCCGCAATCCCGGCAAGATACCCGACTATAATCAAAAGCGTGAATTGTACGTTCATGGTCTTGGCGGTTTTGGACTTAATGTTCTTGATTAACGAAATAGGCCAAGACAAACCAAAACAAATCAACATAATCGTTTCACAAATTTCCATAACTTTTTCTCCTAAATCTTTTTACACTAATATTATACTCTTGACAAATGATTTTGTCTAATATATAATTTCTATGATATCTATAACTTTAATGTTATGAATTTTTCGGGAGGAAAATTTAAATGGAAATGTCTCAAATGCGATTTTTTTTAGAGGTGGCAAGAAGCGAACATATTACCAAAAGCGCAGAAAAACTGCACATCTCTCAACCCTCGCTCACTCAAGCAATTCATCGTCTCGAAGATGATTTAGGAGTACCCCTTTTCACACAGAAAGGCAGAAATATTGTTATAACGGAATACGGAAAGTTTCTTAAAGAAAAACTCGAACCTATAATAGACGAAATAGACGGTATTCCCTATCAACTTCAAAGAATGGCAAAGGCAGGCAACGAAACAATACATATAAACGTGCTTGCCGTATCCATGCTTGTTACAAGCGCCATAATCGCTTATAAACAGAAAAAGAAAGGCATAAACTTTCAATTACTGCAAAACCCGAATTATGAAACTTATGATATAGAAGTTTCGACAAAGACAATCCATCAAAATCTTCCCGAACATTCACTGCATAAAAAATCTTTTTGCTGCTCTGAAAAAATTTATCTCGCAGTGCCTAACAACGAAAAATATGAAAATAAGACCTCAATCAGCCTTACGGAAGTTATAGAAGAAGGTTTTATAAGTCTTTTCGGGTCAAAACAGTTCAGACTTGTATGCGACAGAATATGCCGTCATATAGGCTTTCGGCCAAACATTATATTTGAAAGCGACAATCCCACAGCCGTAATAAATATGATTGGTTCAAATATGGGCGTAGGTTTTTATCCTGAATTTTCTTGGGGGAAAATTAAGAGCAATCATGTAAAACTGCTTGAAATAACCGACGCGCCGTTCGTGAGAGACATAGTCGTAACAATAAACATGAATAAGGTAAACAATGAATATCTGATTGATTTTTATGAATTCCTTACAAAATATATTTCCGATAAAAGAGCATAGAAAGAAGCGCATATTGCTTTTGCAATATGCGCTTCTTTCTAAAATTCTTTTCTTGTACTTCTCGAAAAAATCTTCAAAAATTCGTCCATCGGCTTTTTGTTTTCATATAAAATCGCATAAACGGCATCGGTAATCGGCATATCCACCGCATATTTCTCGGCAAGTATTTTTAATGCCCGTACAGTCGACACACCCTCCGCAAGTTTGGAAAAAGGAACGCCTTTCACAAAATCTTCTCCGAATTTCCTGTTGTTCGAATATTCGGAAAAAAGCGTGGTTTCATAATCACCCAAATGACACAGACCGTACGCCGAAATTTCTTTGCCTCCCATAGCCTTGATAAGTCTTGCCACTTCACACGCCCCGCGGGACATAAGCGGACCTTTAAGAGTCGTATATCCTCCGCCATCGAGCATCCCTGCGGCTATGCCCATAACGTTTTTTGCTGCGGCGCCGATTTCGCTGCCGATAAGGTCGTCGCCGTAATAAAAGTGTATAAGGTTGCTTTTTAATTCGTCGTAAAGCATTTTCACGTGTTCGGGATTATCTGAATCTATGACCATACAGTTAGGCAGCCCGCGAGTAAAAGCCTGTATATGCCCGGGTCCCACCCAAACAGCGACCCTTTCTTTATCGATTCCGCTCTCTACCATGATTTCGGAAAGTCTTTTGCCCGTATCTGCTTCTATCCCTTTCATGCAGAGAACAAAAGTTTTATCTTGAACGTTTTCGCACGCCACGACCCTCTGCATGAATGAACGAAGGTTCTGAGAACTTATCGAAATTATTATAATTTCGCTCTTTCCTACAGCGTCGGCAAGATTTCCCGTGAGAGTAATGCGTCTGTCGAATTCGACGTACTCGTTTCGCCCCGTATTTTTAAGCACTTCAAAAGACGGGTTACCCTCCGTACCCCATTCGATTACGTCGTGCCCTTGCCTCACAAGATACCAACTTATAAACGAACCCCAACGTCCGCAACCTAAAACGCTTATTTTCACTTCACCGAAATCTCCGCTTAAAAGTTACAGGATTTTACGTTCGACGAATGCGCGGGCAAGGCTCACTTCATCCGCATATTCGAGGTCAGTCCCTATCGGAATGCCGTGCGCGATACGCGTTACTTTTATTCCGAGAGGCTTTAAAAGCCCCGAAATATACATTGCGGTAGCCTCGCCTTCGACGTCCGTATTCGTAGCCATGATTACTTCTTTTACGCCGCCGTCGTTTATTCTTGAAAGCAGTCCTTTGATGTTTATATCATCGGGACCGACGCCGTCCAACGGCGAAATAGTGCCGTGAAGGACGTGATAAACGCCGTTAAACTCATTGAGTTTTTCAATTGCTATTACATCTTTCGGCTCTTTTACGACGCATATAACTTCCGCGGAACGGTTCTTGCACACATCACAGACGTCTTCTTCGGAAAAGTTGCCGCAAATTTTACAGTATTTAACTTTTTTCTTGGCATTCAGAATCGCTTCCGCGAATCCCGACGCCTCGGCATCAGACATGTTTATGATTTTATATGCAAACCGCTGTGCGGTCTTTGCCCCCACACCCGGCAATTTGCTGAATTCGTTTATCAGCCTGCCTATGGGTTCTATAAAAACTTTCATTTCAGAGTCCCAGACCGCCAAACGCGCCCATCTTTTCGTTATACAGCTTATCCGCTTTCGCGTATCCGTCATTGAGCGCGGCGATTATTAAGTCTTCGAGCATGGTAATATCTTCCGTGTCGACGGCATCGGGATTTACGGTTATGCTTTTAACGACCTTTTTCGCGCTCATAACCACTTTGACAAGTCCGCCGCCAGCGGAGCCCTCAATCTCTGTCTCCTCCAAATCCGCCTGCGCCTTCTGCATTTCTTCCTGCATCTTTTGTGCCTGCTTCATGAGATTCTGCATCTGATTACCGCCGCCGAATCCTCCGAAACCGCCTCTGTATCCACCCATAATGTAATACTCCTTATATTATATTTTCAGTCTTTTACAATAACTATATCGTCCCCGAATATCTTTTTTATCCTCTCGGTCGCCTCATCAACGGCGTCGAGTTTTTTCTCGACACGGGGTTCAATAACCTGTAATTCAAAACTACCGTAATCTGTAAGTGCACCCTTAATTTTGTCACGGTTTATCTCCATGTCGAGTATTGAAAAATCACCGGAATCCGACGGGTTCAAAACGAGAACGTTGCCATTTATATTCAAACCAACATTCTGAATGACGTTCCATAACATCTCGCTGCCTGTTTTTCTTAATCCTGAAAGCAACCTGCCCTTTAATTCAGAAGGTTCTGCCGACGAAATCGACAATTTTTCAACCGCAGGCGCCTCGCCTTTAAAATCCTCATTTTTCCTTATCGCACCGACTGAAATAGTTTTATCGACATTTTCAGTCTGTCGCACGGAGATTTGTTCGGCGGAGTAATTCAATTTTGCAATTTGATTTTCAAGCGCGCTTACACGTGCAAGCAACGCATCTATATTATAATCCGTCTGCGGTTTTGCCGCCTTTATAGCCGCCGTTTCAAACAACACCCTCGGATGAGCCGTATACCTTAACATATTTTCAGCATCCGAAAAAATTTCCATTGCTCTTAAAAGCCTTTCTTCCGAAGTCTTATCTGCAATTTTTTTAAGAAGCGCATATTTTGCCGCAGGCAAACCGAGAATACCTTCCGCCCCCGCGCATGTCTTAATTACGAGAATATCCCTTAAAAGCAGAACAACGTCTTTCGTAAGCACTCCCATGCTTTTACCGAGCGAAGCGAGTTCGTTGATTTTATCGAGCATTTTACCCGTTTCGCCGTCTATTAAATTTTCAGTAAAATCGTATAAAAGTTCACTGTTGGCGGAACCGAGTATTTCGGCCACGTCGCCGTATGTCAACTTACCCGTCCCGTAGGAAATCGCTATATCGGCAATACTCAAAGCGTCTCTTATGCTTCCGTCGCCCGCGGCGGCAATCGCAAATACCGCCTCTTTTTCATACTTTTTGCCCTCCTCATCGTAGATTTTCGATATGAGTTCGGCAATCTTGTCCACGGGTATAAGCCTGAAATCAAAGCGCATGCATCGAGAAAGTATCGTCGCGGGTATTTTATGCACTTCGGTTGTGGCAAGAATGAATACGGCATGTTTCGGCGGTTCTTCGAGAGTTTTTAAGAGCGCGTTGAAAGCGGCGCCCGTCAGCATGTGCACTTCGTCTACAATATAGACTTTATATCTGCAGGAAACAGGCGGATACTGTACTTTTTCACGCAGGTCGCGTATCTCGTTGACGCCGTTATTTGACGCAGCGTCTATTTCGACGACGTCTATATTCGACGGGTCGGAAAGCGCCTGACACGCCGCGCATTTACCGCATGGAGAACCGTTTACGGGATGTTCGCAATTTATGGCTTTGGCAAAAATTTTCGCAGCCGAAGTTTTTCCCGTCCCGCGCGTACCGGTAAAAAGATAAGCGTGTCCCAAACGATCGGTCTCTATCTGATTGACCAGAACTTTCACTATATGTTCCTGGCCGACAAGTTTATCGAAAGTGTCCGGACGATATCTTCTGTATAATGCGAGATACGACATATTTTCTCCTATCTTATTTGCGTTTCTTTTCGCAGGCAAGTTTTTTTCTGATGCGCTGAACCGTATTGTCTACCGATTTAAGGTTTTTACCCGTCAAATCGCTTATTTCTTTATACGAATATCCGTCGAGCCGCATAAGCAGAATTTTCCTTTCGGAGTCGGAAAGGCTGAACATTATTCTGTTTGACAGTTCTTTCGCGGATTCCTTGTTTATATATTTTGTTTCGGG
>CALVWQ010000044.1 GCA_944367535.1 uncultured Clostridia bacterium
CGGACGAAGACTACTTCCGATTGGATAATTAGGGAGAAAACAATGACGGAAAAAATTGAACCTGACCGAGGAATGTGACACAACTTTTCCCGAAAGCAAAAAAGTAATTCATAAAAAAATTACCTTTCACAACTGCTACGGAATAACTCTCGCTGCGGATATGTATATACCGAAAAGAACCGAGGGAAAACTTCCCGCCCTTGCGGTGGCGGAACCCTTCGGCGCGGTAAAAGAACAGGCTTCGGGGCTTTACGCGAAAAAATGGCGGAGAGAGGTTTTCTGACGATTGCGTTCGACCCGTCCTATACGGGAGAAAGCGGCGGAGAACCGAGATATATCGCGTCGCCCGACATAAATACCGAGGATTTCTGCACCGCGGTCGGTTTTCTGTACGCACAGGATAAAGTTTTACCCGAACGCATGTGGATTATCGGTTTATGCGGCTGGGGCGGCATGGCGCTTAACGCACTCTTTATATTTCGGTAAAGACGCTTTTGCAAGGCTGAGAGGCGATAACAAAAAACTTCTGATAATTCCCGACGCCGTGCACACTGATTTATATGACGACTTTTCCAAAATACCCTTTGACAAAATCGAGGAATTTTTAAATAAACATTTAAGATGAGTTTTTTTATAAATATCCTGATGTGTTTTGAAAATTAAAAACAGATTAAAATGTAAGGGAATCTTGACGTAAAAAGTTTCCGACGCGGCGTCGTATTGGCTGACGGAAAGTATTTTTGTGAGAGGGGTTGAGGATTTTAAAGAGTATATGTCGATTTTATTTTCATAAATATGCGGTTTGTATTGACTTAAAATTTCAAAGATGGTAAAATTATAACTGAAAAAATTAACGGGGGTATTATATATGACAAGATTTACATTACCGCGTGATATTTATCACGGGAAAAACGCTTTGGAAGTGCTCAAAACTTTCGAGGGCAAAAAGGCGATGGTCTGCGTTGGCGGCGGCAGCATGAAGAAATTCGGATTTCTTGATAAGGTTGTCGGCTATCTCAAAGAAGCGGGCATGCAGGTGGAGTTGTTCGAGGGCATAGAACCCGACCCCTCCGTCGAAACTGTCATGCGCGGTGCGGAGGCAATGCAGAAATTCGGTCCTGACTGGATAGTGGCTATCGGCGGCGGCTCGCCTATCGACGCTGCGAAAGCGATGTGGATTAAATACGAGTATCCTGATGTTACTTTTGAAGACATGTGTAAAGTATTCGGTATTCCGAGTCTTCGCAGAAAAGCTAAATTCTGCGCCATATCTTCTACTTCGGGCACGGCGACAGAAGTTACGGCTTTTTCGGTAATAACCGACTACGGCAAGGGTATAAAGTATCCGCTTGCAGACTATGAAATCACGCCCGATGTTGCCATAGTCGACCCGGAGCTCGCTCATACTATGCCTAAAAAGCTTGTTGCTCATACGGGTATGGACGCACTTACTCATGCGGTAGAGGCGTATGTTTCTACGGCAAACAGCGATTATACCGACCCTCTGGCTATCCACGCGGTCGAAATGATTATAAAAGACCTCGTTCCTTCTTATAACGGGGACATGGACGCGAGAGATAAAATGCATAACGCGCAGTGTCTTGCGGGTATGGCTTTTTCAAACGCTCTTCTCGGTATAGTTCATTCCATGGCGCATAAGACGGGTGCGGCTTTCGCCGATTACGGTGCGCACATCATTCACGGCGCGGCAAACGCAATGTATCTTCCCAAGGTCATAGCGTTTAACGCAAAGGACGCGACTGCGAAAAAACGCTATGCGGTATTGGTGGATTATATGGGAATATGCGAAAAGTCCGTTTCGGAAGATGAAAAGGTCGCAGCGCTCATTGAGTTCCTCCGCGATATGAACGATAAACTCAATATTCCGCACTGCATAAAGAATTACGGGCAGGACAGTTATCCTACCGATAACGGATTTGTACCCGAAAAGGTGTTCCTGGAAAGGTTACCCGAAATTGCTAAAAACGCTGTCGGAGATGCCTGTACGGGCTCCAATCCCAGGCAGCCCTCCGTAGCCGAAATGGAAAAACTCTTGAAGTGCTGCTATTATGACACGGAAGTTGATTTCTGATTCGCGGTAAATTGATTTAGAGGCGGTTTCCGTTCGGTTTAATAGTACTGTTTATCGGAGATTTGTTTTTAATAAAAAATATAGTTATTCGCGGCGCGCCCGATTATAGGGCGCGCCGTTTTCCGTTATTGAAAGAAAAGTTGTCCGTCATGAAGGAAAATTGGGTAAATTCTACCGTGGGTAGAGTAAGTTTTCGTATTCTCCCGTAAGGTCATAAAAGTGTATAGTCGCGACAATACATAATAGAGAATTAAAAATGCCTTGTTATGATAAAATATGCGTGTGAAAAAAATGGAAGGACGTTTTCGGTTTAGGGAGGTATAAAAAAATTATGGCGGAAATTATAATATCCATGGAGGCGACGTGCGATTTGCCCGAAGAAGTCGTGCGCGACTACGGGTTCAGGGTAATCGGCATGAATTATTATGTGGACGGGGTAGAATATTCAACCGCGAGGGATACCGTCGCTTCCTCAGGCATTTATGAAAAAATGAAGAACGACGCGCGCACATCCACCACGCAAATAAACGTAACACTCTACGAAGAGCATTTTGCAAGTCTTGTCAGGGAAAACAAGCCTGTTTTCCATATAGCGTTTTCAGGCGGACTTTCGGAAACCTATAAGCAGGCGTGTGCCGCCGCCGAGAAGTTCAATAAGGACGTAAAGAGAGTTTTTGTCATCGATAGTCGATGCGGTTGCTCCGGACAGGGGCTTTTGGCGATTCACGCGGCGGAATACGCAAAAAATGCAAAGAATATAGAAGAAGTTATCGAGTATACGGAAAAACACAAATACCGAATTACTCATATTTATACGGTCGATAATTTAAAATATCTTTCACGCGGCGGAAGACTCAGCAGCGTCAGCGCGTTTTTGGGGAATGTTCTCAGAATAAAACCCGTAATGAATGTGGACGAAAGGGGGAAGCTTGCTCTCTATAAAAAAGTTTTATCCCGTCAGAAGGCAATCCGCGCTCTTGCCGACGAATTCAATTCAACTTACGACCCGTCGTGTAAATGGTGTTTTATCGGTCACGCGATGTGCGCCGAAGACGCCGAAATCCTCGGCAGTCTGATAAGGAACGAAACGGGGATTGACCCAATAATAGCCGACCTGGGGCCCGTAGTCGGAAGCCATTCGGGCCCCGGAACGCTCGCAATGTTCTTTCTTTCCCTAAAGAGCAGAAAAAAATAAAGAGTCGATGTATTTCGGGTTTCGGGTAAAGTTACTTTCGGAATTATTATTGATTATAGATTTTTGTATTGTTCTAATAAAGTATGTAAAATTCGCGGTAGAGAAAGTAAAATCCGATTAGGATAAGGGCTTAATTTATTGATGAAGAAAACATATTCATAAAAAATCAATTTAAAACCCCTGTCGCGCCCTTGATTGACGGCGCGGCAGGGGTTTATATATTAAGAGGTTTTATAAAATGAAAAGTTTACCAAATAGGGGATTTTAATAATAAGATTTAGATTATTACTAAATGGATATTATATTGTAACAATTTATTATATGTAAAGATTTTTTATAATGTTATTGTCATTCCTTAACTTTATGCGTTAATCGGCATCTTTTCTGAAATATGCCACTGCTATCGCGCCCGGTCCCGCATGCGTGCCTATCGTGCTGCCGATTGTGTAAGAGGGGATGGCATGAACACTCGGTTTCCAAATCGGTTCGCTGTCTCGCATATATTTTTTAAGCAGTTCGTCCGAAAGTCCCGTGTAAGCGGTCGCAATAGGCATGAAAAAATCAATTGCGCCGTCTTTTTCTATCATCTGAACTATGAGGTTGTTTCCCTTTTTGGAGCCCATGGCTTTGCCGACGAGTTTAACTTCTCCGTCGGTTATGGAAATGACGGGTTTGATGTTTAAAAGTTCACCTGCCATCGCCGTCATCGCGGAAATTCTTCCTCCTTTTTTAAGATATTGAAGCGTGCTTAAAAGCGCGAGAAGACGTATATTTTTTTTCTTTCTGTTGAGTTCTTCGGCGATTTTATCCGCTTTCATTCCGTGTTCAATGAGCCTTTTCGCGTATTGAATAAGTATTCTTTCTCCAATGGTAACGTTGAGACTGTCTATCGCGAAAACCTTGCCGGGAAATTTTTCGGCAGCTCTTTCGGCGTTACTGAAAGTAGTACTTAGTTTTGACGAAATGGCTATGCAGATTACATAATTTCCCGCATCGACTTCCTTTTTGAACGCCTCTTCGAAACGCTGCTCGGTTATCTGGCTTGTTTTGGGCAATTCGTCGGTTTCGACGAGTTTTTCGTAAAATTCCCTGTGCGACAGATTGATTCCGTCCGAAAACTGTTCGGTTCCGAAGGTTATGTCCATCGGCAACATTATGATTCCCGCTTTTTCCGCTTCCTGAGCGACAATATCGCTCGATGAGTCTACTATAAGTTTGATTCCCATTTTTTCACTCTCCTTTTCCTTTACAATATTTATTAAGATTTTCATCTATTAAGTTTAACATGGAGTAAAGATTTTCGCGGTCTTTTTCCGATATGTCGCCGCTTACAAAATTTACTGCTTCTTCTATTATTCCGTCTATTTTGTCTCCCGTCATCATGCCTTTTTGCGTCAGTCGCACGGGATTTTTATATTTTTTGTACGGATTTTTTTCGGTATAAACGTATGAAAGCGCGCAGAGTTCCTTGACGGTTCTCGATACCGCGGCTTTGTCCGTGCCGGAAAGAGCGCATAATTCTTTGAATTCCAGCCCTTCCGGATTCCGGTAAAGCAGGAAAAAACACTGTACCTGTTTTCCTTTCAATCCGAATTTTTCCATTTCGCGGTTTTTGATTTTCTGAATATTTTTTGAAATATTTAAAATCACGCGCGTAAACATTTCGTATCTGTCCCGCATATTCACCTCATAGACGAAAGCAAGTATAACATAAAATTGTTGTCGTGTCAACAATTTTATGAAAAGTTTTTATAAAGAGTCGAAAAGGCGCGCGAGGGATATGTTAAATAAAAGGGTATGGGAGATTAAAGCGAAAAAAAGGGAAGAAAGAGAGTTTTGTAAATGAAAAAGTAATTATGAAATAAAATCCGCAACAAATTTCGGGTATAAATGTTTTCAGACAATCATTGGAAGAGAGACATAAAATCAAACGATATATTTTATATATAATAAAACTATATTCAGTAATAACAAATGTTTAAGGTTACCAAGTGGTAGTCTTTGAGTCAGGAACCGGCGAACTCGTAGAACTCACAAAGTGTCTACTCGAATATAACGCCATGCATTGATTTATTCACAAAAATATGGTATAATTATCTCATCGACAAATAAGAATTTTACGAAGGGGGATAAATGATATAAAAAACACCATATTTACCATCAGTAAGATGATTCTGTCTGTTGCAACAATTCCATTGTGGTTCGTTAAGATGTTTATAGGAGTTGGACATTTGCCAGACCAAACTACCGGTGAAATAGTTGAAGTAATATTTAGACATAGTATGCTTGAAAATGTTGGAGATTTAGCACATCCTATCCTCGCATATATTGTAATGGCAATAGCAGCAGTTTCCGCTTTTATAAATGCGATTGCTTTGAAATATTCTGATAGCAAGAAAATCAAAATTACTTCAAATGTGACGTTTGGAGTAGCAATGGGATTCTTCTTAATTCTCATGCTATTAGCTTCAACGGTTGCACGTGGTTATTAAACAAATTCCAATTTGACGAGGAAAGAATATGATCAAAGAACTCATGCATGATCCGATATTCCTTGCGGGAAAATCAGAAGATGCAACCAAGGAAGATAAACAGGTCGCAACGGTTTAAATAAACGTAAATATGCGCGGGCGGACCGACAGGTCCGCCCGCGCATTAAAAATGATTTAAATTTTTGATAATAAAAATCTTGCGTTTACAATAATTTTTCGTCGTATACCGCGCGGATTCCGCCAATAAATTTGGGTCGCACCCTCGCGCACACGAGATGTGCCTTTCCGATATTGGTTAGAGAAAGTCTGACGGGGACTGCAACGCGTTTTAAATGCATGCCGATAAGCGTGTCGCCTATATCCATACCCGCGTCGGCTTTTATTTCTTCTATAACCACGGGGTCGTCGAATCGTGAATAGGCGATGGTCGCGAGAGACCCTCCGGCTTTTTTTTGCGGCACTACGTTTACGTATTCTGCGCCGCGTACTGCCCTTCTTTCAATTACTATCGCACGATTGAGGTGTTCGCAGCACTGTACGGCAAGTTCTACTCCGTGCTCTGTACATGCCGAAATAATTCCGTCGAATACGGACTGCGCCGTGTCGGGGTCGGAGTCCGTGCCGATTTTCGCCCCGCAAATCTCGCTTGTCGAGCAGCCAACAATAAGAATATCGCCTTTTTTGAGTTTGGCGACGTTTATCAGTTCATCCGCCGCTTTGCGGCAATCGCTTTTTATCTTTTCGTCATACATATTTTTTTTCCTCTTAAAATATTTTATCATTCAAGGTCTTTTTTTGCAAGTATTTTTCCGACGTGCCTCGGTAGAAGTATTTATCAATGACGAAAGGGGAAAACAGGTAAAAAAAATTTCATAAAATGACGAAAACTTTTGTTATTTACTTGACTTAGATTTTTGGAAGTGGTAATATATTAAGGCTATCGCTCCGAGTGATGGCTGTTTTTTGTGAATTTTTGCATATAAAAAATTTCATCTTCGACCGATGCCGAAGCACAGTAGATTGACAACTGCATAGAGAGAGAAATGTCAAATATCAGAGAGAGAAAGACTTAAAAAGAAAGTACAAAAAGGCAAGACTGAAAGAAAAGAAGAAAGGTTAATACGGAAAGAATAAGACGTAGGAACAATTCACTGAGAAGTCAAG
>CALVWQ010000045.1 GCA_944367535.1 uncultured Clostridia bacterium
ACGAGTTCCGCTTCCATCGCGTCGCCGAATACGATATCCAGCACCGTATATCCCCCTCTGTCCGTGTCTTTATTCGGGGGCGCAATGCCGATCTTCACGTCCTTGCCGCGCACTCTGCCCTTGATAAAATACCCGAAATATTCTTTGTCGTGAGAGATAAACTTCTCTCTTTCCACCATAATTTTCTTGTTCATGTACTACCTCCTTTTTCTTGCTCTTATTATTTTGCTTTTTTCTTCTTTTCCCTCGAAATGCGTCTGGCTTCGGCTTTGGTTTTGCCTTCCGCTAAGGCTTTCTTATACTTATATATACCGGTATGATCGGACTGCGCCTGCAAATAACCCGAACGCAAGCCGAGCTGGTATTCGGTAAGTTCTTTCCCCTCATTGGGCCCGTAAGTATGAACTTTTGCTTTCCTGTCGGCAGCATAACCTTTTGCTCTCTTATTCGGAACGGTCCATCGCCTTTCGGAATTGTAATCTTTCGCCATAATAGTTCTCCCTAAAATAATATATTTGCCCGTAATACAGATAGCTCAATACCCGTTTTGCCGTTAGTAAAGCGGTAATTTGATATTAAATTGTTTTGTTGCGGTAACTAACGCTTTTATTATGAAACAACTCGTTTCGGGCGACCTTTAACGGAGAGCGGCCACTCTTATATTTATAAATACCGTTATACAGATGTCGAAAATAGTAAATCAGCGTATAGTTAAACCGATCTATTTAATCAACGTACGCACGTACGTACATTGTTACGGGAAAACGCTTTCCGTTAAGCTCTTTGCGTTTTGCAAAATAACACTCATAGTAATCATCTAAATCTTCATTTCTGAGATAATAGGTGTCTTTACTTATCATATAAGTGTTTTTATCACTATCGCAGATAGTCTTAATTTCCTGCTTAACGATAAACTCGCTTGTCCTGTAAACGTTTGTTGCGCCAATCAAAAAGTCAGGCGTCCGCTTACCTTTTTGTTTACAAATTTCTCTTAATGAGCCTTGACCGATTGCGGCAAGCAATTCATCAACAGCATCATTGTTTACTTTTAATTCCATATCCGATCTCCTGTTTTATTTGTAAGAAAGAATACAAGGCTTCTTACCGGTCATCAAAGCCGCGATTTAATCCCTACACTATCACAAGTACACTTTTAGGCAAATGTCCACGGTCTAAACGAAAATTTTTTTAATTTTCTAAAAATTTTTTCAAAGTAGCCAACGCTCTGACCAATGAATTGTTTACAGCTTTCCTAGTTATTCCCATACGATTTGCCACATTTTGCTGACTTTCTCCATCAAAATAAACGGCTTTGATTATTTCTTGCTGATTAAAACTTAATTTCTGTATTAGTCGAGACAATTCTTCCGCAGATTCTTTTCTGATATAATCTTCTTGTAAATCAATCGTCGCATCCTGCATATCAAAGCCATTATTAACAAGCTCGTCAAATGAAGTTGCAATACCGATATTCTTATTTCCTTCAAGTAATTTTTCACAAATAGAACATTTACCCTTGCATCTGAACTGTATCTTCTTTCCGTTTACCTCTTTTTCCAAAATACAGCGCTTTTCTCTTTTACGCTGTTGCTGTTCGGCTCTTACCGGTTGTACATACGCACGATAAATCTCTTCGCTAACGATCACCTTCTGCCCTTTTATCATCAGATAAAATTCCTTTTGCTCTCTGTCTTTCATAAAAATAACTCCTTCGCCCTTTTCGCCGGGCAAAGGAATTACATAATCAGAAAGCATTTCTTAAATCAGCACGCCATAACCGGAATAATGGCATACCGATAAAGGGTACTTTCTGTTATTCTTCAAATTGAAAAATAACTATATGTATCCTTTGCCATTATTCGAAATCAGGCAATAAATATTTTATTTGGCTCTTTTAACGAGAGAACCTGACTCGTATATACAAAAAGACCGCCGTAAACAAAACTACCTGAACATAAGCAGTTCTATCTACCGGCGGTCTTCACGTATACATAATATTTATTACATAACGGCTTACACCATCCGTCTTAATATAAGTTTTCTCTTGGCTTTATAAAAGCACTGTTTCAGCCCGACCAAAAAATTTCCCTATACAGTATTTATTAAATTATCAAATCAATGTTTGTCCCTTAGGCGCTCTAAATTCTGTCACAATACATCGTCGGCTTAAAGACTTTACCTGAGCTTTTACCCCGCAAACAGGACAAACACAAGTATATACTCCTTCAACATTCTTGTGAGCTATCAATTTTTCAGAGCAATTAGAACAAAATAGCGTTAAAGCTTCCACTTTTGTCTCTTTCATGGCATTTTCCCTCTAAGGTAATTATACCATATAAATATGACAGTATTTGTCATGTTTAAAATAAAAAACAAACATATGTTCGCTTTTTATTTTATTATACCACCCCTAGATAAAAATAGCAAGTGATTCGAAATATTTTTTTCGGCGTTTTAAGTGCCAGAAAAAATCGCTTCTGTTCAAAGGGTGGGTAAGAAAATAGCACCGAAAATTACAAAAACTCACTATTTCCACGCACTATTTTCTTATCCTAAGGAAAATTATGCAATCATACGAAAGCCTTACCTTTGACCGTAAGGCTTTTTTCTGGTGTTAGGTTTGTGCCGAAAAAAATTATTTTTAATTTAGGAGAATGTTTTTATGATTATTAACGGTAAAAAAGATATGAATTTTCCTTTACTTTCAGGGGGAAATTGTGTGTCCCACTTCTTGTGTTGATAACTTGCAATAATAAAAAATTTTATCTTTGACCGTGGACATTTTGTAAAAAGTGTACTTGTGATTGTGAGAGGTATTTCTCAAACCATCACAAGGAGGACGGTCTAATGGATACAAAAATTGAAAAAATGAATGCTCTTAATCTTGATTGCCTAATAAAAGAAGAACTATCTTCTTTCATTAAAACAATTTATGAAAATATTAAAAAATTAAAAGAAGAACAAAATAAAAGGAGTTTAAAATGAAAGTAGCAGTTATTTATGCAAGATATTCTTGCGACAAACAAACAGAACAGTCCATCGAAGGACAATTACGGGTATGTAAAGAATACGCGGAAAGAAATAAAATTCTTATCGTCGAAACATACATCGACGAAGCAATCTCGGGTACAACCGACAAACGCGACGAATTCCAACGTATGATTAAAGACAGTTATAAAAAACAATGGAGTTACGTTCTCGTTTACAAACTTGACAGATTCTCACGAGATAAATATGCAACGGCTATTTACAAAAAAACTTTGAAAGATAACGGCGTCAAGGTATTATCCTGTATGGAAAACATTCCTGATACGCCGGAAGGAATTATTCTTGAAAGCCTCCTCGAAGGCATGAACCAATATTATAGTGCCGAATTATCGCAAAAGGTCAAACGCGGCATGAAGGAATTAAGACTTAAAGGCAACTGGCAAGGTGGAAAAATCCCCTACGGATACAAAGTAAAGAACAAGAAAATAGTTATAGAAGAACTTGAAGCTGAAAACGTTAAATTTATATATTCGCAATATTCTATGGGCGTTTACTCGAAAGAGATAATTGAAATGCTTTCCGCTAAAAATCAATTTTATAATGGAAAAGTATTTACACGATCACATATCTACTCAATCTTACATAATCATAAATACGTAGGTTGGTATAAAATGGGCGAAGAAGTTATTTCGAATACATATCCGCAAATTGTATCTGAAGAACTTTTTGAAAAGGTAAATAAAATCACAGAAAAAAATCAACAGCGCCCCAAAAGCAAGAAAACCGTCTTTCTATTACGGTCAAAACTGTTTTGCGGATATTGCGGCTTGCCTATTAACGGAGAATCCGGCACAAGTCAAAACGGTACTGTTAAGCATTACTATAAATGCAGAGGCAGAAAATTACACCTTACCGATTGTAAAAAATCGGTCATTCAAAAAGAATTGCTTGAAAAAATAATTTTAGATGCTATAATTAAAGAATTAGAAAAATCCGAAATTATAGATAAGATTGTTAAAATGATATTACAATTACAGGAACAAAAAAACGCAGAAAGCGCTTCGCTCGATTTACTCTTAAAAGAAAAAGCAAAGATAGAAACCTCGCTGGCAAATCTTGTCGGAGCAATCGAAAAAGGCATTATATTTGATACGACCGCTAAAAGAATAAAAGAACTTGAATCTCGGCAAAAAGAGATAGAAATTAAAATAACGAAAGAGAAAAGCAAAAAGACATTTAAGCTATCACGGAGAAATATAACCACCTACTTTGCAGAAGCACTTACTTTATCACCTGACTTGTTGATAAATTATTTAGTTAAAAAAATCGTCCTATACGACGACAAAATACAAATATACTTTAACCTACCAATAAAGGATAAAAGCCCTGACAATAACAGTCAGGGCTTATTATTTTACACAAAAGAAATTGTATTATATGAAAAAACATCAGTAATTTACTACTGTTTTTAAGTATAAAAAAACAGTGGCCGATTTGGTTCGACCACTGTAAGCTATGGCTGCCCCTGACAGACTCGAACTGACGACACTTCGGTTAACAGCCGAATGCTCTACCGACTGAGCTAAGGGGCAATTTCGATTCCGTATCTCTACGGAATCTTTTATTGGATGCAGCAACTACCTATTTTCCCGTGCCGTCTCCGGCAAAGTATTTTCGGCGCAAGTGAGCTTAACTTCTGTGTTCGGGATGGGAACAGGTGGGA
>CALVWQ010000046.1 GCA_944367535.1 uncultured Clostridia bacterium
AAAGGACAAGGACTTTTTTTACAGCGTGGTGAAGAACCACCCCGCCGTGGACTTTTTATACCTGCGCGGCAACCACGACTGCGGCGGCGGGTACGAGGGCGAACCGCTGCCAAACCTGAAAACGTTTGCAAATACCTGGACGTTTTACACCTACGGGAAAGTCGTGATCGGCGGCATCGAAACGGACGGCGAAAACGCCTCCTCGCTGTATTCCACCCTCGCCTTAGACAAGGACGCCTGCAACATCGTGCTGCTGCACGGGCAGATCGCCGACAATACGGGCAAAGACAAGGTCTGCCTGAAAAAGCTGCGCGGCAGGAACATCGACTACCTCGCCTTAGGGCATGTGCACAAGCCGCAGGCGGGCAGGCTGGACGAGCGGGGCGAATACGCCTACTGCGGCTGCTTAGAGGGGCGCGGCTTCGACGAGCCGGGGCCGCACGGGTTCATGCTGCTCGAGATCGGCGATACGCTCACCCGCACTTTCGTGCCCTTTGCCGAGCGCGAGATCGTGGAGACGGACGCGGACATCACGGGCAAGGCGGACGCCTACGCCGCGGGCGTCGCCGTGCGGCGGGAAGTCGCCTTCGACAGGCGCAACCTGTACCGCGTCAACCTCGTCGGCGAAGTCGCGTTCGACACCGAATCGATGGCGGCGGACGTGCAGAAATACCTTTCGAACGAATGCTTTTACATAAGCGTCAAGGACCGTACGCGCAGGGCGCTGGACATCGCGGCGTATGAAAAGGATGTTTCGCTCAAAGGCGAGTTCGTGCGCGCGGTGTACGCCGCCGGGGACTGCACGGAGGAGGAAAAACAGCAGATCCTCCGCTGCGGGCTGCGCGCGCTGCGCGGGGAGGAATTCGACCTGTGAAACTGCTCTCCTGTTACATTGAAAATTTCGGCAAGATCCGCGGCGAAAGCCTCACCTTCCGCGACGGGCTGACGAGCGTATGCGAAAAGAACGGCTACGGCAAGACCACCCTCGCCGCCTTTTTCAAGGCCATGTTCTACGGCATGGACTCCTCGTTCGCAAGGACAAAATTCAATGACCGCGCGCACTACTGCCCCTTCGGCGGCGGCGTGTTCGGCGGGAACGTCGTGTTCCTCTACCGCGGAAAGACGTACAAGATCGAACGCACCTTCGACAAGGCGAGCGAGACAAAAGACACGCTCACCGTGTACCGCGACGGCGTGCCCTGCACCGAGCTTGCCGACCCCGTCGGCGAAGCGATCTTCGGCATCGATAAAGCGTCCTTCGAGCGGACGGTGTTCATCACCGCAGGCGAGGTCGCCCTCTCCTCCACGGACAGCATCAACACGAAGCTGAACAACTTCCTCGAAGGGAGCGACGACGACACCAACCTGCGCGCGGCGACCGAGCGGCTGGACAAGCAGATCAAAACGTACAAAAAACAGAAGCTCTCCGCAGGGCTGATCCAGGACGAAACGGCGCGCGGCAACGAACTGAAAGAGCGCATCGCCAACTGTACGGCGATACGGAACGGGCTGCCCGCCAAATACGAGCGGCTCCGCGCCTATGAGCGGGAGATCAAAGAGCGGACGGACGCCGTGACCGCCGCACAGAACGAAAACGTGGTGCGCGCGAACTGGGAGCACTACGACAAACAGCGCGCCGAGATCGCGGAGAGCGAGCGGCGCATCGCGGCGATACAGGCCGCCTACCCGTTCGGCATCCCGCCCGAGGAGGAGACGGAGCAGGCGGCGGCATACGCCGCCGCGCTCGAACGGGAGCGCGCGCTCGCGCAGAAAAAGATCTTCACCGAAGAGGACGCGGCAAAATACGCCGCCCTGCGCGAAAAATTTTCGGCGGGCGTGCCCGCCGAAGAGGCGCTCACCGACGCGCAGGAAGCGATCGGACGGGTGCAGGCGCTCCGTGCGGAGGCCGCCGCCCTGCGCGCGCGGCAGGACACGGAAAAGGACGCGGCGCTGCGGCACCGCTTTTCCGCACACGCGCCGACCGAACAGGACCGCGCAAAGCTGGAGGAGGCGTGCAGGCGGTATAAAATAACGGACAGCGCGTACGAACAGGCGCCCGACTACCTTACCGCCGCCGCACCCGCGCCCGCGGCTCCGCCCAAAAAAGCGGCGCTCATCGCCGCCGTCATCGCCGCCGTGCTGCTCGTTGCGGGCGTCGCGCTGCTGTTCGTGCAGCTCATCGCGGGCATCGTGCTTCTGGCGCTCGGCGCGGTCGGGCTGCTGGCGGACGGGTTCCTCTACCTGAACAAAAAATCGGGCAGCCGCGCGCAGGCGGGCGCAATGCAGACGGAGAACCCCGAAAAGACCGCCATCCGCGCCGAGCGGGAGCGCATCGCCTCGGAGATCGGCGCGCAGGTCATGCCGTACGGCTATTCGCTGCAAAACGGCGCGCTCTATGCCGCCGCGGCGTTCCTCGAAGACTGCAAAGAGTACGCCGGACTGCAAAAAAAGGACGAAGAACGCGCCGCCGCCCTGGCGCAGAAAGAGGAACGCGCTGCCGCGATGCAAAAAAAGCTGGACGCCTTTTTCGGCGGGTACGGCGCGTACGCCGACAACGACATCCGCCGCCTGGCGCAGCTGCGGACGGACATCTCCGACTTCCGCGCCCTGCAAAAG
>CALVWQ010000047.1 GCA_944367535.1 uncultured Clostridia bacterium
GACAAGACGGACGATTTCAATTACTTCTATCCCACCGACGTGCTGTCCTGCGGGTACGACATCATCTTCTTCTGGGTCGCCCGCATGATCTTTTCGGGCATCGAACACACGGGCAAAGTCCCGTTCCGCGACGTGCTGCTGCACGGCATCGTGCGCGACGAGCAGGGGCGCAAGATGTCGAAGTCGCTCGGCAACGGCATCGACCCGCTGGAAGTCATCGACGAATACGGTGCCGATTCGCTGCGCTTTTCGCTCATCACGGGCGTTGCTCCCGGCAACGACACCCGTTACAGCAAGACGAAGGTCGAAGCGGGCCGCAACTTCCTGAACAAGGTATGGAACGCCTCGCGGTTCGTGCTCATGAACTGCGAAGGGACGGAGGTGCCGCCCCTGTCCGCGATACGGCTCTCGCCCGCGGACAAATGGATCGTTTCGCGGCTGGAAAGCTGCATCCGCGAAGTTACCCTCAACATGGGCAAATTCGAGCTCGGCATTGCCGCGGGCACGCTGTACGACTTTTTGTGGAGCGACTTCTGCGACTGGTACATCGAGCTCTCCAAGAGCGCGCTCTACGGCGAGGACGCGGGCAAAAAGGCGGCGACGCTCAGCGTGCTGTGCTTTGTGCTCGACAACGCGCTGCGCCTTCTGCACCCCTTCGTGCCCTTCATCACGGAGGAGATCTGGCGCAACATCCCCGGCAACGCGGGCAAGAGCATCATGGTCGCCGAATTCCCGCGCTACAACTCCAAGCTCGCCTATAAAAAGGAGGCGAAGGCGTTCGAGCCGGTCATGGATATCATCAAGGCGGTGCGCAACATGAAGACCGCCGTCAACTGCCCGCCCTCCAAAAAGGTCAAGCTGTACGTTTCCGTGCCGAACAGGCGCGTCGTGCAGGCGAACGCGGGCGCGATCTTAAAACTTGCGGGCGGGGCAGAGCTCGCCTTCGTCGAGGGCGGGGCGGATATCGCGGAAAAGACGATGTCGCAGGTGACGGAAACGTGCACGGTGTTCGTGCCCCTCGGCGAGCTGGTCGACCCCGAAAAGGAGAGGGCGCGCCTGCAGGCGGAGCTGGAACGCATCATCGGCGAGATCGCCCGTGCGGACGGAAAACTGCACAACCGCGGGTTCATCGAAAAGGCGCCGCGCGCGCTGGTGGACGGGGAACGGGCAAAGCTCGAAAAATTCATCGGCATGAAAGAGAAAGTGGAAGCGCAGCTGCGCGAACTCGAATAAAAAAGGACGGCGCTCCCCGCACGGGGAGCGCTTTTATCGGGGAGGGCATATGTTCAACATCGTATTGGTCGAGCCGGAGATCCCGCAGAACACGGGCAACATCGTGCGCACCTGCGCCGCAACGGGGTGCCGCCTGCACCTCGTGCGCCCGCTCGGGTTCGAGGTGTCCGACAAATATTTGAAGCGCGCGGGGCTGGACTACTGGCATTTCGTGGATATTTCGTACTACGATTCGGTCGGCGAGCTGTTCGCCGCATACCCGCAGGGCAGGTTCTGGTTCTTTTCCACAAAGGCGGCAAAGACGCACAGCGACATAGCGTACGAAGAGGGCGACTTTCTGGTGTTCGGCAAGGAGACGAAGGGGCTGCCCGAGGAGCTTCTGGCGGCGAATTACGGGCGGTGCGTGCGCCTGCCCATGGCGGGGGAGATACGTTCGCTGAATCTTTCCAATTCCGTCGCCGTCGCCGTCTACGAGGCGTGGCGGCAGCTCGGCTACAAAGGCGCGCAGCTTGCGGGAAAGCTGCGCGGCGGAAAAGAATAGCGGCGGAAATGGATAGCGCGGAAAGGGATAGCGGCGGAAATGGATAGTGCGGAAATGGATAGCGGCGCGGAGACTTTTTTCCGCTGCCCGTTGGGGCAGTGCGGCGTTCCTTTCCCGCAGGCCGACGGAGCGGCGCTCCCTTTTCCGCGCGGGCGGAATTGCCGCGTCTGCGGGCAAAAAACAGGATTTTCCTTGACAAAACGCATAAAAAAGTATATCATAGATATTGGATAAAAATCCAAAAAGGAGAACAGGAAGTATGAACAAAAAGTCTGTCACCGATGTAGACGTCAAGGGCAAACGCGTCCTTGTCCGCTGCGACTTCAACGTCCCCATGAAGGACGGCAAGATCACGGATGAAAACCGCATCATGGGCGCCCTGCCGACCATCAAGTACCTGATGGAGCACGGCGCGAAAGTCGTTCTCTGCTCGCACATGGGCAAGCCGCACAACGTGTTCGACGAAAAAGTCAAGCTCAACAAAAAGGAGAAGAAGGCGGTCGAGGCGCTGCCCGAATCCGAGCGCGAGGCGGCGACGGCGGAATACATTGCCAAGGCAAAGAAAAACGACCCCGTCAAACTGACGCTCAGACCCGTTGCCGACAGACTCAATCAGCTTCTGGACAATAAAGTTACGTTCGCGGCAGACGTCATCGGCCCCGATGCCGAGGCGAAGGTCGCCGCCTGCAAGGAAGGCGAGTGCGTCCTGCTCGAAAACCTGCGCTTCTACGCGGGCGAAGAGGGGAAGGACCTCGAATTCTGCAAAAAGCTCGCTTCTTACTGCGACATCTATGTG
>CALVWQ010000048.1 GCA_944367535.1 uncultured Clostridia bacterium
GTCCTGAACGGTCGTAACAAAAAATTTTTTAGAAAATTTGGAAAAGTTACTAAAAAACGATTGACAAATCACAAAAATTTAACCAAAAGGTCTTGACAAGGGTTTGGAAATCGGATACAATATAAATACCATAATTCGTAAATTTTGTAATGGATTTACTCACAGTTTTATAATAGTCGTAGAGGATATATATCAAGGTAAATTTATTTCTTATCATGTTTACAAATCCTTTTACGCTTGAATATGAACGAGTTGTGGGAACTAAGCAAGAAAATTTATAGCATCGTTCTGGTAAGAGAACGGTGCTTTTAATTTAACGGTAGATTTCTACTTTTAGAACGATATTGTAACGGCGTTAGTTTCATGCGTTTTTTAAAAGTGATACAGAAATACGTACTCGTTTGAAAACCACATTCTTCAGAAATTTTTTCTACTGTTTTATTTGTTGTTTTTAAAAGCTTGCTCGCTTTACTGATTCGGGTATTGGTTAGATATTCTGTAAAAGTAATACCAAGTTCCTGTTTAAAAAGTCGGGAAAGATACCCTTGCGAAATGAAAAATTGTTTTGAAATTTGGGCGAGACTTTCCACGGTAGATAAATTATTCCCTATATAATAGAGTATATCTGAGATTTTTTCATGGGGGATTTGTACATCGGTAGGTTGTTCTTGTTCTTGTGCTTTTTTTAGCTCCATAAGTAATTCGGCCAAATGTAAAGCGATTGACATCATATTTTGTGAAGAAAATTCCAGTAAAATGAGTTGAAATAATTCTTTAATTCGAGGTCTTTTTTTTATTGAATAATTGGATATGATATCGCGTGAAAAACATTCAAGCAAGGTGTTTATAGCATTTTGTGAAAAATAGGTTTCGAAAAAGTGGGGGGTAAAATAGATGACGATACGAGTATATCGATTGCCACTGGTTCCGTGTAAAACGTCTGGCTTGGTTAGTGATACGCAATCAGGTAAGAGTTTATAAATTTGATTGTTCATTATATAATTTCTAGATCCGTTCAGTAAATAGTACAATTCATATGCGTCATGGTAATGCATATGCGTATCGAATTGTTGGGCTTCTACTTTGTTACAAGAAAATCCGTTTAATATAGGGGTGAATAATGGTGCCATAGTTTCCTCAAAAAATAATTATGTCATTATTTTATAATAATCTAACTAAAAAGTCAAGAGATTATATTGAAAATATTATTTTTTTGTACTATAATTATTTTATCATTATGCTAAAATTCGCAGATTATAGTCTTTAAGGAGAATTTAAGATGAAACAGCATTACGATGTATTGGTTGCGGGTGGAGGTTTTGCGGGGGTAGGAGCCGCAATTGGAGCTGCTCGTGAGGGAAAACACGTATTACTCGTTGAGCAATTTGGTTGTTTGGGTGGTGCGGCTTGTCATAATTTGGTCAATCCGTTTATGGTATATTGGAGGACGATAAACGGCAAGAAGGAAATACTCAACGGTGGCATATTTGCTGAAATCATCAAACGCCTCACAACGAGAAACGCTATTTCTAAAAACGGAATGATCTTTCACGAGGAATATTTGAAAGTCGTGCTTGATGAGCTTGTCCAAGAGTCTGAAATCGACGTTCTTTTTCATACTTCCGTTATCGGCGGTCAAAGCGTAAACGGAGAGGTTCAAAGCGTTTCCTTATTTAATAAAAACGGTGTTTCCGTAGTAAAAGCAGATATGTATATCGACGCAACGGGGGACGGAGATCTCTTGGCTTTTGTCGGTTTTGATTACGAGGTAGGCGATGAAAACGGAAATTGTCAACCGTTAACTCTATGTTTTAATGTTGGCGGTGTTGATTACGGAGATATGTCCTACTTTGAGGTTCGCAAAAAGGTACTTTCATTGTATAAAGAATGGCAAGCTCAGGGCAAAATTAAAAATCCTCGCGAAAACGTTTTGATCTTTCATTCTTTACTGCCTAATACGCTCCATTTTAATTCCACGAGAGTTATAAAAAAAAGTCCATTATCTGCCGAGGATCTGACTGCGGCGGAATTTGAAGCGCGTGCGCAAATGTTAGAACTTTTGGATTTCCTCAAAGGAAATTTCGAGCTTTTCAAAACTTGCTATTTAATCAATTCTGCGCCTTGCATAGGTGTTAGAGAAAGTCGCAGAGTTATCGGGGAATATATGATGACAGCTGACGACGTGCTTTCTTGTCGGAAGTTCAAAGACGGTATTGCAAGGGGAAATTATCCTATCGATATTCATAATCCAACAGGTACGGGTACGACTCTTCGCGCTTTACCGACGGATGAATATTATACGGTTCCGTTAAAAGCGCTTATTCCAAAAGGGGCAAAAAACCTGTTGGTGGCGGGGCGCTGTATTTCCGTTACGCATGAAGCGCAAGCTTCAATAAGAATTATGCCGATTGTATGTTGTATCGGCGAGGGAGCGGGCGTTGCAGCGGCCATGGCATTATCCACGGGTAAGAATATAAACGAAGTTGATATAAAACTTGTGCAACAGAAATTAAAAAAATACGATGCATTATATTGATGGAGGCGAAAAATGTTGAAAGTCAAATATGAAGGTCAAGATAGTTTTTTATTGGGATTACGGCAATTACAACAATATCTCAATTTACGCATATGTTTTGACGGCATAATTTTAAAGACGGAAAAGACAAACGGCGGTATCGGTGTCGAAAGAAATAAGACTGCGGCAACAATCAGATATCGTGACGAACACGATTTTTGGTTTTTACTTATGCGATTATACATACATAGAAATGAGGAATCTTACAAGGAAACATTTACTACGGGTATTCGAAGCTTGGGAGTAATGCTCGACTGTTCCCGAAACGCCGTTTTAAAAAAAGAATCCGTAAAACAATATATCGTTTATCTTGCTTTAATGGGATATAGCTATTTAGAGCTTTATACGGAAGATACGTACGAGATCGAGGGCGAAAAATATTTCGGGTATATGCGCGGGCGTTATACGGCGGCGGAAATCAGAGAGATCGATGAATATGCGAAAATGTTCGGAATCGAATTGGTGCCTTGCATACAAACGATGGCGCATCTTGATTGTATCTTTAAATGGAGCCGTTACAGAGCGATTCGAGACGTGGATAATATTCTGCTTTTAAGGGATGAACGCACTTATGCATTGATAGATAAAATGCTGAAAACGGTAGCTGAAAATTTCACTTCGAGAAAGATTAATCTTGGCATGGATGAGGCGTGGTTGCTCGGTTCAGGCGCATTCTTAAATAAAAACGGGTATGTTCCCAGAGAAGAATTGATGCTCGAACACTTGGATAAAGTGGTAAAAATGGCGGAGGGATACGGTTTTGAAGTTTCTGTATGGAACGATATGTTTTTCCGTATCGGCAACGGAAACGAATATAGAGTGGAAAAGCCCTATTTTTCGCCGGAATTGATCGAAAGAATTCCCCAAAACGCCAAATTGATCTATTGGGACTATTGCGACGAAGATGAGAAAGTTTACGTAAATGCCTTAGAAAACAGCTTGCGTCTAACGAAAAATACGGGTTTTGCAGGAGGGATATATTCCTGGTTGACGTTTATTGCCGACAATGATTTGGCTAGACGGAAGATCAAACCTGCGGTTGATGCTTGTTTGAAATGCGGTATCGACGATATTCTCGTGACGACGTGGGGTGATGACGGTAGCGAATCTTCAAGATTTTCCGTTTTACCTTCATTGTGTGCTTACGGGGAGTATTGTTACACGCAAACATTTGATATGTGCGACGAGGTGTTACAAAACCTGTTTGCTTATTCATTACAAGAGTTTTGTGATTTAGGTATTGTCAACCGCTACGTTGATTTAGACCAAATCGAGAATTCCAACGTATTTTATGGAAATTGTGCTAAATATATGTTGTATAACGATTTGTTATATGGCGTGTTTGATAATAATGTTCCCGAAGACGCACGAGTGCAAAGTTTAAAAAACTACGAGAAATTATCTAGTTTGTCAAAACGTAAAAGTCCTTTTTCCTACTTATTCAAAACGATGAGCAGTCTTGCAAGCGTATTGACGGAAAAGTCCGATTTGAGCATTGATATCAAACGGGCATATGAAGAAAAAGATTCCGAAAAATTAAACAACACGATCGATAGAATAGAGAAAGTAAAACGACGATTAAAACGGTTTATTCTCGACTATGAAAAACAGTGGTTGAAAGAAAATAAACCGTTCGGGTTTGAGGTTCAGCAAATTCGTTTGGGCGGTTTGATGGAACGCTTGAATTATTCCGAAAAAATATTAAAGTTGTATATTGCGGGAAAGATTTCAAAAATCGACGAATTGGAAGAAAAACGCTTGCCGAGTAATTATGATACGGAGGACACCCGATACAATCCTTTTGTCGATTCTTGGAAAAATATCGTTACCTGCGGCAGAATGTAAAAAGAAAAAATATGAACTTATAGGAGGATCGACATGAAAAAAATTTATTGTGAACCTGTGGCAAAAATCGAGTTCTATACCACGAGAGATATCGTAATGGAATCTTTTGTGGAAACGAACCCTAATGATGTATTCGGCAATGACGTGTACGATGGACTGTTTGATTAAAGGAGGTAGAAAAATGAAGACAATGAAAAAAAACAAGTTGTTATTTTTGGCGGCGACTTTGGCGGCAGTAACAGCGGGGATTGCGATAACGCACACGGCTGTGACGAGCGCGGCCGCAGCGGAGGATAGAACGTTTGAAATGGTATACGGCGCTTCTATTCGTGTAGACGATCCTATGGGAATGCGTTTCAAAACCAAGATCGATTCGCAGTATTATCAAGAGTTGACAAAGGAAAACTCGACGACGGAATTACACGTGGCAATTGTTCCGTATTCGTATTATACGGCATACGAAAATGCTTCTCAGGAAACGAAAGGCTCGCTTTATCAGTATTTGAGCAGTACTTACGGCGCGGATAAGATACTTGATTTAGAGATCCCTACGGAGAAAATTTACGCCGCAACGGAAGGGGGACAGACGTATTATTATGCAAACGCCGTTATCGCCAATGTTTATTTCAACAATTATCACGCCGATTTCGTAGGTGCGGCTTATTTTCAAAGAGGTGCTGAGGGAAGCTATACCTATCAAGATGTTACGGGGATTACGGAAGAGGAAAACGCAAGAAGTATTTTCTCTGTTGCCGACAAGGCATACGCCGACCCCGAATACAAAGCCAATTACGGGAATTTCCTCGACGGCTTGCTCGAAAAGGGAATGTATAATGCATATGGTGTGAGATACGATACGGAAACGCAAAAATATACGTATAACGAAACAGCCTACGATACCTACGAAGAAATGAAAACGGGCATAGGGATTGCAATTTCGGATAGCAAATTGACGCTTAATGAAGACAGTACACTACTTTTTGTAAACGAAGAAAAACAATTCACACCCGTACTTACGTTCTCAGACGGTACGATATATTCCAAATTTGTTGAATATACCTGGAGTAGTTCCGAAGAAAGCGTTGCGACTGTTAATGAAAACGGGCTTGTGAAAGCCTTGAAAGCAGGAACGACGAATATTACCGTTTCCGCAATCGGCGGTAAATTTACGGCGACTTGCGAACTTACGGTAGCGAATGAAAATATATTTGCGACGAATGCCGGTTGGAAGGCTGTAGCATTTGGCGACGGAGCGGTATATAACGATACGGACGATGCAATTCAACTTATAAAACAACATGACGGTGGAATTTCTCAAAATCACAGTTGGTTCTATACTGCCATCGATCCGTTGAAACATGCGGCTGAAAACGGGGAAAATTACGCTAGTTTCTACGTGAAAGTGGACGATGTTTTCCTTGGTAAGACTCCTTGGCTTGGCGTTTATGCGAATATGGGAGGCAATGAGTTTATATTGAGTGGAACCGCCACAGCAGGAAAGACAACGATTGCCGATGCATACGCACTGTACAAAGAATGCCTTTTCATCTCGAATGATTGGATAAAGGTCGTTTTGAATTTAAGAGATATAGCGAAGATTGAAAGCGACAGTGGCTTGACGGTGAACTCGCTTACGATTGCTTGCGGTGGTGCGCAAAGCGGAACGATCCTGTTAAAAAATTTCGAGTATCTTACGGACGCTGAATACAATACGTATTTGTCAAGTTCGGAGTATTATTCGGCTTTGAATTTAATAAGCCAAAAGAACCATACAACGTTTGCTTCTACCGCTATGACTAAAGAGTTTGATGCGACGACGCAGAGCGTTAAGGTTACGAAAACGAACGCAGGGATTTCGGGAAATCACAGTCATATTCAAGGAGCTGTTGCCGATACGATCCGTGCGGCGGTAGCGGCTGGAATGACCCATTTGACTTTCAGCTATTATGCAGATGCGGCATTTGTAGGCAGTACTCAACCGCAAATCAACGTGTATCTGAATGCAGGAACAAAAGCCACGATGAGCAACGGGTATTATATAACACCAGAGATTAAAGTAACGACCGCGAACGAATGGATTCCTGTTGAGATTGATTTGACTACGGACACGGTAAAGGGGTTGTTGGAAAATACCGCCAATACGCATTTGATGTTTGCGATCGGCGGTAACGTAGCCGCGACGCTTTCTATCAGAAACCTTTCGTTTATTAAAAAATAAACTTTTGCGGGTGTCAAAGGCGGATGTGTTCCGTCTTTGGTCCCCGAGAGGAGAAATGGGAAATGGGTAAAAAGATATTGGGAATAGTATTTCTTTCTGTGATGGCGGTTTCTTGCTTTGCAGGTTGCGCAGGGTGTAACGAAGATAAAAAAGAAAGCTCGGACTCCGCTTCGATAACAGTCGTCGAGCCGAATTTGACTGACCTCGTCGTGGATGTGGCAGAAAGGCCTACGGCTTTTTCTATCGGTACGTATACTCTGGAAAAAATAGAGATCGACGATAAGGAACTGGATAACGCCGCTTATGTAATCAAAAACGAGTACTGCCTTTTGGCAAACGAATTTTACG
The DNA here is from genome assembly GCA_944367535.1 of uncultured Clostridia bacterium. Lineage (GTDB taxonomy): Bacteria > Bacillota > Clostridia > Christensenellales > Borkfalkiaceae > UBA1259. The sequence continues at coordinate 6,987 of CALVWQ010000048.1, forward strand.
GTGAGTTGGGTTTGGGCGAGCACACGGTGAAAATGTATTTCACCGAAGGAATATATGAATTTTCCGTTTCCGTCGGGGATGGTTTGGCTCCGATGTTTGAATTGCCTGAGGAAAACGTTGTATTGAGGCAAACATCGTCTGCTTTCGTTCTACCCACGGTCGATCGAGAATGTATTTGGCAAGCATACGACACGGAATACGTATTAAAAGATTTTTCGGGAAACGTGATCGACACTTGGACAAATCCTTTGAATGAACGTATTACCGCGGAATTGGACAAAGGAGAGTACCTTTTGGAAATCGAGGTTTCTAAAAATAATGAACGCTTGGACGAATGGAAAGGGGAAATACTCGTTACCGATTCGGAAAATTTGTTGAGCAAAGAAAACTATACGCAATTTTCTTATGAAAACGCCACCCTAAATGTTGCTTGGAATGAAGGAATCGGTGGAGTTAAGATTGATAAGAAAACGACCAACAGCGGTATTAATTCGCGCTTTGATATCACGATGGAGGCTTTGCGCGAATATATAGCGAACGGATATAGCCATATCCTGTTCCGTTATCGAACGGATAAAGCATTTGCGCATAATTTAAGTGTTCAATTATTTGATTACTCGGATGGAATGTATACTTCCGTAGGCGAGCTTGCGAGCATTGCGATCAACGATGAAAAAGGAAACGTTGGAGCTTGGCAAACGGGGATGATTCCCTTAACAGATGCCGGTACGGCAGACCGTTTGATCTTTTTGATCTTTTCCCAAGCCGACAGCGTTTTCGAACTCAAAGATATGTATCTTTTCAAAATGGAAAATCTCTTTAGCGAAAGAAATTCTACGGGTTGGAAAATAATACAGTTGAATACAGCCTGGAGTAAGGAAAACGGCTGGACCTTAACTAAGTTACACGATGGTATATCGTCAAACTTCGGTTGGGCAGCTTCGAGCTTGGCGACGTTCAAGGCGGCGGCAAAAACTCCTGACACTTATCTTTCTTTTGAATATTGTGCTGACGAAGCGTTTGTATCCTCTCAAACGCCTACGATCAATTTATATGCGAACGATGGAACAAAACTTGGAATAAAGAATGCGAATTTGTTGACGAGTATTACTGCAACGAAAGCAGGCGAGTGGAAGCAGGTCGTATGCTCACTTTCTCAAATTGCAAAAATCGAAGAAGAAACGGGAAGTTCCGTTTCAGCATTAATGCTTTTACTTGGTGGAAATACGGGTAGTTCGGTTTCTTTTAGGAATATGCGTGTTATAGACGGAGAGACCTATTATCGTGAGTATTATCAAAACATAGATTATTTTAGTTCGGAGCGTATAAATGATTTTACGGTGGTCGCGCTTGATAAAGAATGGTCAACGGAAGAAAACTCCGTTTTGATCACACAACAGATCGACGGGTTTTCGGGTAATCATAGCTATGTGCGTGGCGAACTGATCGCCGAAATGGAGAAAGCCGTCGAAAGCGGTTTTACAAAAATGACGTTTTCGGTCAAGGCGGACGAAGCGTACCTGGCTTCGGCAGATGCGGAAATCAGAGTATTTGCGCATACCAACTCGAAAACGACGATGACGGATGCATATAAATTGGCTTCGGTAACGTTTACTCAAGCAGGGCAATGGTTGGAGGTGGAAATCGATTTAAGTAAGATTGACGAAATCATTGCGGCTACGGGAACGGATATAACGCATCTGACGTTTGCTTTCGGAGGCGATGCCGAGTCAAAAGTGTATCTAAAGAATTTGGTTTATAAAAAATAAGGAGAAAAGAAAATGAAAAAGAAAATCATAGCAACGATTTTGACTGTTGGAACTTTGTTGAGTGCTACCGCTTGCGGTGGTACGGTGGTGGACGGCATCGATAAAAACAAAACGCAGATTTATATTTCGATATATAACGGTGGAGCGGGGTATTCGTGGATCGAAAAACAGAAAAACGTTTGGAACGCGGGGAACGAAAAATACGAAGTCGTACTGCAGCCTGAAAAAACCTCCACGAAGACGGTATTGAACGAAGTAACAACGAATTCTGCCAGCGTAGACGTGTATTACCTCGCTGAAGCGGGCTATCGTGCGGCGATCTCGAAAGACAGCTTGGAAGATCTGTCAGATATTCTTACGATGAAGGTGGATGGCACGGAAAAGACGATCGGGGATAAATTGACCGCGAATCAGGCATATTACAATACTTGGAAAGAATACGCTTCGAAATCGGGAGAAGGTATGTATATGCTGCCTTACAGCGACTCGTTTATCGGATTGGTATTTGATTACGACGCGTTCGTCGAGAATAATTGGCTCACCAAGGCAAGCGCGGCAGACGCGCAAGTAACGGCGGCGTTGACGGCGCAAGGTATTGTTTACGAGGCGTCGGGGAATGCGTTGACCTTCAAAAGCTATACGGGGAGCGAACGGGTGAATTATACCGAAGGCGATTACATTATGACGGCGGGGAAGGACGGAAAATACGGTACCTACGACGACGGACAACCGCAAACGCTTGAAGAATGGAGAACGATGATTAATAAGATCGTTTCCGTTGGTAGCAATAAAGCGTTGATTTGGACGGGGCAATATTCGGGCTATACCGAGGATATCGTTGCCGCAATGATGACGCAGTATTCGGGGTTGGACGCGTATAACGCTTATTACAGCTTCGACAGCAAGGGCGAAGAGATCAAAATGTACGACGGATCGGAAAAAGTAATTACGCCCGATAACGGTTACGCGGTATATGGACTTGAGGGATATCAAAAAGCCGTTGAATTTATGGATACGTACTTTAATAATTCTCGCTACGTCCATGCAAAATCGAAGTCAAATATTTCACATTCCGAAGCGCAGAATCTGTATTTGCTCGGTTACAGAAATGAATCGTCCAATCCGTTTTCTGCAATGATCGTAGAAGGCGGTTGGTGGGAAAACGAAGCGCGGGCAATGTTTAATGCTATTGCAGAAAGAGACGCTGACCGTGGTTATGGAAAACGCGATTATCGTTATATGTTGCTTCCTGCGCTTGACGGACAAGCGGGTATCGATGGGGAGGGAAACGGAAGTGTTCTCGCAGTCCGTAATTCGGGCGCGATCATCGTTCCGAAATGTAGCGATAGCGGAAAACTGGCGGCAATCAAGGACTTCTTGGCTTATACGTTAAGCGATGAAAATTTGAGGGCGTTTACGCGTGAGACGGGCGTTATCAATTCTTATGATTACGAATTGACGGAAGCGGATAGAGAGGAAATGACGCCGTTTGCGAATACGGTATGGGACATCTATCACGATACCGAAAATATTGCAATGATCAGACCTACTCTCGACTTTGCTTGCTCTCCCATTAAATTTGCGACGTCGGGTTGTCATAACTATTATCTGCCCGTAAAAGCGACGGTTCCTTATTCTTGCGTGATCGACGCGCTGGAAGCAGGAGCGAGCATATCCGAGATCGTGGAGGGTACGGCGGGATATTATAACACCGACAAGTGGAACGATTTGCTTGGTCAAGCGAAAGCCGCAGGGTTTTATTCGTAATTTTTCTAAACAGTAGGGAGTGAACATGAAGAAAGCACTAACAACAAAAAAAATGTCAGAAAGATTATTCATAGGAAGTTTTATTTTTTATCCGCTGCTTTTATTTGCCGTTTTCTATGTAGGAGTGAATTTTAACTCTATTTTGATGGCGTTTGAGTTCATTGATTTTGAAGGAAATGTAACTTGGGCAGGCTTTGAAAATTTCAAATTGTTTATCGAGCAATTGACAGGTGAAAATCCGTATCTCAAAGTGTCGTTGATCAATTCATTGAAAATGTATATTATCAATTTGGTCATTTGCATGCCTTTGTATATACTCTTTTCTTATATGCTTTTCAAAAAGTGTATGTTTCATAAATCTATACGCTTTGTAGTAATGATTCCACAAATTATATCAGGCGTTTTGATGGCATTGGTATTTACAAAATTTCTCGATTGGGCTATTCCCGATATTGCATTACAGCTTTGGGGCGAGGAGGAATTTCCGAATTTATTGAAACACCCTGATTATTCGTTCGGTACGGTGCTTTTTTATATGATTTGGTCGTCGTTTTCCACTTCGCTTATCGTATATCCGAATGCAATGAATTCGATTGATCCGGAAATTATCGAGGCTGGGCAGATCGATGGTATCAATAATATGTTTTTAGAACTGAGATATATTATTCTTCCGTTGATCTATCCGACTTTATCAACGTTTTTGATTACGGGATTTGCGGGAATTCTGTCCAATCCGGGCCCCTTGACGACGTTTTATTTATATGACGCGCCGTACGAAACGTATAATATGGGATATTATTACTTCCTTCAAGTTGTGCACGTTTCTAATCAGTCGGGTTATCCCGTGCTGGCTGCAGGTGGCTTGATTATGACGATTTTGGTCGCACCGTTGACGCATCTGTTCAAATGGATATTGGATAAATTTGGACCGGAGGTGGATTGATGAATAAAACGACGGAAAAAAGGTCTTTAGCGGGAATTGCCGAGCAAGCTTTTAAAATCCTTCTGATTGTTTTGATGGTAATATATTGCTTGTCGTTATTGATTTGTTTTGTGTGGGTTGTTATTAGTTCTTTTAGAACTTATATCGACTTTACGTTGCATGCTTTTGCGTTACCGGAAGAATGGACCTTTGATAACTACAAAGAAGCGTTTAGGGTATTTAATATAACGTTAAAAGCGAAAAATGGCTCGAAGGTGCTTTACGGGATTGATTCGATGTTTATCTATAGCGTTATTTATTCGGTTTCGAGAACCTTCGTATCGGTTGCGTTGTATGCGTGTATGGCATATGCGATGGCAAAATATAATTTCTTCGGAAAAAATTTTTTGTATTCTTTGGGGATTTTCGTTATGATTACGCCCATCATCGGAAGTCAGCCGTCTTTAATGCAACTTAAAAAAGATATGGGTATATACAATAGTATGTTGGCGTCTATTTTAACGTGTAATTCTACCGCTTTCGCAGGTATGCATTTCCTTTTGCTCTATGGGGCGTTCAAAAGCCTGCCTTGGGCTTATGCAGAATCGGCGCTTATCGACGGGGGAAATCATTGGACTGTGTTTTTTAAGATCATGCTACCGATGATGTTACCTACGTGCGCCGTGATTTACGTGTTGGAATTTTTGGCTATATGGAATGATTATTCTACGTTTCTCATATGGCTCCCCAGTTATCCCAGTTTATCTTTGGGGTTGTTCATTTTCCAGAATGATGCATCGAGAAACATGGTGGGCATGCCGACTGTCTTATCTGCGTTCATCATCGTTATGATCCCCACGATCATTTTGTATCTCGCCTCGCAAAAGCTTATCATGGAGAGATTTAACGTTGGAGGTTTAAAAGGATGAGAATAAAAAAACGTGGACTTTTGATTTTTGGATTAGGTATGTTTTTTCTTGCTCTGATCGCAGGATTTACGTTGTTTACCAACAAAAACGCTCACAATACGACAGTAGCAGAAGCGAATACAGGCAAATCAAAAGAAAACTCAAGCGAATATGCGCTTGTATTGGAAGACTACGTTCTTTCCGATTACGAATCCATTATAAAAATCGTTGATCCGAACGGGAAAGAGCTTCAAATTACGGAAAAAGTATTTACGCCGCTTACCGTGGGTGTATATACGATTGTATATGAAGATAATACGGAAACCTTGACAGTTTTGTTGAAGTCGGAAAGTATGACGTTTTCTGTTGAAGAAAGATTAGCGTCAACCTACAAAACGGGGGAAAAGATTGCTTTTCCTGCGGTAGAGATCAAAGACGATTTTTCGACTTATGAAAAGTATGATATAATCGTTTTTTGCGACGGAGAAGAGGTGGAAAAATTTTCTTCTGTAACGAATGAAAACGAATTTACTTACTATTTTGCAAAATCAGGGGATTATACGATTAAGTATGCTTGTACTGACATTTTCGGACAGGTTATTACTTCTGATGGGATATTGGTAGCCGTCGTGGATGAGCGAGTGATCATTTTCGATGAACTTGACGAGATAATACCTTACCGTGCGTCGGTGGACCTTGGGCTTCCCTATGGGTACTATTTAGGGAATTTGTACGAAGTGAAAATGTATATTACTTTGCCTAATGGCGATCGTAGAGAGATGGATAATCCGTTTTTTCAAGCTACACAGTTAGGGAAATATACGATCGAATATTTGACTACGATAGACGGGGCGGAGGTGTCCGCGGAACAATCCTTTGAGGTGCTCTTTTCTCCGCTCAATACTTTGTCCGTCGAACGAGCTTCAATTCAGCCAAATGTCGAGCTACCGAGCTATGCGACTGAGAGCGGTCAAGCGGCTTTGGTAAAAGGCGGAAGTGATTTTTCCGTGAAATACAATAAAATAGTAGATTTGAACGATTTAACGAAAGAGGACAATTTGATTTCGTTTGTCCCCTATTCAACGAACAAGAATCGAATGACGGGGCTAAAGCTCACCTTAACGGATATTTACGACGAAGAGAATCAATTGACGTTTTACTGGTTTTGCGTAGTCCGTTGGGGAACAAAAAATAGTTATGTGTCCGTTTTGAGAAATAGTAATAGATACGGCGTTTGCAACGAATCAAAAAATTACGGGATTACCCGCGCAAACTACGGATCGGTGGCATACGATTGTTCGTTCCGCGGTGCAATTGACGAGAGCTCGGATATATTCAATTTGCAATATGATATTACTGAAAATGCAGTATACAGTTATATTAAAGGCTCGCAATGGAAAGTTCTTGACATTGACGACGATCCCGCGATCGGTTGGAATGATAAATTTTACGGTTTTACAACGGGGGAGGCTTATGTTACTTTGGAATCCTCGGGAAATTCGGGCGGCGGTTTCTACTTGATGGAACTTGCCGGAGAAAATCTTGGTGGAAATCAAACGGAAATTATTGATTATGATAAAAACTTGATTGTTTTGGATAAGTATTATTCTACATTGCCTGTTGGTGCGGTAGGCTATTCGTATCCTATTCCGCAAGTGCATATAAACAGTCTTTTTGAGGAAAAGCTTGCAATTTCCTGTGCCGTATATAAGAACGGACAAAAGGTGAGCCCAACGCAAACGGCTAATAGCTTTATTCCCAATGAAATGGGCACGTACGAAATTGTATGGCAAACGAACTATCAAGGAAAAACAGTTGAAAAAAGATTGAAATTCGAGGTGGAGGCGACGCCTCGCAAGATTGAAATTGAATTACCGAATACGGTGCAAGCAAAAGCGGGCAGTGTGTACCGTTTACCCGAAATCGAAGCGTCGGGCGGCGCGGGCGAGTATAGCATTTTCTATAAACTTTATAATGAGGATGGAGAGATAACGCCAGACCTTTATGGAGAATATTTGCTTGATACCGATAAAAACGTTACGGTCGAGGTTACCGTAAAAGACTATATCGGCTACGTAAAAACGTTTGTCTATACGATAGAGATCGACAAAGACGTAACAAGTATCCGTTTAAGCGCGGCAATGCCCAAGACTGTAAAGGCGGGGGCGGCGGTTACGCTTCCTGATTTCAGTGCCTTCAGCTATGCGACGGGTAGTGAATTGGAAAAGAAGATTGTAATCAACGGAGAGATTGAATTGACGAGCGCTCCGTTTACGTTTACTGTTCCAAATACTGAAATGCTTACGGTCGTTTATATTGCTGGTGCCGGGACAGAATATGAAAGTTGCGAAATGTACACCTTGCAAGTAATTCCCGCAATATCTACCACGTCCGATCTTTTGGGGGTATCGGAAAACGTAACCGAAGTATTTTTTCTCGAAAGCGGCTTTGTGGCTGCGACAGCTTCAGACGGAAACGTATTCGGGTTGCCACAGGCGCTACCAGCGACAAGTCTTTATTTGAAATTTGCGGTAAATGAAGCAGAAATGGCGTTTGAGGAATTGAATGTGATATTTACCGATATTAACAAAAATGAAAAGCAACTCGTACTGAAAATTAAGAATATCAACGCAGGGATTGCCGAATTATTTGTGAACGACGAACTTAAAGGCAACGAGATTTCTTATGCCGAAAGCGTATATTCGACGGACTGTGGAAAAGAAGAATATATAAATAAAAAATATTATATATTCGAGATCGTTTTAAATTGTTTGGATCGTTGTATCGAAACGGTTTCGGGAAGAAGTTTGACGAGGATTGCTAGCTTTTCTGATGGCACCATATTCAACGGTTTCTCGGAAAATTTGGTATACGTTGATTTTGCGTTGCGAAATGTAGAGGATACTTCTTCTGTCGTTTTGGCTACGGTGGGCAATCAGGCATTCGGGTATAATTTATCGTTGATGGAATTGCCTGATAATGATAATATCGGACCTATCATCTGGTCTGAAGATGACTTTTACGATGTTGAGGGAGTTTATGGGACGAAATATACCCTTCCTGTCGCTTATGCGAACGATGTTTTGCAAGTTGGATCGATTATAACGTTGACGGTGAAAGCTCCCGACGGCTCGACGGTATTCAATCGTATTGCCGCGGATAAAGCAAAAGAGCTTCAACTCTCCTTGTACGGAAAATATAGGGTAACATACGAATCGATGGATTTACTTGGTAATATGACGAAAAAATCGTTTATCATCGACGTTCGGGATAATGAAAAGCCTGTTATAACGGTTGCAGGCGAATATAGAAAGAATTATACCTTAAAAGAAAGCATTACGATTCACGGTGCGACGGTTTCTGATAATCTTTCATCTGATATTGAGACGATGATTCTGATAAAAGATTCGTGTGGAAGATATGAGAAGATCAAAGCGGGTGATACCGTTGTGTTGGAACGAAGCGGTAGTTATCAAATTATCTATCGAGCGGAAGATGAATACGGAAACGTATCGTTGAACGTATATGAGTTCTACGCTAATACCTAATGGAGGATTATGATGAAAAAAGGTTTCAAGCGAATAACAACTGTTATATTGGTTGCAATGCTTTGCGGTAACTCGCTGTTTGGATGTTCTTGTAAAAACGAATCGAGTAGTAGCCCTAATGAGCCGATTACGGAGGCGTTGTATAATCCTGAGCAGGGAATAGATCGTACGACTGTGCTTTCTTCTATCGTCCAAAACGGAGCCACTGATTATAAAATTGTGTATGGCGTTGACGCAAGCAAGACGGAGCTTTATGCTGCAAGCGAATTGCAGAGTTTTATTTACGAGGCTACGGGGGTTAGGCTTCCGCTCGTAGTGGATAGCTTGGTGGAGCGCAATCCGCAAAAATTGATTTGTATCGGACAAAATTCGATTCTGGATGCGGCGGAACTGAGTGTGGATTATTCTGCTTTGGGTGCAGACGGGTTCGTATTAAAAACGAAAGATTCGAATTTGTATATTGTAGGTGGAAAGCGCGGAACTTTGTACGGCGTTTACGATTGGTTGGAGAAGATCTGCGGCGTCAAGTTTATTGCAAGCGATTATACATATGTGGCGGATCTGTCTGAAATCAAGTTGTATGCGATGGATGTTATCGAAACACCGGCGTTTGAATATCGCGGATCATTGGCTTGTTCGACGTATTACTCCAAAGATGAAATTTTCTATGCGCGAAGCAGAAATAATCACGAGTTTTTGAAAACGGAAGAAAAATATGGTGGAGGAATACGTTGGTATGATGGCGTGAATACAACCCATAACACTTTGAATTACGTAGATCCCAATGTGTATTATGCAACGCCAGAGGATAAGAAGAATAACGCTCATATGTTTTTTGTGAACGGTAACGAAGTCGAGGATATTTGTTACACGGACGGTATTACCGAAGATGGGAAACTTGATGAGAGTATGCCTTTGAGCGCGGCGAAAGTTGCGATCGAGAGTTTGAAATCGTATATGTTAGACGATGCGGAGTGCGATTACTATATGTTTGGGCATATGGATACGCGTTTGTTTTGTACCTGCACTCGTTGTAATAAAATGGCTAGTAAATACGGAAAAAGCGGCGTCTATATTCGTTTTGCTAATGTATTATACGACGAGGTACAAAAATGGGCGGACAATAATCTGAACGGTCAAGAATTGAAGCTTGTTATTTTTGCCTATCTTTTATCCGAACAAGCACCTGTAAGCTATAACGCGGATGAAGAACGTTATCAGCCTATCGACGAAACGGTAATTCCAAGGGACAATATTGCCATCCGATTGGCTCCGATCGACGCGAATCGATATTATACCGTACAAGACGAGAAACAGACTTCGACCAAATATAAGGATTGGTTAAAGAAGTGGGGGGCGGTAACGGATAATTTTATGGCCTGGACGTATAGCATAGAATTTAATAATTATTTTTGGTATTACCCCACCAAACATACTTTCGTCGATATGCTTAAAGGTTATCAAGAAATAGGTGTCAAATATATGTTTGTGCAAAACGGACATCAAGAGGCGAACGATTGGCAATCGATCATGTATGATTATCTGTTGAGTAAGTTGCTTTGGAATCCGAATCGGGATGTGAACGAGCTCGTGAAAGAATTTGTACATTATTACTTCGGAGGATTGGTTGAAGATAAGGTTTTGGACTTTATTGAAACGTACGATGAGTATTTCTATTTGGCACAAGAAGAAACACAGGGGATGTTTATCTATAATTCTTATACGTCGCCTATTTATAATAAATACGAGTATGTCAACTACGGGTTGACACTTTTGAACGAAAGTAAAGAGATCATAGCGAACAGTGTATTAAACGATGATGAAAAAGCGATCTATACGAAACATATCGATATGGCAAGATTGATGCCACTGTATATGTTGATGTATAATGGCGGGTACTATTTTTCGGGAAATGCCTCTAAGCAGAAAGCGATTGTTGACGAATTTTTTGGTTTGTGCGAAGAGTTAAATGCTGTTTATTATGAGGAAGATCAAACGATAGAGAGTATTAAGAGTAAATACGGTTATGAAGGCTGATTTCGATTTTCAAAAAGCAAAATGGATCTGGATTAAAGATAAAAAGGTAAATCAATACGCAGACTTTACCGCAGAATTTGATTACCGCGGTGATAATGCGAAACTTTATATTTCTTCGAAAACAGATTATATAGTTCGCATAAACGACCATTTCGTTGCTTGCGGTCAATATGGAGATTTTCCCGAACTGAAAAGCGTAGATGAGATTACGATCGACGGCTATCTCAAAAATGGTGTGAATACGATTTCGATTATCGGACGATCGTTGGACGTCGATACTTTTTCTCACATAAAAAGCGGATATGGCATTATTTTTGAGTTGCGTATAGAGGGTGAAG
>CALVWQ010000049.1 GCA_944367535.1 uncultured Clostridia bacterium
GAAGTACTCTGCCAACGTCCTTTATCGCCGCTTTCGAAGCCAAAGTACCGAACGTAACGATCTGCGCCACATTTTCGGGATGATATTTGTTCCGGACGTATTCAATGACCTCGGGGCGCCTCTCGTTACAAAAGTCGATATCAAAGTCCGGCATGGTGACGCGGTCCGGGTTGAGGAAACGCTCAAAGAACAAGTCATACTTGAGCGGATCGACGTCCGTTATGCCTACTGCATACGCAACGATGCTTGCTGCGCCGCTCCCGCGTCCCGGGCCGACGGGGATCCCGTGCTCCTTCGACCAGCGGATAAAATCCATGACGATCAGATAATATTCCGCAAACCCCATGCCAAGGATGATGCCGAGCTCATAGTCCGCGCGTTTTTTGACCGCATCCGTAATTTCGCCGTACCGCTTTTTCAGCCCCTCCCACGTGAGTTTTGTAAGATAATCTTTCGGGTCCGTCCCGTCCTCAGGCGTATATCCGGGAATGAGCGATTTGTCTTTGATAGGATCGCCGTTGTCTTTCAGGTCAAAACACGGCTCTTCCGCACACTTCTGCGCAATAACGAGCGTATTGGAAAGCGATTCGGGGATATACCCGAACAGCTCCTCCATCTCCTCAGGGGTTTTAAGATAAAACTCATGCGACCCGAAGCGCATACGGTTCGGGTCCTCTACCGTTTTTTTCGTCTGAATGCATAACAGGATATCCTGCATTTCCCAGTCGTCTTTGCTGATATAATGCACGTCGTTGGTCGCAACGACAGGCACGTCTATTTCTTTGGCAAGCTGCAGCAAAAGAGGGAGCACCCGCTTCTGTTCTTCGAGTCCGTGGTCCTGGATCTCAATATAAAAATCTTCGCCGAAGATCTCCTTCAGCTCCAATGCCGTTTTTTTCGCCCCCTCATAATCGCCGCGCAGAAGCTGCTTCGGGATCCGCCCGGCAAGGCACGCCGAAAGGCAGACCAAGCCTTCGCTGTGCTCGCGAAGCGTCTTATAATCCGCCCTGGGCTTATAATAAAACCCGTCGACATATGCCATGGAATCGAGTTTTACAAGGTTTTTATACCCTTTTTTATTTTTTGCCAGCAGGATCAGGTGGTCAAAATCGCCCTTTCCGTCTTTTGCGTACATGTCCTGCGTCATATACATTTCGCAGCCGATGATCGCCTGTATTTTATTTTTCCTGCACAGCTCCGCAAAATACAGAGTGGCATACATGTTGCCGTGGTCCGTAATCGCGATCGCAGGGATATGATTTTTTACGCAATGATCGACCAGATCGTCGACCTTGCAGGCGCCGTCCAGCAAACTGTATTCCGTATGAACATGTAAATGAATGAATTCCGCCATGACCTTATCCGTTAGTATAATCGCACCAAAGCAGGACGCCGTTCAGGCGCCCTTCCAAAGAGAGGACGGGAACGCTCCCGTCTCGCTGCAACTCCTTCCCGACCGTTTATAACGTTTCAACAAAAGCGGCGATCCCCTCCGCCGCTTTCTTGCTGTCCGGTCCTTCGGCGTAAACGGAATATTCGTCCCCTTTAAGGAATTTCATGGACAGCAACCCGATAATGCTCTTTGCATTCGCGCGCTTGTTCCCGTCGGCGAAAGTGATCTCACTTTTATACTTGCTCGCCTCAAAAACGATGCGCTGCGCATCGTATGCATTATACGTGTCCTTGTGATAAACAAAACCGGCTTTATTCATGAGTCACCTCCGATAATTCTTCTGCTGTTTTTATCAGTTTTCTGAATCTGTGATTGATGCAGCTTTTTGAAACGCCCAGCCGCTGTGCCAATTCCGTGAGCGTCGCTTCCTTATCCTCCAACCGCGCGCGGGCGACCGCGCGCAGCCCGGCATCGAGCGAATCCAGCTCCCCTGCCGCTTCTAGCTGTTCGATCGCCTGCACCTGCGAAACGGACGCCAAAACACTTTTATCATAGTTTTTCTGCATGCAGTTCGCGATACGGTTGATCCGGTTCCGCCTGTCCTTTTGCAGCGAAAGAGCGTCGAGCGATGAAAGAGAGCGTTCCGCCCCGATCAGCGCCAGAAAATCCGATATGCTTTCTCTGCTTTTCAAATAAACGACATGGTCGTTTTTCCGCGGTACGCATTTGGCAAGAATGTCAAACCCTTCAAGCAGTGCAAGATACTCCTCTGCAAGCGCCGGATAGGAAAATACGACTTCCAGATGATAGCCGCCCGAACCATCTTCTTTCGGCAGCGTACAGCTGCCGCTCCCGCAGAAAGCGCCCGCGATAAACGCGCGCTTGCAGCATTCGTTTTCGAGCAGATACTCGCCTATATCAAACCTGAGCGAAAGCGTTCCGCCGTCGCGCTCCGCGATCCCGAGCTCAAAAAGAATGTACAGAGAGCGCTCCGAAAGACAGCGGAACACCAGTCTGCCTCTTCCGTTCCGCCTGTCCGTCCCCGCCTGCACGATCTGCAATTCGGCGCCGAACAGCTCTTCCGCCAACCCGATAAAATATTCCGCAACGCTTTCGCTTTCCGTCACAAACTCAAAGCCGACACCGTCAGCACTGCGGACGATGCTTCCCGTGACGCGCAAAAACGCCGAAAGCGCCGCTGTCTTACAGCAGGCGTTTTCAAACCCGTTCCTGACAAGTTCGCGTTTTACCTCGCCTGTAAAATTGATCTTTGACACCTACAGTTTTCTCTCTTTATATTCTTTGAAACGGAATTTCGGAACACGCCCGTCGATGTTGTCGATGCGTTCACGCGGGATCTCCACGCGCGCGAGCTGTTCGTCGACGCGCTTCGTGTCGCCGACCCGATCGGGTGAATGCGCATCCGAATCGATGATAAAACGAACGCCCGTATCACGGACCGCCGCAAGCTCTTCGTCGGAAAGATGCGTCTTTTTTGAGTTCAGTTCAATATACGTTCCGTAATCGCACGCCGCCTTTGCGACCTCTTCCACGTTACAAAAACTAAGATAATTCAGATGCGTGACGGCGTCGACCGGATATTTTTTTATGCAGTTGATCAGCGCCTGCGTATTGTAGCGGATAAGCCCTTCCCCCGCCTGTTTTTTCCGTACCGTATACAGCCAATTGCGGAAAAACATGTTCCACATGCCGGGAACAAACGGTTTAAAGCGCACAAACCGATGGATCCCCACCAGAAAGACATCAAAATCCTTGTAATCGCTCTCTTTCAGATCCGTAACACCGCTCTTGCCGCAAAGGTTCGCTTCGATCCCGACAAAAACACGGACCCCCGTCAGCTCCGTTGCCTCGCGGCAGTCACGTATAAGCGACGGCATCCGTTTATGCCGAAGCCCGAACGCCATTTGCCCGAATCCGTGATCCGTGATCGCGATCTCCCGCAGCCCGCGCGCCTTCGCTTGCAAAGCGTTCTCCAAAACGGTACCCTTCCCGTGGCTGTAGATCGTATGCGTATGGTAATCGCCCGTAAGCTGCATTGCTAAAATTCTCCTATGTAACGGATCTCCTCCTCAAGCCGCACCCCGCTGACGGCGTACACGCGCATGCGGATCGTTTCGATCAGCTCGCGGATCTGCGCCGCACTTGCTTTTCCGCGATTAAGAATAAAGTTCGCATGCTCCTGCGCGACGACGGCATCGCCGACGGAAGCTCCTTTCAATCCTGCCTGCTCAATGAGCGTCCCTGCGGAAACATCAGGAGGGTTTTTGAACACGCACCCCATGCTTTTCCCGCGGGGAAGACGATCTCTTGCACATATTACCCGATCTATGCCACGCAGAATACTCTTCTTTTCGCCGAATTCCGTCATGAATTCAACGGAAAGTATATAGAACGGCTGCTCCATAAAAAGCGAATGCTTATAGGAAAAGGCGCATTCATCCGAAGAAAAAACATGCGCGTTCTCCCCGCAAAGCGCCGTAACGCAACGAATCGTTTCGCCGATATATCTGCCGCATGCACCGGCATTCATAAAAGCCGCCCCGCCTACGCTCGCGGGGATACCCGCCAAAAAGTGCAGCCCGCCGCGCCCGTTCTCCGCCGCGAATCTGAGGAGGCTCCCTACCCCGACTCCGCACTGGGCAAGGATGCCCTGCTCGGTCAAAGTCAACGAACGCATACGGTCTGTCCGCAAGACAACGCCGCGATAACCGAAATCGGACGCAAGAACGTTTGAGCCTTTCCCCAACACGAGAAACGCGATACCCGCCGACCGAAGGCGGGAAACGGCAAAGAAAAAGCCTTCTGCCGTTGCAGGGTACAACGCAGCCTCGGCATCCCCGCCGACACCGATCGTTGTATGAGTCCGAAACGAAAACGGGATTTCTGCGCCAAACGCCCGCAATTCGCTCTCCGAAAACACGTCGGCGATATACATTATTTTATCCCCCTTATTATACAGCAAAACGCCGCTTTTTACAATGTTTCCATGATGAATTTTTCCAAATTTTTTGCGCCGATTTCGTCCCCGTTTATCGCCGCTTCGCCAGCCGCCTGCAATTCTCCGACCGTTTTCCCTGTCAGGAACGCGCTGACCGTTTTTTCCGGCACCTCCTTTTGCGCGGCATACATCGCCGCATTGTCAGCACCATACACCTCACCCCCGACAGGCAGCATCCCGATACGCGGCAGCATGCCCTGCACCGTATCAGACAACAACAGCGAAACAAACTTTGCCGCCGCTGCATACCGTTCAGGATCCGCCGTGCAGACTGCAATGTACTGCCACAGGTCGCAAAACGCCGTAAGCGGCTTTGCCGTAACTTCCGCGCCCCTTGCCTGAAAACGATATACATCTCTCTGGGTCCCGAGCAGATATTTGTATTTTCCCTGCAGAAAATTTACGTATGCGCGCACGGATTCTTCCGTTCGGAACGCGCCGCGCAGTCCTTCCGCCCACGCCGCAACGGAAGGAAGCGCCCCGCGCCCTTGGGAAAGCACGGTATTGTCTGCTCCCACATCCGAAAAATCCCCCTCCGCCGAAAACAAAAAATATTGTCCGCGGCACCACGGAACGGCATACGTTTCCCCGCCGATGCTTCCGCCCGACGATGAAGCGTTTTGCAGCGGACGAGCCGCGTCCGCCGCAAAATCCGTTCCTGTGCCGAATGAAAGCAAATCAGGATAATCCCCTTCAGCCGCCGCGTTTGCCGCGCTGGCGGGCGTATGCGCGGTCACAAGCAGCAGCACACCCTCATTTTCGCGCTCGTAGATGCGCGCCGCGCTGTTTAAAAAAGCCGTACGCGAGCTGGTCCCACCCTCAAAACTGTCGATCTGCCAAACGCGAAGTACGCCTTCATAACCGTGCATTGCCGCGTCCGAGCGGGGCGCCAGCGCGGGATACGCCGCCACCGCGCAAAGCAGCAGAACGGCGGCAAGCAAGGCGCTCAGGATCGGTGTGCGGGCACGCCGCAAAAACTTTTTCATACTCTCTATTATATTTTCTTGCTGCAGACCATAGTATCAAAGGCAGAAAAAAGCGCCCGCAATGCGGACGCTTTTCTTTTTTTGTGTCGTTTATTGTTTGGATCATCTGCCGATCGTGCGCATGATGAGTTCTTGCGCCGCATCATACCCCATGCTCTTGAGCCTGAAGTTACGGGCGGCAACTTCAATGATGATGGAAAGATTGCGCCCTGGCTTTACGGGGATGACGTGCTTCATCACCTTTACATCAAGGATCGTTTCATACAGCGTTCCTTCCCCGAGTCGATCGTAAACTTTCCCTTCCTCCCAGTTTTCAAGCTCCATAACGAGATCGATCTTCTTTTCATCCAAAATGGAACCGGAGCCGTACATATTCTTGATGTTGATGATCCCGATGCCGCGCAGCTCCATAAAATAGCGGATGGTCTCGGGCGAAGAACCGTACAACTCGTCCGATACACGCTTTATAACAACGCTGTCGTCCGCAACAAGACGATGCCCGCGTTTGATCAGTTCCATCGCCGTTTCGCTTTTGCCGACGCCGCTGTGCCCCGTGAGAAGGATCCCCACCCCCGAAACGTCGACCAACACGCCGTGCATGGTCATTATGGGGGCAAGGTGCTTGTTCAGATAAAAGAACAGGTCGTTCAGAATGACCGTCGTCATTTTATCCGTGCGCAGGATCGGGCAGCCCGTCAACCGCGCTTCTTCGACCAGTTCCTGTAAAACAGGAAGATCGCGCGCCAATATGATGCACGGGATGTCGCTGTACGAAAGAAGTGTTTTTATGCGTTCGCGGCGCACGTCCTGCGGAAGATCGCGCAAAAACTCATACTCGGAATTTCCGAGAACGAGGATACGCGAGGAATCGAAGTATTTGAAAAATCCTGCAAATTGCAACCCGGGTCGCGTAACGCTGTAAGAGGAAAGCGTTACCCTTCCGCGCCCGGCAAAGACGATCTCAAGCCCGAGATCGCTGCAAAAGTTTTCAAGCAGTATGGTTTCCGGTTCGTTCATTCCTCTTCCCCCAATGCAAATTTTTTGATCGCGTAAGCCACGCCGTCTTCGTCGCAGCTTTTTGTAACATACCCCGCGGCATCCTTCAGTTCCTGTACTCCGTTGCCGATTGCGATCCCCAGCCCCGCCTTTCGGATCAGAGGAATGTCGTTATAATTGTCCCCGAACCCGATCGTTTCCGCCAGCGGGATGCCGTAATAGGACGCCATAAAATCTAACGCAGTCCCCTTGTCAACGCCTTTCGGCGCGATCTCCACCATCTGCTCCATACTCGACGTGATATAATAGCGATCTCCGAATCCTGCACGGCACCGGGAAAGCAGCTCTGCCTGTTTCTCCGCTTCGCACATTGCAACGATCTTGTTGGCAGACACGTGCTCCGCCTCGACCGTACGGGAAATCGCACGCGGCGTAAGAATACCGTGCACGCGGCAGATCCGCTCATACATGGCAAGAAAGCCGTCGTTTTCATTGACAAAGAATCGGTCGCCGTCGTAGACGTGGAGATGATTGTCTTGCTCCAAAAAACGGCAGATCTCCACCGTATCGGAACACGGGATACGTTCGTCGCGCAAAATTTTTCCGCTTGCTGTATCCACGATAACGCCGCCCTGATAGGCGACCGCCAATCCGTTCAGCCCCATTTCGCGGGCGCGCGGCAGGATCGACGCCGTCATCCGCCCCGTACAGAGCGCAAAAATACCGCCCCGCGACGTGAATTCCCGCACCGTTTCCTTTGTTTCTTCTGAAACCTCTCCGTCCGTATGCCGCAGTGTCCCGTCAAAATCAGAAGCGATCAGTTTGTAACGCAGCATCAAAGTTCTTCCTCGAAATATTTTTTTATGACCCCGGCAAGGCTGTCCCCTATCCCGTTTACGGAGGCGATCTCACTCTTTTCCGCGCGCATCAGCCTGTCGATCGTACCGAACCGCTCCAACAGCGCCTTCCTTTTTATCTTACCCACGCCCGGGATCTCCGTCAGTACGGAAGTAAGCGAACGTTTACTGTGTATATTGCGGAAATACGTGATCGCAAAGCGGTGCGCCTCGTCACGCAGACGCTG
The DNA here is from genome assembly GCA_944367535.1 of uncultured Clostridia bacterium. GTDB lineage: Bacteria > Bacillota > Clostridia > Christensenellales > Borkfalkiaceae > UBA1259. Next base: position 7,479 of record CALVWQ010000049.1, read on the forward strand.
CAGCATGCGCAGGCAATAGTCGCGCTTATCCAAAAGCACGCTGTCTTTCGCATGCAAGGTGAATATTTCTTCCTCTCTTTTCGCCAGAGAAATAAGATCGATGTCCGTAACGCCCGCTTTGCGGAACACTTCATCCACCGCAGAAAGCTGCCCTTTGCCGCCGTCGATAACGACGAGATCGGGCTTTTCAAAGCGCTCTTCCTCTTCCGTTCCCAACTTTGCAAGACGGCGTGTGAGCACCTCCTGCAAGCTGGCAAAGTCATCCGCACCCTCCACAGTACGGATACGGAAACGGCGATAACTGTTTCTGTCCGGTTCTCCGTCGATAAAAACGACCATAGACCCGACTTTATCCACGCCGCTGATATTGGAAATATCGTAACACTCCATGCGCCGCGGATAACGCGCAAGCCCCAAAACGTCCTGCAGCCTTTTGCATGCGTTGACCGTCATATCCTCGCGGTGCCGTATCTTATCGATGACCTTATCGAGATATTCGGCAGCGTTCTTTTCCGCCATCTCCAACAGCTGTCGGCGCACGCCCTGTTTCGGCGCAAGCACGGTGACGGTTTTGCCGTACTGTTCGCGGAAAAAGCCCTCGATCAGTTCGGTCTCGCAGAATTCCTGCACGACGATCTCGTCGGGGACCTGCTGTTTCGCGTAATATTGCGCCAAAAAGGACGCGACCGCTTCGCCGTCCTGCGAGGCATTTTCCACCGCATAGGTACGCGCACCCTGCATGATACCGCCGCGGATGATGAGGATACCGACCGCCGCATACAGCTTGTTGCTTGTGTACGCCACAACGTCCGTATCGAGGTCGCGTTTGAGCGACGTGATCCTGCGCAGTGCGATTTTGGAAAGCATTTCCAACTTATTGCGGCAGTCAAGCGCCAGCTCAAACTCTTCGTTCTCGGCGTAGCGGCTCATCTTATCGCGCAGCCGCTCCTCCACGTCCCCCTCATCGCCGCTCAGAAAACGCATTGCCGCCTGCACGCGTTTCCCATACTCTTCTTCAGAAATGAGATGCGCGCAAGGCGCGGCACAGCGGTGTATGTGATAATTCAGACAAGGTTTTTTCGGCTTTTCGCCGATCGCCGTCGAACAGATACGCACACCGAACGCCATGTTGACGATCTCCAGCACATCTTTCACGCGTACGCCGCCCATATACGGACCGAAATATTTGCTCCCTTTTTGCAGTTTACGCGAAAGCGAAAAGGCGGGATACTTTTCCGAAACAGTGACTTTGACGTAGGGATAGGTCTTATCGTCTTTAAGAAGGATGTTGTATTTCGGCTTATATTTTTTTATGAGGTTGTTTTCGAGCGCGAGCGCGTCGATCTCGGACTTGGTAATGATATAGTAAAAGTCCGCGATGCACGCGACCATTGCGGCGACCTTCTCCGTCTTGACGGAGGAATGGAAGTACTGCCTCACGCGGTTTTTGAGCACGCGCGCCTTGCCGACATAGATCACATTGCCGTCTTTGTCCAGCATGACGTATACGCCCGGATTCTCCGGCAAAAGTTTTAACTTTTCTCTGATCTCGTTCATATACTGTATCGTAAACGGCTTCGCTCTTAATATTATACAATACGGCGGCCGAATTTGCAATAAAAAAGAGCAACTTCTTTTCGTTGCCCTTTTTCGCCGCGGAACATATAGCGCGCGTTCCCTCAATACCCGAGGAATTCTACGCCTTTCAGCAATACATCGTTCACGATCTCGTTTTTAAGGCTGTAAAAGATGACCTTCCCGAGACGATTGCAGGTGACGATGCCCAGATTTTTCAGATAGCGCAGCTGATGCGAAACAGTGGTCTGGTTGATGTCCAGCACTCTTGAAATATCGGTGACGCACAGCTCCGTGATCGCCAAAGCGGACAGGATACGGACCCTCGTACTGTCCGCAAAGACGGAGAAAAAGCAGACCAATCCGTCCAGGACTTCTCCGCTCGGAACATAATTCTCCACGAGAGACTGTGTTCTTTTGTCCAGCAAAAGCGTATCGGTGACCATTTTTCCCGCTCCTGTGCGAAAATTCTTTATGTCACCATTGTACCCCACATTTGCCGATATGTCAATCTGCGCATATTGCGACGTTTGCCGCAAATGCTGTAGTTTTGCCGAATTTTATCAAATCGGAGGTAGTTCTTTTGCAAAGCGATTTTATTCTTTGGCTGGCACTTTTATATCTGCTGAAACGCTCGAATTGTTTTTCCGCCGCAGAGCTTCTGTGCTTTTTCGGCATGCTCTTCTGCAAAAATTTATCCTGCGGAGAACCATGTGAAAACAGTGCCGACCGTGGGACCTGCTGTCAGTGCTGACGTGAAAAAGCGATCGGCTCCGTTACCCTGCCGATCGCTTTTTTGATTTTTTACTTTGCGTATTCCACACTGCGGAACTCGCGGATCACGTTCACTTTGATCTGCCCGGGATACTCCAGTTCCTGCTCGATCTTTTTGGCAATATCCTTTGCCAGGAACATCGCCTGAGAATCGTCTATCTGTTCCGGTTTTACGATCACGCGCACTTCTCTTCCCGCCTGAATGGCATAGCTCTTATCCACTCCTTTAAAGGAGGAGGCAATGCCTTCAAGCTGCTCCAGCCGCTTGACGTAATTTGTACTGGTCTCCCTGC
>CALVWQ010000050.1 GCA_944367535.1 uncultured Clostridia bacterium
CTGCTCGGGGAAGGTGAGGTTGGTCTGGAACCCCACCAGATTGTAGCTCTGCCCGCCCGCGTCCTCCGCACGCAGCGGATGCACCTGTGCGTGCAGCCCGAGTTTATCCACAACTTCACACAAAAATCCGCACTTTTTATGCGAACTTTCAAACAGATCGAACTGCAGATCCTCCCGCACGATGAGCAAGGGGAGTGAGGGGAACCCCGCTCCCGACCCCACTTCCGCGCACCGCGCACCATACGGAAAGTACCCTTCGCCCGTCAGGCTGTCGAAAAAATGCTTTTTATAGCATTCCTCCCTGTCCGTGATACGGGTCAGGTTGAACTTTTCATTATAAAACAGGAGCAGATCGTAAAACAATCCGAATTTTTCACCCGTTTTTCCGCTTGTAAGCAGCTTTTCCGCTTCGTTTTGTTCCATATCGCCATTATACCATATTTTTCCTCGCGCCGCTACTTTTTCACACCTCTCTCCCCGAATGTTCCTTATTGTGGAAAAGTTCTGTTCTTTTGTAGGCAACTTCCCCGCCCGTTCCGTTTTTCCGCCTTTTTTCTCCTTCTTTTTCCGTCGGGCGTGTTTTTCTCCCTACAATTCCACTTTGATTCAACACCGCGCCGCACACACCTTTCCACAGGAACGCCCCTCTTTTTTTCTTCTGATTTCCGCTCTTTTTTCTTGCTTTTTGCCCCCTTTTCCACTATAATAATACCATGCGCGGAAGGGGCGGAAAGGGCTGTTCACATTTCCACAGCGCTTATTATTATATTTACCGTTTATAAGAATAAATCTTTTATTTTTATCCCGCGGCAGGAAGGAGGAACCTCTATGAAGATCGTATGCGAAGGCGTAGAACTTTCGGACGCAGTCGGCAAAGTCGTCAAAGCGTGCAGCGTGCGCACGACGAATCCGCTTTTGGAGTGCATCAAGCTCACCGCCGAAAACGACGGGCTCATCCTGCTCGCGACCGACGGCGAACTCTCCATTCAGAAAAAGATCCGCGCGGAAGTGTTTGAAGAGGGCAGCGTCTGCGTGCCCGGCAAATACTTCGCCGAATTTATCAAACGCCTGGAGCGCGAACAGATCACCCTCGCCTCCGAAGGCGAACGGCTGGATATCCGCTATGCCGATTCCGAAAGCTCGCTGCAGACGCTCTCCGCGGACGATTTTCCCCGCGTGGACGCGGTCGTGGAGGAAAAGAGGGTCGCCCTCACCTCCAAAAACCTCAAAGAACTCATCGCAAAAACGGTGTTCTGCTGCGCGCAGGACGATTCCCGCCCCGTGCTCAAAGGCTGCCTCATCCAGGCGCAGGAGGGGATGATCCGCTTCACCGCGCTGGACGGCTACCGCATGGCGGTGTGCGAAAAGAACCTGGACGAGATCCGCGGCGACATAAAGATCATCTGCCCCGGCAGGGCGCTCACCGAAATTTCGCGCATGCTCGGCGCGGACGAAGAGGAGATCGAAATTTTCGTGCAGAACAACGCGCTGCGCGTGAGCATCGAAAACACGGTGCTGACGGCGCGTTTGTACGAAGGGGAATTCGTCAACGTCGCGAACATCGTTCCGCACGAATTCATGAGCGAAGTCATCGCGGAACGCGCCGCTCTTGCCGAAAGCGTGGAACGCGCGGCGGTGCTCGCGCGCACCGATAAGAGCAGCATCGTGCTGTTCGACATCAAAGAGGATCAGATGAACGTATCCTCGAACACATCCGTCGGCAGGGTGGACGAAACGGTGAAGATCCTTCTGGAAGGCAAAGACGTGACCATCGCGCTCAACAGCAAGTACGTGAGCGAATGCATTTCCGCCGTGACCGACGAAAAGATCCGCATCGGGCTGAACGGTTCCGTTTCGCCCTGCGTCGTGACGCCCGTCACGGGGAACGAATTTCTGTACCTGATCCTGCCCGTGCGCACGTCGTGAGAAGAAAGTACGTAAAAACGGGTAAAAATCAACGTATTGCGCCGAAAATCGATTGACAGCGCGCGGAAACGTTTAGTATAATGACAGAGATTCACTATAAATAAAAAAGCAGGAGATAAAAAAGATGAAAAGGACATACCAGCCCAAAAAGAGGCAGAGGAGCAAAGTGCACGGGTTCAGGCAGCGCATGAAGACGCAGGGCGGAAGGAATACCCTGAAGCGCCGCCGCAACAAGGGCAGGAAAAAGCTCTCCGCATAAACGGGCGTAAAAAAGGTGCGCGGTGTATACCAGGATAAAAAAGAACAATGATTTCAAAAAGTTGTTTACAAGGGGAAAAAAGTTTTTTTCCCCTGCTTTAATTATTCTGTATATGCCGTCGGAAAAGCTGTCGATGGGGCTTTGCGTGAGCAAAAAGCACGGAAAAAGCGTGCAGAGGAACCGTATCAAACGGCTGCTGCGCGAAGCGTTCCGCCGCTGCGCCGCCGAGTGCGGCGGGGCAAAGGCCGCCGTACTGCTCATTCCGAAGCAGGCGGAGGAATATTCCTTTGCCCGCTTTGAACAGGGCATCCGCGCCTTTTTCGCCAAAACGCGGAGGGAAACGGAAGGTTGCAAAAAGCAAGGCTGATCTGGAAGGCGCTGCGCAGAACGGTGCTTTTTCCGTTTATCAAAGTGTTTCTGATGCACCTGATCGTGTTCTATCAGAAGTATTTTTCCAAACAGACGTGCATGTTCCGCCCCACCTGTTCGCAATACATGCTGGAGGCGATCAACAACCACGGCGTACTGATCGGCATTCTGCTGGGCAGCTGGCGCATCCTGCGCTGCAATCCGTTCACGAAGGGCGGGTACGATCCCGTGCCCGAAAATTATTTCAAGGTGCGCTGGCTGTATTAGCCGCAATCCGATTTTAAGAGGAAACCCGCATTGAACATTCCTATCCTGATCGAGAATTTCGGCGTAACGCTGGATTGGCTCGGCACGGCGATCCAATGGCTGATCGGCATCGGTCCGATCGTCGGCGTCGGCATCATTCTGTTCACGATCATATTAAAGACGGTCGTCCTGCCGCTGGACGCCTTCTCCAAAGTAAAGATGAGGAAAAACAACCTCAAAATGGAGAAGATGCGCCCGCAGCTCGAAAAATTGCAGAAGCAGTACGCGAACGACAAGCAGGCATACAACGCCAAAATGATGGAGCTGTACAAAAAGAACGGCTATTCCATGCTCGGCCCCTGCCTGCCCATGATCGTAACGCTCGTCATCTTCATTTTCGTGATGAGCGCCTTTTCCAGCTACTCGAATTACACCAACCTGCACACCTACGAGCAGATGGCGGAGTCGTACAACGCCGCGATCTTGCAGTATTCGGTCGGAGCGGAGGACGAAGAAGCCGTTACGACGGACAGCGATTGGACGGCGTTTTATACGGGTTCGGGCGACGAACAGGTGTTCCAGTATTACAGGATGGAGCGCGTGTATAACAGCGACGCGGCAGACTGTCTGATCGAAACGCGGGTGACCTACTACTACGATCCCCCGACGGAAACGGAGGAAGAAGGGGTCTACACCGAAGAAGAGCTTGCGGCGCTCACGCCCGAAGAACGGGAAACCTACCTTGACGGTCTGCTCGCCGAAAACAAGACGAGCGGCATCATCAGCACGAGCTACACCGTCAAAACGGCGGCTGTGCTTGACGCGGCAAAGTTGGAGGACGAAGCGTTCGCGCCCGTCGCCGCCGCCGCCGAAAAACTTAAAAACAACACCTATCAGGACAACGAAGGCTATACCGCCAACGATTACCGTGCGCGCGAGATCATGCAGCAGGTCGGCAGGGATGCGTCCAGCAACATTTATTACAGCGTGCGCGACAGCTTTCTGTGGGTGAACAACATCTGGGAGCCGGACGTATCGTACGAGCACCCCGTCAAAATGCCGAACGTCACGAACAGCCTGTTCACGCAGGAGATGTTCAACGAGCTGACGTACAACCTTTCGGCGGAAAAAGCGGCGCCGAACGGGTACTTCATCCTCATCATCCTCTCCATCGGGTTCATGTTCCTGTCGCAGTTCATCCTCTCGCGCAGCCAGAAGGCGCAGAACGAACTGCAGACGGCGGACGGGCGCGGCAAAAAGACGCAGAAGATCATGATGATCGTCATGCCCGTCATCTACGGTATTTTCGCCTTCTTTTACAGCGCGGCGTTCACCATCTACATGATCACGAGCAGCGTGTACAACGTCGTCAGCACCCTTATCATCAACGCGATCATAGACCGGCGCTTCCGCAAACGCGAAGAGCAGGAGATCCAGGATAAATACAACAAGCGCCTGCCGCAGCACGCTGCAAGCGGCGCCGTAAGCAAAGCGAGCGCCGGCACGAACAACCGGCAGAGCGTGAACAAGCAGCTCAGACAGAACAAGCTGCGCATAAGCGAGAAGGAGAAAAAGTCCGCCGACACGAACCGGGAAAAGCGGAACGGAGGAAAATAAAGCATGAAGGAATACGAATTCAGCGGAAAGACGGTGGAAGAAGCCGTCGAAGAAGGGCTTGCCGCCCTTTCGCTCACGCGCGAGCAGGCGGAGATCGTCGTGCTCGAAGAGGGGAAAAAGGGAGGGCTGTTCTCCAAAGGGGTCAAGGCCCGCGTAAAGATCGGCAAAAAAATGAGCGACGGCGAGCGCGCGGCGCAGTTCCTTGAGGGGCTGTTCCCGCTCATGCACATCGCCGCAACGGCGGAGCTGACCGAAGGGGAGCAGATGCACATCAACATCGTGA
>CALVWQ010000051.1 GCA_944367535.1 uncultured Clostridia bacterium
ACCTGTACTTCGGCGCCGGTTTTCTCCTTTAAATCAAGCAGACTTTTGCCCTCCTCAACGGTCAACGTCGCGGGTTTTTCTATAAAGACATACTTTACTTTCTTCATCGCCGCGGCGGCATATTCCGCGTGCATATAGGTAGGCAGACAAATATCTATAACATCCAATTGAGCCTCTTCTATAAGCCGCATACCCTCTTCGTATATTTCCGCTCCCGTACCCCTTGCCGCTTCTTCGGCTTTCTCGCGACGGATATCCGCAACGGCGCAGAGTTTAGTTCCTTTTATGTTTTTATAGCATTCGGCATGCATATTCCCCATAAACCCGCAACCTATAAGTCCTACTTTCAACATATTTATTTCCTCCCGAGAATTTTATCCATGGCTGCCGAAGTATTGAAGATAAGAGTTTCGGCGTAATAGTTGTAAACAGGTATCATTTCCGCCGTAACCCAATCGTCATAGCCCGCTTCTTTGAGTGCTTTTATCACTTCCGGATAATTCACGTCTCCGGCAAGCAGGTCGGTAAATCCGTGCAGTCCCCCTGCCGCCTTGCGATAATCCTTGAAATGTACTTTTTTGATTCTTTTGCCGAGTATACGTATCCAGTGTTCGGGATAGCCGTTAAATAAAACGTTTCCGACGTCAAAATAACTGCCCACGTAATCGCTTGCGATTTTATCTATAAATTCACGCATTTCGACAGGCGAAGTAAGGAATTTATTCCATACGTTTTCCAGACCAATCGACACTCCCGCGCCCTCCGCATAAGATTTAAGTTCATTCAGAGCGTCGAGACTCCGTAAATATGCCGTTTCGTAATCAACTATTTTTTCGGGATTTTCAAAATCGGCATTTACGCAGCCGGGAATAACCAAAATGGTGTCCGCCCCCAAAACATGCGCGGTTTCCAACTGTTTTTTTACAATATCTTTGGCTTTTTCCCTTTCCGCCTTACAATCGGCAGTGAGCCAATATTTCCAATAAAGTCCCGAAGCCAAACTGTAAAGCATAATTCCGCAATCAGAGGCTTTTTTCTTGACATTCTGCAATTCTTTTTCGGAGGTTGACAGCGAAACTTCCCCGCTTTCGTCGAGCGCGACCTCCACTCCTTCAAATCCCGCCTTCTTTGCCAGATTAAAAATTTCCGCAAGAGATTGCGACTTAAAAGACCATACGCTTATTCCTTTTTTCATAAATCTCTCCTTGCATTATAAAAAAATTTATATTATAATAATTATAGTCGTTCGCCGATTAAGGCGAACAGTCATTTTTTTCCCGAAAATGTATATTTTTTTCCACTATAATATTTTTTATAAGGATTATTATGAAAGCATCATATGTAAAAACACAACTGAAATCCATCATAAACGTTTCCGAAATCGTAACAATTCACTACTATGAATTCGATAAAAACTTCGTTTTCGACGGCGAAACACATAATTTTTGGGAAATGGTATATGTAGATAAAGGCAAAGTTTTAGTAATGAGAGAAAAGGAACAGATAATTTTATCGCATGGTGAAATAATTTTCCATAAGCCTAACGAGTTTCACTCGATTAGAGCATTTGAATCCGCACCCGATTTTTTTGTCATAACGTTTGTATGCAATTCCGTTGCCATGCGGTATTTTGAAAATTATTACACCGTATTAAATAAAACCTTATCCCCTTTTATAGAATTGATTATCAAAGAAGCCGAACAGTCTTTCGTTATACCGAAAAACGACCCCATGCTGACTAAACTTACCAAAATCAAAGATGCACCCGCAGGCAGCGAACAACTGATTAAAACATATCTCGAACAACTGCTGATACACCTGATTCGCGACATGACAAAGTCTAGCGTAAACGGAATTTTTACAAATAAAGAAAGTATGGAGAACCATATAGTAAAGGAAATAAAAGAATATGTCGATACGCAATTATACTCTAACATCGGTATAAACGCAGTCTGCCGCCAAATCGGTTACGGAAAAAGTTATCTTTGCAAACTTTTTAAAGAACAGACGGGAAACACCATCGCCCGCTTCGTCACCGAAAGAAAAATCGACGCCGCAAAACGTATGATACGCGAGGGCAATCTCAATTTTACTCAAATATCGGATGCACTGGCATTTGATAACCCTCAATATTTTTCGCGTGTTTTTAAAAGAATTACCGACATGACTCCTTCCGAATTCAAAATTTCCTTAAACGTTTCCAAACTGAGATAACATAATCCCTCGTAAAGCAACAGAGCACAGCCTCTGGCTGTGCTCTAAAATCATACTATTAACTCCTCCGTGATTTTTTATTGTTATATTATTTACGGATATATATCGATTTTTCTCAATTAACTTTTTGACGCTTTTTATCTCTAATCGGGTTTTGTCGTTTCGTAATATAAATCGCAATCGAATTGCATGCCCTTATTTTCAACGTAAACGGCGGCACTCGTCTCATTTAATAAAAGTTTATCGATGAATGGCTTATTGACTTCTAACATTATATCTATAAGTAATTCCGTCAACACCTCGGGAGGATTGGGATTATGAAATCTGAAATTGAGTTTTTGTCTTTTCATATAAATTTCTCCCCTGCCCTCTAATCATAATATATGCCTATTATTTTTATTATAGTACCGAAAACAATGTGTTTCAATAACAATTTTTTATAATAAATCAAGTATATGCAAACTTAAAATTTTATAAACATTATTATCGATATTTTATAAATAATCGCCAAAAACAGATACAGTAAAAAATTATATTACAAACTTTCCGAAACTTTAAGAAAATCCATCTTACATTTCTTTACCGAATATTAAAACAGTACAGCTAAAAAGTAAAAATTGACGCCTTAAATTTAAAAAGTAAGTTTTAAACCATATATATTTATAAAAATCTGTCTAAATAAAATAAAGAAGGGCTTTACACAAAAGTAAAACCCTTCTTATGTTTAATTTAATTAGTGATAAAATCATTCAAAAAATATTATGCCTCAATATTTTCTCCACACCATTTTATCAACTATGCCCACATAAGACTGTATTATTTTTACTACTTTAGTCGATACGTTTTCGTCGGTATAATCTGGCACGGGTATTCCGTTCTGCCCTTCGTCATTGAGTTTTACCGCCGTCTTAACCGCCTGCAACAGAGATTTTTCATCTATCCCCGCTATTATGAAGCAACCCTTATCTATCGCCTCGGGTCGTTCAGTAGATGTTCTTATACAAACCGCGGGAAAAGGTTTCCCTATGCTCGTATAAAAACTGCTCTCTTCCGGCAGCGTCCCGCTGTCAGAAATCACCGCATAAGCATTCATCTGCAAATTGTTATAATCGTGAAATCCCAAAGGCTCGTGCATTATAACACGCTTATCCAGCTTAAAACCGCTCTCTCTCAAACGTTTTTCCGAACGTGGATGACATGAATACAGTATAGGCATATCATACTCTTCCGCCAGCCGGTTTATAGCATTAAAAAGCGTCTGAAAGTTTTTTTCCGTATCGATGTTCTCTTCCCTGTGCGCGGATAAAAGCATATACCTTTTAGCCTGTAATTTAAGCCGTTTCAGTATATCGCTTCCCTCTATTTCTTGAAGATTTTCTTTTAACACTTCCGCCATGGGACTACCGGTAACAAAAGTCCTCTCTTTCGGAAGTCCGCAGTCAGCAAGATATCTCCTGGCATGTTCCGAATATGCGAGATTCACGTCGGAAATTATATCTACAATTCTCCTGTTTGTCTCCTCGGGCAGGCACTCGTCTTTACAGCGATTCCCCGCCTCCATGTGGAATATCGGTATATGCAATCTTTTCGCCGCTATTGCGGAAAGACAGCTGTTGGTATCTCCGAGTATCAAAAGCGCGTCGGGTGAAACCGCCCTCATAAGTTTATATGACCTGTCTATTATATTACCTATCGTGGCTCCCAAATCGTCGCCTACCGCATCCATATATACTTCGGGTGAGGCAAGTTTTAAGTCCTTAAAAAACACGTCGTTTAAGTTATAATCGTAATTCTGCCCCGTATGCGCCAAAATGCAGTCGAAATACTCTCTGCATTTTTTTATGACTGCGGCAAGACGGATTATCTCCGGACGCGTCCCCACTATTATTAAAAGTTTTATCCTTCCGTCGTCTTTGAATTTTACGGCGGCACTGTTTGTCTTGTTCATATTATTTCTCCACCTTTTCGTAAAACGTATCGGGTTTGGCGGGGTCGAAACTTTCGTTAGCCCACATGACGGTTACAAGGTTTTCAGTATCCGATAAATTTATTATATTGTGTGTATATCCCGGCAGCATGTGCACTGCCGTTATTTTTTCTCCCGAAACATTGAATTCAATTATTTCATCCGTTCCTATCTTTCTCTGCCGTATAAGACCGTGCCCCGAAACTACAATAAAAAACTCCCACTTGCTGTTATGCCAATGCTCGCCTTTGGTTATACCGGGCTTACTTATGTTTACCGAAAACTGTCCGCAATTTTGGGTCTTTAATAACTCTGTAAAACTCCCCCTGGCGTCAATATTCATTTTGAGCGGAAACGCGACCTTCTCTTGTGGCAGATAACTTAAAAAAGTCGAATACAGTTTTTTATCGAAACTTCCATCTGGTATTTCAGGCATTAAAAGCGTTTGCGGCTGGTCGTAATATTTATGGAGCAAGCCCACTATCTCGCCAAGCGTTTTCCTGTATGTCGGAATCGCCGCGCAATATCTTCCGCCCTCTGTCATTACCGCATTTACCCCGTCAAACTCGCAATGATGTTCCTTGCCTTCGAGTGCATCAAGCATTTCATTTACCAAGTCGTCAATATACAGCAGTTCGAGTTCCGTTTTCGGGTCGTTGACGGTTATAGGTAAATCTTTTGCAATATTATTACAAAATGTCGCCACCGCAGAGTTATAGTTGGGTCTGCACCATTTCCCGAAAAGATTTGGAAATCGATATATTAAGACCTTTGCTCCCGTTTCCTTTGCATATTCAAAGAAAAGCTCTTCTCCCGCTTTTTTGCTCTTGCCGTACTCACTACCCGCGTATCTCCCGCAAAGAGTTGCCTGTACCGACGAGGACAACATGACTGGTGCACTGTTTTTATGTCTTTTAAGAGCCTCTAAAAGTTCGGACGCAAACCCGAAATTTCCTTTCATAAATTCTTCGTTATCTTTCGGACGGTTCACACCCGCTAAATTAAATACGAAATCAGCCTCCGCGGCAAACTTTTCGAGTTCTTCCGCAGTACTTTCCAAATCGTACTCATATATTTCATCTATTTTAACTTCGGGCCGCGTGCGGTCCTTGCCATCTTTTATATTTTTTAATGCGCAACAAAGATTTTTACCTACAAACCCCGCCGCGCCGGTTACTAATATTTTCATAAATTTATTGTACCAACTTATAAATCTTTTGTCAATTCAGAGTCACTTTACTTTGCGGAGTCTGACTTTTTAAGTTCATTTTGTATATATTCAAGAGACGATATTTTGGCTTTTGTCTCCTCTACGCTCAAACGACGAGTGTTATCCGAATTAAACTCGGTCAAGGTATTCCTCTTTTCGTCACCTTCCTTAAAATATTTATCGTAGTTAAGTCCCCTGTTATCCGCAGGCACACGATAAAAATTACCCAAATCCACGGCTTTGGCGCACTCTTCGTTGGTTAAAAGAGTCTCATACATCTTTTCGCCGTGTCTTATGCCTATTATCTTGATATCCTCTTTCTTCCCGCCGAACAGTTCGCATACCGCCTCAGCCTGCGTCTGTATGGTACATGCGGGCGCTTTCTGAATTAAAAGGTCTCCGTTCTCGCCGTGCTCGAAGGCAAACAATACTAAATCCACCGCTTCCTCTAACGACATAATAAAACGCGTCATATTAGGTTCGGTTACGGTTATGGGTTGTCCTTTTTTTATCTGCTCTATCCATAAGGGGATTACGCTGCCGCGACTACACATGACATTACCGTAACGAGTACAGCATATCTTGGTTTTTCCCGAATTACGGGATTTGGCAATCGCCACCTTTTCTTCCAAAGCTTTTGACATGCCCATTGCGTTTATGGGATACGCCGCTTTATCCGTTGACAGACAAATTACCGCTTTTACTCCTTCCTCAATCGCCGCCGTCAAAACGTTATCCGTACCTATAACGTTTGTACGCATTGCTTCCATCGGAAAAAACTCGCATGACGGCACTTGCTTTAACGCCGCCGCGTGGAATATATAGTCCACGCCGCGCATAGCCCCCCTGACGGACGCTATATCCCGTACATCGCCTATATAGAACTTTATCTTATCGGCGACCTCCGGCATTTTCACCTGAAACTCGTGACGCATGTCGTCCTGTTTTTTCTCGTCGCGCGAAAATATACGTATCTCTCCTATATCCGTTCTCAAAAACCTGTTAAGTACGGCGTTACCGAAACTCCCCGTCCCGCCTGTTATCAAAAGTGTTTTGTTTGTAAATAATGACATGTTTTACTCCTCTAATATATTCGCAATACGTTTACAGGCAAAACCGTCCCCATAAGGATTTACCGCATGCGCCATTTTATCGTACTCCGTTTTATTTTCCAACAATTTCTTAAAATTATCGTATATAACCCGTTCTTCTGTTCCAACAAGTTTTAACGTTCCGGCTTTAATGCCCTCCGGTCGTTCCGTTGTATCTCTCATGACCAAAACGGGCTTCCCCAACGACGGCGCCTCTTCCTGTATTCCTCCGCTATCGGTCAATATCAAATATGAACGTGCTAAAAAATTATGAAAATCCAATACGTCAAGAGGTTCGATTATCCTGATTCTTTCACATCCTCCCAACTCCTCTTGCGCAGCCTTTCTTACAACAGGATTCATGTGTATGGGATAAATAGCCTTTACGTCTTGATGCTCGTCCATTATGCGACGAATCGCTCTGAACATATGATGCATAGGCTCGCCGAGATTTTCACGTCTGTGTGCAGTTATCATGATAAGCCGGCTTCCTTCTGCCCATTCGAGTTCAGGATGCGTATAGTCTTCTCGTACCGTTGTTTTAAGCGCGTCAATTGCAGTATTGCCCGTAACATAAATATTAGAAGGATCCTTTCCTTCGCGAATAAGATTGTCCTTTGACAATTCGGTTGGCGCAAAATTGTATTTAGATATTATCGACACGGCTTGTCTATTAAATTCTTCGGGATAAGGACTGTATATATTATACGTCCTAAGTCCCGCTTCAACATGCCCTACCGCTATCTGTTTATAATAACACGCAAGCGCCGTTACGAAAGTTGTTGAAGTGTCCCCGTGAACAAGTACTATATCCGGTTTCGCTTCATCCAGGACATTGCCTATTTTGTTCAAAATATTTGTCGTTATATCAAAAAGCGTTTGCTTATCTTTCATAATCGATAAATCATAATCAGGATTGACTTTAAAAGTATTCAATACCTGATCCAGCATTTGTCTGTGCTGTCCCGTAACACAAACTACCGTATTTATATTTTTCCTCGTTTTCAGCTCATTTACCAAAGGACACATTTTTATCGCCTCGGGTCGCGTGCCGAATACCAGCATAATTGTTTTCATAAAAGTTATTTTTCCTCAACAAACATCTTAATTTTTTTTTCAAAAATATTATTTTCTTGCTCAACTTTTCTTATAAATGCTTCACAACCTTTTTTCATTCTTTCTTTGTCTATAGATAAATACTTTTGATATAACCATTCACGAGCATCTTCAGCATCGGCATTCCAAGTTATACCAAATCCATATTCTTCAGCAATTTTACTTGAATAAGTATTTTCGTTTACTAAAACAGGAATATTAAGTTGAGCTGAATAATATAATTTATTAGATAAAGCATAATCTAAATAATTATTCTTATTGCCATAATAATTATTTACAATAGAGCAATTCATATAATATTTTATTGTTTCATCAGGTGAAAATTTCCCAATTAAAGTCACATTTTCCACCTGATTTTCTTTACAAAATTTTTCCAGATTCTGAGAACCGTTACCTATAAAAGATAACCAAAATCTTTTATCATTTTTAAATATTAAAATCAATTTTTTAGCTATTTCAAAAAATCGAACATTTCCTATAAAAGAAATATTAATAATAGAACTATCTTTTTTAGTATCTAATGATACTTCCTCAATTTTCTTAAAATTATGCACTAAAGTATAATCATACTTCGGTAGAAAATGTTTATATCCTTCAGATGAAATAATGGTCGCATAAGAGTTTTCTATTACTGACTTTTCCCATCTTCGATAAATAAAAATATTTTCTAGAGTAAAATCACGTATGTCAACAATATATTTTTTTCTATAATATTTTAAAATTATCTTTTTACAAGCAACTGCAGCATGCGTTTGTAAAAAAATAACCCTGTCATATTTATTATTTTTTAATTGCTTTCTAATAAATTTTGTAACAGAATAATAATTTATTGTCTTTGCTATGATATTCCCACTAACTTTACATGAATAAGATATATAATTAACAGAAGCATTTTCTGAGTTAAATGTATAATTACAATCTCTGTCCCAAAAGATAACATCGCACTGATTATTATTTATCAATCCTAAATAGTAATCAAGATATGGAATAGTATAAGGCGGAGAAAAACTTATTAGTCCTATTTTCATAATTTTGTCCTCTTTATTTTTTTAATATGCCTTTTATCCATCTTGGAATATAACGACGTATTTTAGCATTAAATTTACTGATTTTACAATATTTCTTGCCAACATAATAAAACCCGTATTGTTCCAATTCTTCATAAATTATATCTCTAGCCGCAGGTTTCTCTGAAGGCATTACTATCGTTTTATTATAAGGAATTATATTTTCTAATAAAACTTCTTGTATTTTAATATTGGAATTAGAGTTTGTCATACTCCAAAATAAATCAAAAGCCTTTTGATTATTTAGCATTAACAAAGATATTCCCTTTTTAAAAGAAAAACCTCGCAATAATTTTTCAGCACCCCAAAAATCTCCTATAGTTACATCTGAGCCCCTTGGAATTGAAGCATGATGACATTCATAACAACTTGTTCTGAAAATATTATTTTTAAAGTATAATGAATAAAAATAATCACTTGCTACAGGAAAGTATATTTTTTTTTCTTTATTACCCTTTAAGTATTTATAACTTCCCCAATTTCCCCACCCCCATTTTGCTTTATCACGAAAAGAGTACTCTAAAATTTGACCTTTCTTATTTTCAATCTCCAAATATTTCTGAAAAATTTTATTACTTGGCACGCCGTGACATAATAACTCAACAGTTAACAATTTATCAGGTCTTTTTTTATTAAATGTTGCATATAAACCTGCTATTTGACAGGGAGTTCCTGAAAAAAGAACGAATCTCCCCTCTGATAAAAAATGATGAACTTTTTCAAAACTATTACCCAAATCACTTTCAATATATTTTGAACCTTGAAGTTTATTTAACTCGTCACGACTTTCAATTGAAATAGTTTTTACACGAAAGTTCTCATCAAAAGCAGCACCAAAAACAACTCCTTTTTTTTCAAGAACATAATTGGCCAAATAACTAAATGCTCCACCAGACGAACTTCTATGTAATATTTGTTCGTCCAAATTCACAAAAGCATACACTTTATCCGGTATTAAATTTTTATTTACTGTTACTACTTGCGGACAATTATTATAACAAATTCCACAACCTACGCATTGATTTTCGTCAATAATCGGTTTAATGAACCCTTCAGCATCCTCCTTCATCGATATACATTCTTTAGGGCAAATAAATGAACAAGCACCGCAACCGGTACAGGTTTGCACTTTGTCAATTTTATTCATTAACATTACTCCCCGCTGCATTTAACGCATTCCTTAAATAATTTAATGATTTTGCCCGATAAATTTTTATTTTTTCGTGTACACTATCAAAATCTATTTTGTTTAACATTTTATCAACATCTGACAAATCAGATATAACGCGATCACCCGTACCCGCTGTTTCAAGTAAATCAGTTACCCTCAAAGAATTACTTTGAGGTAAAACCACAGCAAACTGTTTCGAATAAATATGCGCAAACGCTGTTCCGTGAAATGAACTCGTAATAACAAAATCAGCGTTATCGACCAAAGACAAAAACTCAAGCGGTCCTACTGTACGCAAAAATTTATCGCATCGGCATTTAGAAGCAAACCCTCCTATCTGTATTACTTTTTTCTTTAAAAGTTTTGATATTGTTTCTACTACTTCGGACATAAATGGATCTTTTTGAATAATATACGCTAAAATATAATTTTTTTCCAAAAAATCGCTTTGTATATTTCTATAAAATGACTTATCAAATAAAAAAACCGGATCCAAACAATATTCAGCACGTAAAAAACCAATTTCTTTTAGTTGTAAAACGGATTTCTTTTCTCTTAAAGAAACATATTGAAAATTTACTAGAGAATCGGCAATATTCTGTAATTGTGTTTCAGTCAATTTTTCGGTTCCAATACTTGCTGCGTAAGCAACTTTGTATACATTTGATACAAAATCATAATAATATGCCTTATCTTGTCCGCATAAATAATTCGGATTCCATACTTGATCGCTACCAATTAAATATATATTATATTTTTGAGAATATTTTCTCAACTTTTTATATTTTCTAATTTTACGAGTTAGCTTCTCCAAACGAAAAATCTTATTAAAATTTCTTTTTCTCACAATATAATACGGTAAAAAAAGAAAGTTCGAAGCTATTTTTAATATACTTTGCTTAACTCCCACCATTCCGTTCGAATAATAAGGTTGATAATTTAATATCGTGGGATTAAAGCCTTGTTCTTTCACAGCTTGATAAAGCGAATATGCTTGCAGAACAGAACCAAAATTATTATTTTGACTATGAATGGTTAGTATAAGGACATTTCTCATCCAAATTATTCTCCTTATTTGAAATAATTATTATTGTTATTAACTCTATTAAATATATTATTGAATAACTTAACGAAATAACTATTAATAAATTATTTATTGTCCAAAGTAAATACTTAGCCGCAATGAAAACCCCTATTCCGACAATTAATAATGCCAATTGAAATATAAACTCCTTTCTTTGCTCGTTGGCTATTATGAAACCATAACCAATTGCCCCTACCATCATTCTTAAAGCAAACATGGGAGCTAATATCCTAACATAAACGCCCGATTCTATCCAAGGTTGTCCATAAATCCATGAAAACAAAGTCGGTGCAAATAACATCAAAACAATAACCATAAAAATAGCCAAAATCAATGAAAAAAGGGTCATTTTAGAGGTGCTTTTTATAAATTTACCAGTCGTTTGTAACTCATTTGTTGCATCTTTAAAATGTATTTTAGCAACATTTGTACTAAATATACTTAAAGGCAACCCCAATATTCTTACAGATACAGAATATAATGCCAAAATTTCCATTCCGTAATAATTTCCAATTATAAGACTAATAAGAGAATAAGACACAGCATTCACTAAAGTTGCCGGGACCGAAAACAATGGTTGTCTACGATATTTTTTTAATGCTTCATAAATTTCTTTACGAGTTGTTTTCTGTATGTTTTTATATTCGTTTCTTATTCTGGCAGATTGTTTTCCCATGCCAAAAAATTGGCCTAAAAATTGACTTAATAATAATATAAATGCCGTGGCTTTCCAAAATCCTAAACAAATCGTTAAAACACTTTGAAATATTGTTCTAACTAAATACGCCCCCGAAATTAATTTATATTCCCCAAATCTATTATTATAAGCGTTTAATATATTAATAATCCCCGCGACCAACAATAACGGAAAAACCCAAATCGATAAATATAAATATTCTTGATAATCCTTTTGTGTGTTGGCAATATAAAAAAAAGAGCATATTGCTATAACAATACTTGCTGGCAAACAGATATACCATGAAATTTTAACGAGTGCATTTACATCTTGTTTTTCTCCAGACACTATTGGGACATCATATCTGCCATTAATAATGTTTGAGAACATTGCCACAAGAGATAAAATATATGTAAAATACCCAATTTCACTTTTTGAATACTGATAAGCCATTGCAATCGAGCACAAAAAATTAAATACTTGTGCCAAAATTGCCCCACCCGAAAGTATCACTAATGATTTTAAAAAAGGTGTTTTTAATATATCCCTAATACTTTTTTTCATTTTGTTTTAGTTCTATTTGTAATTAAATCTATAATTTTTTGGAACAAATACACAAGACCTGCTGAAAGTAATATACTTGATATAACATTTAAAACAGTTGCCAAATTGGAAAAAATAATACAAGTCGCAAGCCTAATATAAATATAAGCAGAAAAAAAAGTAATATATTCTGTCTTACTTTTTAAAAATAACTTTTCCATCTTTAATGCCAGCCAATATATAATACATATCAAAAACGGAGCAAGTAAAAATCCAACAAAACAGTATGCATTCCCAGTAATGGGCAAAAGATACCCACTTATTGAACTACCATTTGAAATAAATAAATTAAACTGTTCTGAGGTGATATGGCTACTATTGTTTTTAACAAAAAAACTTATCCCAATAAAAGAACGACCGATATCATAAAAAAATTGTTCAAAAGTAAATCCCCCTTTTGCGGAGAATTCTATAGAAGATGCTACAGTTTGTGGCCCCAATAAATATATTTCTAAACTTGTTGAAATATCCTTTAAGTCTATTCCTTCAGATTTTATTGCATCTAAATATGAGTCGTATTTAAACGCAAAAAAAGTTTTGTATATTGTCAAAAACAATACTACTAATATGCAAATACTTAAAAGACTATAAATTATTAATTTTCTTTTTTCGGGATATAATCTGATTAATAATATAATTGCAGCAAAAGCGCAATAAATTTGAGATGAACGTTGTTCAGAAACTATTATGCACGTACATAAAGCAGCTAATAATAGAGAAATAATTAAAGCTTTATTTGAACTGATTTTTGCGCTCTCTTTAAGTTTAGTAACAATCAACACAAAAAATGACAAAATTGCTATCAGCAATACTTGCCTTATCAACATGTCCATCGTACCGGCATTTGATGCAATAGAACCAACTCTGTTATCGGTATTAGATTGTAAGAAAACAAAATTAATTTGTTTTAATGCCGAAGGATAACGCAATAATAATAAAACCGATACAATTAAAAATATCACCACACCTAAAAATTTGTTTTTTTGTTTTACTCCAAGAGTATTTTTTTGTTCAATTAAAAATTGATTTATATTTTGTACGTTATGTGAGAGATAATATAAAATTAAAAAAACAGAAACAACCAATAACTCATATGCCATCAAAACAATCGCTTTATTTAAAATCTGGCTATTCGTGCATTGATAATCATCAAAACCATAAACAGGGTTAAAAGCATAAAAAAAAGGTAATACCACATATCTTAAAAATGCACAGATGTGCAAAAATAAACAAGTAAGTGATTTCTTTTGGTATATTTGAAAACATGTTATACAACATACTATATATATTAAGGGTAAAATAAACAATATTTCATAATGTTGGGGATTTTTAAAAGCACAAATCAAAAAACATAATAGAGCAAAAATAATATCAAAAAAATTCCAACAAATTTTTATATCAATTTTTTTATTCATTTTAATCCTCAAAAAAACTACATTGTTTATGTTAAATTCCCTCTAAAATTTTATCTAATTTTTCAAAAAAAATTTTTTTTGAAAAATTAGAATAGTAAAATTGTTCTACACGGTTTACAATATCAATATATTTATCGGTATTATATATTTTACAAAAACTTCTAATATTTTGCGACAAACCCTGCGCATTTTCTGGTAGAGAACAAAATCCACAATTAGTCTCATTTATTAAGTTTGCTGTCTCACCGCCTATTGCCCCAATAATTGGTTTACCCGCCGCAAAATATGATTGGACTTTTCCAGGTAACGTACACGACAATACGGGGTCATTAATCAAACTAATTAACATGGCGTCGGCTTGTTTGTACAATTCTGGCATTTCATTTAAAGGTCTACTTCCGTAAAATATAACATTTTCCAATTTAAGTTTCGCTGATAATTTTTTCATGGCTTCTAATTCCGTACCATCACCAACAATATGCCACCTTAAATTCTTTATATCGACACATAATTCAGCCGCTTTTAATATTGTATCAACGCTTTGCGCCTTACCTATATTACCTGCAAACATCAAATCTATATATCCATTCTGTTCCTTGCGACATCTTTCTGGGCTAAAAACATTTTCTGCGTATTGCGGCAAATACTCCGTTCCGTTTATATCAAATTCCGTTTCAAAATATTTTGAAAATAATTTAGAAGTTACTAAAATTTTATCAACGGACCTATAAATGCGCTTTGATTCATTATAAAACCATTTATATATTACCCCATGCTTAATACCTCCAACATTTAAACTTGCCGGCCATAAATCTAGACAATATAAAATGATTTTTTTCCCGTTTTTCTTTGCGTATCTTATACCGGGCTTTGCCATCATAACTGGCGAAAGCTGATTAATAAATACAATATCATAACTATTATCTAATTTTTTAACATATCGTGATGCCTTGTGCGGAAAACTGTAATAATTCCATAACCTATGTATTATACCTCTTTTTCTGGGATGGATATCACATCTATGTACATTTACACCGTTAAGACATTCATCACTCTTCTTTCCTTTTTCATATGTAGGATATACTTTACCCTTTGGATAATTAGGAATACCAGTGATAACTGTCACCTCATGTCCACGTTTCACCAATTCTTCACAAATATCAGTAATGCGAAAAGGTTCAGGATAATAATGTTGGCAAATGACTAAAATTTTCATTCTCAAATTTTCTCCCTATACTGTTTCTTCATCTTTCTTATTCATCTCACCTGTACCACCCTCAACAACGCCTTCGCTTTTAAATACTGATTTAATTGTTCTAAAAAAACAACGACAATCCATTACAAATCCGCAAAAACATCCCTTATTTAATTGAGCCACATAATCTCCGTCTAATTTTGCCTTTACAGGAATTTCAAGTTCATCTCTCCCGTTAATCTGTGCCCAACCGGTAAGTCCAGGCTTGACGTTATTTGCACCATATTTATCTCGTTCAACAATAAGATCTTCTTGATTCCAAAGAGCTGGTCTTGGCCCAATAATAGACATTTTCCCTAAAAGTATATCATATATCTGAGGAAGTTCATCCAGGCTGGTTTTACGAATAAATTTCCCCACACGAGTTATATATTGCTCCGGATTTTCCAAAAGATGAGTAGGAATATCCGGCGTCTTTACCTTCATGCTTCTAAATTTATGAAGCCAAAATACTTTTTTGTTTTTTCCTATTCGTTTTTGTTTGAAAAATATAGGTCCCGGATCGTCAATAAAAATTATTATTCCTAATATTATAAATAATGGTAACAGAATAATTGCTCCAATAAATGCACACAAAAAATCTAAAACCTTTTTTATTAAAAATTTATACACTTATGAACTCCCAAATATTGGCGTCAAAACCTTATGTTTTACTATTCATTAGCTTTGTTGTTTATTTTGATAAATTTTGCCACATATTATTTTTGACAATATTAGTCTTCTTAAATTATATTATCGTTTTATTTTACTTCGCCCGCGCATGCCGTCTGTGAATTAAGGCATACGCACTTTTCGGTTCCTATCCTTCCGGCTATTTTGTTTTCCAATAATTTTGTTCTTGGTCCGGTGGTAATCCAGCCTGAACGCATTGCCTCACAAACTTCTGTTATTTCCGATTCTGATATATCCGGAGGCGAAAATGGAACTTGCATTTTAAATCCCTTTTATGAAACATAAATTTATTTTTTAAAAAAATTCATTTAATTTTTTGCTATGCGCCTTTATATTCCGTTTTACCTTCACGAGAAACATAATCTTTTATGTTACCGCTTGTTATTGAGATTTCATCTAAACCTTCCGAGCAGTCTCCGCGTTCTACGTTTTTCGATCCTTTAAACCGATAAGTGGTAACTACTTTTGCGACACGCTCTCTTATATCTTCTCGGTTATCGTATGCAGCCTGCATAAGTTTTTCGAGTTCTTTTAAAAACTCATCGCAGTCGAAAGGAATAGGCTTTCCGATATGAATAAGTTCATTCGGTGTTTTTTGCAATCCTTCTTCTGCCATGAGTTTTTCTTCATAGAGTTTTTCGCCGGGGCGCAAACCGGTATATACGACTTTTATATCCACATCCGGACGATATCCTGACAAACTTATCAGATTTCTGGCAAGAGTATCGATTTTTACAGGCTCGCCCATATCGAGAACGAATATTTCGCCGCCGTGAGCGTAGGTAGCCGCTTGAAGCACCAAACTTACAGCCTCGGGTATAGTCATAAAATATCTGACTATATCGGGATGAGTTACGGTTACGGGACCACCCATTTCGATTTGTTTTTTAAATAACGGAATGACCGAACCGTTACTTCCGAGAACATTACCGAAACGTACGGCAACGAATTCGGTTGTAGCGGTATTAGGTATAATCGAGGATTTCTCGCTTTCATCTTCGAATGAATGCGTAAAAAGCGCGGGAATTTCCGATGTTTTTTTATCTTTTATTTTCTTGTCGAAACTTTGGATAATCATCTCGCAAAGTCTCTTCGAAGCACCCATTATGTTTGTAGGATTTACAGCCTTGTCTGTACTTATGAGCACAAATCGCTTGCAGCCGTAAAGGGCGGCGGCATAAGCCGTCTTATAAGTCCCGAGCGCATTGTTTTTAATAGCTTCGCACGGGCTGTCCTCCATGAGCGGAACGTGTTTATGTGCTGCCGCGTGAAAAACAATTTCCGGACGATAATGGCCGAAAACTTCGGCAAGTTTACGGCTGTCCCGAACAGACCCTATAACAGTCTCGAATTTCAAAGAAGGAAATTTACTTTTTAGCTTAAACTGTATATCATAAAGATTATTTTCGTAAAAATCCAAAAGAACCAAAAGTTTTGGATTATGCGCGGCAATCTGTAAGCAGAGCTCGCTTCCTATACTGCCTCCGGCTCCCGTAACCAAGATTGCCTTTTCGGATAAATACTCAAAAATCTGCTTCATATCGACTTTAACGGGATTCCTTCCCAGCAAATCTTCAACCGGAACGTCTTTCATTTTGGCTACGGTAATCTCACCCGAATACAATTGATATATTCCGGGCAGCTCTTTTAATTCGCATTTCACGCTCTTACATATCTCTAAAATTTTGCGTTTTTCTTCATAAGAAACGCTCGGAATCACCAAAAATATTTTATCTATGCGATATTTTTCTACGCATTTGACAATTTTATCCCTTCCGCCGACAATCGGCACTCCCTCCAAGAATCTCCCCCACTTATTAGGGTCATCGTCTATAATGCACTTAACGGTATCTTTAATCTCGGGGGACTTATGGATATCGCTTAAAATAAGTTGCCCGGCATCACCGGCTCCTATGAGCAATATATTTTTGGAACCGGAAGAAAATCTGCGCCCGAAATATCTTACATAATTCTTAAAATATGCCCACAATCTTGAAGAAAACCTTACAAAAAGAGTTGCGGCAAACTGTATGGCAATTCCTAAAAAGTAATAAGCAACGGGCATGGGGTCGAAAATCAAAGTTATAAAAACTACATGAAAAAGAAACGTTATCGCGGTTGCGGCAACGATTTTAAGGACTTCGGAAAATCCCGCTGATTTCCAAATGCAATTATACAGGCGGAATCTCCAAAAAATCAATATGGAAAATATGACGTATACGCCTATGAATTTTATATACGATTCGAGATATTTTTCAGGTATTATATGAAATTTACAATCATATAGAACCCACAATGCGATAAAAAAAGAAAGGGCTACGGAAAAAATGTCATAAAAAACAAGCGCCGCTGCCTTATAGCGCCATTGCGAAAACCGCTTTTGAGAGCTTTCTTTATATGAATAAATTTTATCTTTCAATGTATCTTTATCCTTAACTAAAATTTATAAAAACGATAATATGTAAATTTTACCCCGCAACAACCCAATGCAAACTAAATGCGGATATCGTTTTATAAAAATTTTATCTAGACGGCAAAATTTTTTATCTTGCCTGCTGTTCTCTTTTCTCCCGCGATTAGTTCAAATATAATAATATTTATCTTATATTATAATTCTACCGCTTTTTTATTTTAACACTTATTTATTTTTAAGTCAATAAAACTTTATAGTGTTTTCATATTTAAGCCCATTAAAAACTCAAAAAAACAAAAAACCGATTTACGAATATCGGTTTTTAAATCATTTTAGAAAGGATATATGCGCAACCGTTTGCATTTATAATCTAAATTCATGCTTATGAAACACTTGATAAATACGAGCTTTTTCATCATAAAAACAATAAATGTAATAAGTTGCATATAATTCATGGATCGCTTTCGCCAATCAACTTTTTAACATATACAGTTCTAAATTATCACCACCGTATGTACGGTTGATTTTGAAATATGAAACACTTCTGCGGCAGAACGTACGGTGGCGCCCGTATCCGCTATAAAATTTGCCTCCTCCATAATTCTGACTTCAAGTACGTCATCCTGCATCTTTATTCCTCCCCTGAAACTGATACTATATCTTATTTTATTCGTTTTTTCGACGCAATATGACAAAGTAAGCCGTAGGTCATAATTACGGTTTGTTTTTTCTGTTAAAAAGCTTTAAATCAATGAAAATATAATTCAAAGTCTATCTTTTTCCATTCCGCAGGGATAACTTGAAGAAGAAAACCGCTCGTCCGAATGCATGCTGCCGTAAAGACGATACCCTCCTGCAAAATTATAACAGTCAAAGCCGTTCTGGGTAAGGATTCTCGACGCAAGATAACTTCTGAGCCCGCTTTGACACATTATATATATCTTTTTACCGCGGTTCATTTCATTCATTCTTTTACGTAATTCGTCCAAAGGAATATTGATAAATCCTTCCGCATGACCGAAAGCATATTCTCTCTGCGTACGCGTATCGAGCAATACGACGTCATCGCGTCCTTTAAGCGCGGGAATATCTTCATAATAAAACTGCTTTACTAAGCCTGTTTCTATATTATCCGCTATAAAGCCTGCCATATTTACGGGGTCTTTTGCAGACGAATAAGGAGGCGCGTAAGCGAGGTCAAGTCCTGCAAGGTCGGTTACCTTTAACCCTGCTCGCATAGCGGTGGCAATTACGTCTATGCGCTTATCGACGCCGTCATAACCCACTATAGATGCTCCGAGAATTCCGAATGTATTTTTATCGTATAAAATTTTCATTGTCATGATTTTCCCGCCGGGATAATAGCCTGCGTGCGATAAGGGCGACAAAATAATCTTTTCATACCTGTAATTTGCTGCCTTTACCTGCTTTTCGTTAAGTCCCGTAGACGCAACCGTCATATCGAAAAGTTTGATGACCGAGGAACCCTGCGAGCCGCGATATTCGCTTTTTATTCCGCATATATTATCCGCCGCTATACGTCCCTGTTTATTCGCCGGACCCGCAAGCGCAATCACCGCTTTTTCTCCCGTAACAAAATGGTCCGACTCCACCGCATCGCCGACAGCATACACGTCCGGGTCTGAAGTCTGCATGTGAGAGTTGACGCATATAGCTTTTTTATTACCGAGTTTCAGTCCCGCTTTTTCGGCAAGGTAACTTTCGGGGACGACCCCTATTGCACAAAGTACCATGTCTGCGCGCAGATTAGGCATTCCGTCAGCCTTTATATTAACTCCCTCATCATCTTCTGCAACGTCTGTCACGTTAACATTAAACATCAGTTTTATTCCGCGTTCTCTGAACTTTGAGTGTATAAACGACGCAATATCTTCGTCGACCGTGCTTAAAAGATGTCCGCCGCGCTGAATGACGGTAACCTTAACGCCTCGTTCAGAAAGATTTTCGGCAGTTTCAAGACCTATAAATCCGCCGCCTATTACGATAGCCGTTGCGGGTTTTTTCTCATCCGCAAACCTTCGGATTTTAATCGTGTCCTCTACCGTACGAAGAGTGAAAACCCGATCTCCCGCCTTGTAATAAGAAGGAGTTACGGGGTGGGCTCCCGGAGATAATATAAGCTTATCGTAGTTATCCTCGAAAACGCCGCCCGTCTCTTTGTTAACAACGGTTACTTTCTTATGTTTAAGGTCGATATCCGTAACCTCATGTTTAACTTTAACTACAACATTAAATCTCGTCAGAAAATTTTCGGGAGTCTGCAGCGTAAGTTCATCCTCATCCGTAATTACACCGCCGATATAATAAGGAAGACCGCAATTTGCATAAGAAATATATCCCGAACGCTCATAAACGGTTATTTCGGCTTTTTCGTCCAGGCGGCGAAGCCTTGCCGCGGCAGTCGCACCGCCCGCGACTCCTCCTATAATGATTACTTTCATAATGCCTCCATTATAATACAAAAGGATTTTTTTATTATTTTGACTCTATGTCTTTAAGTATTTTCATTATATTCCTTTTTTTACGTAAAAATCAATTATTTATATAAAAAATATCTTATTGTAAAATAAAAAACACCTTGCACAATGCAGGTGTTTCTTTCCGACGTATACCGACTTTCAGTCAAACATTTTTTCGACAAGTTTGATTGCCGTATAATAATGAAACTCTCTGACGGGGTGATTATATTTGTTCGCGAGAAGTTCCGTAACATTCACGCCGCCCGAATACATTTTTTTCCAGAGTTCATACATATCTACAAACGCGACGCTTTCTTCTTCCGCAGTTTTTTTCGCCACATCATGATAATAATCGATTACGCCGCCGTTCTGTACTGCCGCAAAAGTTTTAGCAAGGGTCTGTTCTCTTTCTTCTTTAAGATGAATACTCACATTCGTATTCATCATATTCTGGAACAATACTATACATTCTGCGCCGAGAGCCTTGACTTTATTTATAATATTGCGTAGCGCATCGGAATATATCTGAACTCTCTCCTTTCCGCCGCAAGAGTCGTTAAGCCCGAAAGCAACGACAACAAGATCAGGGTTAAAGGGAGCTATATCTCTTTCAAATCGGCCGTTGCCGCTGACTGCATTATCACCGCTTATTCCGCTGTTTATGATGTTTATCTGTGCAGAGGGATAAAGTAAATTTAAAATTTCCCTGACTCTTACTGGATATGCGCTCTTTGCGTCGAATACAGTCTGAACGCCCTTATCGTCAAAGAAACACTCGAAACAGCCCTGCGTTACGCTGTCTCCCAAAAAAGCTATCGTAACGGGCGCAACGCCGTTTAAATCTTTATTTTTATTATTGATTTTTTCTATAATCTTCATAATAATAAACCGTCCTCATGGTTAAATATATAATTTTATCCGAACGCTACGTCCAGAACCATCATTACTGCAAAACCGATCATCACGCCCCACGTTCCCAAATGCGGATTGGATGCAAGATGCGAATCGGGAATAAGGTCTTCCGCGACGACGAAAATCATCGCTCCTGCCGCAAAAGCGAGAAACCACGGCTGAATTGTCGTAAGTCCCGCGACGAGAAAGTATCCCGCAACTGCCGCAATCGGCTCCACAGCCCCGCTAGCAGTCCCGAAAAGAAAGGCCTTCAATCGGCTGCCGGTAGCAGATTTCATGGGAAGCGATACCGCCGCCCCCTCGGGAAAATTCTGTATTGCCATGCCTAAAGCAAGAGCAAAAGCAGAAACAAAAGCACCGTAATCGCCTAATGAAGCCGCCGCGCCGAAAGCAAAACCAATCGCAAGCCCCTCGGGAATGTTGTGTATGGTAACCGCGAGAAACATTTTGGTGGATTTTTTCAGTGAACTTCTCAATCCTTCTTCTTCATTTGTCCCGGAATGAAAATGCGGTACAATACGGTCAAGAAACACCAAAAACAATCCCCCGATTAAAAATCCGACAACGGCAGGAACAAAACTCCAAGTACCCCAGTCGGACGCGCCTTCGATAGACGGTATAATAAGAGACCAGATTGAAGCCGCTATCATTATGCCCGACGCAAAACCCAAAAATACTGTATTTACTTTTTCGGAAATATCGTTTTTGAAAAACCACACGACGGAACTTCCTGCCGTCGTGGCGATAAATATAATACAAAATCCCAAAATCGTCAATAAAGTCGTACTCATCTTTCCTCTGAAACCCACTGTGCCTTAAACGCCACAAAAATTAACGGTTTTATTTTTGCACATCTGAAAAATATTGTCAAGCGTGTAAAACTATAAATGCGAAATTATAACTAAAATTTCCGATATAAATAACCGCGACAATAAAATACGGATTGAACGTTTACGTACAATCCGTATAATAATTGAAAATTTTGTTATTACATTTTGACGGGTATGACGAAAATACCTTCTCCCGCAGCCAGCGAATAAGTATATTTTCCGTTTTCAAGTTCTTTTACAGTTGCCTCGCCTTTTACATATTCTATCACCTTATCGGCCTCACGGAATTCAACTGAAATATCATTTGTTTTATTCTGTGCAGGATCTGTAAAGTTAACAAACATAAATCCGTCATAACCTTGTTCGTCTTTGAAAAAACCGCTCAGCAAATCTTCACTCGAAGTGATTGACGAAATTCTTTCATGCGAATTCAAAGCGTTTTCAAGATTTATGAAATTATCATTTGCCTTTGTGCTGTTGCTGCCCCTTGTAGTCATATTTCCAAACCAATTAAAACTGAGGTAAACGTGGTCGAATTTCTTGATTTCCAAGTTTACGTTCTTAGCATAACCGTAAATAGGGGTCGGCTGATTTTCTCTGTCTATCATGGCATAATCGGTTGCACGGAATTCTGTTCCGATCGGAGGCGTCTGATAACAAAAATGCTGCAATGCCTTGACGCCGTAAGCCATATAGCAATAGGCCTGAAATCTTAAATCCGCTTCGGTAGGCAATCTTCTGTCAAAATCGGAAGTATATGACATGGTCTGCATAAAAGCCCAGAAATCAACATTCCTTTCAGAGGTAAGTTCTGCAAATATTTCAATATTTCTTAAAAACTTTTCATGTAATTTGCTATAACCCGAAATAGAAAGCAACGGATAAAAATCGTAAGAAACCATTGAGGGTTTGACGGTATCCAGATATAATCTCACATGTTCGACATATTCGCTCTTTATGACAGATTCCGCAACGTACATGGGATTAAGATTCACGTAAAAAATCTTATCGGGATAATCCACTTCAAACTCCGCTTTCTGCTCGGCAAACCACTCGTATTTATCGATGGCGGGTTCATCATAAAAATTAAACGTCATAAATGCAGGACTCGAATATTCTTCACCTACACATGTTTTATAATCTCTGCCATGTAAAGTCGGCATTACCTTAATACCGGCCTGTTCAGCCGCGCGAACGCAGGTTGCAAAGTCAAGAGCGCCGAAAGAATCGGCTGCATTAAGAAAATCTATGCCCGCTTCTTTAACCAATCTGTAATTTTCGAGGGTAGGTTCAGGTCCCAGCCAGGCGCCAATCGGCATACTTAATGTTTGTTCGTATTCACTGTAATCCGGCATTCCTTTAATTACTTCAAGTTTCTGATTTTCCATATTTTTATTACATCCTATAAAATTAACGCAAAAAACCGACACTAAAAATAAAATAAAAATTTTTTTTGATAACTTAATCATGTTCCTCTATCCTTTAATTCCGCCCATAACCATACTTTCCATAATATATTTCTGCGCGAACGAAAACAAAATTATTATCGGAATAATAGATATAATCATCAACGCAAATAATAAAGGAAAGTTGGCGTCGTAAGACAGTTTATCCTGATACATTTTTATACCGAGCGCAAGAGTCGGTTTCGCAGGAGTATACATATAAGGAGTGAAATAATCGTTCCAGACTCCGATAACGCTTAAAATCGCAATAGTTATGATTATGGGTTTTGCCTGAGGCAGCATTATTGCATAAAAAACCTTGAAATTACTCGCACCGTCTACAAATGCGGCCTCGGCATAAGTCCACGAAAGGCTTTGAAAATATCCGTAAAACATGATGAACTGTACGCCAAATCCTCCCGAGCCCATAAGTATAATGCTGAAATAAGTATTATATATATTAAAGGCATTCAATAATTTAAATGTCGCCGCTATTCCGCCGATAGTCGGCACCACGATTATTATTACGGAAATCGCATATATGAGACTGTTTAACCTAAACTTATATTTTGCGACCACATACGAAGCCATGGCGGGAAAAGCCATACCGACCGCGGTACACGTTACCACCAAAAAAAGGCTGTTCAGCGTCAAATCCAAAATCGTAAATTCTTTTATTTCCAGACTGAATACTTCAATATAATTGCCGAACAGCCACTTTTGCGGCAATGACCATATATTTCCGAAAAATTCCGGATTGGTTTTAAAAGAATTCAGAATCATCCATATAAACGGGAATACCAACGAAACGGCATAGAACAAAAATATTACAAAAAATATTCCCAGGATTATTTTTTCCGTCAATGAACGTATATTCACTTTCTTTCCTTCTTATCTGTTATTTCTTCTTTTAACCTGACGCAATACTACAAACAACGACGCAAAAGATACGGGGACGACAGCAAGGCTTATCGCGTCAGTCATTGTCAAATTACCGGAGCAGCCGCCTTCCTCGGTTTTATCTCCCTCTCCTTCGTTGCCGCCGTCCGGAACTTCAACATCGGGGTCTTCCACGACAGGTTTATTCTCCGTTTCGATAAAGCCGTCCGTATCGAGGTCCCTTACGTAAATGTTATCTAATGTCATATTGCCGCCGATACTGTAACTTCCACCCGTGACACTTACTCCCACTTGCCCGAGAGGATATTCTATTTTCCCTTCGAATACGCTTGTATTGTACAACATTTCATTCAGATCTTCTTCACCGAGAACGCAATAATAAAGTTTTGCCACACCGTCTAAAACGACTACACGTATGCGTATGGTTTTTCCATCAAGCGCCGGGTCTAAAAGATTATGTCTGAGTCCCGTATTTTTAATGGTTGCCATCTGACCGCCGACTGCCGAATTTAAAGAGACATCGGCAGTTGCCTTATCAAAATCGGCATCGTTAATGGTTTTATTTAGCGGAGAGCCGATTTCGATATAACTCGATTGCAGATAATATCCGCCTTTGGGCATTCCGAGACATATAATTATCGCCGAATTCATGACGGGCTTGGTAACTTTTCCTTCCGAATTCACCTCGACAGTTCTTTGCATATCCACAACATCAAACTGGAACTCAAAGTTCACATATTCTCTCTCTGTCGCAAACAGTGAGTTATGTCCCGCATTAATAAATTTTAGAGCACCGTCTTCTATTTTAAGTCCTTGGAAACCTTCTCCGTTGGGAAGCCCCGTTGAAACAGAGTTAAGTCTCCAATCTTCCGTATTATACCAAGGATTTCCGTCCTCGTCCTTTCCTTCGAAGTTAATGGCAACGCTCTTGGAATTCTCCGATACGACATTGTATCTTGCGTTCATGAGAACATTGTCTATCTTGACCTTTATTTCTCCTGCCGCCGCGTCTCCTTTACATATTAACGCAAAACGTTTTTCGAGTTTTATCTCTGTTTGTCCGAATTCTATTACCTGTTCTCCTATCTTTAACTCGACTTTTCCCTGCGTCTTGCCCGTAAGTTCGACTCGGATTACTCCCGTTATACCCTCAGTTATCTCTTCTCTCTCTTTTATCTCGTATCCCGTCTCGGTCGTTACCGAATAACAGGCATAATATTTACTGTCTTCGCTGATTACATGTATATACGGAAGCCCCGCTACTCCGCTCCCGTCCGAGGTGGCATTGAGTCCGAACATTACTCCGAACGTCCTTCCGCCCGTTATCGACAACACCTCCATGTCGAATCCGAGGCTAACGTATCCGTCATATCTTCTGTCGTATTCTACAGATGTCCTCGGCGCCGAAGCTATATAATTATCACCTGCACTGTTATCAAACATAAGATACGATGCCGCTGATTGATACGAATACAATTCATAATCGGGTCCCCATGTGCCGCCGTAGTCTTTCCAGTTCTCGTCGGCTTCGGTAAAGTCGTCCTCTATTACGTACGTTATCTCCTCTTCTCCGTCGGTCCTAGTGCCCGCTTTGAAGTTATCTATCAAAACCTCCGTCCTCGAATTTCCGAACAGATATATTCCAACATATCCGCTCCTGTACTCGATTACTCCCGGTTTCGTAAGCATATGCATCGTATATGCTCCTACGGTCCCGTCTTCTCCTATCGGCGCAGAATATCCTTCGAGCGTTCCGTCGCTCTTATATACCTGTCTGTATCTCGTGTTCTTCGTCTCGAACCCGACAGACCATCCCTGGTCGCCCGTACCGTCTACTTTCTGGAAGTTATATCCCCAGCTCGCAGTTTCGAGATAAGATGTACCTGCCTCGGGCAGATCTTCCGCCGCGGGACCGCCCGCACCGAGAATCGTATTGAGAGCGGCAGCGCTCTCTCCTACTCGGTTGATATACGAAAGTACGCATTCTGCCGCTGCGTTTTTATCAAACCCCATGACGTCGTCCGTCTTTCTCAAACCTTTCATTATGGACAATACCGAATATTGGTCGCCACCGTTACTGTCTATATAGTCCCATTCGATTATCAAATCTTCGTCTGCACCGACTTCTATAGGCACGTCATAATAAGTATA
>CALVWQ010000052.1 GCA_944367535.1 uncultured Clostridia bacterium
ATTATACCACACTTATCCTTAAAAAGGAAAAGTGCATAAGTCGTTTTTTTCAACTTACACACTTTATTTTACACTCTTATTTATGCAAAATACTCGCTTTTTTCTTCGGTTTCGTTTGCGTTTTTCTTTAATTAAAGGCAGTCCGAAGTTCACGGACTGCCTTTTTGCTTTGTCGCGTTATTCAGACTTGCATTATTGTATAGATAGGAATAAATATCGTCTTTCCGCTTTGCGGGACGGTGTAAGTATTGTACAACGTTCTTTCGTAAAAAACAAAGACCCTACTACCGTCGGGACTTTGTTTTGCGGAACGGTTGTATTGAATGGTTATCTTATCGCCGAAGCGGGGGAAAGATTTTAAGGTTCGTCCGTCTTTTTCTTAACAAGTTGTGTCGGGCGTTATGTTTTGTTTGTTACGGCAATTCGTCCGGCGTTTTTTTCGTCTTATCTTGCGACGGTATTTTTCCCGTAAATTTTTTATATTCTCGATAAAACGTTGTATACGATTCAAATCCGCAAAGGAGGTAGATTTCAGAAGGATTCAGTCCTTTTTTCAGCAAACTTTGAGCTTTCATTATACGCATATTGTTTATATAATGCTTCAATCCCACATGCATGGTTTTAGAAAACAAATTTTTTATATGCGACGGCGACAAAAACAATTGCGATGAAAAAAAATCTATGTCAAGTTTTTTGTCGAGATTCGCGGAAATGAGCTCCATTATTTTTGTAACGGTCGGGTGAGAAAGCGGAAAAGAGTCGGGCGGGGTAAATTCATAGAGTTTTAGCAGCAGAAGAATTTCTGTAAAGCAAGCTTCGGTAATCGCAAGAAAATTTTCGCTTTCGAACAGGAATCTGTATTCGTTGATGCGGTCAAAAAGTTCAAGCACTTTTTTATTGCTTAAAAGGTTGATGACAGAGGGTTTGGAAAACAGCGATTGTAAAAACGGATCGGAATTCTCCACAATATCGAAATGGAACAGAATACGTTCGTATTGCTGATCGCTCAAAAAAACTGTCGTGTGTATGAGAGCGGGAGGAACAATAATCAGATCCATGGGACACATGGGATATTTTTTCTGCGAAATTTGAAAAGTGGCTTTGCCGCGCAGAAAAAAAAGGACTTCGTAATGTTCGTGCATATGCGGCGTATACGGGGTAGGGTCGAGGTTGGTGGTATAGGCATACGAACAGAAAAAATTTTTAAATCTTATCATAAAAACATTATACAATATAGGCTCACAAATGTGAATATGCAAAAAAACTCAAAGTACAAAATGCAAACAATTATGCTTTGAATTGAGATTGACTTTGCAAATAATGTAAAATATAATGAAGTTGAAAAACAACGAAAAGGAGGAGGCTTAATGAAAAGATTAGCGTCGATTTTGGTTTTATCCATTATCGTTTTAAGCGGCTTTGCGGGTTGTTCCAAAAACGGCATCAACAACACCACGGAAAAGATAGACAGAAACAGAACGCAACTGTATGTTTCCAATTATAATGGCGGTATCGGGACGGAATGGCTTTATGAAATAAAGGCGCGTTTCGAAGAAGAGTATAAAGATTATAAGTTCGAGTCCGATACCGATAAAGTAGGCGTACAACTCATCATCAATCCCAATAAAGACAGCGGCACGACGCTTACGAGTACGTTACCGGGTTCGTCCGACGAGGTGTTTTTTGCAGAGGATATACCTTATTACGATTGGGTGTCGAAAGGTATGCTCGCGGACGTTTCTGATGTAGTTAAGTCTGCCGCCGCAGAAGGCGAAGAAACGATTGAGAATAAACTGACGGCGGAACAGAGAGCCATGCTAACGATTTCCGACGGAAAATACTATGCGTTGCCTCATTACGAGCATGTCAGAGGCCTGCAATACGACGTTGACCTTTTCGAAAGGAAACTGTTATATTTTTCGATGGATGAAAACAACGGAAATCAGGGCTTTGTAACTTCGGCGACCGAACAGCGGTCTTTGGGACCTGACGGAAAAACGGGCGTGATAGACGGCATCGATTATTCTTTGGACGACGGTCTGCCTTCTACTTACGACGAGTTTTTCCGCCTGTGCGATTATATGGTTCAGCGCAACGTCATTCCGTTTGTGTGGACGGGTATGTATAATGATTACACACTATACATAGAGGGAGCGATATTCGACGCATATTCCACCAAAACGGAAGCTTCTCTTGCGCTTACCTTTGACAGCGGCGACGAGACCGTTCGCGTCATAACGGGATTCGACGGTTCGGGCAATCCCGTAATTGAAAATGTAAAAGTTACCGAACAGACGGGATACTACGTATTTCAGCAGGCGGGTCGCTATTACGGTCTGGATTTCTTGCGCAGGATGCTGTCCGACAAACGGTATTATCATACGTTGTCGATAGACTCCACTTTTTCACATCTCGACGCTCAGGAACAGTTTATTTACAGTTCGTTGGAGAACGAGCCGATCGCAATGCTGATGGACGGTAACTATTGGGAAAACGAGGCGGCGGACGCCTTTAACCGTTCTGTCGCCGATTACGGTTCAAGAGCCGAAAACAGGCGCTTTGCGTGGATGCCGTTGCCTCGTAGGGCGGACGAGGAGAGTTCTGCC
Organism: uncultured Clostridia bacterium; assembly: GCA_944367535.1. Classification (GTDB taxonomy): domain Bacteria; phylum Bacillota; class Clostridia; order Christensenellales; family Borkfalkiaceae; genus UBA1259. Next base: position 2,607 of record CALVWQ010000052.1, read on the forward strand.
GCGTCCGATCGCGCCGTCATGACCGATTCGGCTCGCTCGTACGCCTTTATCAACGCGACTGTCGAAAGCGATCCCGACAAACTGAACCTGGCGAAAATGTTTTTGCGGTATTGCTATTCCGACACGTCTTTGCAGGAATTCACGGTAGAGACGGGACTTAAAAAGGCGGTGGATTATTCGCTTTTGCCCGAACAGGAAGAACAGTTGACTTATTACGCTAAAAGTTTCTGGAATTACAGAAAAAATGCGGATATGGTCTACAATTTGTCGGGTAATGCCATCTTTATGAACAATGAGACCACGTTTACGAAAAATATATGGAGTTCGCAGGCGGGTTCGAGTTACGCTTATCCTTACAACGCGTTCCGTTCATCAGGAGGCATGACGACTAAGGAGTATTTCGAGGGAATGTGGCTGACGAGTTCCGAATGGACCGACCGTTACCGTCAGCATTTTACGGAGTCGGATTGAGATGGTAAAAAAGAGCGTTGCTTTTGCGAAACGAAACAGGAAGAAACTTCTGTTCTATTGTGCCGTTCTCGCGTTGCCCATTTTGCAGTTCTGCGTTTTCTACATAGGCGTAAACCTCAATTCGGTGCTTCTTGCCTTCCGCCGCTACGATTTCGGAACGGGCGGATTCGTATGGGCGGGGTTTGACAATCTCGAACAGGCATGCCGCGATCTCATTGAACTCGATATGTTTCGTTCTTCGACAAAAAATTCGATTATCGTGTTTCTGTTTACACAGTTGTTCGGCATTTCGTTTGCGCTGATCTTTTCTTACTTCATTTACAAAAAAATGACGGGTTCGGGATTCTTTAAAGTGATCCTTTTCATGCCGCAGATCGTGTCGAGCGTCGTTATGGTCATTATTTACAAGTATTTCGTGGAACGCGCTTATTCTGCCGTCGTGGAAATGCTTACCGGAAATACGGCAGAAGGCTTGCTGGCTTCGCCCGATACGCGGTTCGGAACAATCCTGTTCTTCACGATCTGGGCGGGGTTCGGGACGCAGGTGCTCATGTATACGAGCGCGATGGGCGGGATTTCCGAATCGGTAGTGGACGCCGCCCGTATCGACGGCGCGTCGCCTTTGCGGGAGTTTTGGAATATAACGATTCCGGGCGTGTGGAGCACGCTGGTCACGTTTGTAACGGTAGGCGTTGCGCATATCTTCACCAACCAGATGAATTTATACAGTTTTTACGGAACGCAGGCAGATTACGACCTGTATACGTTCGGTTACTTCCTCTACAAATCGGTGCAGGAAACAAAATCTATGACCAATTATCCGTACATTGCGTCTTTCGGGCTGATTTTCACCGTCATCGCGGTACCTCTCACGTTCGCGGTGAAATGGCTGTTTGAAAGATTCGGGCCGAAAACGGATTGAGGAGGCAACGATGAGAAGAAAAGAAAAAGGTATTTCAGTTTTTTTTATCGTTGTGTTTGCGGTGTTGGTGCTGTATGCGCTCTCTATGCTTTTACTGCTTTTCTGGGGAGTAAACACGTCGCTTAAAACGCAAAACGATTTCAGAAAAAACGTGCTCGGTCTGCCGAGCGGCGCTCCGTGGAATTGGGCGTGGGATAATTACGTTTATATTCTCAGATATTTTTATGTGCCCGTAAAACGCGAGATCGACGGCATAACGACGCCCGTAAACGTGGGTATACTCGAACAGGTTTTCAACACGCTGATGTATGCGGGAATAGGTTCGCTAATAGCGACGCTGGTTCCGTGCATCGTCTCGTACATGGCGGCAAAATTCGATTTTCGGTTCGGCAAAATTCTAGTGGCAACAGTCATCGTCACGCTTGTCATTCCGATCATCGGTTCGCAGCCGTCGGAGATCCAGCTTTTACGTTCGCTCAGCCTGTACGATTCGTTTTTGGGGGCATGGGTATTGAAATTCAATTTTCTCGGCATGTATTTTTTGGTGTTTTACGGGACGTTCCGCGGAGTATCGAAAGAATATGCGGAGGCGGCGTATATAGACGGCGCGTCTGAACTTACCGTTATGCTTCGGGTTATGATTCCGCTCGTAAAAGTAACACTTATGACCGTTATCTGTATCAAATTTATTGAGTTCTGGAACGATTATCAGGTTCCTCTGTTGTATCTGCCGTCGCATCCGACTTTGGCATACGGCGTATTTTCGCTGAGTACGTCTTCCATTCAGGGCATGAATACCGTTCCTATGCGTATGGTGGCGTGCGTTATCGTCGTGATTCCCGTTCTCGTGTTGTTCGTCGTATTCAGAGACAGACTGATGGGGAACGTTTCGATGGGAGGTATCAAGGAGTGAAAAAAAGGAGGGAAATATGAGTATTAAAAAAATCGGACGGAGAAAGTGGTCCGTTGTATCATTGTTGGCAACATTGGTTGCCGTGTGTCTGTGCGCCATTGTGCCGCAAAAAAACGCTGTCGCGCAGGACGCCGCGATCCGTCTGCCCGACATTGCGGCGCAGTACAGTTTGGGATATACGTTTACGATGCCCGAGGCGCCGGAGTTCGAATACGGCGGAAAAAAATATCTTTCTGCCGTCACGTTGCGCGATCCGATCGGAAACACGCACGGCGAAGCGAGCGTAACGCTCGCTTATGCGGGGGAATATTGTCTGGAATATAAGGCTTTTACCGAAACGGGCGTGTTATTAAAGCGCACGCAGACTTTTGACTGTCTTGCCGAACTGTATTCGCTTTCGGGCGAAAAGTCGAAAGTGCGGTACGGTACTTTTGAGGAGTATCCCGATTCGCAACCCGGTATCGCGCTTGAATTGACCAACGGCGAGTCTTTTGACGTGAACAGGATAGTAGATTTAACCGCTTTTGACAACAGCGACTATTCGGGCGTTATGGACGGAGTTATCGAGTTTTACGTTGCGCCCGAAACGCTCTATACGGCGGATGCCCGTCAGATAGTCGTTACCTTTACCGACGTTTTCGATCCCGAAAACGTAGTTACCGTGAAGATCAAAAAGGTTACGCCCGTAGATGAAAATGCCGAATGGGCGAGTCTGAATTCGTACGTTACGGCCTCTGCGGCATTCCAGCCGGCGGTAGGTTTGGAAAAGAGCAACGGCGGTTCCGTCGAATGGGAGGACGGGCAGAAGTATAAACTGCATAAAAACGACGCTTACGGCGCGGCCATAAGTTTTTCTATGACAGGCGGACATTCGAACAAGGGTTCGTATGTGGGGAAAGAGAAATTTTCGATCGGCTGGGATTATGAGAACAGGCGCATATACGTGCAGAGTTATCGCGACGGCGCCCGTTACAGGAGCATAGTGAGCGATCTCGACGATCCTGCGCTGTACGGAGACCTTTGGAACGGTTTTACCACGGGCGAGGTCTATGTTTCGGTCAGCGCTTCAAACTATCAGTCAGGTACGGCGCGTATCGTGGTCACCGATATAGCAGGCACGAGCGCCGAAGACAGGCAGAACAACGTGTTTAGCGACGACGTTGCGCCGGTTATAGAAATCGACGACCAGGGTTACGATAACGCGCCTGCGGCTATCGTCGGCGAAGCGTATCCCGTATACGAGGCTACGGCATACGACACTTACGACGGTGCCGTATCCGTGGATGTTTCCGTGTGGAAAAATTACGGTTCTTCTTTCGGTGCGCGTGTAATGCTTGCAGACGGTGCGTTTACGCCGACAACGGCGACATCGTACACCGTCGAATACAAGGCAAAAGATCGCTTCGGCAACGTGGCGACCCGCAAGGTAGATATCCAAGCCCGCGACGACATCGAAAAGGTTACCGCAACTCTCGGAGAATGTGTGACAACCGGCGAAACGGGCAGAAGCATACCCGTCGGCGCCATGACTTTAAGCAAGGGAACGGGCAAACACACTTTATCCGTTTCGGTATACAAAAAGGACGATCCTTCCGTGGTGTGCGAAGTTATAAACGGAGAGTTTATCGCGCTGGAAGGCGGCACATATACGGTAGAGTATGTTTACGGGGATTATATAGGCAAGCATACGCAGTCGTACGACGTGGCTGTTTCCGCCTCGGCAACGCCGTATATGGACGACGAAATCGTCCTGCCGCATTACTTCATCAAAAACGCCGTCTATGAACTTCCCGAAAAGTACGGTTACGTTTTTGGCGAAAACGGTGCGGAATGGAAAAAGAGCACGCTTCTGATACGTCAGGATTACGGGGCGTTTACCGTCGTTACGGGTAACACCGTCAGGATTACCGCGTCAGAGAGTGTTACGATTGCCTATCAGCTGGGCACGAGCGAAGGTCTGTTCCGCAGGGAATACAGAGTGGATGTCGTAGACGTAGGCTTCGGCGAGGAAAACGCGCTGGATCTTTCCAAGTACTTTATCGGCGAAGATTTCACGGCGGAGAGCAGCGGCACTTCCGTAACGTATAAGACGTCAGGTAAAAACGGAGATACGGCGTCGCTTGAATTCGTCAAAACGATCTTTGCGGAAAAATTCAAACTCAATTTCGGAACGAGTATGGATTACCGCGGATTTGACACCGTTAACGTCATTCTCGCGGACAGTTTAAGTGAGGGGATCAGCGTTCGATTCACTTTCCTGCGCGAACAGGACGGCAGTGCGGTATTTCTTTTGAACGGTACGGGTATAAAATATCCTTTGGGTCAGAATTTCTTCCTTGCGGACGGCAGCGATTTCAGTATTGCCTATAACAGCGAGGGAAATTCCGTACAGGTTATGGGCGAAACCACCGTAAAGATTGAAAAAGACGCGGCAGGGAACGAATTTAACGGATTTCCGAGTAAATTTGTATATCTTACCGTCGAGCTCGGAGGGATAGAGACTTCGCAAAGCGACAACGCAGCCATCCGCATTCTTACCGTTAACAATCAGACGATGTCGACGGTCAAAAACGACATCATCGAGCCTGAGATCACCACTCGCACGATGCGCGGCGAAAAGCATATCGGAAGCATTGTGGAGATTCTTCCCACCGTTGCGGGCGATGTACTCGATCCGTACATTAAATTCGAAGCGGTCGTAAAAGACCCGGACGGCAACGTCGTCATAGCGGAAGACGGCACAGTATTACAAAACTACGACTCTTCGAAGAGTTATTGTATCCGTCTCGAAAAAACGGGCAATTATTCGGTGGAATATTATGCGGTTGATTCCGCGGGTTGGGAAACTTTTTATTCCTATGTTATAAGGGTCGTGGATACGGAGCCGCCGAAGATTACCTTACAGTCTGCGGCGACGACGGGAAAAGTCGGCGAGACGATAGGCATAGCGGCGGCTGACGTTCAGGATAATATGGATTCCGAAGTCGCGGTTTATAAGTATATGAAAACGCCTGCTGGTCGCGTAATCGCATTCAGTCAAAGCAACGAGGGAACGGAATGGAATGCATTTGTTGCAAAAGAAAGAGGCATATATACCATATATTATTACGCGTTCGATTCGATGGGCAACTTCTCGGTAAAAAGTTATGAAATCGAGGTGTCGTAAAAGAGGGGGAACTAAAATGAAAAAGATATCGATTATTTTGGTTTTTTGCTTGTTAGCCACGCTGTTTGCAGGGTGCGGCAGTAATGATCAGACTAACAATAACAACGCAAATAATAACAATAACGACGGGAATAAACAGGAGCAGGGAATGGATTATTTTAAGAGTGAAAACTATGAGGGAGTACACTTGTTCGACGTAAAGAAAACGAGCGACAAGATTGTGTCGGGAGGAACAACCGAGTATCGGATAGTGATGCCAAAAGATGCAACCGAAACGGAAAAAACGGCAGTCAACGAGTTGCAGTACTTTTTCGAGGAGGCAACGGGCTTGGTTCTGACCGTACAAACCGACGATATTGCGGTGTACGACGCGAATGCGAAATACCTTTCTGTCGGAGAAAATGCTTATTCCGAATCTGCGGGCGTTACCGCGGATTACGACATTCTGGGCGAAGCGGGTTTGAGGATTGTTACGGTCGGCAAATCGGTGTTTATGCTCGGGGCGAAAGAACGCGGTACGCTGTACGCGGTATACGAATTCCTTTCGCAGTGTTTTGAATACGAGTTTTTCTCGGATAACGTTATCCGTCTGCGCCGCAATGTTACCGATCTTCCGCTTATGAGTTTCGACATCACCGACGTGCCCGATTACGAGTACATTATGTCAAACTACGGATTTATACGCTATAATGCCACCGTCCGCAACCGTTTCCGTATGGTTAACGACGATGCTCTTATAATTCCCGTGGACGGGACGATTAACCATAACAGTTTCAAGTGGCTTCCTAAAAGTCAGTATGAGAAGTCGCACCCTAAATGGTACAGCGACGACGGCAAACAGCTGTGTTATACCGCGCACGGCGAAAAAGCCGAGTTCGAAGAGATGGTCGGTACCGTAACGAAAAAGATGAAAACCATTCTTCAGGATCCCGACAACGCGGATAAGCGGATGATCACGTTCACGCACGAAGATACGCAAACGTGGTGCGCGTGCAAAACATGTATGGAATTAAAGAACAAGTACGGCGGCGCAAATTCGGCGTCGGTGATACTCTTTCTCAACCGTGTGAAAGAGAACATCGACGAATGGTTCGAAGGGGAGGGAAGCGCTTACAAGCGCGATTTGCTGATTCTTTTCTTGGGATATCATCAGACTAATAAACCGCCGTCGGTATACGATGCGGAAAAAGAAGCCTATGTTCCGATTGACGACAGCGTAAAATGCCGCGAGGGCGTGGGATTGTATTTTGCCGAAACCAACGGCGACTATACCCAAAGTTTCTATGAGCGCGGGAATTCCGATATAGCCGCCAACTTCAGCGGCTGGGGATGCGTGTCGGACGATATATTCTTCTGGTCGTATCAGACGAACTTTTCATACTATCTCACTCCGTACAACTCGTTCAACTCGATGCAGGACATCTATAAGTACGGCAAATTAAACCACGCGTTCCTGCTGTTCGACCAGGGTCAGTATAACGAGGAAGGCAAGCCTACGGCATGGGGGATGCTCAAAGTATACCTTACGTCCAAACTCGCCTGGAACGTCAATGCGGATTACGATGCGCTTATTCAGGACTTTTTCGACGTGTATTTCGGACCGGCGTCTGACGATATGATGCAGATGTTTACAAGTTTCCGTCTGCGCGCGGATTACAATCAACAGTATAACGGATATACGGGCTCGCGCTCGGTATTTACCAACGCGTTGCAGGAAGCGTTCTGGCCGAAGAGTCTGCTTGACAATTGGCTGCAATGCTGTGAAAACGCGCTTGCAAGCATAGAGCCTTTGAAGGAAACGGATTCGGTAATGTACGAAGCGTACCGTTTCAATATCTGCTTAGAGCGCCTCTCTCCGTTATATTTAATTGTCGAACTGTACGACACGGCATTCGATGATGCGGTCATCAGGGAGTATAAGCAACTGTTTTCAGCCGGCGCCGGCGAGGCCGGAATCACCAAGGAAGGAGAGAAAACAACGATCGACAGCCTCTATAACAGATGGGGCGTATAATAATTAAAAAATAAGGAGGAAAAAATATGCAAAGATCAATTCGGTGGATGATGTGGATGTTTTTAACCGTTTTTACCGTTATGTGTATGCTGGCTTTTGCGGCTTGTAAAAACGGGGACGAAGAAGAAACGGAGGGGGAAAGCAAATATACCGTTACAGTCAACGTAACCGAGTGGTCTCTCTATTGCTATGAGGACGTACAACTGACCGCCGAAGTAAAAGACTCGGAAGGCAATGCGGTACAGACTGATGTTGAATGGTCTTCATCCGACACCGCGGTTGCTACGGTTGACGGAAACGGAAGAGTCATTGCCGCAAGCGCCGGGAGCACGGAAATCATCGCGTCCGCGGAAGGCGCGCAGGCAAAGTGCTCGCTTACCGTGCTCGCCGCGCAGGGGCAGCCTTCTCTCGTGCTTTCCGACGATGAAACCCTGCCGATCGCTTTTGGCGATCCGTATCGATTACAGCCATGCGTCCTTTACAACGGAAACAGGTATTATGACGCAACTTTCACCTTTAACTCCGAAGACGAAACGGTTATGACCGTTGACGCAAGCACGGGTGATATCACGACTGTCGCGAGCGGAGAAGCAATACTCACCGCAACTGCGACGTGGAGAGGATTGGACGCGCAAACACTTTCCGACAGTATAACCGTTCAGGTTATCGACAACGTACAGATTTTTATAGACGCAGGTTGCGTTTCGCAGTTATATACGACGGATAAGGACTTGGGCGACGGAAAGACGTACGTTAAAACGGCTGTATACACCGCA
>CALVWQ010000053.1 GCA_944367535.1 uncultured Clostridia bacterium
AAAAAAACATGTCCTTATATATAATAGAGAGATATTAAAAATTAAAATTTACTTTTAAGTTCAAAACCCTTTATTTTAGGGGCTTTTAGGCACAAAAGTGTATTACGATTTGTATATAAGTGAGGGGATATAAATCAAAAATATTTAAACTTTATTTTAAAAAGTTGTTCAAATATACTACACGATTTGAAAAAAATTGTAGTTAATATTATAGAGGAGGTAAAATAAATTTTAAAAAATTTTTTATAAAAATTGCAAAAATGACCCCACGATTTGAAAAAATGTGTACTTAATAATATAGAGGGACAAAAATATTTTTAAGAATTTTTGCTAAAAATAGTAAAAACCCACGATACTTTTTAAAAAACATGTCCTTAATAATATAGAGGGAGTAAATTTTTTGTATGAGATTATCAAGAAAAAGTAAAGTCCATGATGTTTTATAAGAACATGTCCTTGTAAATATGAAATTAAAAATTTTATTTTTTGGACAAGGCTTAATTGCTTTATTTTAGGGACTTTTTAAGCTAAAAGTGCCTTACGATTTGTATATAAGTGAGGGGATATAAACAAAATAAATTTTTACTTTTTTTAAAAAAATCATCAATTTATACCTGACAAATTGAAAAATAATGTAGTTAATAATATAGAGGAATAAAAAATGTTTTTAAAAATTTATCCAAAATGCCTTAACAATTTACCATTTTTGTTGGTTATATATATGAGGGGATAAAAATATTTTTGAAACTTTTTAAAAAATGCTAAAAATAACCCCACGATTTAGAAAAGCATGTAGTTAATAATATAGAAGGAGTAAACATCTTTGCAAATTGCAATGGTGTTTTTTCTTATACAAATTTTCGCCGCGTGTTCAAATGGTGGACCAGCGACAATAGTAAAATCATTTTAAAAGGAGGTGTGAAATGTAAAATTAAACTTAAAATTTAAACAAATCAAATTAAACAAAAGGAGGAACTATGAGAGATAGCAAAGTTAAGAGCCAAAATATGCTCAGATTGCGAGAAAAACGTTTGGTCGATAAAATTACAAGAGATTTACGAAAACAGCCAATACGGGTCAATTAACGAGTTTTTAAATGCGTGTTTAAAACAAGTTGCCTTTAAAGAGATGAAAGAAGATGAAATTTTATCTCGACTTGACCAAATGGAAGATGTCTTAAATGCTATTTATGAAAGGATGAAAAGATGAAAGACAATATTGTTTTGTTGTGTAAGTATTATAAACCAAAAGATAAATACAAATCTAGTCAAGAAAAAGAAATTGCAAAGCGAGAATTTTTGAGTTGCACAGCAAGTTATAACTATGTGAGTTATGTTGACACTGGTTCGATAAACAACGCTTCAACTGATTATACAAAGTATGTTGGCAACGGTGAAAAATCTTGTGGAGTTTTTAGTAAAGATGGACTTTTGATCGATGAGCAAAAACGTGAGTTAAGAGAACAATTAAGAAATACTCAAAGTTGCATTTGGGATATGGTAATTTCATTTAGAGAAGAATTTGGCGAAATGTATTGCAGAGATTATGAACAAGCATATAACTTTATAAAAAAAGAATTACCTAAATTTTTTAGTCGTGCAGGGCTAGACAAAGACAATATCATTTGGTATGCGGGACTTCACGAGAATACCGAGAACAAGCATATCCATATTTCATTTTTCGAGAAAGAACCAAAGTTTTATAAAAACAATAACGAACTTGTTTTTCACTCTGGCAAAATACCTAAAAATGTTTTAATAACTAGTAAAGCAATTTTTGAAAAAGCATTAACAAACAAAACAGCGGAAATAGTGAAAACAAGAAAAGATTTAACGGATAAATATGAAATGTTTTCAAATTCGATAACTCTAAGAAAAGGACTAAAAAAGCAACTGTTAAATTTGTATGATATGATGCCTAAATCTGGTCGCATAGGTTATGATAGTGAGAATATGGAAAGTGTAAAATCTTATGTTGATGATATAACAAGAAATTTAATAAAGAGCGATAAAAAGTTAGAAAAGAAGTTTTATGATTTTTTATATGAACTTTACAAATTAGAGAAATGGCAAAAAGAAAATTACAGGCATATTCCAGACGATTACAATGTCCAAATTTATAGAGAAGATATAATGCGAAGATTAGGCAACAAGACAATTAAAACGGCATTAGAGATTGGTCAAATTAGAGATAAAATTGAAAGCATAACAACTTATACAAGACGAGATAGGTATTACAAAAAACGCCAAAGGAAAAGACAGTGGCAACATCTTTTGGATTGTCTTGAATACTACCACTATCTAGAAATTGAAGAAATGGAGAACTTTAAGCAGTTCTTAAATAAACTTGAAAGATATGGAAAAGAAAAAGAGTTTGAAATGTGATTTTGGTATGAATCGATTTAAGAGATTATGAGATACAGGATAAGCGGAAGAAACGCTTTGAATACAAAAAAGTAACAAAAAGCCTTATAAAATAAGACTTTTTTCTATGTTACATTTTTGACTCAAAACGACTTCCTTTATTTTAAGCAAGTGTGAAGCCCACTTCTTCTTTTTTGTGATTAAATCACAGTTTAAAAATGTAGAAATAGAGATTAGAAATAGAGAGATTAATAGAAAATTTTTAATTAGAGATAGAAAGAAATTTTAGTTTGTTAGGAGGAATAAATGAACAATACAAACATTAACATAAATGACTTAATACAAAATGAAGTGAATAGAATTTCTTTGAAATATGGTAAAGATTTTTTAGACTGTGATGACTTAATCAAAATAACTGGACTTGGTAGAGATAATGTAAGAACGCTACTTAGAAGTAAAGATTTTCCAACAACAAAAGTGGGTAAAAGACAAGTTGTAAGTGTGCTTAATTTTGTTACTTGGCTAACACTTAACAATAACAATAGCGAGGTGCAAAATGGCTAAGAATAAGGTTGTTACAAAAACAAAAAGGACCAATGGAGAGGGTAGCATTTTTCAAAGAAGAAGTGATGGCAAATGGGTAGGCAGTATAACTATTGGATATGATGAAAAAGGCAGACAAAAGAAAAAGATTATATATGGAAAAAATCAAACTGATGTTGCTAAAAAGTTAAGTGAGATTTCTGGAAGAATAAAAAATAATTCTTATGAAATTATTGAACATAAAACATTCGGAGAACTTATGTCGGAGTGGCTTTTAGTATTTAAAAAGAGTGCTGTAACTCCACGAACTTTTGAAGGTATTATTCGTAATTTTAGATTGCATATTGAACCAATAATTGGCAATATGAAAATTTATGAAATTGATACTTATGTTGTTCAAAAAGTTATCAATAAATTAATCGATGGAGATTACAGTTTAAATGTAATTAAAAAGAACAAGCACTTAATAGCACAATTTTTTGATTATGCGATAGATAATAAATGGGTAACAGAAAATCCAACACGAAAAGTCCTTATCAAAGTTAAAGATAGAAAAGTTTATAGTGGACAAGAAAAATACAAAGCATTAACACCAGAAGCTAGAACAAAATTTTTAGAAGCATTAAATAAAGATGAAGCAAATTTTTTAAAACCGATGTGTATTCTTTTGTTGTTCGCTGGGTTACGTATTGGTGAAGTATGTGCACTTCAATGGAAAAATGTAAACTTCAAAAACAAAACTTTGAAGATTGAAAGGGGTATAACTCAAATACCAAAGTTTGACAACGAAGGGAATGTTTTATCTCGTGTTACAGTTGTTGGTGATACTAAAACAACTTGTAGTGTTAGAGAAATCCCAATTACAGACATCGTAGTTGATACATTGCAAACTTGGAAAGAAAAACAAACCAATAGAGAAAAGACAAATAAAAATGTAACCGCAGAATTAACTGCTCCAACATCATATGTTTTTGCAAATGATGATGGAAGTGTTAGGACATATTCTGGTTGTAGAATGGTATTTGATAGATTTAAGAGAAGAAATAATCTTGACAAATATAATATTCATTTTCATGGACTTCGTCATACATTTTCAAATATGCTTTTTGAAATGAATGAAAACCCAAAGGTTATTCAACAACTTTTAGGTCATCGTGATGTGAAAACAACAATTACTGTTTACAACTCTGTTGATAACGAATACATAAGAAACACAACAGAAAAGTTAAATGAAAAAATTAAACAAGAGAAACTCTATGAAGATGAGAAGCGAAGACAAGAAGAATTGGAAAACAAAAAACATGATTTGCTTTCAAGTATGACAAATGAAGAATATGATGATTTGCTAGAACAATTACTTGAAGAAAGAAAAAGAAGAAAGAGAAAAGAAAAAGATTTTGAAATGTAAAACTTTTTAATTTTTATTAAATATATGTATATATTTATATACATATATTTATAAAAGTGATAAAAGTGATAAAAAATGATAAAAGAAAAGAAAATATAAATATTTTTATAAAAATGCTTGACATTTACAAATGTTTTATTGTAATATATGATAGGAAGGTGAAAGTATGACAAATTACTCTTTTAATTTTAATATTGATACGACGGGTATGGTTAAGGTTTCAATTATGAGATTAGGGCTGATTTTTAATTCTGAAACCATTAAAGCTTTAGGTAGCCCTAAAAAGATAAATATCGGATTGGATTCAAAAAATAAGGTTTTAGGAATTAAAGCCTCAGAAGGCAATCCTGATATTAAAGACTATGATTTTGTTAAAAAGGGCGATGAGAAATGGATAAGAGTAAACAGCAAACAACTCGTTCAAGCTATAGAAGATGCAATAAAATGTAAATTTGATAATACTGCAAAACCTTTCACGGCAAAGTTTGATGAAGAGTTGCAGATGCTTATAGTTGAACTTTCTAGCAAAAAATAACTTAATTAAACTGTAAAATAAAAAGCACCACCACCCACAATATGGGGCAGCAGTGATTTACGAAATATAAATAGGGCATCATATTTCGTTCTTATTATAACACAATTGTCAAGTATTTACAACTATTTGATAAATTTTGATTATATCTTTTTGTTTTGCTTTTAATAAATCTTCCTTCGTCATCGACTGGCATATTGCGGAGGAATATAGGAGGATAAATTATGGTAAAAGTTAAAACAGGTCAAATTTGCGAGCAAAGTGGACAATATAGACCAATTGGTGGCAAAACTGAAGTTACTCTTGTTCAAGGTAAAAAAGTTCCGCCGACATCACAAGGTGCCACAAAATTTGTTATGGTAGATCCAACTAAACACAAAAATAAGTAAAAGGAGTAATCAAAATGTTTACAAGAGTTTTAATGTATGATTTAAAGTATGCAAAAACTGAGGATTATCAAGATTTGTATAATTATCTTGATAGTGAAAAAGCTACAAAACTAACGGAATCATCATATCTAATCGAAACAGAATTAAAATGGGATGATTTCAAAAAGAAAATATTATTAGTGACAAAAACAGGAGATAATGTTAAGGCTGTTGTTTATTGTGACGGAATAGAAATAAGAACTATTAGATAATTAAATGTACCTACATGTACCTACCGTGCTAGTTTTAGGTGTATTTAAACAGATTTAGACCGATTTTTGAGTTTTAGAAATTTCACTTAAAAATCGGTCTGTTTTTTACTTTTTTATGTACCTACGATACCCTAAAAATGTACCTACCGATTTTTTGTGGTAAAAATTGATAAAAATTTTAGAAAAGAAAAAATCGCTAAATTCCTTTATTTATAAGACTTTTAGCGATTTTTGATTGTGGAGCTAATGACGGGACTTGAACCCGTGACCTCCGCCTTACCAAGGCGGTGCACTACCGACTGTGCTACATTAGCATAAGCAATTTTTATTAAATTTTTTAGTCTTTTTTAGGCGCTAAAATTTCCTTACCAAGGCTGTGCGCTACCTGCTGCGCCACATAAGCATAAACTAATTGAAAACGATTTTTTAGTATATTTATTGTTGAAATTTACTATTCCGATTATATCATAGGCAGGTTATGATGTCAAATATTTTATTTAAGTATTTTTAATATTGACCAGTTTAGTTACATTTTAAAGGGGGATATATTAAGCATATAGATTTTATTTTATAAATAATCTTTTAATCAATTAAAAATAAGAACTTTATCTTTTAGCACAAAGTTCTTATTCATTCTTTAGTTTTAATTATTAATTTAATAATTAAGTTTTATAAAGATGTTATATTTTAATCATAATGTTAGTTTATTATTTATATAGAATTTTATATAATTACTTTAAAAGTGCAACTAATTTTTCAATATCATAAGGTCTAATAATAGTTTGCTCATTTTTAGCATTGTAATCTCTATCAAACACAATAGCTGCTTTAGATTTTGATTTAATCATGTTTCCGCGAAGAGATAATAATTTATATAAGTTAAAATTTTTAATATAATGTGAATTTAGATAAACAGCTATTCTTTGATAAATATTACTTTCAACCACCAAATCATCACTTTCAAGAACTTGATTTAGAATTACTATTTCATCTGTATCAAAATCAATAGCAAAACCAACATAAGCACGGCTATTGCCTTTAACTTGCATTTTTAATTCAATATTTTTTGCAGACCATGCTTTCGTATTTAGGTTATTTTTATTTTGATAGCCACAGTAGATTTCGCCATGGTCTAGAGGAGAGCCATATCCATTAAGTGTAAATATTGCATATTTATAGCCAAGATTTTTCAGTTCTTCAATATCAAAATCAATAAATTCAGAGCCATTTCGATTTCTATCATCTCCAGAAGTTAAAGCACTGTTTCCAAAAAGTTTTTTGCTATAATTACCCCAGTAAAGAACTTCACGTTTTCCAGAAGAATGCACAAAAACAACAGACGTGTCAATATCAAAGGCATTAAACCAATAACAAAAGGTTCTGATATATTTGCCATTAATTGGAAGACGACTGCCTGTTGGCAAAATATCAAGTCCTGTTCCATTTGCACTCGTGTTTAAAGGTAGGGCAATATTTTTAAATTCACTGCTTACATAAATATCGCCAAGACTTTTCTGATTTTTATAATATAATTCAATTTTTTCTAAAATTATTTTTTTGATTACCTGTTTTGTTGCTTTTGAAAGTTTTGATTTTCTATATGTATATTCGTATTCGGTTTCAGTATGGTTTTTCAATGTATTGTTTCTGAAGAAGCGGAATGTTCTAGGACTTGAATAATCATCTAACAATATTTCCTGTAATAGTTGGCTTAAAACAATAGGGTTATTGGCCTTCACTAAATCTAAAATTTGAGTAATTTCATCTTTATTTGCACGTGAAAGAAGCCATACAAGATTTCGCTCAAGAAGAGAGCCATGTTCAGCAAAAATTTTTGCTCCACCAAGCACATTACCATCATTTAATAATTTTTTTGCTATAGAGTAAGGGCTTGCTTGATTGTTTTCTTTTGGTAAGTTTAAATCTAATTTTTTTATTAGAGTATTATAATATTTAGCTTGTCGTTTAGTTAAAAAACAATCTTTAGCATTATTAATTGCAAGTTCAAGAATAATTTTATTGTTATCTGGAATAGTAAAAACTTTTTTCTCACCAAGAAGAGAACAGCTAAGTTTAACTACATCTTTTTTATCAAGCATTTTAGCAAAATTAATAGTTTTAAATTCTTGAAGAGCAGTTATAATATTGTCTTTGCAATTAATTTCTTCGCCATCATAATAGCCATTAGTGTAGAGCCAACAAAAATCATCTTTTTCACTTGTAGCCCATGGACGGGTGTATGCACAAAGATTCACTAAAATATCTTTTAGTATTTTTTCACTTTCTTGTTCTGTTATCATTTTATATGTTCTTAAAACAACTTCTTCGCCATCTTCTTCGTAGTTTGGAAGGATTTTTTTAAAAACTGGCACACGTTCAAAAATGGATTCATCTAAAGAGAAAGGTCCTTTAGTGAGCTCAATCTTTAAATATGATACAAGTTGTTCAATAAGAAGTTCATCACAACTATAATACTTAGTATCTTGTGGATTTTTATAGAAGGATTTAGGAATGTTTACGCCATAAAAATTTGAGATTGTAGATAAATTATAATTTGATAAAAGCTGTGGCTTATCCACAATAATACCAAAATTATTTAATAGTTTGCTTGCTAAATAGGGTGCTTTTTCCTTATTAATATTTTTGTCTATCAACAAATATCTATGTTTAGCTAAAATTATTTTTTTCATACGCCACTCCTATAAAAAAAGTAAGCACGTTAGGCCAATCTAACTTTCTTCTACATAGTTTGAAATAAGAGTTGGCTCGAGTGCTTACATTATCATTATATTAAAAAATTTTGTTTGTGTCAATAAATTTTTTATTTTTTTGATGATTATTGTATTCTTTCCTAGTAATTTAAAATATTAAATAATAAAAATAATAAAAAATATAAAAAAATTTATATTTTTTAAAAAATATAGCAAAAGAATTGCTATATTTTAAAATACTTATTTTTTTAATTTTTCAAGTTGATTTTTTAGTGTTTGATAAGCTTGTTCTATATCATCAATATTGCTAACACATTTTTCCATCGGACAAATATCATTGCCTGCACGATTGATTATTTTATCAGTTTTTGTATTAAAACTATATTGAATTTTATATTTTTGAAGAATTTTTTCTCCAGCTTCACTTAAAACTTCGGCATATAGCTTATTCACTTTAAGTTTAACGAAGAGCATTGCCGCTGCTTTGCCAACAATTTTATCAGCAACTGAGAAATTTTCAAGAGAAGTATTATTATCAATAAACTGAATAAGTGGACTTATGCCTTTGCCGTCTGAGATATAGGCATTTTCACCACTGATTGCAACAACTGAATGCCCTTGAGATAAAATATTTTTTGCTTTTTCTAAGTCCGTCATTATTTTTTCCTATTTAAAACACTGCTTAATAGAACGATAACAAATGGAACAATTAGTGCTTGAAGGAAAAGTCCAATAAGCCCTGTTTGAATTTGACTCCAAATAGTTGAAACATTAAAACTAAGTATACTTTGGAAAATTGCAACAGCTGTGATAAATGTCACTCTTCCTGCAACTTGTGCTAGCATAACAGCAGGGAAGGCAAGCCATTTATTTGTGGCGATTTTTTTTGAGAATAAACCGGTAACGCCAGCAAAAACAGCAAGTTCAAGAACCATAAAAGGCAATCTTTCAAGTGCTGGCATTGGTGAGCCTGCAGCATAGGTGATTAGAAAACTTATAATAGGTGATGCAATTCCGATGCCAAGTCCCCACCAAGTTCCAAGCAGACAGCCACCAATAAGAACAGGAAGATACATAGGTAGCCACGTCATTCCGCCTTGTGCTCCGGCAACTAAGTGAACAAGTTGTGGAAGTCCAACGGCTAAAACAATAAGTCCAACTGAAATTAATGTTTTAATTGTGATTTTTGTTTTTGTTTGAACATTTTTTGAAACTAAGATACTTTCAATCATAAATAAACTCCTTTTAAAATAAATTTTATAATTTTTTTAAATAATAAATATTTAGGTTTAAATAGTAGTTAATAAGCTGAAAGGACTGCAATTTAAAGTTAATAAATTATAAAAATATCAAAAAATATTAAAAAATATTTAAAAAATATGTAGAATTTATCAAATTATTTATGGTTTTAAATAATTTATTCAATAATCATAGCCTTTAATGTGCACGGCAAATCGTAATCTCGTTTGCCGGCTCCATAGCCAGTTTTAATTATATTGAATTTTTTATCTTTTATTTTTTGAAAATTTGAAAGAACAGCGATAGCTGCAATTCCGGTTGGGGTGATAAGCTCAACATTTTCTTCACAACTGTCAACTTTTGTATGATACATCTCTAACACGTTTTTAACAGCAGGGGTGGGAATTGGTAGAAAGCCAACACGGGTTTGAATTTTACCTTTTCCTTCACGCAAATTCGTGATAAAAACATTATCAACTTTCAAGTTATCATAACAAACAGCTATTGAAACTATATCTATAATTGAGTCCATAGCACCGGATTCGTGAAACACAACTTTTTCAATTTCTATATTGTGTGCCTTGGCTTCAGCCTTTGCAACAACCTCAAAAATTTGTTTAGCAATTTCTCTTGCTTTTTTTGTAAGTAAACTATTTTCTATTATTTCATTTACTTTTTGAAGATTTCTTTTTTCAAATTTTGATGTTTGAATTGTTTTATTTCCATAAAGGAAATTTATATCATGGTCATAATTATTTTCTTTTAAAATAACATCAAAATCAGTGGCAAGAGTTCCTTTCTTATTGATTTTTGATATTTTTATTGTGAAATCTGATAATTTTAAACTTTCTATAGCTTTTAGAAGAATGTTTGAGTCTGCCCCTAAATCTAGAAGAGCGCCAACAATCATATCTCCACTAACACCACTATAGCAGTCAAATAAAATATTAGCCATTATTAGTCCTTATCAATACTAACTATTTCATATTCTCTTGAACCTAGTCCAAGTTTTGCTGCTGTTTCAACAGTATGGATTGCATGCCTGTCTAGCATTCTATTAACAAGTGATGTTTTGCCAGGGTCTGTTGAATTCATTATTTGGTCATAACAGCATTGGTCAAGTGCAACTGGGTCGAGCGATGCAAATATACCTATATCTGCCATTTCTGGCTCGTGTGGATTAGAGTCACAGTCACAGTCAATAGAAAGCCTGTTTGCAACATTTATATAAGCCATGTTTTCTGGCTTGAAGAAGGTGACTACGGCTTTGCAAGCTTCTGCCATACTTTCTAGGAAACCATCTTGGTCAGAAACATAATCCCATAACTTGTCTGGAACGTCGGTATGCCCTGAAGAATGAATCCAAGCTTTTCCATTTCTTGATGCAACACCAATACTCATGTTTTTAAGTGCTCCACCAAAACCACCCATAGCATGACCTTTAAAATGTGAAAGCATAAGCATAGAGTCATAGTTCTTTAGGTGAGTGCCAACGATGTCATAGCCATGTAGGTGAGTGCCACCTTCAAGAGGAATTTTCATCTCTCCCTCTTCGTCCATAATATCAACTGGAGCAATATCTAAGAAGCCGTGCTCCTTGATTGCCCTCCAGTGTTCTTTTACTTCATATCTTCTTCCATGATATGCAGTGCAACATTCAACAATAGTGCCATGAAGTTTGTCGACTAGTGGCTTTATAAGTTGAGGATTCAAAAAATTGTGTCCACCTGGTTCGCCTGTTGAAATTTTAACTGCAACTTTTCCTTTTAAATCTCGCTTTAGAGCTTCGTAGATTTTGATAAGTCCTTCTTGCGAAATGTCTTTTGTGAAATACACTTTTGATTTTTCCGTATTCTACTCCTTTTAAAAGTAATCCTTTTTTGATTATTAACAAGCATAATGCTAAAATAATCAATATGAATTCCTTTCATTATAAGAATACAACTTAAAGTAAACTTTAAGTCAAGCAAAATTTCAAATTTTTTGAATTTATTTATGGCTAGCGACAATAAATTTAAAAACTTTTTAAATTTAAAACAAAAATCGCAGATTTTTGTTTGCATGCTTGCAAGCGTGCTTGTCGCTAGCACCCGCGGATAACTTTATCTAAACTCAAACTTTATCTCCGCGGATAAATTTTTACTTAATAAATATAAAAATAGTTAAATAATTAGCATATATATTAAAAATCAAAAAATATTTGCTTTTTAAAACATTTATATGCTAAACTTTATAATAAGGAGAGGGTAATGGGAATTTTAAAAAATATAGAGTGGACCGACACAAATAGTAATTTAATTATATGGAAATATCCAATAAATAAAGACCATGTAAATAAAGGTTCTGCTTTAACTGTTAGGGAAAGCCAAGTGGCTATATTTGTCGATAAGGGCAGACTTGCCGACGTTTTTTTACCGGGTTTTTATAAACTAGACACCGAAAATATGCCAGTTCTAACAAAACTTATGTCTTGGAAGTATGGTTTTGAAACACCATTCAAGTCAGATATATATTTTGTAAATACAAAGCAGTTCACCAATCAAAAATGGGGAACAGTAAATCCAATTCTTGTTCGTGATAAGGATTATGGTGCGGTAAGAATCCGTGGCTTTGGTAACTATTCATTCAAGGTAGATGATGCCTATGTGTTTATGCAAAACTTGAGCGGAACTAACACAAAGTTTGAAACAATTCAAATAACTGATTATCTTAGAAGTATGGTTGTCAGTGGCATATCAGATGCAATAGGTGAAAGTAAAATCGCCGTGCTTGATATGGCAGGGAATTTGCAAGAGCTTTCAAAGATAGTTCAAACAAAAGTGGCAGGAGATTTTAAGAAAATTGGACTTGAACTCACTAATTTTGTATTTGAAAGTTTTTCACTTCCAGAAGAACTTGAAAAAGCCCTTGATAAAAACACCACTCTTGGTATGTATAGAAATAATATGGACGTTTATACTCAGATGGAAACTCTTGAAGCGATGAAAGAAGCTGCTAAGAACCCAGGTGCTGCAGGCGGAACAATGGGTGCAGGTATGGGGCTTGGCATGGGTATGGGACTTGGCAATATCTTTGCAAACAATATGCAACAGATGCAAAATTTGAATAACCAAAATCAAGCAAAAACTCAAATGCCAACAAAAACCTGTCCAAACTGTAATGCTGTGCTTCATGGAAGTCCTAAATTTTGTCCAGAATGCGGACAAAAGTTAAAGCTAGTTTGTCCTGATTGTGGAACTGAGGTAAAAGCGAATGCAAAATTTTGCCCAGAGTGCGGAAGGAAATTGAAATAATGGAAAATAATAATAGGGAAAGTGTGACACAGGCATTTGCGGAGCAACAAAGTCCAAAAGACAAATTATATAGTGATGATAACTTGGAAGTCACAACTTTTAAATGTCCAAATTGTGGAGGCGAAGCTGTATTTGACCCAACTACTCAGAAAATGAATTGCCTATACTGTGGAAGTTATTTTGAAGTTAATAATCATACAATAGTTGAAGAACGAGACCTTGGCGAGCTTTTAAAAAATGGCAGTGTATGGACAGAGGCTGAGGTTTATCAGTGTGAAAGCTGTGGTGCTAAAGAAATTCTTGATGGGCAAGAAATATCAATGAAATGTCCATTTTGTGGCACAAGTAATATTGTTAAAACCGAAGAATTGCCAGGGCTAAAACCACAAGGGATAACACCTTTTAAAGTGGATAAAAAACAAGCTGTCCATATTGCTAATACATGGGCAAAGAAAAAGAAATATGCACCAAGAGACTTTAAAAAGTCGTTAAAACTTGAAAAAATACATGGAATTTATAATCCAGTTTTTACCTTTGATGCAGCAACCAAAAGTTCATATAATGGAACACTTGGCAAATATGTTGTAAGATACAGCCATATTAATGGGAAAAGGGTTGCACACACTGAAACTCGTTATTTTAGGATAAGTGGTTTTCAAGATGTTTCATTTGACGACCTTTTAGTTCAAGCTTCAACTACAATTCCAACAAATATAATCAAAGAGATAGAGCCTTTTCCAACAAAAAAGGCAGTGGAATATAGAACAGATTATTTACGTGGATATTTTGCAAATACATACAACAAATCAGGTCAAGAATGCTGGAATGAATGTAAAACCATAATGAATAATAGTATTGAGAGACAGATACTTAAACGTTATGATTATGATGTGAAAGTTGCTCTTCATGTTAACACAACATTTTTAAGTGAACAATATAAATATGTTCTTGTTCCAATTTATGTAGGTCACTATAACTTTAAGAACAAGCTTTATAACTTTTATATAAATGGATACAATGGAAAGATTGGTGGAAAAACACCAGTTTCTGCACTGAAAGTTACATTTACTGTAATATTGTCACTACTTTTAATTACCGGCATAATATTACTATTCATGTATATGTAAGAGGGGGAGAAAAATGAATTGGAGTGAAATAGCTTTAATTTGTGTATCAGTTGCACTTATACTTGTTATCTTTGGCTGGATTATAACAATGCGAAAACAAAAAATTAAAGACAAAGATAAAAAAGTTGATGGGTTTGAAGTGATTGATGGTGTTCGATACACAAAAGATGCTCACGTTGTTGAAGATAATGATAACGTTAGGGTAACACTTAGAAAAGGTGATGTTATGCTTCAGTGTGGGAAGGAATATAAAGTTGGTAAAGATTTATTGGCTGGCAAATACACTGTTTTAACAGCTGATGAAAATATAAAAGAAATAAATATAAGAATTGGCGGACTTGTTAGGGAATATAAACATTTTTCTTCAATTGTATTAACTGAAGGTGATATAATCTCTGCAGTTTCTGCAAATGTAGTTTTAAGATAGGAGGGTTTTATGGGAAGAAATTTATGGTATAAACTGCTTGGAGCATTTCTTGTTTTGGTGGCGGCTGTTTTATGGATTTTATCACTCACAGTTCCTGAAACCTTTGGGTTTTTCTCACTTGCATGGGCAGGGGTGATAATCTGTGGAGGTCTTGGAATAATTTTAATTTTACAAGGCTGTTTTCAACAAAATGCTAACACTATTAAAAAATTAAAAATCTGGTTTGGAGTTGCACTTGTTGTTTGCGGTGTTCTTTGCCTTGTTTCAGAGCTTGCTATTCCTGGCAATCTGGTGATACCAATAATAGCAATCGTTGTTGCAGTTGGACTTATCATAACAATTATTGCTTCGCGTGGTTCTAAGTGGGACGAAGGAGATAATCACAAAGCAGGGTATAAAAATTATCATGAAAGAAAAGCAGAAGAACAAAAACAAGCAGAAGAAAGTAAAGATGAAAAATAAATAAAAAAACAGCAAAATTGAATAAATTTTGCTGTTTTTTTTGTTTTTGATTATTAGTTTTAGAAAAAAAGTTGTTATTTAACAAGAAAAATATAGATAAAAACTCTATTCTTTTTCAAATGTAGAATTGCAATAAGGGCAATGATAGCCTCCATTTTCTTTTACTTCTAAGATTGCCCCACAGTTAGGGCAAATGTTTTTAACAATCTTTTTCTTCGGCTCTTCTTTTTGATTACTTTTAAGATTTGCACCATCAAATATATAACCAGTGATATATTTCTTTTTTATTCCTGTTGCAACGTAGTCTCTTGCTTGGCGTTCACGTATTTGAAGTTGAGAAGCTATTTCACTCATGCTGGTTAAGTGGTCGTCCATAACCGCATCAACAACATGCTTTAGTGTTCGCATATTCCCATAACTTATCCATATAAGTGGTGTTCCATAGAAACCTATAACAGTCATAGCAATACCAATTCCCATAACAGCCATGTTATGTATAGCACCAACTATAATAAGTGGAATGCCAACAACAAACATACATGATATAATAATAGCCCATATCATTTTTTTTCTTATATCTTTATTTATATCAATTTTTTTCTTTTCCATAACATTATTATATTATATAATGAAATAAAAAACAAAGAGATGTTTTAATTTTTTTAAAAATTTGTTTTTTAAAACATAAAAAAGGGCGGAAGCAAATTCCGCCTATAAAAGCGGAATTTTAAATTGCCTTAAAGGGCAATTTTGTTTGCCAATAGGCAAACTGCTTCCGCCGAGGATTTATCTTAAAATATTTTTAAGAATTGATTTTATAATTTTTTTATTAAAAATAATTTATTTAATTAAACATTATTCAACATTATTTTCTTGATTTTCATCTACTTTTTTATTGACTTCATTATTTTCAGTGGTAATTGTTGTTATATTTTGTTTTTTAAGTTCTTCTAAAATTTGAGTTAAAAGTTCTTCTTGTGTTGGCTTAGGTGGAACAGGTGCAGGTTTATTCTTTTCTCTAAGTTCCTTAGTTGCAGCAATGACCGCATGATAATCTTTCATATTAACACCTTGTTCTTTAAGAACTTTCTTTTCTTCTTTTGTTGGTCTTTCTTGCACACTTTTCTTCCAGAACCCTTGTGCATTCATAACAGTTCTTAAAACAATAAATAGAATGAATGCAACTAAAATAAAGTTTATAATAGCGGTTATAAAAGCGCCCCAATCAATATAGATACTATTTGCAAGGTCAACTGTCACTCCGTCTGAAAGAGTTGCTTTTTTTAGGAAAGTGTAGGCTGAATCAAGTCCAGCTCCACCAAGAGATAAAAGCCAGTTTATACAAGGCATGATAATTTTGTTTGTAAGAGCCGTAACTATAGCAGTGAATGCACTGGCAACGATAACACCAATAGCCATATCAACAATATTGCCACGACTTATAAATTTTTTGAAGTCACTAAAAAATTTCTTAATTTTTCCCATAAAATTTTCCTCCAAAGATATGATAATAAAAATAAGAAAATAAATCAATAATTTTATCAAATTTTGTTGAATTTTTATTTATAAAACAAAAAAACTTAAACTCCATAAAAAAACATAGTTTTAAAAAAGAATAAAAAACGACATAATGCCGTTTTTTTTATTCTAAAGATTTTTATGTTTTTTGAATTAATACAAACTATTTTTATTTGATTAAATTTAAGCCTACTTATTTTAATCTATTTGTTGTGTTTAATACGTAATAAAAATAAACCTTATTTAATTTTATCTAAAATATCGCGGGCGGCGATAAGTCCAGTTGCTGCTGCAACAACTATATTACCAGCCTTTCCTGCTCCATCACCGATAAAATATAAATTTTTATCTTTAGCCTTAAATTTATTATCTGTTTCAATTTCATTTGAAAAGAATTTTATTTCAGGTCCATAAAGTAAAGTTTCATCATTATTCACACCAGGTATAATTTTGTCAAGTTCTTCAAGCCCTTCAAGAATATTTGTTATAATTCTATAAGGCAAAACAAGTGCAAGGTCGCCAGCAACGCAATCTTTAAGAGTTGGTTCAATAAAACCCTTGTTTATTCTGTGCCACTCACTGCGTCTGCCATTTCTAAGGTCTTTAAGTGTTTGAATAATTGGTTTATTATCTCCAAGCACATTTGCAATTCTCGCAATAGACTCTCCATATTGGCGAGTGTTTGTAACAGGTTGTGTAAGGGTGACTTTGCTAATAAAAGCAAAGTTAGAGTTATTTGATTTTATATTTTTAAGTGCATGCCCATTAACACAAATATAGCCATAATAATTTTCTTTAGCAACAAAACCGCCAGGGTTGGTGCAAAATGTTCTTATTTCATCTCCATAAGTTTTAGTTTTAATAAATATTGTAGGGTCGTATATAACATCGGTAATACTTTGCAATACTTCTTTTCTCACTTCTACACGCACACCAATTTCAATACTTTGGCTAAAATAAGGTATATTATGTTTATCAAGAAGTTCTTGAACCCAACCAGCTCCAGTGCGTCCAGGGGCAACCACAACAAACTTGCTTGTTAAAGTATGTAGTTTATCATCTTTAAAATATGTAAGGGTATTAATTTCATTACCATCAATATCTTCAACTTTACCACTTTCTATCAGGGTAACTCCTTTGTCTTGAAGAAATTTTGTAAAGTTTTCAATATATTTAGGAAGCATATCAGAGCCAAGATGTTTTTGTTTTATAAGCAGTAGTCTTGCCCCTTTAACAGTCACTTCACGTCTAATTTCTTCACTCTTTGCCGTGCTTTTTGGATATACTTCAGCGTCCATACCAAATTTATTAAAAATTTCTTCTGTATCATCAATAATTTTATAGGCTTCGCTTTCAGTCATATACTTAAATAGGTCGCTTTTGCCAAGTTTTGGAATAAAATTAAGCTTGCCATCACTAAAAGTTCCAGCCCCGCCGAACCCAGAAAGTATATTGCAAGGCTGACAATTAACACATTTTCCAGTTTTTTTCATCGGGCAAACTCTATTTTCTGCAAGTCTTCCTTGGTCAATTAAACAAATTTTTAACTTACTATTTTTTTCAACAAGTTCATAAGCTGTAAATAGCCCAGCAGGCCCAGCTCCTACAATTATCACATCAAAATCTGTATTACTAAATTTCTCTTTCAATTTATCCCCCAATTTAATATTTTTTTAAATATTTTTGAGCTTCTTGCTCACACTAATAAAGATAACAAAAAGTTTATAAAAAGTCAAATAAATGCAATATCTTTGAATAGTTTCAAAATAAATACATAGCAATTATTTGACAAATTAAAAACATAATTTTAAAATAAAAAAAAGGAGAAGCTAATACATGGAAAAAACCAAAAAGATGTCAGAAGATAAAAAATATTCAAATTTAGTCTACAATAAGGCAAATTATTATGAAAAAGCATCAGAAAAGGAAAAAGAACAAATTTTTGAGTTTGCTGAAAAATATAAAACTTTCATAGATGAATGTAAAACTGAAAGAGAGTGTTGCAGGGAAGCAATCAAACAAGCAAAAGAGCGAGGCTATAGCGAATTTCACTTTGGAGATAAACTTAAAAGTGGTGATAAACGTTATTTTGTAAATCGCGATAAAGGTGTTGTATTTTTTAAAGTTGGAACCTTGCCATTAGAGGAAAATGGCATGCGTATAGTCGTTGCCCATATTGATGCACCAAGGCTTGATATAAAACAAATTCCTGTCTATGAAAGTGATGGCTTTTGTTATTTAAAAACACATTATTATGGCGGAATAAAAAAATACCAGTGGTTAACAATCCCATTATCGCTTCATGGAGTGGTGATTCTTAAAGATGGAAGTAAGGTAAATATCAAAATAGGTGACAAAGAAGATGACCCAGTGTTTTATATAAGTGACCTTTTGCCTCATCTTGGAAGAAATCAGATGGCAGGCAAGGCAACAGATATAATATCAGGAGAGCAACTTAATGTTATAATTGGAGGAATGCCACTTATTAATGCAGAGAAGGATAAAATTAAAATCAATGTTTTAAAAACCCTTTATGATAAATATAAAATAACCGAAGAAGATTTTATAAGCAGTGAACTTTGTGCTGTTCCAGCGGTAAGAGCTAGAGATGTTGGTTTTGATAGGGCATTAATTGCAGGATATGGGCATGATGACCGAAGTTGCAGTTATCCATCTATGCAGGCAATATTTGATGTTCAAAATGAAAATACTTCAATGTGTATCTTAGTTGATAAGGAAGAGATTGGAAGCGAGGGTAACACTGGAATAAAATGCAAAGTTTATGAAGACATAATTGATGAAATTTGCTTCGCTTTGAAAGTTAACTCACGTCAAGTTCGTGGCAAGTCTATATGTTTATCAGCTGACGTTACTGCTTGTTATGACCCAAACTTTGCAAGTGTCTATGAAAAGAAAAATTCTGCAATAATATCCTGTGGTGCTTGCATGAATAAATTCACAGGTTCTGGTGGAAAAAGTGGTTCTAGTGATGCCTCGGCAGAAACGGTTGCAAAGGTCAGAAAACTTTTTGATGAAAGCGGTGTTGTTTGGCAAACGGCAGAGCTTGGAAAGGTTGATATTGGTGGCGGTGGAACAGTTGCAAAATTTATTGCACAATTAAATATTGATACTGTTGATATTGGTGTTCCTGTTATATCAATGCATTCACCTTATGAACTTATTTCTAAGGCAGACCTTTATAGTATGTATAAAGTTGCTCTTGCATTTTTAAAATAAAAGCCATATAAATTCTATAGCACTTTATTAAAAAGATATACAGTGAAATATGAATATTTATTTTTAAGTTTAATAAAAATATTTAAAAATTAAAATTTCTAAAGTTTTATATTTTTAATTGCTATAAGCCTTATATATAATGACTTATAGCTTTTTTATTAAGGATTTTTAAGTGACAGATTTAACAACAAAAACACAAATAAAAAAATGGCTGTATGCTTTTATTTATAAGACCAATAGAATTTATATTAAATAAATTTCAAAAATTTACAAAAAATGCTTGCTTTTTATTTAAAAATTTGTTAATAATAGACTTATCAAAATAATTTAGGGGGAATCATGGATATTTTTAATAAAGTTGCAAAAAAACACAATTATGATATAGCAAAAGAAAAGGGAGTTTATCCTTATTTTCATAAGCTTTATTCAGGGCAGGATATAGTTGTTGATATGGAAGGAAAAAGAACTATTATGCTTGGCTCAAACAATTACCTTGGGCTAACAAGCCACCCAGAGGTTAAAAAAGCGGCAATAGAGGCAATAGAGAAATATGGTAGTGGCTGTTCCGGTTCAAGATTTTTAAATGGAACACTTGATATACATACAAAACTTGAGAATGAACTTGCAGACTTTTTAAATAAAGAAAGTGTTATGACCTTTTCAACAGGTTTCCAAAGTAATTTAGGCATTATCAGCGCAATCGTTGGAAGAAATGACTATGTTATTTGTGATAAAGAAAACCATGCAAGCATTTATGATGGTTGCAAACTTAGCTATGGAAAAATGCTTCGTTATAATCACAATGATATGGAAGATTTAGAGAAAAAACTTGCTTCAGTTCCAAAAGAAAGTGGTATTCTTATTGTAACTGATGGTGTGTTCAGTATGAGCGGTGATATTGCAAAATTACCAGAAATTGTTGCTCTTGCAAAGAAATATCAAGCACGTGTTATGGTTGATGATGCTCATGGTCTTGGGGTTCTTGGCAAAGGTGGCAGGGGCACTGCAAGCTATTATAATCTTGAAGATGAAGTAGATATTTACATGGGCACTTTTTCTAAGTCACTCGCCTCGCTTGGTGGTTATATGGCTGCAAATAGTGATGTTGTGGAATTTGTTAAACATACTTCAAGACCATATATATTCTCTGCAAGTATGACACCTGCATCTGTAGCTTCAGCGAACAAGGCATTAGACATTTTAAAGGCTGAGCCAGAACGAGTTGAAAATCTTAACAATATAAGTGCTTATATGAGAAAAAAATTAAAAGAAAAACATATAAATATTATAGAAAGCTCAACACCAATTATACCAATCTATACCTATCAAGATGATAAAACGTTTGTTGCTTGTAAACTTTTACTAGAACGTGGTGTATATGTTAATCCAGTTGTTTCACCTGCAACCCCTGTAGGACAAAGTTTGCTCCGCACAAGCTATACAAGCACTCATACCAAAGAACTTATCGACGAGGCAGCAGATAAAATAGCCGAAGTTCTTGATATAGTTAAAGATATGAAAATTGATTATTAAAAATATTTTATAAACAAAAAAAACTTTCAATATTTTGGTTGCACTCCAAATATTGAAAGTTTTTTTAATTTTTTTTAATAGTATATTGTTCCACTCTTTCTTTTTTCATTAAATGGGCTTAATATAACTTTATTTTCTTTTAAACTTTTTTTAACATCAATAACACGTTGATTGCTTGAGCCTTTAAAGCGAAGTGTTATATCTTTAAGTGACTCTTTAAACTCGCCATCTACCATAACATCAATGTATGATAAAAATTCTTTTGTCCAAGGGCAGTGTGCTCGACTTTCACCTAAAAGTTCGCTATCAAAAAGATAACCACTATAGCACCATATTGTTTTGTTTGGATAAAGTTCTTTAACTTTCTTAACAAGTGGAAGCAGTGCTTTTTGATTAGCTGGCTCCATCGGTTCTCCACCAAGAAGGGTAAGACCATTTATAAAGTCATTATCTAAAGAATTTAGTATTTGTTTTTCAACTTCTTCTGTGTATGGTTTGCCATAACTAAAATCCCATGTTTCAGGATTAAAACAACCTTTGCAATGGTGAGTGCAACCACTTACAAAAAGAGAAGTTCGAACTCCTTCACCATTTGCAATATCATAGTATTTAATGTTTCCGTAGTTCATAAACTTCTCCTTTGTTATATAAATTTTAAATTTTGAGTTTTTTAAAAATACTTGATTTTATGTTAGGTTAGTAATAAAAGGAGTATGCTTTGAGAAAGCAAAAATTTAAAAAACTTTAAATTTTTTCAAAGAAAAGCTGTTGCTTTTCTTTGGTGAGCTTTAAGCTCACACTTTCTCAAAGCTTTGTTACCCGCACCTACTTTACTAAAAATTTAAATTTTTCACCCGCACCAATTTAAGCTTTTTAAGCGGTTTTATTTATAATTTTAAAATGTTGTTTAAATATTATGGATATATATGTAAACAAATATATATGTAGATAAATGTATATGTAATAGATGGATATAGATATAAGTGAAAAAATATTTTTTATAAGTGCAAAACTCTATCTCTTATTTCTTGTGTTCTGCCTTGGTTCCAGAATTGACTTCCAATATAGCCACAAGTTCTTCTTGCAACGTTCATCTTTGTTTGGTCACGGTTCTTGCAGTTAGGGCATTCCCAGACAAGTTTGCCGTCATCATCTTCAACAATTTGAATTTCGCCATCATATCCACAAACTTGGCAGTAATCTGATTTTGTGTTTAATTCTGCATACATAATGTTGTCGTATATAAATTTAATAACCTGCAACACAGCTTCAATATTATCTTGCATATTAGGCACTTCAACATAACTTATAGCTCCACCAGGGCTCAAAGCTTGGAATTGGCTTTCAAGCTTAAGCTTATCAAAAGCATTGATGTTTTCAGTAACGTGAATATGATAACTGTTTGTAACATAATTTTTATCGGTAACGCCAGGAATAATACCAAAACGTTTTTGCAGACACTTAGCAAATTTATATGTTGTGCTTTCAAGCGGTGTGCCGTAGAGAGAATAATCAATATTTTCAGCTTCTTTCCATTTTTTTGTGTGGTTATTTAAGTCTTGCATAATTTCAAGACCAAGTTTTTTGCCTTCTTCGTCAGTAAGCTTGTATCCTGAAAGATAATAAACGGTCTCCCATAGTCCTGCATATCCAAGAGAAATAGTTGAGTATCCGCCATAGAGCAGTTTATCAATCTTTTCGCCAGGTTTAAGTCTGGCAATTGCACCATGCTGCCATAGAATAGGGGCAACATCACTAGTTGTGCCTTTAAGTCTGTTGTGACGAACTTGCAGTGCTTCATGGCAAAGTTCAAGCCTTTCATCAAGAATTTTCCAGAACTTATCCATATCGCCACCGCTAGAAAGAGCAGCATCAATAAGGTTAATGGTAACAACACCTTGATTAAATCTGCCATAATACTTAGGATTGCCATTTTCATCAACATAAGGGGTTAAGAAACTTCGGCAACCCATACAAGGATAGCAGTGACCATTGCCATTTTTGTCAACTTTAAGTTCAAGCATTTTCTTTTCAGAAATATAGTCAGGAACAAGACGTTTTGCAGTGCATTTAGCTGCAAGCTCTGTTAAATAATAATATTTGCTTTCAGGGTGGATATTATCTTCTTCAAGAACATAAATAATCTTAGGGAAAGCAGGGGTTATAGCCACACCTTGCTCATTTTTAACACCTTCATAACGTTGTTTAAGTGTTTCTTCAATAATCATAGCAAGGTCTTCACGTTCTCTTTCATTTTTAGCTTCACCAAGGTATAAAAATTCTGTAACAAAAGGAGCTTGACCATTTGTTGTCATGAGAGTGATAACTTGATATTGAATTGTTTGCACACCACGATTAATCTCAGCCTTAACACGTTTTTCAGCGATTTTGTTAACCATTTCAGGCTCTGCGTGTCCACAAGCTTCAGTTAATTCTGCTTCAACTTCTTTTCTAATCTTCTGACGAGAAATATCAACAAAAGGTGCAAGATGGGCAAGACTTATGCTTTGTCCACCATATTGGCTAGATGCAACTTGAGCAACAATTTGAGTTGCAATGTTGCAAGCGGTTGAAAAAGAGTGTGGTTTTTCAATAAGAGTGTTAGAGATAACTGTGCCATTTTGAAGCATATCTTCAAGATTTACAAGGTCGCAGTTATGCATTCTTTGAGCGAAATAGTCGGCATCATGGAAGTGAATAAGCCCTTCTTCGTGTGCCTTCCAGATATGTTCAGGAAGCAAAAATCTTTTTGTAAGGTCTTTACTAACTTCACCGGCCATATAGTCACGTTGAACGCTATTTACTGTAGGGTTTTTATTAGAGTTTTCTTGTTTAACTTCTTCATTTTGACAG
This sequence comes from uncultured Clostridia bacterium, assembly GCA_944367535.1. Classification (GTDB taxonomy): domain Bacteria; phylum Bacillota; class Clostridia; order Christensenellales; family Borkfalkiaceae; genus UBA1259. Next base: position 23,887 of record CALVWQ010000053.1, read on the forward strand.
TCAATCAAAGAAAAAATTTGTTTATCAGTGGTGTTGACCTGTCTTGCAAGTTGTCTAATATATCTATATGTGATATAGTTTTTAGCAACATCATAAGCTCCTTGTTCCATAATAGCTTTTTCAACAAAGTCTTGGATTTCTTCAACTCCAACAGCTCTGCCCAAGTTCTGACATTCACCTGTAACTTTTGAAACGATTGTTTCAATCTGGCTGTCAGCTAGTCTCTTAGAAACATCATCAACAGAAAGGTTAGCCTTAGTGATTGCATTTCTGATTTTGTTTCCATCAAAGACCATTTCTTGACCATTTCGCTTTATAATTTTCATGTTTTCCTCCTTAAGTCCGTCAAAGCTCGAAAAATAGAATTTTTATAAATTTTTGTGCTTTCCTTGACTTTCTAAGTGAATTATACTACACTTTTTTTAGAAATTGTGTTGTTTTTACAACATTTTGAGGTGTTTATGGAAAATTTTTCAGAAATTCAAAAGACCAAAATTTTTGCTGAAATTAGCGAATTTGATATGCAGGCACTGGCATATTGTTTGAAGATAAAGTTTAGAAATTATAACAAAAATGACACTATAATTGCTCAAGGACAGCCTGTGGAAGATGTAGTAATGCTTCTAAAAGGAGGGGCAAAACTTGAAAATATTGACCCCTTTGGCGATATTTCTCTTATCACAAAGTTTAAGGCTGGAGACATCTATGGGGTGGAAAATGGCTTCATGGGAGAGACTACATATAAAGATACTTTAACTGCAACTGAGAACTGCCTTGTCATGCTGATGAATAGACACCGCCTTCTCACACCTTGTGAAAATAAATGTAAAAGACATGATATAATAGTCCGCCACCTTGTGCAGATGGTGATAGAGCGGAACTATGAGCTTACTGAAAAGCTTAAACTGCTATCAAAGAAGAATATAAAAGAAAAGGTGCTTGCATATTTACAAGCACAAAGCAAAAAGGCAGGCTCGTTGTATTTTGATATACCATATAATAAAACAGAACTTGCAAACTACCTGTCGGTTGACCGAAGTGCACTTTCAACCACACTTTCACGTCTTCGCGAAGAAGGGCTGATTGACTTTGATAAAAAACACTATCATATAAAGAAAGGATAGGAAACATAAAACTAAAAAAACTCAAGGCATCAAACCTTGAGATTTTTTATAATTGTAAGTTATAATTTATCATTATCAGAAAGAAAGATGTTCAGAACTTTCAGGCAAAAATGTCAGACAGTTAATTCAGTAGATGCTCTAAAAAGAATTACTTTATTTCAGTTTTTAAATTTAACTTTTAAAAAATATTCAATTTTTCAAATTTAACTTTTAACAATTATTCAATTAAGTGATTTTAAGATTCTTTCAATTTGTCAAAGTTTTACTGTATGTTCTAAACTAAAACAAATAATGCCAAAAATTGTGTAGACTAAAAATATAAACACTTAATTTTCAAACTAAAGGTTTATGTTTTTACTCCCTTTCATGTTCCTGTTGACCTCTTTTAAGTTCGCACTCAATTTCATCGCAAACTTTGTTTATTGCCGCTGCAACACCATAGCTATGTTTTGATGTTTTAATAACATTTTCAATTTGCGGAACGTATCGGCGATTATTTGCAAGAACCATATATTTTTTGCATTTAACTTTTGCTTCAATCATCTGAACATCGGCATCTTTATCATCTCCAATAAAAAGGTATAGGTTTGCAGAGTTATCTTTATCAATAATTTGCCTTGAAAGTTCCACTCCGTCAAGCTTAGTTTTGCCACCTAGATAGATTGTCTGTCCAAGTTCAACGATTCCATCTTTGCCATGCTCAATAAAAGTAAGGGTTTCTCCTCCATTTTTTATAAGTCCTTTATAAAACTTACGCTGATTGTCAGGCATAAAATAAATAAGGTCAAATAAATCTTCTTCAAGTGTAACTCTAGCCTTTGTGATAACATATATTTCAAGTTCTTCCTTGCAAAGGGCAGCAAGTCTTGAAATAGCTTTAAAATATTTATATCCGCGTCTTTTAAGGTATATATCTTCAATTGTGTTATTATAGTCAATATAGATTATAGTTTTCATAGCATCTATTCTATCACAAAAAAGTCAAAAATCAAGCACAATTTTTTTTAGAAAGGCAGTTATTTTTTCACAAATAATGAAATTAAGTATTATATAAGAAAAGTTTAAAAAAAATAATAAAAAAAATTAAATTGTTGTTTGTGAATATAAACATTATGTGCTATTCTAGAAATGAGGGAATGTGAAATATGGTAGACAAAAGACAAAACAAAGAAATTATAATCCAAGAAAGGGTGTTTAGGGCTATTGCTCAACAGCCAGGAGATATTGAAACGGTTAAAGAACGTTTACGTAAAGCAAAAGTTGCATCATCAAGAACCAAAATCAATAAAGCGATAAGCGATTTAATTAAAGAAGGAAGGCTTATTTTAAGGGATAAACAAATTAATATCAATCCTTCCACCGTTAGACAGGCAAAATTTATTCAAACTAATGGCTCAAGCTATCTTTTATTTGATGGGGATAGTCATCAATATTATATTGATAGAAGAGATGCCGTAGGTATTCCACAAAATAGTCGTGTAAATGTTGGCACCTATTATTTTCCAATGAAAGGAAAAGTTGAAGAGCGCTCTTTTATTTTGGGGCTAGCTCAAACTGAAAAACAAGAACAAACTGAAAATATACTAGAAAAAGTAGGTATTTCTAATATTGTCTATGGCAGAGTTATGAAAACAAGTCATGATGAACTTGTATTTCTTCCGAATGCACAAAGAAGATTTAGAAAGCCTATTTTTATTGTTAATGATAGAAAAACAATGGCAAAATTTCAAGATAAGATTTGCACAATGCAGCTCATCAGTGACGAAACAGAAACAGAACAGGCGGTGGGTTTTCTGCAAGAAATAAAGGGTGATGCTGGCAACCCAATAGCCGAATATGATGCAATTGCAGAAAGCCATGGCGCAATTATGAGTTTTAGCGATGAAAAGGTGCAAAAAGAATTAGAAAAAATTCCAACGGAAGTTGATTTATCAAAATATGAATTAATAAAATTAGGGCAACGTCAAACTTTAGACACTGGTAAGCCACAAATTGTTGACCTTCGCGGGTTAAATTTCACAACAACAGACCCAGCAACTTGTAAGGATATGGACGATGCAATTTATTCAACCTTTGACGAAAATGGCAACCTAGTTGTTTATGTTGCAGTTGCAAATGTAACAAAATATGTAAAGCTCAACAGCGAAATTGGCAAACGATATATTCAAGCAGGTTTCACAACTTATGCACCAAATAAGGCATATAACATATTGCCACCAGAACTTTCAACAAATATTTGTTCCCTCAATCCAAACGTTCCACGACTCGCTTTTGTTGTTAAAACTGTGGTTGATATAAAAAATGGCGAGCCAATTTCCAGCAGTATTATGGACGCGGTTATTGAAAGTAAAGAAAAATTTAGTTATGAAAGGGCACAAGAGATTTGTGATGAACATAGCGAAGTTACAGGGCTAGCACTTTTTGAAAAGTGTAAGAAAGGTCAGTCGCTATCACGCGAAGAACAGGTTGTTATGAATAAGGTTGCATCTGATATTTTATGGCAGGGCTTGAATAAAAGAAATCAGCTAAAATTTGATTCTAACAATGAATACAATGTGGCACTAAATGAAGATATGTCTGACATAGTTGACATCACAAAAGAGCCACACATACCATATCATAACGTAATTGAAGCTTTTATGGTCACGGCAAACGAAGCATCAGCAGAATTTGCTCTTAAAAATGGTATACCTAATATATATCGAGTGCATGAGGAGCCTAACGAGAGCAAAATAGACCAAGCACAGGAATTTTTTGGATATTTAAAAATCCCATTTGAAGGCGACCTTTCACCAATGGCAATAAAAACAATTATTGCAAGTGTCAAAGGGACAGATAAAGAAAAGATTGTTAATAATTTTCTTGTAAGAATGCAAAGTAAGGCAAAATATTGCAATACTCCCAATCCAGAAGATGTTAAACTTGTAGGCAAGCCAGGAAGAGCCCAAGCTATAGCAAAGAATGGTGGCGGAGAGGTTAAAGTTAATTTTGATAGAAAACAAGATATTGTAACAGGGAATATCATGCATGATGCTATTAGAAAACTTGATAGAAAAATAAGTCACTTTGGGTTGCAAAGCGAACACTATTCTCATACTACGTCACCAATCAGAAGGATAACTGACTACGTAACACATTATAATATCTTAGCCTATCTTCATGGTGGCAAAATGCTCGACGAGCAAATTGTTCGAGATATTGCATTATGGGCAAATCAAATGCAAGATGCGGTTGATTTATCAGAGCGAGAATTTAATCAACTCAACTCAGCAATATATTGCACTCATCATTTGAATGAAGTAATGAAAGGTCGTATTTGTTCATTCAGAAAACTTGCTGACAAAAAGGATATAGGGGCAGAAGATATTGTTGTGATAGTTGAAAATGAAGATAAGGGTATAAGAGTGCAAATTCCACTTGTTGATGTGCTTGCATATAAAAATATAACAACCAAAAAAGTTGCAATCACACCTTATGGAAGCGCTATAGTAAATAAGAATACAAACTTGCCAATTTTAACAGTATGTCAAGAACTTACCTTTAAAGTTACAGAGAGCAATAGAGTAACAAGGCAAATCACAGGAAGTCTTGATTTAAGTCGGATTATTGAAACAAAGGAAGAACAGTCGCCAAGTTTCACAACACCTATTTCACCTGATTTCACAGCTTCACGTGGAGGGGTTAGTAGTAAGCGAGAAAAAATGCTTAAAAATATGCTTTATTGCAAAAAACATCAAGAAGACACAGCAAAATTAGAGGAAAAAGAAGTCCAGTATGGCTTTAAATTTAAAAAACAGCTAAAAATGGAAGGTATTGTTGATGATTTAGGTAGTCGTGAAGCATATTTGGCAAATAAGTTACAGAATAGACAGCATAAAAAGAAGAAAATAGAACAACGCGAAAAAGGATATTTTGATTACTATGACTTAGAAAATATTGATATTGAAGAGTCAGAACCTTTGATTGAAAGTGAGAAAGAACAGGGTGGCGGAATGGAGAGAGTTTAGAAAGTTGAAAATAATTTTTTAACAGTTTCCCAGGCTAAAAGTAAGTTTCAGTAAGAAAAATAGGAGTTACCTAAATTCCTATTTTTTAATGATATTAGTTTTTGCAAAGTTAGAAATATCAATAAAAAGAAGTTTTATATATTTTTCTCTATATATTTGACAAGACTTTTTCTAAAGTATAAAATAATTTCAAGGAGCAGAAATGGGCAAACTATATTTTAAATATGGTGCTATGGGAAGCAGTAAAACAGCTCAGGCACTTATGTGTAAATTTAATTACGAGCAAAAGGATTTTAGGGTTTTTCTTTTTAAGCCTATTTTAGATACAAGACATATTGAGGGAAACACACCAATGGTATGGAGCAGAATAGGGCTTAAAAGTGAGTGCTATGAATTTAAAAAAGAAGACAATTTTTTTGAAATTTGCAAAAAATATCAAATAGAACGGGAAAAAGATGTGATAATTGTTGATGAATGTCAATTTCTTACTAAAAAACAGGTTGAACAATTAAAGGACCTTTCAACTAAATTTCCAGTTCTTTGCTACGGGCTTCTAACAAATTATAAAACTGAACTCTTTGAAGGAAGCAAACGCCTTGTTGAACTTGCTGATTCACTTATGGAAATAAAATGTATTTGCAGATGTGGAAGAAAGGCAACAGTCAACGTTAGATATGTTGATGGAAAGATTGCCACAGAAGGTGATGAAATTATGATTGGTGCTGATGAAAGATACGAAAGTATGTGTTATCAGTGTTATATTAAATTGTTAAGGGAACAGCAAAATAATCAAATAAATGGCTAAAAATCATAAAAAAACATAAAATAATAAAGAATATGTGATGTTAAAATTTTACTGATATAAAATTATAGTAGATTTAAGCCATGCTAATGCTTGCCCAAGCACAGTTTAAATTAATATCAGCTTCTCAAGATGCTTGGCGATAGCTACATAATAAAAATTAAAGGGAAAAATTTTTTTTAAAAATAAATTGGAGAACTTATGAAAACAAATTATAATAGCAAAAGTTATTTAAAAATTTTAGATAAATATTTTAGAGCTTGCAATTATCTATCAGCGGCACAACTTTATCTTCTTGATAATCCACTTTTAACAAGACCCCTTGAAAAAAAGGATATAAAGAAAAAGATTGTTGGGCATTGGGGAACAGTTCCAGGGCAAAATTTTGTCTATGCCCATCTTGATAGGGTGATAACAAAATATAATCTTAACATGATATTAATCTCAGGTCCAGGGCATGGTGGAAACTTTTTTCTTTCAAACAGTTATTTAGAAGGAAGATATAGTGAAGTTTATCCAGAAATTGGGCAAGATGAAAAGGGAATTAAAAAATTTTGCAAACAATTTTCTTTTCCTTGTGGTGTATCTAGCCATGTTGCACCAGAAACTCCGGGGTCTATGCATGAAGGCGGAGAACTTGGATATTCAATCCTGCATGCTTTTGGGGCAGTTTTAGACAACCCAAAACTTATCGCCGCAGTAATTGTCGGAGATGGCGAAGCAGAAACAGGCCCACTAGCCACATCATGGCAATCAAATAAATTTATAAATCCTAAAACAGATGGAGTTGTGCTTCCAATATTACATCTGAATGGATATAAAATAAGCAATCCTACAATTCTTTCAAGAATAAGCAAAGAAGAACTTAAAAAATATCTTGAGGGCATGGGGTGGAAACCATATTTTGTTGAAGGAAGCAAACCGATGGAAATGCATCAAAAGATGGCAAAAGCTATGGATAACTGCATTAAAATCATAAAAAAGATTAAAAAAGATGCCGAAAATAACAAATTATCAAAACGTCCAATCTATCCGATGATTGTGCTTAGAACTCCAAAGGGGTGGACAGGACCAAGGGAAGTTGATGGAAAACAGATTGAAGGCACTTTCAGAGCACATCAAGTGCCAATTTCTATGGAAAAAGAAGAGCATTTAAAAATGCTTGAAACTTGGCTTAGAAGTTATAAACCAGAAGAACTCTTTGAAAATTTTAAGTTGAAGGAAGAAATTTCTGCAATCTTACCAAAGGGCGAGCAAAGAATAAGTGCAAATCCAGTAACAAACGGAGGATTATTGCTAAAAGACTTAGTGCTTCCAAACTTCCGTGATTATGCTATTGATGTTAAGAAACCAGGAAGCATAAAAGCTCAAGATATGCTTGTTTTAAGTGGGTATATAAGAGATATATTTAAACTTAACAAAGAAAACAAAAATTATAGGATTTTTTCTCCAGACGAAGCTATGTCAAACAGGCTTTATCAGGTTTTTGACACAGAAAAACGAGATTTTAATGCTAAAATTATTGAAAATGATGAAAATTTATCTCATTTTGGCAGAGTTATGGATAGCTATCTAAGTGAACATGCCTGCGAAGGTTGGCTTGAAGGTTATATTTTAACTGGCAGACATGGGGTATTTGCAAGCTATGAAGCCTTTATCAGAGTTGTTGACTCTATGGTATCCCAGCATGCAAAATGGCTTAAGGTCTGCAATCAACTTCCGTGGCGAAAACCTATTTCATCATTAAATTTTCTTTTAACATCAAACGTATGGCAACAAGACCATAATGGCTACACCCATCAAGAACCAGGCTTTTTAGACCTTATTGCCAATAAAAAAGCAGATATAGTCAGAATTTATCTTCCACCAGATGCAAACTGCTTGCTTTCATGTTATGACCATTGCCAGGCAAGTAAAAATTATATAAACGCAATAGTTGCATCAAAACACCCAAGTTATCAGTGGCTTGATATGGAAAGCGCAATAGAACATTGCACAAAAGGTGTAAGTGTGTGGGAATGGGCTTGTGTTAATAACCATAAAAATCCAGACATAGTGATTGCCTCGGCAGGGGATACTCCAACAATTGAAGCACTTGCTTGTATAACTTTAATTAAAAAATATCTTCCATCTCTAAATGTTCGCTTTATAAATGTTGTTGACCTTATGAAACTTGAAAATAATAATTTGCACCCACACGGACTTACAGATGGTGAATTTGATAAGCTGTTCACAAAAAACAAACCAGTAATATTCAATTTCCACGGCTATCCAAAACTTATTCATGAGCTAACAATAACTCGTAACAACAAAAATATTGATGTTCACGGTTATCAAGAAGAAGGCACAATCACAACGGCATTTGATATGCGTGTTCAAAATAAGATTGATAGGTATCATCTTTTGCTTTCAGTAATTGATAAGTTAAATTTAACTGAGAAAGAAAGTGAGCTCGTAAAAGCACTTACTAAAACTCTTGAAAAACACAAAAAATACATAGCAGAACATGGTGTTGATATGCCAGAAGTTGCTAATTGGAAATGGGAATAAAAATAATATTTATAAATTAAATTTTTTAATTTGTAAGTATATAAAGCTAAAAAACACGAAAATTTTCGTGTTTTTTTGTTAATAAAGTAAAAAAAGCGGTGAAAATGCATAAGCTTTTGAACTTTTCAAAAGCTTATGAAAGGTAAAATTTCATTTTACCTTTAAAAAAGGCTTCGCCTTTTTGCATTTTCACCGTGTTTTAGTTTACCTGCAAAGAAAATATTTTATTTAATTATTTTGACTAATCCCAATATGTAGAAAAGATTTAACGATTTTTAAATCACTCTCACTCAAAGTACTCTCCTTAACTAAAAAGGCATTACTAATATTTATATAAAGAAGAAGATAACCATCACGTTCTTTAACTTTCTTTAAATCTTTATAGTAATATTTTGCCGTTCCAACAACTTCGCCATGTTTATAAGTTGAAATATTAAAAAATTCTTCTTCAAATTGATAAATATTATAAGTGCTATCACCTGTTTTCTTTATAAGGTTATTTATTGAAACAAGATAAACAAGCCCAAATCCAAACGGCAAGCAAAACACAAGCATAATATCAAGATAGCCACTGTTAAAGAAACAACTTAGAACAATATAAGCTAGAGAGCCCACAGTGCCGATAACAAGTGAAATTATTGATGCAAGCTTCAAGTTTTTAGATAAAACTTTTTGTGCTTCAATATTAATATCAGTTCTACATTCAATCATAAAATTCTCCTTTATAATATTTTAACAAATTATTATTGGAATCAAAATTATTTTTGTTATTTAATAGAAAAAACTATAAAAAAGTTTAATAATCACATTATTTTTTTAAATTATTCAAAACATAAAAATAAAGATAGATGGAATTAATATATAGGATTTGAAATTTTAAATTGATTTTCCAACTATAGCACCGCTAGTCCATGCCCATTGAAGATTGAAGCCTCCACATTCACCATCAACATCACAAACTTCACCGCAAAAATAAAGATTTTTAATATTTTTGCACTCTAAATTGTCTGTCAGTGCTTCAAGCTTAACTCCGCCACTATAAACTTGATTATTATCATAATGTCCCTTAACTTCAAAATCAAGGTTTTTTATAGCTTTTGCAAGCTCATTTATTTCGTAATCATTCAATTTATCACTGGTCCTATTTTCATCAAGTTTGCATCTATTTAAAATTTCATAACCAATTTCTTTAACAAAAAGTCCATCAAAAAAATCAGATATTCTAAGTTTTAAAAATTTTCGTGTATGGAGCAGTTTGGCAACATCTCCAGCACTTAAGTCTGGAAGAAGGTCTATGCTTATCTTTCCACTAAAATTTTTCTCTCTTGCAAAAAGACTTGATAAGCTAAAGATAACAATTCCACTCAGCCCACTTTCTTTAAATAGCACCTCTCCACGGTCATCTTTAGTTTTGCCACTATTTGTTCTTGCATAGACTTTAACATCATGCAATCTAACATTATTTAGGTTGTGTGTATTTGTTGTTTTGACTGCACAAAGGCTAGGGCAGAATGGACTGCTTTCAATCTTATACTTTTCTAAAAATCTTTCAACACTTTTCCCACCACTTGCAATAACAAGTTTTTTGCAAAAAAATTGTTGAGAAACACTTTTAAGAACAAACTGACCATTTTCAAGATTAATATCAGTGATTTCACAATCTGTGATAGTGTGAACCTCTTTATTTTTTAAAGCATTATTTATCACATCAACAACCGATTTTGCTGAATTGGAAAGGGGATAGGCTTTATCACCATCATATTGAAAAACAAGTCCTATTTGTTGGAAAAAGTTTATTGTTTCACCCACGTTAAAACGGTTTAAATATTTATCAACATTTTTATCATTATAAAATCTTGCCGAGGCATTTAGATTTGTGATATTGCACCTTCCATTACCAGTTACTAATAATTTTTTAGCCATTTTATTTTGTTTATCAATTATTGCTATATCACCACTTGCTAGTAAACCACAAATACAGCCACTAGCTCCACCGCCAAGGATTATAGTATCAAAAAAATTCATAACACACCTTTAAAGTATTATAACATAAAATTAATTGATAGAAAAAGTTTTAAGATAGATTTTATTAAATCTTAATTTAATTTTTTAACTCATATACTCTATTTTAATTAAAAAATTTATGAAATAAGAGTTTAAAAATGATATAATACAATAATTTTTATAACAAATAAAAAAATATGCAGAATGCATATTTTTTTGTGTTTAGTTTTTATTTATTTTCTTCTTTATTTTCTTCAGCTTTTTCTTTGCAAGTTAAACAAACTTTTTTATTTAAAAAATATTCAACTATAATAAAAGTTGCAGAACAGATAAGGAAGAGTGTGATAAATAATGTCAAAATATCAAAGACATAAGTTCTCATTCCAACTATAGTAAGGATAAATGAGAAAACAGTAAGAATAAAAGTTGTAAGAATTAGTCCTCTTTTTGCATGGAACTGTTCTTCATGGATATTTATTCTCATAATGCACATTGCAGAAATAGCAATAGTAACAATTCCAACGAGCACAAGAAGAATACCTATAAGAAGATTGATAATTTCACTAGCCTCAACTGTATCACCAAGGTTTGTTGAAATATTAAAGATATTTATCGCACTAGAAACAATCAAGATAATAAAAGTAATAATATTCATAACAAGTCCAGCAAGCAAAAGTGGTCTTTTGGTTTGTTTTTTCATAATAATACTCCTTTTAAATAATTTTCTATTGTAATTATAAGGTTTTATAAAATTATTGTCAAATAAATAAACAAAATTTCAATCTATAGGAAGAAAAAGATGGTAGAAATGAATATTAAAACATAAGAGTTGTAAGTTGAATGGGTGTTAAGCATAAATTCTAAATATTTATGTTATTTATTACCATTAAATAATGGATTGAAACATTTTTAATATAAAATTTTATATTAGTTGACAAAATTTGCCTATTCATTTTATACTTTTGTAAAAGAAATTATAAAATATAAAGACGGAGAATTTATGAATAAAATAGCCTTTATAAGAACAGGTGGACAAACTGGTGTTGACCGTGCCGCATTAGATATTGCAAAAAAGTATAATATTGCTATTGTAGGGTGGTGTCCAAAAGATGGGTGGGCTGAAGATATGCAAAAAGCCCCTGGGATTAGAAAATTTTATCCAGAGTTAAAAGAAACTCCGTCTAAAGATGTTGCACAAAGAACGCGATGGAATGTAAGAGATTCTCATGTAACACTTATTATAGAACCAAATCAAACAAAATTCTCAGGTGGAACAAATTTAACAGAGCAGATTGCAAAGGAGTATGAAAGACCTTGTTTAAAAGTTTATAGCAAAGATGACGAGGCAAAAATAATAGATTGGCTTAACAACCTTGGCAGTGAGCTTACCTTAAATATTGGTGGTCCACGAGAAAGCGAATGCCCAGATGCTTATATAATTGCAACAGAAATTTTAGAAAAAGTCTTTCAAGCGATAAAGTAGTTAAAATGGATATTTTTTTAAGTTGCCACAGAAAAAATAATAATTTTACACAAAATTAATATAATTTTATTTAATAGAAAAAGGTTTAATAAAAAGGTGCAACAGATGAAATTTAATTGTTTAATTCCTGAATTAAGGGTTTTTAACCTTGAAAAATCAAAAAAATTCTATACCGAAATTTTAGGCTTTAATGTGCAATATGAAAGAAATGATTTTGCAATGATGACTTTAGGTGATTGCCAGATTATGCTGCAAAAGCTCACACTTCCATCAACAAAAGGAAGTTGGAATGTATCTGATGATTTAAAATATCCGCTCGGACGTGGTATAAATTTTCAAATAATTTTGCCTGATATTTCCAAAGTTTATTATTCACTCAAAAAACACAAAGTAAAAATATTTATAGACTTGATTGTTAGCGATTATCAAGAAAATGATATAAATAACCATGTTTTAGAGTTTTTAGTCCAAGACCCTGATGGTTATTTATTAAGATTTCAACAGGATATTGAGGATTGGCATTTTGGCAATAGTCAGGAGATGGCAGATAGTTTATTTGAACTTGTTTTAAATGGCAAAAAAACTGCAACATCAAGTTTGTATTTTAAAGATGATAAAATTAGTGAAGGATTTTCAATATTAACAAATTGGAAACAAACAAAAAAAATGCTCATTTATACCACAAAGACCTATGTAACAACCTTTAACAAAGTGTCGTCAGAGCATGCTCAGAAGGAAGGCGAGGGTGATAAATCATTAAAAACTTGGAAAAAATTGCATAAAGAATTTTTTACAGAGGAGCTAGCACAATATAATTTAGCATTTAATGAAAATTGCAAAGTATGTTGTGAAGAATTTAAAGTGGTAAAATTGCTAAAAAATAACGATAGGATATAGAAAATTTGAAATTGCGTTTAATATATAGCTTTTTATTAACAAATTCTATATAATGTTTCAAAATAGACAAAAATTTTAAAAAAAAGCTATAAAAAATTGAGAAATTATATATCTTATGGTATAATAACTTCATGTTAGATTATGAAAATGTTATTGAATTAAAAGAAGAATTTTCCGAACAAGTAAAAGATTTACTTGTTGATTTACAAAACTATATAATAGAAATAGATAAATATCAGTTAAATCTAATTTCAACGGATTATAGAGAAAAATACTTTGAATTTTTGTTGCAAGATTGCAAAAATAGGCAAGGCAAGATTTTTATTTATGTAAATCAAAATAGGGTGTTAGGAGTGATAGCTGGATACATAGAAAATTATAACGAAGAGGATAAACTTGTATATACTTGCCCTAAAAAAGGAATAGTTGCAGAACTTATTGTTTCTAAAAATTCAAGAGAGGGTGGGGTTGGAACAAAATTATTAAAAACAATGGAAAATTATTTCAAGTCAATAGCCTGCGAATTTATCCAAATAGAAGTTTTTGCATATAATGAAAATGCAAAAAAGTTTTATTCTAAAAATGGATATGAAGATAGAATGATAACAATGTTTAAAAAAATTTAGGTGATAAAATGCAACATATAGCAATTTTAAAACAACCCTTTTTTAACATGGTGCTTTCTGGAGAAAAGACTATTGAAAGCAGGTGGAGTATGAATAAAATTCCGCCTTATGATAAAGTTAGTGTAGGGGATAAAATTCTGCTTAAAGAGAGTGGAAAAGATGTAACAGCCATAGCAATTGTTAAAGATGTCAAATATTACCAGCTCTCACCAGAACTTGTCGAAGAAATAAGATTAAAATATGGAAAACAAATAGGAACCGATAAATTTAAAGATTGGAAATCAACCATGCAAAAGAGATATTGCACTCTCATTTGGCTTTGCAACGTAAAAGAAATAGAGCCTATAAAAGTAAAAAGAAGCAATGGTGCTGGTTGGCTAATTTTAGAATAAAAAAATGAGAATTATTAAAATTCTCATTTTTTTATTGAAAACAGCCAAAATTTTGGCGATTTTTGTAGTTTTAATATAAAATTGTCTCTGAAGAACCATCTGAATAGTTAAAGATATAACCTTCACTTGTCACTGTTATTGTAAATCTTTCTCCAGTTTCAACGTCATTTACAGAATTTTTCACTCTAACATTAAAAACATTTTCATCAGCAGATGACTGTGTAATTTCATATTTAACTTCACTTTCACCAAACGTTGAATTATTTTCAAACTCAAGTTCAAGTTTCTTTGAATTACGTTCATTTTCAAATTCAACTTCTGTAACACTTTCCTGTCCATTTTGGAAAATAGTATACTGATATTCAACTTCCCTATCTTCCATTTCATGTTCAACTAAAATATAGTCCATGTCGTTTAAGTAAGCCTTGAATTCAATAGAAATTTCAGTTTCGTTGCCTTCTTGTTCATATTCGCGTTCGCCTTCAACTTTATAAACGGCATTATCATACACAATAATTCCACTCAACGTGGTGTTTATTTCCAACTCAATTTCATCAAATCCAACTTCATCGTCATCATATTCTTGTTCAACGTCTGTGTATAATTCGTTATAATACATAACAAAATCTTGTTGCTCACCATTTAGAGATGGAACTGATAATGACATCTTAAAATTATAAGTGTTTGCATAAACATCGTCAGCTGCAACTTCTTCGTTAGTATAATAGTTTGATGTATCACTTGCAAGCATATCTTGGAACATTCCCATATATTCGGAAATATTTTGGGCATCTTCAGTTTGAATCCTAGTTGTTAAAGCTTGAGAATTTGCTGTTGTCTGAGAGTTAACATTTTTCTGTAAGAAATTAAAACTTGATATAGCTGACATCGCATAGAAGTCCTGAGCATAACCTTGACTTTCTCCATTTTTGTCACCACAAGCGGTTAGTCCCACCATAGCGAAAGCACCAAGCACAATTGATAAAAATAATGTAGTAAATTTTTTCTTTTTCAAAATCATATTTTCCTCCTTAAACTTATGTTACCATAAATTTAACATTTATTTCAACTAAATCATTTAAAAATTTATTTTTTCTATTAAAAAATAAAATTTTAATTGATAGTGAAGATAAGAAAAATTTGTTATTATAAGAGGTATATAGAAAAAATGAAACAATATCACTACAAGATGGAATTAATGACATAACAAGATTTCATTTATTTTTAATATTTAGAAATAAAAAACCCCCTTATAAAAGGGGAATAGTGTGGTGGACTGCGGGGGGGCTCGAACCCCCGACCCTTCGATTAAGAGGTGCCTTTGGAACTTCTTTTTTTATGTCTTTTTATTCCAGTAAATCCCCTTTAACCCCTTATTTTCTCTACCAAAATCGTGTTATTCAAGTTTATCCCTTAACTTATAAATTTGTCTAAAATTATTTCAGTTTTTGCAGTTTTCTTTTAGACATTTATAAAAAATACTCTCATTTGTTTGACTTTTTTGATATAATATTATAAAATAATGTTAACATTTGGAGGATGATATGCAAAATTCACATACCACCCCACTTCTTAGAAATGACTTAAAAGAATTTTTAATTAGGTTAGGTAAGATTTTTTCTAACATTTCAATATTAGCTCTATTATTGTGTTTTAGCGGAATTTTATCTTTTGTTGCGACTGCATTTATTTTGCTTATAGGTTTTGTTGTCATTATTTTATCTATTGGGACCGTATTTGCCATTGTTCCCAATTATTTTGATATATTAATGTCAACATCTGAAGTATCTGCAAAGATTTCTGCTTTCTTTTTAGAAAATTTTTATATATTTGCCTCTATTGCCATTGTAGGAGCAGTTCTTTCTTTGATTCTGTTACTTTTAGATAAGAGAAATAAACATATCGCTCGAATAGTGATTTCTTCGGTTGTAATTGCAGTTGTAATTATTACTATTATCGTTGTTGCAACGGAGGTGATATAATGAATTCGGTGAAATTAAAATTGGTTGGAATCAATTCAAAACTTATTCCTAATATTTTTATTGATGACCAATATGTAAAATGTAAGAAAAACGAATTTGGCTCTTATGAAACAGATTTTCAAACAGAAAAAGATGAAATTAAAATAGCTTTTTCAAGAGAGTTAGAGTTGAAATCTAAACTCTGGTGGTTATATGCAATATTATCATTTATAGTAAGTGTTTTTGGAATTTTTAACCCACCTTATGATAGAAAATGTATTTCAATGGATTGTTCTTTTATAGTTAAATTAAAAGATGTAAATAATATTAATATAAAATTTAATTCCTTATCTTCAAGTGGCAGAGCTGTTGAAGTAGAAACGGAAACAAGTTTTGAAGAAATAAAAAATGAATATACAGTTGATAAAATAGCTAAAAGAAGATGGATAATACTGCTCATAGCCAGAATTTTGGCTTGGATAGGAATTGCTATTTTATTAGGTTGGCTAATTGCAAATCAAATTGGTTAGGGAGGGATTTATGAAAGTATATATAAAGAACAAATTTTGGTC
>CALVWQ010000054.1 GCA_944367535.1 uncultured Clostridia bacterium
TGTCGCTTCTGCAATCATCCAATATCTATTATCAAAAAATACAATGTCATCTTGTTTTGGAGCATTGTCTAAATAGGCAAAATTTTGCGTTTTAACGGTCAAATACGAAGACTCGACAAACAACCCGGTTATAGGCTGATGTATGCCATCTTGCTGGTCTGTTTCCCTTGTGCAATCAAATGCAAACATTCTGAGATAATTATTGCGTTCAAGCTTCATCACTTCGTTTGCATTCCCAGTTACTTGGTCTTCTTCGGTAAATCTTTTCCACCACACTGCTTTTGGAGAGAATGGATATCTTTGAACATAACCTGTCATATTACCCTCCTACTGCTGGTGTTTGTCCTAAATTGTTTTGTGGCAACATGCTCACTTGTTGCTTTTTCTCATCCCACGCTTCTATAAACGCTGTGAGCTCGTTGACTTCTTTATTTGAGCAAGTCCCTAAAATCTCTTTTGCAAGCATTTCAGCAGTAACTTGTTTCTTATCAAACAAATCACTAAACAACTTAATCGATTCGCTCCTAACTGTTTGATTTTCTGGCATGATATGAAGTTCTGGTGCAGATACGCCATAATAGTGATAGAAAATGTCTATCATATCTTGAAGGTCATCTTGCACAATTTCAATCTTATCATTGATAAATGCAGTTGTCTTCGTGCGCTCATATTCAATTTCTGTGGCTGTTTTTTGTGTTTGCCCATCAGAAAGCCAAGATGCAATTGTTGTGGCCGATAAATTCAATGAAAAAGCTGCGTCATTGAGAATGTTTTGCTTTTGCCTATTGATTGCATCTGCTCGAAGTTCTGGTTGCATTTGTTGTGGCTTTTTATCATCACTTTCCCCGGCGACATTTGAATAGTATGTAAATATCATTGGATCAAGGATTCCCTTTTTCGCATCCGGGTCATTCACATTGTCATAACCTTTGTCGAGCATAATTCTCGCACGAGCAACATAAACTTCTAATCTTTCAAAAAACTTTAATTGGTCATATTGATAACTTTCGTTCATCAATAAATCAGCAAGTGGTTGGCCAAATGGAAGTTTAGGAAATGCTGGAATGTTTCTTGTAAATTTTAGCAATCTGCATCCCAAATCATCTGGAAATGGAAGTAGTTTACATCTATCATAACTACCGCTTTTAATAAGGTATGGGTCATCAATAAAAATGTCCCCATAATCTCGTTTAATCATTTGTTGAATATCATAAGGAACATCTTTCCAAGCAAGTGGGTCTTTCATTAAATTAGGAGTTGACTCATTTGTTATCTTTGATGATGTCTTATATAACAAATAATGCACCATTGGAAATCTTTTTGTTTCACTTCCAACGCGTGCATATTTAAAAAATCTCTCTTCACACAACCTATATTCTTCTTTTGAATTGATAGTGTTGGTATAAGTTGTTATAAATGACCTAACTCTTTCAATATCTCCGTAAGCATCTACTTCAATAAAGAACTTGTCCATTGGCAATGCTTCTGCTCTTAGTTGATTGTTTCCGTCTTTATTCCATTTTAAGAGACCAGTTCCACCATCCAAAGCAAAACCATAAGCTTCTTTTGTTGCACTATTAAAATTTGATTTTTTATACCATTTTTCAGTAACTTCATCTACTTTTGAATCTTTAGCATTTAGAACAAATGGTTTACTAAATAAAGTGCTTGTAATTCCAGCACCTATTTTCTGCAAAAATAAAGTTGGAATAACTCCATATTCTGCATTATGGAAGTTCTCGATCCAACCTCTATACATTGCCACTCTTGGCCTAATATAATCTGCATAAAATTGATAATATCTAGGTGAGGCAAGAAGATATGTGTTGTCATTTTGCGATAATTTAAAACTTGCAGAAGATAATTCATTGCCTAAAAAGAATGGCATAATGTATCTATCGTCAACATTTCCTAGTTCCACTTATTACGCCTCCTTTCTTCTGTAATCTGTTATATTTGCCACGTTTTTCGGTTTAATTATAAGTTCCTTAAAGTATTTTAAAAACTTTTTATTTTTCTTAATATCTTCAATGCTTTCAACTTCAATATTAAATCTAGGATGATTCTTCCAAATTCGAGTAAGTCTTTCAGCAATAATTATCTCTTCAGCGTGTTCTTCCATTATGTCACCAATTTTAATATTAACAACTTCTGTTATCTTTTTGACTCTATGTTCTGGAAAGTCAATCATAGCACTTGTTCTCACGATTTCAAGATGTGGCCAAAAATCAATTGAAAGCCCTTGATATGTCTCTTCCACCCACTTTTTAATCTCTTCTTCAACTTTTGTGTAAACTTTATCTTCATTGATAAAATCTTTAAGTTTCATTTTTTATCTCCTTACCAATTTTTTTGTGCTACAAGTCCAAAGAACATTTTGTCATAAGAGCCCACCCAAGTGAGACCTAACTGCATTAACATTGCTTTAACTTGCGGGTCTATTTGCCTATCTTCGTTGATAAGAACGCCTTTGTTAATCCATTGCTTTTGCTCTATATCAATACCGGTTGTTTTTGTCGGGTCATCATTGTTTATATAAAATCTCGCTTGCTTCCACAAAATTTCCTCAAATAAAAGTCTAAATCTAAAATGTGCCATTCCTCTTCTTATACTTTTCGCCACAATACATTTTAAGGTCTCAATGCTACTGCCACTATTTTTAAAAATGCATGTGTATATTTGGTCGCTGATATACTCTAATTCTTCATTTACATTTGTTGGTGAGTTTCTTCCAGTGCTTGCAAGAAAACCTTTTAAATCAACACCATGCTTGTTTAAAAGTTCTTCCGTTGGAATATATTGTTGTTTCAGCCCATCATATCGCATGTATTCTGTTGAAAAAGGGAAAATCAAATCTTCTTCATTTAGTGCTTTTAACTGTTCAGTTGTATAGAATGGTGCTTTAAATATTTTTGGCATTGTTTTTCTCCTTAATTTCTAATCTTTTTAATATCTCTTAGCAAAGAAAGTTTTTGCATTTGTGGGAGATCACTTCTTCCCAATGTTTCCATCTTTAGGTCATAAGCCGCCTTTGCATCTTTATCCCAACCTTCGTAATACCCCGGCAAAC
>CALVWQ010000055.1 GCA_944367535.1 uncultured Clostridia bacterium
GCCGCTGATATAGTGCTATTTTTGTTGGAAATGCCTTTGTATGCATTCATTGTATCGCAATCTATATCAACATATTCATCTATAGATTCAATTTGTATCGTTATTCCCTCTATCGATAAACTTCCCCCGCCGGAACCACCATAAACGCGCATGAACGGCTTTGCTGGCATTCCGGGATTTTGCAATTTTGATTGCGATTGCGCAATTGTTATTGTACTTTGCCCAGTTTTTAACCATTTTTGCGGCGCACAATCAAATTCGATTTCAAAAGGCGCAACGTTGCGCATGCGAATTTCAAGGCCGGTTGTGCTGATAACGTAAGCGTCCCTGTACACGTCCGGCTCCTCGGACACTTCCAACCGCCTGTATCCATCGTTTCGGACGATGTATCGATTTATCGCGTCCATCACTTCCGACACATCGCGGCGAAGTGCAAAGCACGAGGCCCGCGCAGTAACGTTTTCATACGCTCCGTCTGAAATGTGCAGGTTTCCAGACCTGCCGGACACGCTTATCGAAGTATAACGTTTTTTGGTCGCGCCAAAAGTGACGGGGGACTGTAGCTGGATGCCCAGTTCGTCCGACCGCACCCCGTCAAGCCAAAAGTAACTATGCAAATACAGCCCCCCTACGATTCGTCATGATTTCCATTCGCTCCGCAATCGCTTCCGCCAGCGCGTTTTCATCGCTGTACCGCGCGCCATCAATGTTGATGTTAATCGTGGTTCCGGCATAAGCGCCGCCGCCGAAAGCTCCAGCTTCGCCCGCGCCGAACGCTCTGCCCATCGCAGACGCATCCATATCTATCGCGGCGCTATCAAATTTCAAGCCGTCTTCAATCTGGCCGCGAACGTCGCCGAATTCCTTTTCCCAGCCTTCGCCGACACCGAGCGCCATGTTTATGCCTATTTCATCCTCAAAAAGTTTGGAAGGGGACGCAATGCCTAGGAATCGCTTTACGCCGTCGACCACGCCGTTGAACCAGCCAGTGATTTTGTCGGTAAGCCATTTTGCCGCATTAGAGATGCCTTGCCAGATACCTTCAACAATGTTTTTGCCGACATCAAGAATGCTTCCCAGCAGCGATCCTATTCCGCTAACTATAGCTTCTATGATTTGCGGCAAAGCGGCTATTAGCTGTGGTATCGCGCCTATAATGCCCTCAATCAGGTTGGCAAGGATGTCGATGCCGCTCTGAATAATCGTAGGTAAATTAGAAGCAATAAAATCCACAAACGATGTTATCACCTGGGGTAAATTGGATACTAATGTAGGTATGGCTCCGATGATTCCATTTACAAACTCGTTTAAAAGTTGTGTACCCTGTTCAAGGATTGTTGGAAGTTGGCCAGAGATAAAGTTAACAAACTCCGTGATTATCGTCGGTAGCTGCGCCACCATCTGAGGTACATATGTAATAATGCCGTTGGCAAGCTGCGTGAGTATTTGCCCGCCCATTTCCATCACTTGCGGGGCCAGCGCCATGAGCGCAGAGCCTATCTGCGATATTATTTGTGGCATTGACGATATCAAAGTAGGCATAGCCTGTATAAGCCCGCTGGCTATACTGCTGATAATTTGGACCCCGAAGGACATGAACTCTGGCAATCTTTCAACCGCTGTAGACACAAATTTGCTGATTGCTTCGGCAAACTGTTCGTCTGCGCCCTCCACGCCGGTCAGCATCCCATTAAATGCCGTTGCTACGTTAGCGATAGCGGGCAAAAATTCAGATATCAGATTGTTTTTGACGGTTGAAACAGTCAGGCCCAGCTGCGCCAACACGGCGTCCATCTGGGCCTGCGCGTTTCTGGATTCAACAAGCGCGGCATTGTTTCTGTAAAAAGCATCGCTAGCTTCATCGTACTGCGCCGCGAGCGTTCCCATTATAAGCTGGTTGCGCTGCGATTCAGTGCTGCATTCTGCCAGCTTTTCATTAAATTCGTCTTCGCTGATACCTACCCAATTTAAGGCATCAGCAAGAACGCCGGTAACAGTGCCCACATTGGCGGTTTCGTTCGCGGCTTCAATCAGCCCTTCGATTGGCAGGCTGTCGCCAAAAGTGCCGCTAACGCCTGCGGCGATGTTCGTCCAAACGGATACATCTTCCGCGCTATCTGCTAGCTGTGCCAGCAGCTGCGAGGCCTCTGTTGCCGTGTCGGTGTCCCCAAGAATGCCGTAGAATGCATTGTACGCCTCTTGCGCGGTCTCCGCGCTATAACCTGCGGTTTCAAACGCAGTGTTTAATCTGCCTTGCGCTTTACGGTATTCTTCGGTGCTTTCGTCAAGATTCCAAATGCTGGACGCAAGATTTCCAACCGCGCTAATTGCGCTTTTGATGCCGGTGGAGATAAGGTCGCTTAGAACGCCATTGGCTACGGTGAAGCCGTCGGACATCTTTTCTGTGGCTTCCGCTGCATCCTTCAGCCCTTTGGAAGCGTCTTTTGTGGCCTTTGGCAAATCGTCACCCAATTCGTCGCCAAGCTTATCCGCGCTTTTACGTGCATCTTTTACTGCGTCATCAAAATCGTCAGTATCTACGGATATTTTAACCATCAAATCAAATAGTTCCATTGCGCCTCACCTCCAATCCGGCTTTTTTAATCACTTCTGCGGCGATTTCATTTCCGCTTCGCGTGTCTTTGGGCTTGTTTTGCACAAAATCAAACCATCTTTGCTTCATGTAGCTTCCGCCGCTAAACTTTGCGGTATTTTCGCTAATCAATCTAAGCGTGTCTGAAACGTATACTTTGTATGCTAGTTTTTTCTGATGTTCTTCAAACTTTGCAATTGCGTATCGAACAAATGCCTTTACGCTTCGGCCCCTGAATTCACCGGCGCAGAGCCAGAGGAAGTTCCGCTCTGCGCCGAGATAAAAAGGCCAATAAATTCTGAATCGTTGGCAATATCAACAAAATCGTGCATAAGCTTAGCGATGTTCAGCGTATCAGTGTATTCTTCAACGCTTACACCTTGAATCGCTGCAAGAATGGAAATAATATCATTCTTATGCGTTTTAATTAGCGAAATCGCGGCATTCTTCAGCTTTTCAATCGCAAAACTTCTTGCATCCATGCCTTTAGGCGCTTTTTCGCGCTTAAAAAGTGCTGCCGCTTGCTTATCTTGCGCGATGTTGGAAATCGGTTCGATAATTTCCGCGATAACGTCTAAAGTGCGCTCGCCTTTAATATCTGATAGCTTCATTTTCGCGCCTCCGGCTCTGCGGTGCCCGATTTAATATACACTTCGAACGGAACAGTATCTTGCGCATCGATGCTATAATGGCCAGTGAATTCAAATTCAAAATTGCCCTTTTCGCGATTGCTGCTTTGAAGCTGGAAACCGCCGGTCGAAAGGCCGTTAAGCATGTGAATGGCCACATAACCGCCGTTGGTATCTCCGTTCTTGTCGCTGTAGTCCCCTACCCACCAAATATCTTG